>DMEZ01000053.1:35427-38717 GCA_003450735.1 Elusimicrobiota bacterium | reverse complement strand
GCCTGGAGGTTCTGCTCGACGAGGCCCTCCGTGGAGAGCCCCGCCTTCCTCAGGGAAGCCAGGCTCGCGGCGTGCATCGGCTCGATGGGGACGGTGAAGGCCGCGACCCCCAGGTTCTTCGCCAGGGCTAGGGCGTCCCTCACGCTCCCCTTGGAGGAGTAGCGCGAGGGCATGAGCACGCCGGTCACGTTCTCCGCCCCCAGGGCGTCGGCGGCGAGCGTGCAGACCAGCGCAGAGTCGATGCCTCCGCTCAAGCCCACCACGGCCTCCCGGAAGCGGCACTTGCGCGCGTAGTCCTTGAGGCCGAGCAGGAGGGCGCGGTACACCTCCTCGATGCCCGAGGGCGCACAGCAGGGCACGGCCGGGCCGGAGGCGTCGAGGTCGACGAGGACGAGGTCGTCTGCGAAAGCCCGGCCGCAGGCCCGCAAACGTCCCTGAGCGTCGAGCGCGAGGCTGCCGCCGTCGAAGACCAGCTCGTCGTTGCCGCCCACGAGGTTGCAGAACAGGAAGGGCTTGCGGGTCTTTCGGGCGTGGCTCTTGAGCATCCTCAGCCGCAGGGCCGGCTTGCCGCGGCTGAAAGGCGAGGCCGAGAGGTTGACGAGGATCTCGGCGCCGGCCTTGGCGAGCGCCGAGACGGGGTCCTTGCCGTAGAGCGGGCGCGCCCAGAAGTCCGGGTCGTTCCAGGCGTCCTCGCAGACGCTCACGCCGATCCGCCGCCCCCCCAGCAGGACGGGCTCGTTGCCGGGGGCGGCCTCGAAGTAGCGGCCTTCGTCGAAGACGTCGTAGGTGGGGATGAGGGTCTTGAAGCGCTTCGCGGCGATCCGCCCTTGGCGCAGGAGGGCGGCGGCGTTGAAGAGGGGTTTGCCCCGGCCGCTGCGGTTGGGCTCGGCGTAGCCCACGAGCAGGGCGGCCTTCCCGCTCGAGCGCGCCAGCGAATCGAGGGCCTTCAGGTTGGCGCGGATGAAGTCGCCCTGGCAGAGCAGGTCGCCGGAGGGATAGCCCGGCACGGCGAGCTCGGGGAAGACGACGAGGTCCGCCCCGCGCTCGCAGGCCTTGGCGTAGGCCAGGCGGATGCGCAGCAGGTTGCCGGCGATGTCGCCGGCCGTGGTGTCGATCTGGGCGAGGGCGGCCTTCACTCGGGCGCTTCCAGCTCGCGCCGGCAGAGGTCGTCGAAGACGCTTCCCACGCCCATGAAGGCGGCCTCGAGCTCCTCCTTCATGGCCTGCAGGACGGGCGCCGGGATGAGCTTGGCGGACCGGGCGATGCCCTCGATGGCCCAGGTCATGGCCTCCCCGGGGTCGATCTCCGACTTGCCGGCCGCGTCGGCCGCGGTGTTGAGCAGCCGGAGGGCCGCGGCGCTGAGGTCCACCTCGGCGAGCAGAAGGCCCTTCACCGCTCCGGTCACCGTCTGGCGGACGAACTCGGCGGCGGAGGCCTTCACCGCGGGGTCCTTCGCGCCGGCGAGGATGGAGCTCAAGATGATCTCCGCGGCCGGCTCCATGGACTTGGCCTCGGCGCATTGGGCGAGGACCGCGTCCTGGATGGCCTTCTCGTAGGGGGTGCCCACGAGGCTATCCTATTCGATTTTGCGCCTGGATGTAAATATAATAGGCTCGTGAGGGCCCTTTCTCTCGTCGCGCTCCTGTTCTGCGCCTGCGCCAATCCCCCGAAGTTCGTCAAGGCCAGCCCGTTTTTGCGCTTCCTCCACCGCCCCCCCACGACCCCGTATCTGGACAGCAAGATGTTCTCCTTCGACATCAAGCGCGGCTGGAAGGGCCCCGAGGAGAAGACCGACGCCGTCCGCTACCGCTCGCCCGACGAGAACGCCCGCATCACCGTGCTCTTCATGCGCAAGGGCGCGCCCGAGTGGAAGCCGGTCGAGGAAGTCCGGCGCAAGCTCAAGGAGTCGGGCTCGGTGGAGGACACCCACCTGCTCTACGCCGTCGAGGTCTCGAGCCGCCCGGCCGAGCGCGCGCGCTACACCACCTACGTCTACGACTCCGAGCATCTGCTGGGCCAAAAAGTCGAGGTCCGCACCACCGACGCGATCCTCGTCCCCGACCCCGAAGGCTTCTTCCTGCTCACCCTGGAGAGCCCCAGGAGAGACTACTCCAGCCACCTCCCCATCTTCGAGGCCGTCCTGCGCTCGCTCTCCCTGCGCGTCCCCCGGGTCGTCGAAGAGTAGGCGCGGCAGGGCCTGCCGACGATGGGGCCCAATGGATAGGCCCTTGGGCCCAGCTTGGACGGGGACGATGGCCACTGAACGGCGGCCGGATCGCGGGCTATCCTCTGCGCATGGCGGCACCGACAGCCGATCAGCGACGGGACGGACGCAGACCCTGCGACTACGACATCCGCGTCCTCGACGCCTCCAGCCGCCCGGTCGAGAGCCGCATCCGCCTCGTCGACATGAGCGCCTCCGGGCTGGGCATCCTCACCGGCCTGCCCCTCGAGGTCGGCGACGCCCTCGGGGTCAAGCTCAACCTCTCCGGCTCCGGCTGCCTCGACGCTTCCTGCCGCGTGCGCTGGGCGCGCCCCGAGCGCGGCCTCACCGCCTACGGGCTCGAGTTCGAGGGGCTCGGCTGGTTGGCGAAGCGGCGCATCGCCGCGCTCTTCGAGGCCGCCCCGTCCAAGGCCTCCGAACTCCTGGCCTTCGGCCTGCAGTGCGCGGCCGCGGTGAGCGTCTGCGCGATGGCGCTCGACCTCGTCCGCTCCGACCCGGCCCTCCTCTCCTTCACGCTCAACGCCCTGCCCTTCCTAGTCCCGCTCGCCGGGATCTCCGGCGGGCTCTGGGCGCTCTCCCAGCGCTGAGGTAAAGCGCTGCTAAAACCTTCGGTCTAGGCCTTTTTTGGGCCTTACGACCCAAGCCCCTCAGGGCACAAAGGCCTAGCCTATCGTTGAGGGACCATGTCGAATTTCGCCAGCCTCGCCGAACATCGCCGCGACCCGCGCTTCGAGAAGGACGCGGGGGTCAAGCTCTTCAACGGGCGCATGCCCGTCTTCGAGCCCTCGCTCGTGGACATCAGCCTCTCGGGGATGGGCCTGCAGTTGGCCGACGAAGCCGTGCCGGGTCAGGCGCTCCGGTTCACCCTCGAGCTCCCGCAGGGCCGCGTGAGCGGGCGGGCGATCGTGAGGTGGTCGCACCCGCACCACCTCGGCTGGCGCTGCGGCGTCGAGCTCGTGGATATGGGCTGGTCCGACCGCCGCCGCCTGAGGTTCTTCCTCGATCCGGACTACTGCGACTGGCTGAGGGTGCTGGACATCCTGCTCGTCCTGGCGGCCGGCGCGGC
>DMEZ01000053.1:34574-35373 GCA_003450735.1 Elusimicrobiota bacterium | reverse complement strand
GGCGCGGCGGGGATCCTGGTGACCTTAGACCAACTCGGACTGCTGCGCTAGCAGGCTGCCCTGAAATCCTACTCATCACCGATGACGGACTTCCCCCATCGGCAGGCTCTCAGCCCGCAAAATGGCTTCAACTATCCCCGGGGATAGTCCAGTCCCTCCCAGGCTCACACATGGCCATCGCCCCGCCGGCGGCCCTTTCGACATGCCGCCTCTCCGAAGATCCGGCGCGCCTGCAATTGATTGTGCGCTCTGCAGAGCAAGCGCAGATTGCCGATCTCATCGGAGCGGCCGCCCAGCGCAAAAGGGAGGATATGGTCGATCTCCAACCAACGGACGGCGGGACATCGCTCCCCCTCCGGGCTCAGGAAGGTGCAGCGGCCCTCGTCACGCGCCCAGACGGCGTCGCGCACGGCGGCGGGGATGGCGCGCACAGCGGGCGCGCCTCCCGGCTTCGGCTTCCCCCGACGCCGCCGGCTGCGGCGGACAGGATCCGAACGTTCGAGCAGCGCTTCCAATGACCGCTCGAACACGATCTCCATCGTGCCGGTGGTCGATCCCAAGCGCAGAAGATCGCGAGCCCGGTAATACTTGTCGCGCAGGCTCTCCCCTCCCGAGAAACGGAACAGGAATCGCTCGGCCGATAGGGCGTCGAGCAGGTCTCTAGGGGAGGAAGGCACGCCAGGGGTAGGCGGCTGAGCGGCTAGGAGGGATCGTTGCTGCGCCGGCTGCTCGCTGGAGTAACTCGCCGCCGAGAGAGCCGCCGAAGGCGGCAGCGCGGGAGCCGTACCCGAGTTCGCCG
>DMEZ01000053.1:32902-34356 GCA_003450735.1 Elusimicrobiota bacterium | reverse complement strand
CCATCGAAGGCGGCAGCATGGGAACCGTACCCGAGTTCGCCGACTCCGCTGGGGCCATCGAAGGCGGCAGCGCGGGCATGGCCGGCCGGGGCAGTGCACGCAGGCTATCTGCCGCATCCGCCCGCGGCGAGAGGCCGGCCGCCACCCTCTCCAGCTCCCGGCGCGATTTGCCTCGAGCCGCGTCCAGCAGGCCGCGGACATTATCCGGCCTCAGATGCGGAGCCAAGACCACGATGCCGGCGAGGTGGATCTCCCCGAACGCGAGACGCTCCAGCAGCATGGGGTGCTTCCGCGCGGCCCGCGCGGCTTGGATGCGCTTGTAGGCTCCCTGCTCCGAATAGCCCAGGATGTTGCGGCAGTATGCGAAAAGGGAGGGCTGGCCGCGGTCGGCGTAGAGGCGGCGTGAGTCGAACTCGCTCAAGTGAACGAGCAGCGCGACCAGCGCCCGCCGCTCCACCCAGGCCAGGCGCCGAAGGCGTTCCTCAAGGGCCGCGTCCGTCATGTCGCCCACCGCGTCGAACATATCCGCCGGGATGGGTACGGAACGCAGGCTCAAACGTCGGGAGTCCAGGCCCATATCTGATAGCGTCGCGCCAAGCCTGACCGCACATGGATCTCGACTGACGCTCAGCTCCTCCACCCACAAGTACGTATGAGGGGGTGAAAAAGTTCCCTTGACTATCCCCGGGGATAGTCAAGATCCTTGAGCTTGGGTCGGGACCAGGCTAAGCCGGGTGGCGGAGATCCTAGGCCGGGAGCCCGCCTAAGCCCGGCGGCTGGCAGTAAGGAACAAATCGGAAATAGAACGGGGCCCATCATGGGAATGGGGTTCGATCTCTGTCAGGCGACCGGACATCCAGCCTCGTCCGGCGCTTCGGAGGCACACGGCGGCGACCAGACTAACCGCATGAACATTCGTGCCTCCTGGCGGCCGACGGCGGCGGCTGAACCGCAGGCCGAAGCGTGCTCCTGCGCATGTCTTCCGACGGGGCGACTCCGTTGTCGCTGAAAGGTGCCATGCATGCAAATTGCCGCTCTGTTCTGAATAGAACCTGAAGTTCAGCCCGGGGGCGGGAAGCCTAGCCGGGAACGGGAGGCCCAGCCTGGAGGCAGGAAGAGCATCGGAATCGGGGAGTCTGGCGGCATGGACAGAATGCATAGAGTCCCCAGGCACGCGGTTCCCCGATACCCTCCGACGGAGCGGCCGGCCATATCGGAGGAGGCCCTGCGGATGTCAGGATGCGGGTCTTCGCCGTCGATGACAAACGACCGTCAACGGTAGGCTGCGGGCCTGCGGCTGAGGAGCACGGCTTTACCGCAGGCCCCTGGCGTTCCGATTGTCGCCAGGGGGCTAGCAGGCTGCTGAAAAACCCTCATGAGCGCGAGGGGTGGCGGGGATGGGTCGGATCGGCCGGCTGCGCAGCCGTTGAGCTCAGGCGAGAAGCGAGCAGAGG
>DMEZ01000053.1:32541-32881 GCA_003450735.1 Elusimicrobiota bacterium | reverse complement strand
GGGCCCCATCGCCGGCAGGCCCTCTCGCGCCATATGAGGGAAGGTTTTTAAGCAGCCTGCTAGCCGAAAGGAGAACGGCCTCGGCATGCCCCCGCAACTTCCAATTACCGATGACGAACGTCCGTCATCGGTAGGTTGCGGGGGCTGAGCGAAAGGAGAACGGCAGCGCTTGCCCCAACATCCTACTCATTACCGATGACGAACGTCCGTCATCGGTAGGCTGTTGGGGCTAGCCGTCCCGAACTTCCGGACGACTAGGTTCGGGACGTCCAAAACCTACGCATCTTGGATGTTTTGGACGAGAGGAGAACGGCCTCGGCTAGAACCCTTCGCGGCACTT
>DMEZ01000053.1:0-32448 GCA_003450735.1 Elusimicrobiota bacterium | reverse complement strand
GGGTCGAGCGCGTCCCTCAGGAAGAGCTTGGCGCCCTGCGCGTTGACCTGGAAGCCCCAGCGCTCGTGCCCCCAGAGCGGCGCCTCGGTCGTGTAGGCGAACACGAACGGGGAGCCGGCGCGGCTGGGGTCGTAGGCGACGAAGTCGAGCTGGCGGGTCTCCGTCATGAGCACGTGCGGCATCTCGACGCAGCCGCCGAGGGGCTCCTTGTCCTCGAAGAGGCGCAGGCAGCGGCGGTAGGAGTTCGACACCTGCGTCCCCTCGATGAGGACGAGCGGGTCCTTGAGGCCCTTCACCTGCACCGGGGAGGCGAAGTCGACCTTCATCTGCAAACGCAGAGGGTCGGCCTCGCGGGCCAGGGCCGCGCCGTCCTGGTCGTCGGGGAGGATGGGGAAGGCCCCCTCCTTGAGGTCCGAGACGTTGGTCTTGCGGATGGCGAAGTCCAGCTTCTTGTAGACGCTCTCCCCCACCTCGTTCTTGAGCGGGGTGAAGAGCGCCTGGGAGACGTCGTAGACCGTGCCGGGCTTGAGCAGGATGGCGACGATGGGCGCGCCGACCTTCAGGAAGGCGGCCTTCCTGCCGGCGACCTTCCAGGCGAGGGTGCGGGAAGGGCGGTTCTTCGAGCAGGACGCGCCGAAGGTCCAGCTCGACTTGCCGACCGCGAACTCGGCGATGCCCTTGCTGCCCACGATGAGGAGCCCCATCCCCTCCGCGACCTTCGAGCCCTTCTTGCCGCCGGGGGAGCGGTCGACCACCAGCCAGCGCCCGCCCTCCGGGTACACCGGGAAGATGCCGGAGGAACTCTTGAGCGGCTTGGCGATGGGGGCCTTGGAGGGCTCGGGCGGGATGAATTGGTCGGGCGGAGGCGTCGGGGAGGCGAACGAGCCGATCTGGATGTCCCCCTTCTCCTCCGGCGCCTTGGGAGCGGCCTTGCCCTTCTTCTTCTTCGAGGCCTTCGGGGCCTCGTCCTTGTCGAAGGACATCACCCCCGTGCCCGAGGCCAGCGCGGGCAGGAGGAGGGCGGCGAGCAGGGCGGCGAGGGTCCGCTTCATCCTGGGGATTCTAACAAATGAAGGCGCTCATGGCGCGGGCTGGAACGCGGCGAGGAACCGGTCGAAGGCCGCCCGTTCGGCCTTGAAGTCCGATTTGGGCGCGCGGAAGCGCAGGACATAGAAGCCGCCGGCGACGGGGCGCAGGTGGACGCACTCGAGCTCGACTTTCTTCGAGGCCCCGTAGGCCCACTCCTCGCGGGCCATGATCTTGAGGCGGTAGCCGCTGGGCTTGGGGACGTCCGGCACCTCCTGGCCCTGCGTCATGGCGTAGAGGAAGCCCTGCCCGAAGCAGGCCGAGAGCACCTTGCGCGTCGCGGTGTCGAGCTCCTGGGTCTCGAACTTGTAGAGGTCCTCCCCCTTGGCCCGGAGGCGGCGGTAGCGCGCGAGGACGCCCCAGGCCCCGAGCTTGCGGCAGCGGTAGAAGCGGTAGGCCTCCCCCCCGACGGGGAAGCGGGCGCTCTCGAAGAGGCTCAGGCGCGGCGGCTTGCCGGAGCCGAGGGCGTCGGCGTAGAGGTCCTCGGGCGTGATGATGCGGGTGAAGGATTCGACCTTGAGGCCCTCGTAGACCTCGAAGACCTTGCCCTCGGCCTTGCGCTTGACGGGCTTGGGGTCGGGGCCGAGGCCGAGGTTGCGCAGGAACGCGCCGAGGTCCGTCCCATCGGCCTCGAAATAGCGCTCGACCATGAGCACGGCCTCGCCGTCGTAGAGGCGCTTGGAGTAGTACGCCAGGATGGGCGGCGAGATGGCGGCGGCCTGCTGGTAGCCGGGCGGGGGCCCCCCGAAGAGGGCGGCGGTGGAGAGGGCCACGGCGAGGGCCGTCGCGTCCATGGGGCGAGTCTAGCGTTTTAGGGGGGCGGCGTCCAAATCGCCGAGCGCGCGCCGCACGGTCGACGGGTAGCGCAGCGACCAGGCCGCGAGCTTCGCGCGGTCGAGGTCCTCGGTGGAGAGCTCATCGAGCGCGGGCGCCGCTCCCTCCGTCTGCAGTTTCCAGTACACCCAGTCGAGCAGGGCCTTCTCGGGCTCGGCCCAGAGGATGCCGCGTTCCTCGCGGAAGCCCCAGAACCGGCTCCCGGCCAGGCGGCGGAGGAGGACTTCTCCGGCGAAAGTCCTCAGGAGGGACGGCTTGCGGCGGGTCGCGCAGGTGAGCGCCGCCGGGGACTGGGAGAGGATGCCGTATCTGGAGAGCGCGCTCTCGAAGGAGACGTAGCAGGGCCGGCCGAGCGCCATCGCGACCTCTTCCAGGCTCGGCGGGAAGAGCGCGCTCGCGTAGAGCCCCGGCCCGACGCGGTGGACCATCTTCCGCAGTTCCAGCCGGCGCATGGCCTTGCGCAGGGCCTCCCTCGAAAGCCCGCTCTCCCGGCTCAGGCTGGCCCCGGGCAGGAGGCGGCCCCCGGTCCTGGCCGCCCGCTCGAACACGGTGAGCCAGCCCCCGAGAGTCCTGCGGGAAGTCACGCCGGGAACTCCACGGCGAGCTCAGCCGCCAAGGCGTCGAAGGCCTTGAGCAGGCCGGCGTAGCCCTCCGCTTCGAGAGGCGCGCGCAGGTTCGAGGGCAGGAAGGCCCTGAGGTCCTGGCCCAAGACCTCGCCCGTGACGTCTTTGCGGCGGCTGAAGAAGCCTTGGATGGAGCAGGAGTAGTCCTCGAGCTTGCGGCGCAGGAGGCCGGGCTCGAGCGCGACGCCCTGCGAGCGCAGCAGCCAGAGGTCGAAGAAGTCCCGCCCCTTCAGGTACGGCCGCCCGGCGATGGCCGCCACCTTGTCGGCCAGGATCTCCTCGCGCGACTCGGCGGGCACCAAGGTCCAGGGCCCCGAGGGCAGGCCCGGGGGCCTGGTCAGGGGCAGGAGCTCGCGCGTATAGGCGGGGTACGCCGCCAGCTCGACGCGCACGAAGACTCCCCCCCCGCCCTCCGGGGCCCACTTGAGCTTCCAGCGGAGGATCTTCTTGAAGGACTTCTGAGCGCTCAGTTCCAGCCGGCCTCCGAGCAAGGCCTCCTGCGCCTTCAGCTTCTCGAAGAGCTTCGGGCGGAGCGCTTCCCACTGCGCCAGGTCCCGCCGAGTGACGAAATCCAGGTCTTCGGAATGCCTCGGGCCCTTGTAGAGCAGGCGCAGGCAGGTGCCTCCCTGGAAGACGGCTTCGGAGGCTTCTCCGAAGTTATAGAAGGTCTCCAGGAACAGCACCTGCAGGGCTTCCTTGGCCAGGGTCTGCCAGGGCAGCGCTGACTCTTGAGCGCGGATCTTAAGGGCATCGAGCATATTATGTTCCTGTTTTGGGACTTATATGTCCCTATATGGGAATATTATAGCCCGAAAGTAGGAATATTCAAGGGGGTCCTGTCTCGAGGCGCTCGCCGGTGCGGGAATCGAAGAGGGCCCAGTCTCCGGTGGGGAGGACGAGGACGGCGCGCAGGCCGTCCTCGCTGTAGACGATGCGCACTCCGGTCTCGGGGTGTTGGAGGCCTTCGCGGTTCCAGTCGCTGAAGCGGCGCCAGGCCCAGGGCTCGCCCTGGTGCAGCAAGAACCAGCCCTCGCGCGTCTTCCACCACCAGCGGCCTTCGTGGCGCAGGAGCGCGGCGGCGTCGGCATCGGCCCACCATTTCTTGTCTTGGAGCTGGGTCCACACCCAGTGGCCGTCCTGGCCGAAGCCCCAGGAGGAGCCTTGGTGGTAGAACCAGGCTCCGTTGCGGCCTTTGTGCCAGTGGAAGCGGCGGGTGGCGCAGGACTTGCGCCAGGCGGCGTAGCGGCCGTCCTTGTCCAGCGGGGTGAGCTTCTCGTAGAAGCTCGGGGGCGGCGGGGACGTGCCGATGAAGGGGCCGCCGAAGGGAAGGCGCTTGGGGGTCTTCGCTCGAAGGCGGTCGAAGTCCGGGGGGCGGGCGTCCTTGGGCGGCTTGAGCGGGCCGGGGCCGGTCCATTCGAGAAGGACGGGCGGGGTGAAGCGGGAGAGCGGGACGGCGGGCTGGGCGCGGGTCATGCCTCGGAGCGTGAGGAACGGGAAGCGGGCTTGGAGCGGGGCGCTGGAGCGGCCGTCGTAGTCGGGGAGGGTGCGGGCTGGGGGCTCGGGCCAGGAGATGGAGAGGAGGGCGCGGGCGTTCGAGCGGGGCGGGTGGGAGCGCTGGGCGCTCTGAGGTCGGGGACCGAGCGGGTGCTGGAGGTTTTTGTCGGGGCGGAAGTTTGTCCGGTGCGCGGCCTTGGGGGTGGGCGGGCCGGCGCTCAGAGCGTCGCGCCAGGCCTCTTCCCGAGGGAGCGCGCCGCCAGAGGCGCTTCGGGCATCGGCGAGCGCGGCGCGCAGTTCAAAGTTCCCCGCCTGATCCCAGAGCGCCTGGGCGGGGTCGGGAGTGGAGGAGGAGGGTTCAGCTTGGGAGTCGTCGGGACTCCCGCGGGAGAGGCGGGTTCGGGCCGTGGTCTTGAGCTCTTCGATGGTCTGAACAGTAGGGCTTGCTAGGTTGAGGAGGGCGGTGCGGGTGGAGAGCAGAAGAGCGCGGGCGTCGGGGGAGGTGAGGGTCAGGCCGAGGGACAGGGCGCCCGCGGCCCCGAGGCCGTAGAGCAGGATGAGCCCCCACCTGCGCCGGCGTCTTCGCGTGCGCATGCGCCCTCCGGGGATAGTCTAGGCGCGAGGGGCGGGGCGCGGGAGGGCCGGTGAGGGATGGGCGGGAGAGGGCGGAGGGCCTGGGTTCTTGGAAGGTTATCTTCCGAGAAGCGTTCTCCGCACTGCCCGGATGATCCTTAAGATCTCAGGATCTGACAGCCACGGAGATATCGTCAGGCTGAGGGTTTGATGCCCGATGCGCATGGCATTGGGGTACTCCTGCGGCCGCCAGCCGAAGTTCGCATGATAGTAAGGATGCTCCGGGATGCTCAGATAATGCACCCCGACGCCGATGCCCAAAGACAGCAGACGCCGGGCGCACTCATCGCGCCCGATCCCCGCCTTATCCTTATCGATCAAAAGCGTATAGAGATGGTACGAATGACGGGTCTTCGGCTCGACCTGGGAAGGCCGCACGACCGGCAGATCGCTGAAAGCCTCCTGGTACCGGTCCCAGACGGAGCGGCGGCGCCTCCAATTATCCTCGACCCGCGCGAGCTGATGGATCCCGATCGCCGCCTGGACATCCGTCATGTTGCACTTATACCCCGCCTCGACGACGCGGTAATGGGCGAAGCCCTTCCCGCCGAAACGAGCCCAGGCGTCCTTGTCCAGGCCGTGCGACGCGAGACGTCGGACGCGGTCGGCATCCGTCCTGCGCCTTGCCAAGATCATCCCGCCGTCCCCGGTGGACACGTTCTTCGTCGCGTAGAAGCTGAAGCATCCGAAGTCCCCGAAAGTCCCTGATCTCCGTCCGCGATACTCCGCCTCCAGGGCATGAGCACAGTCCTCGATGACCTTCAGTCTCCTGCGCGCGGCGATCCGGCACAAGGCATCCATATCGCACATGCGTCCGGCGAAATGGACGGGGATGATGGCCCTGGTCTTCCTGGTGATTTTGGCAGCCACGGAGCTCGGATCGATGTTCATCGTGGCCGGATCCACATCAGCGATCACCGGGACCGCTCCGGCATGGATGATCGCGTTGACGGTCGCGCAAAAGGTCATCGCGGTCGTGATGACTTCGTCTCCCGGCTTGATTCCCGCGGCGAGGAGGCTCAAATGCAAAGCGGACGTGCAGGAGTTGAGGGCGATCGCGTCGCCGCGGCGTTTATAGCGCCGGAAGGCCTTCTCGAAGCGATGGACGCGCGGCCCCGCTCCCAGCCAGCCGCTTCGCAGACAGTCGACGACTTCCCTGATCTCGGGCTCCTCGATGAGCGGCTGACCGAAGACCAGACGATGCGGCCGCCTCTTCTTTCGTACGGGCATAGGCTGATTCTACTCTATTCGTTCTCCGTGCAAAAGCTTGCGCGCTCAGAATGGCTGTTCATCATGGTTCCGAGCGCATCCCGAGGAACGGAACGCGGCAACATTGGTATCATTCCCAGCAGATGGACCACCTCGACCGCCTAGAGAACGACAGCGTCTTCATCCTGCGCGAGGCCTACCGCAAGTTCGATAAGCTCGCCATGCTCTGGAGCATGGGGAAGGACTCGACGGTCATGCTCTGGCTCGCCCGCAAAGCGTTCCTGGGGCGCGTGCCCTACCCCGTCCTTCACATCGACACCACCTTCAAGATCCCTTCGATGGTCGAGTTCCGCGACCGCATGGCGCGCGAGATGAAGCTCGACCTGATCGTCTCGAAGAACGAAGGCGCGCTCTCCCGCAAGCGCACCTTCCCGGACGGCGGCGCCACCCGCGTCGAGTGCTGCACCTGGCTGAAGAAGGACGCCCTCAAGAAGGCGGTGGACGAGAGGGGCTTCAACGGCATCATCGTCGGCGTGCGCCGGGACGAGGAGCCCACCCGGGCGAAGGAACGCTATTTCTCGCCGCGGGATGCGAACATGGAGTGGGACGTGGAGGACCAGCCGCCGGAGTTCTGGGACCAGTTCAAGACGGACTTCAAGCCCGGGACGCACGTCCGCATCCACCCGCTCCTGCACTGGACGGAACTCGACATCTGGGACTACATCGCCCGCGAGAAGATCCCCGTCATCTCGCTTTATTTCTCGGATGCGAACGGCGAGCGCTACCGGAGCATCGGCTGCGCGCAGTGCACCGCCCGCATCCGCTCCACGGCCCGCACCCCGGCCGAAATTGCCGAGGAGCTCCGCAAGACGAACGTCCCGGAACGGGCGGGCCGCGCCCAGGACAAGGAATCCGAGGACGCTTTCGAGAAACTGCGCCGGGACGGGTACATGTGACCCCCCTCCTCAGGCTGGTCATCGTCGGCCATGTGGACCATGGGAAGTCCACCCTCATCGGCCGCCTCTTCCATGACTCGGGCAAGCTCCCTGAAGGCAAGCTCGAGCAGCTGAAGGCCGCGGCCGAGCGTCGTGGGATGGAGTTCGAGTGGGCGAACCTCATGGACGGCCTGCAGGCCGAGCGCGACCAGAACGTCACCATCGACACCGCTCAGATCTGGTTCCGCACGCCCAAGCGCGAGGCCGTCATCATCGACGCGCCGGGGCACAAGGAGTTCCTCAAGAACATGGTGACCGGGGCGGCCTCCGCCGACGCCGCGCTCCTGGTCGTCGCGGCGGATGAGGGCGTCCAAGAGCAGACCCGCCGGCATGCCTCGCTCTTGACCCTCCTGGGCCTCCGCCAGGTCGCGGTCGTGGTCAACAAGATGGATTCGGCCGGCTTCACGCAGGCCGCATTCGATAAGGTCAGGCAGGACTGCTCCGCGTTCTTCGCCAAGCTGGGCCTGGAGCCGAGGGCCTTCATCCCCATCTCGGCGCGGCACGGCGACAACGTCGTCTCCCCCAGCACCAAGATGCCCTGGCATAGCGGCCCGACCCTGCTAGAGAGCTTGGACACCTTCAGCGTCCCCGCCCCCCCCGAAGGCCGCCCCCTCCGCTTCCCCGTCCAGGACGTCTACCGCTTCGACGACCGGCGCATCATCGTCGGACGGATCGAATCGGGCACCCTGCGGGTCGGCGACCGGCTCCTGTTCTCCCCCCGCGACAAGACCAGCGTCGTGAAGACCATCGAGCGCTGGCCTACCCATGACGGGAAGGCCGTCACCGCCGGGATGTCCGTCGGCATCACCCTGGCCGAGCAGATCTACGTGGAGCGGGGGCAGGTCGGCTCGCATGAGGAGCACCCCCCCATCGAGACCGACGTCTTCGACGCCAAGGTCTTCTGGCTCGGCAAGGACGCCCTCGAAGTCGGCAGGCCCTACACGTTGAAGCTGGCGACCCAGGACGTCGAATGCCGGGTGCAGTCGATCGAGAAGATCGTGGACCCGGTCGCCTTGACCGAGACCCCCGGCGGCGGGAGCGTCCCGCGCGACGCCATCGCCGAGGTCTCCCTCCGGACGAGGACGCACATCGCCCTCGATGATTCCGCGCTCTCGCCCGCCACGGGCCGCTTCGTGCTCGCGAAGGATGGGCTCATCCTCGGCGGCGGGATCGTCTCCCCCTGCCGCTATCCCGACCGCCGCTCGGCGCTCGCCGGCATCAAGAGCCGGAACCTCTCCTGGACGGAAGGCAAGGTCGGCCGCAAAGACCGCGAGGGCCGCAACCGGCACCGCGGCACGGTCTTATGGATGACGGGGCTATCCGGCTCGGGCAAGAGCGCCATAGGCGTGGAGCTCGAGCGGGAGCTTTTCCGGATGGGCCTGCACACCTATTTCCTGGACGGCGACAACGTCCGGCATGGGCTGAGCTCGAACCTGGGCTTCAGCCCGGAAGACCGGGCCGAGAACATCCGCCGCACCGGCGAGGTGGCCAAGCTCTTCCTGGATTCGGGCGCGGTGGTCATCACGGCCTTCATCTCCCCCTACCGCGACGACCGCCAACTGGCGCGCTCCATCGTGCCGGAAGGCGATTTCGTGGAGATCTTCCTGGACTGCCCCCTCGAGGTCTGCGAAACGAGGGATACGAAGGGACTCTACCGCAAAGCCCGGTCGGGAGAGATCCGGGACTTCACGGGCATCTCCGCCCCTTACGAGCGCCCCGAGAAGCCCGAAATCACCTTGCGCACCGACCGGCAGAGCATCGCCGAGTCCGTCGCGCAGGTCATCGATTATCTGAAGAGCCGGGTCTTGAAGCCGTCGGCCTAGGACTATCCGCCGCCCAGCTTCGTCAAGGTCAGGAGCCCCAGCAGGACGATCATCACGCCCACGTAGCGCTTCATGCGCACGGGGTCCAGGTTCTTCACGGTGGCCGCCGCGAACGGGACGGCCGGGGTGGCCGCGAGGATGAGGATCCCGGTGAGCTTCCAGTCGATGTATTTCCCGGCGAAAAGATAGCACAGGAAGCCGACCAGGCAGGTGATGGCCTCCGCCAGGGCCGTGATGCCCACCGCGTTCTTGACCCCGATGCCGGAGAGCATCTGTCCCCCCATCACCACGGGGCCGTAGCCGCCGCCGGAGATGCCCTTATTGAACGAGGCCAGCAAACCCAGCCCAAGGACTTTCTTCCATGAGAAGGGGATCTGCTTGTTGGCCGTGGCCAGGATGAGCACTCCCATGGCGGCCACCAGGACGCCGATGTAGAGCGTCAGCACCCACTTCGGGATGCGCACGGCCACCACCACGGAGATGATGACGCCGACCGCGCAGATGAGGCCCAGCGCGGTCGCGACCTTCCTGTCCGCGGTGCCTGGACGGAAGTCCACGTTGTTGAGCTGGTGATGCGTGACGCAGGCGGCGATGTCGGTGATGAGCTGGGAGACCAGGATGGCCGGGACGACGCTCAGGGGCGAGTACCCCATGAGGATGAGGATCGGCGCGAGCGCCGTGCCGTAGCCCATGCCCAGCCCGGAGTCGAGGTATTCGCTGATGAAGGCGATGACCGCGACGGCCGCGAGCTGCATCAAGCCTGGATGAACTTGTCGGGGTCCAGGCCTTCGGCCTTGAGGTCTTCCTGGACCATGAGTCGGACGAGCTGCTTGAAGGTGGTCTTGGGCTTCCAGCCGAGGACTTTGCGGGCCTTGGAGGCGTCGCCGCAGAGGTATTCCACCTCGGTGGGGCGGAGATAGCGGGGGTCGAACTTGACGTATTTCTTGTAGTCGAGCTTCACACAGCCGAAGGCTTCCTTGAGGAACTCGCGGACGGTGTGGGACTCGCCGGTCGCGATGACGTAGTCGCCGGGCTTCTTCTGCTGGAGCATCAGCCACATGGCCTCGACGTAGTCCTTGGCGTAGCCCCAGTCGCGCTTGGCGTCGAGGTTGCCTAGGTGGAGGGCTTCCTGCCGCTTGGCCAGGATGCGGGCGAGGGCCATGGTGATCTTGCGGGTGACGAAGGTGCCGCCGCGGCGGGGCGACTCGTGGTTGAAGAGGATGCCGTTGCAGGCGAAGATGTTGTAGGCCTCGCGGTAGTTGACCGTCGTCCAGTAGGCGTAGACCTTGGCGGCCGCGTAGGGACTGCGGGGGTAGAAGGGCGTGGTCTCCCGCTGAGGCACCTCGGCCGAGCCGAACATCTCGGAGCTGGAAGCCTGGTAGAAGCGGGTGGGGATGCCGGTGTCGCGGATGGCGTCCAGGAGGCGGATGCAGCCCAGGCCCGTGACGTCGCCGGTGTACTCCGGGGTGTCGAAGGAGACGCGGACGTGGCTCTGGGCGGCGAGGTGGTAGATCTCGTGCGGGACGATCTTGCGCAGGATGCGGTTGAGGCCCGAGGAGTCGGTGACGTCGCCGAAGTGGAGGTGGAGCTTGATGCCCCGGGTGTGGGGGTCGCGGAAGATGTGGTCGATGCGCTCGGTGTTGAAGGAGCTGGAGCGGCGGATGATGCCGTGGACTTCGTAGCCTTTGTTCAGGAGGAGCTCCGCGAGGTAGGAGCCGTCCTGGCCGGTGATGCCGGTGATTAGGGCTTTCTTTGGGACCATGGGTGCTGAGTTTAGCAGATTGCAGCCGTGGCTTTCACGACCGGACTCCGCGATAAATTGCGCGCGCCAAACGGTAAAGCAGGCTGCCGAATATCTCAGACTCAGTCAGATACCTCCCAGACTGTCTCATCTCTGAATACAGCTTGCAGGCCGAGCACGGGAGGTCATCCCTATGCGGAGATCTTCCCAGCAGCATCCGTCTTGCATAATCGATGTTCTCTCCGTTAGCGCATGCGATGTATCCGTCTTTGAAGACATTCCCGCCGAATTCCTGCCAACTGTTCCAGCAGCATCCCAACACCTTGCCGTCCCAATTTATGCGCGGACTATGCCACAGCGAAAAGCAAACCCCACGCATATAATTCGCCCCTTTCAGGCTGGCGAATTCCTCACGCGTCCCTGCCTGCCATCCCGCCTCACGCATAACGAATCCCTTGTTGCGAATTGGGGAGTAGCTGGAGTCCCAGGACATTTTCGCTTGGAATCCCATGCCGAGCTCGGCGGCCAATTGTTTTGCCATAGGCAGCTCGTGCTCGTTGTGGCCAAAGACGACGAACTGCCAGATTAGACGAGGGTACTTCGATTTGTAAATTCTCTTGTATTGGTTTATCTGCCTGACATGATAGATGACGCGATTAAAGTCCCCTCCAATCCGATAAATGCAATAGGTCTCAGGGGTTGCCCCATCTATCGAGCAGCATAGGCTTCTGAATCGGCATCTCACAAGAGCTTCCAGCACACCTGCTCCGGCGTGATTCAAGTTCACGCCGCTGTCCGATGAGAGTGGGATATCATTCGCAAAAGCCCACTCAACAATCGACAACAGTTCCGGGTTCAAAAACATCTCCCCCCTGCTGTTGAGCGAAACGCTCCGAATGATCGGATTGTCGATTAACAGTTTTTTAAAATCCGCGGACTTCAGGTAGCCGCAGCCCACGACCGGAGGATACCCCTTGCTCGTCGTCGGACAGGTGGGACATCTCAGCTGACAGCTGGCATTGGCATCGATAACAATGACCTTGGGTTTAAGTACCGCTCTCATATGGCCGTCGCTTGCAGGCGTTTATTCCGAATTCGTTTCGGGAGACTGGGTCAGCACCCCTATGGGGGCCATCTTCTGCACGGGTCGGATATTAGCAGATTTTCTTTTTGAGTATGATACCGACCTATGCCGGACTCCACCCCTGTCATCCTGAAGGGTTTCGCTGCCGCAATCCTCGGCGGAATTACGCTTTGGGGATGGGCGAGCCTCGGGAGTCTTCTCATTTCCGAACTCGAGGATGGGCCGGTTGAGCCATTTCTCTTCTCCCTGCTGCTTGGGAGTTCAGTCTCCGCTTTCCTGCTCTCAACGCTTTGCGCACTAGGATGCGTTCAAGCTGCCGTTTGGCTGGGCTTCTCTCTTCCCATATGCTCGATATTCATCGCAGGCAAGCGATCGGGACGAGCAGTCGCATCCCTGTGCAATGACTGCTATCCGATTCTCAACCGGCACAAACCGTTCTGCCTCATCATCTCGATCATCGCGATAATCTCGTTCTTCGATTCCATGGCCGCTCCGCGGGATGGTGACGTTATGCGCTACCATCTAGCCCATATCCGTCAGATTATCCAAGACGGACGCTGGGTCTTTATCCCGGATGTGCATTACGCATTCCCGTTCGGCTGGAGTTTCTGCTTTCTGCCCTTCGAAAGGATCGGCTTACCGGAAACCGCGCACATGCTGAACTTCGGACTGTGGATCCTGATAATAGCCACGCTGACCAGAACCGCATCCAGCCACGGATCAGCGGCCGTCTCAATCCTCCCCGCGCTGCTCTTGACGCACCCGATGGTCTTGAAGATGGCGACTACCGCTCATGCGGACATGCTTCTGATCTTCACTGCATGCCTGGTGGCGCAGATATTGGTCGATTCGGCGCCCCTGCCGCCGACCTCGGCGACCTGCTTCGCCCTGGGCTTCACCTCCTGGGTAGGATTGCAGAGTCGCTATCAAGCCGCCGCCATCGGGATTGCGGCCGCCGCAGCCGCAATGATCAAATATCGACAATCCACTCGAGCTGAGAATCATTGGGGCGCATACCTCGCAGGCTCGTTTTTTGCACTTTCTCTTTGCTTGCCCTTCCTGGCCATGAATGCATTGGGGGGCCGCAATCCCTTTTGGCCGATTTTCTCCTCCTTTCAGGAGCCAATCTATGCCAATCGTGTCGCCTCCAGCTTTCTCAGCACTTTCAACGGCAATTTATCGTTTCATGCACTGGCTCATGGGGTATCATCCCTATTAGGCTCAATCTACGTTTTCCCGTTGCCGCTCTTGTCCATCCTCATTCTGGTTGTCTGCACCGCATCTCTCACCGCGAGAAGCAGCAGCAAAGCACCGCTCGTCTTTATCGGAGGCTATTATTTGGTCTGGGCATTGAGTCAGCCCACTCTCTATTCTCGCTTTATCCTTCCCTTGATTCCAATTTTGAGTTTGCTCTTGACGCTTAATCTGCCAGAGTTCTTTGCCGCTTCGCGCCCCCTTCCGACCGTGCGCTGGTTAACGGCGATAGCCTTCATGTCCCTTGTGGGCAACGCCGCATACTCCGTCGACCTGCTTCGATATGTTGTCACCGGGAATAGCATGGCGTACCACCGATACACCAATTATTACCCCGCTTATCAATGGATCGATAGCCACACCCCCAGAGACGCCCGCTTTCTAGTCATCATCCGCTCAGGACAATCCTATTATCTGAATCGCGCCCATCGCAGAGCCGATCCGATCCTGACCGGAGAGATCGATTGGCAGCGCATGACGACAACGGATGATCTTATCAGTCTGTTGCATTCAGGTCATTTCACCCATATCCTATGGAATGACACCGACTGGAGCAGGGCTCATGGAGGCGACCGAATGGTTTCGCTGATGAGATCCGCCGTCGAATCCGGGGATCTGAAGGAAATCGTTGGATTTAATCAAGAAATCTTCATCACCCGATGGCTTCGCAAGTCCATGAAGAGCAGAGTTCTCATCTATGCCGTCAGCTCTTAGGAGCTTGCCTCGAACGCTGAAGCTGTTTTGCATGGCCTCTCTGGCATCCCTGCTGATAATCTTCGGCTTGCTCAAAGCGGCCGACATCGCACTATCCGCGCATCGCAACGCTCGTCTTGCACGCTGGCGGGCGCCGACGAATAAGCAAGGGTGGCGCGCAGATTTCGACTATTCTGACCCGCGGATACAGGGTATGCGCAGGGCCGCTGTCGTCGGCGATTCATTCGCCTACGGCTGGGGCGTTGACTGGAATCAGACCTTCTCGAAACGCGCTTTTGACTCGCTCAACAACGGCGCATCGCATAAATGGGAAGCGCTGAATTTCGGAGCCTACGGCGTTGGGCCGATGAAAGAACTGGAGACGCTTGAACGGATTTTGCCTCGCTACAGGCCTGACATCGTCATCTGGCAGTTCTATATCAACGATATTGGAGGCCTGCACGACGGCTTGCAGAGGAACAAAGCATCTGCCGATATCTCCGCCTGGAAGACCCCTCCTAGCCCTATTTTCATGTACAACATCAAGCAAGCATTCCACGCATTCTTCCCGAGCTTGTACCTTTCTACGGCCACGGGCATCCGCCGGATCTATGGGAGGTTGTTCAAAGACAGAAGGACGGTGTTCAACGATCCCGATTACATGTATAGACAATGGGGCGGTCTATATTCGCCGGAAGAGCTCCCACGGATCGAAAAGGACTGGATTTCTCTTGAGCAGATACTCATCAGGGCAGCAGCGGTCAGCGAACGGTACAATGCACGATTTCTTGTCTTGTTCATCCCCGCCGAAGCCGAAGTGAGCGACGCATACAGGGAAGAGCTCGAGAAGCGCTTCCTCTATCATATCGACAAAAATGCAGCTGAAAGCCGCTACGCTCACAAACGTCTTGCCCTATTTCTCACCCAGCATCGCATCGAACTTCTGGATATGCTTGACGATTTCCGCAATCATGCCGATCCCAGCGCATTGTACCTGCACGGGGACTTTCACCTGACCCCGACTGGACATGCCATCATCGCGCGCCGGCTGGCTGCCATGCTTGCCCGACATTGATTGATGGAGATGCCCCGCGCGCCAGCGCCCGATCCAATGGCCTCCAACCTTCAACCCTAGTCTCCTCGACCCAAAGCCGTTCCCTGCCAGACCGCGGAGCCGCTCGAGATCCATGTCAAGGGATCCCCCTTCCACTTGGATCACGCTCTTGGCGACTCATGCTCCAAAGGTTTGTATGATTCTCAATATTCGGATCGATTACGCCATATCGCGAAACCGCTCTGCAGAATAACCTCTCGATGACGGATTTCAATCACTGATGCAGCGCAACACACACGCTGGCGATGCTGGCGCGGCCTACGCGTTCCTCCTTGGCACCGAACGCTCAGGCTCGACCTGGCTGGCCAATATCCTGGACTCCCATCCCGCCGTTGAATTATTCATGGAGCCCTTTGCTGAATATGCCTCGCTATTCCCCGGCTTCCCAAGCCGCAGCCAATACCTCGAACAAGCCAACCCGGAACTGCTGAAGCGACTCCGCACAGACTTCGACCAACTTTACAGGAAAAAGCATCCATTTCTGTATCGGCCCTCCTTGCCTCTGCAGCTGAAGAACTTTGACCGCTGCCTCGTCTCGCTCACGCGAAGGACGATCGCAAGATTTTCCAACCGCCTGTCTCTCCCTCTCCGCCGCTACGAGTGCCTTAATCTCAACACAAGAGACATCCCCACACGGCTGCAGACGCGGAAAACACCCAGCCCCGCCCTTCTATTGACTAAGGAGCTCAGGCTGAATCTCAAAGTGCGCCTCCTTTCGAAAGCCTTCCCAGGCGCGCGTTATATCGTGATCCTGCGTCATCCGGGTGTCCAGATCGCATCGATAAAGAGATTATTCCAAGCCGGCTCTCTCACGGAGCTTAAACGTTCCCTGCCTGATTTCGAAAAAGCCCTTGCGAGTTCGCAACGCTTCAACCGCTACCGCAACGTCTCAAGAGAGACGGCCCGCCGGCCCGACATCGATACGTCCCTCGCGCTCTGGTGGCTCGTCCAGAACGAGATTCTGCTGGAAGACCTGCAGCGATCGCATGCGCCGGCCCATATCGCCAGGCATGAGGATCTATGCGCTGACCCTTCACGCGAGTCCAGCAAAATCTGCGAGTTCCTCGATCTCTCGCCCTCTTCATGCATCGATGACTTCATTCAGGCCTCTTCCAAGCAGACCGGCTCGGGGTCGGAAGTCGACACTTTCCGTGAATCCTCGACATTCTGCAACAAGTCCTTTCAAACGCTCGATCCGAATATGATGCGGAAAATCGCAGATACACTGGGCTCCGTCGATATCCGGGATGAGTTAAAGCCCTATCGCGATTCCTGCAGGGCCTCTCAGTCTTCCGACAGATGACGATATCGCTTGAGCGCGCTGCCAGCCGCATGCATGAACATCGCTTCGCTATTCGCAGCAATGTGATTTTGAATATGATCCAGCAATTTCTTATACCCTCGTGCTCACGATAATCCCTCATCGAACTCATCGCATGATTGCGTCGAATCCATGACCCCATCCACTTCCCCTAGCGAGCGCGATTTCTATCGCCAATACCCGCTCTATTCCCCCGCCTATCTCACGGCGCGTGCGAACGGAAGGGCCATCAGCGCAGCCGCCAACAAATACATCAAGGGCTCGCTCATCGACATCGGCTGCGGCAAAAAGCTCAAAGAAGGCCTGCTCGCTCGTTTCGTCACCCGATACGTAGGGATCGACCACGAACAGACCCTGCATGGGACATCTGCCGTCGACCGCATCGGAACGGCCTACCACCTCCCTGCGGCCGACGCCGAATTCGACTCCGCCTTATGCACCGCCGTCCTCGAGCATCTGGAAGACCCCTCGGCTGCCCTCTCGGAAGCCTTTCGTGTTTTGAAGCCTGGCGGCTACGCGTTATACACCATCCCCCTTTTCTGGCACATCCACGAAGCGCCCCGTGATTATTTTCGCTACACCCGATTCGGCATCGAACACCTGTTCAAACATTCCGGTTTTGAGATCATCATGATCCAACCTTTATCAGGATTTTGGGTGATGGCAGGAGCGCAACTCAATCATTACCTGGCGAGCACTCTTCTCCGATACTTGGTACCGCTGATCGATCTCATCGTCGCATCCATCAATCTGCTCGCCCTCCTGCTCGAATCCCTGCATCGCGACGATCGCTGGACATGGATGTATCTTGTCGTTACAAAAAAACCCGGATGAAGCGCCCACTCAATGGATATCCTCCCACGCCAAGGCTCGTGTCCAACTGCGGGCGCGTATTCTTGCGCCGGCCTCCCATAGCCTAGATGCCTTCCCTGCGCCATCAAGCCGCATCCGCTGTGCGCTGGACAGGGCTCTCCGCCGGCGCCGCCATCCTGCTTCAATGCGCTCAACTGGCATTGCTCGCGCGATGGCTCGCTCCCGGAGATTTCGGTCTGATGGCGATCGTAACCGTGGTGGCCGGGTTTGCGCTCGCTTTCGGCGACCTCGGCTTCAGTTCGGCGATCATCCACCATCAGGACAGCTCCCCAGACGACCTCTTCAGACTGTATGGCCTCAACCTCGCCATGGGCGCATGCATCTGTTCAGCCCTGGTCGCCCTATCCTCGACCATCGCGGGCTGGTACGGGAACCCCCGATTGATCGGCCTCATCCGATTGGCCTCGATCTCCTTCCTGATCGCCCCAATCGGGCAGCAGTATCAAGCGCTCCTTCAACGCGAACTACGGTTCCGCGAATTAGCCAAAATCGAGATCGCAGCCAACGTCACGGGAGCCACAGCCGGAGTTCTGACAGCCTGGCTCGGCAGCGGAGTCTATGCCCTCGTATGGGCCAGCCTATCATCCGCGACGGTAAGGGCATCCCTGCTGTACTCTTTCGGACGAGATCTCCGTCCTGCGAGATCTAGCGGGCGGCCCGGGAATCTGTCCAAATACATACGCTTCGGGCTATTCGTGGTAGGCGAACGTTTGATCAACTTCACCGGCTGGCAATTAGATAAGCTCATCATCAGCGCCTTTCTCGGGCCGATACTGCTCGGTTATTACTCCGTCAGCTATCAACTAGTAACTCGCCCCTTCCAAATCATCAATCCCATACTGACGCGTGTCGCCTTCCCCGTGTTCGCGAAAGTTCAAACAGACGACGGGCGTCTTCGCTGCGGTTACCTTGAACTGACGGGCGCATCGGCCATCATCCTAATGCCTCTCTATGCCGGGATGATCTCTGCGGCAGAACCGTTCATTCTAGTGCTGCTCGGGCCGAATTGGACATCCGCCGTACCGCTGCTGCAGGTACTTGCAATCCTCGGCATCTTCTACGGCCTCGGCAATCCTATCGGCAGCCTCCTTTTGGCCAAAGGCCGTTCGGATATATGCTTCGGCATCAATATCTTAATGCTCTTTCTGTACGCGATTGCGGTCATTACTGGACTAAGCCACGGCCTGATTGGCATCGCTTGGTGCCTGGTCGGCGCAACGGCCTTCGTCCTATTTCCTCTTGGATTCTGGATCCGATGGTCATTGGTCAGGATGTCTCCTCCTGAGTACATCCAAGCGTTCCTTCCTGCTCTCTCATCATCCCTAGTCATGGGGGTCCTCGTTCTTTTCGTGAAAAGCCAAATCGGCGGCCCACCGGCCTTTCAACTTACGATCCTGGTCATCATCGGAGCGGCCTCCTATGTCGGCCTCCTGACCGTGCTAGACCGCTCAAGGCTCGAGCGCCTATGGCAAGCCGTCCTCTCGAGGCGAGGCTAGATCCATGTGCGGGATTGCCGGCTACCGATTAAAGGAACCAGCCCTTGATTCGACTATGCTCCTGCGCATGGATCACGCCCTTCGCCACAGAGGCCCCGACGACCAGGGTTTCGCGCTCTTTCATACGAGCCGAGGCAAAGCCGCGGATTTCCTGGGAGAGGACAGCAATCCGCGGATATCAAACCGCTCGCCTAGAATATCCTCCTCGGATCCTGTCCCGGCGCATGACCTCGCGATGTGCCACCGCCGCTATTCCGTCGTGGAACTCTCCCACCTGGGTCATCAACCCATGTGGGACTCAGAGAGGCGCGTGTGCGCCGCCTTCAATGGCGAAATCTACAACTATGTTGAATTACGCCTCGAGCTTGAATGCGCGGGCCATCGTTTCCTCAGCCGCTCCGACACCGAAGTCTTGATAGCGGCCTATCTCCGCTGGGGGCCCGAAGCTTTCCAACGCTTCAATGGCCCTTGGGCGCTGGCGCTTTACGATTCCCGCGTCAAAGCGCTACTGCTATCGAGAGACCGGATCGGAGTTTCACCACTTTATCATGCGACATTCAATAACGGCTTCTATTGGGCTTCGGAGATCAAGGCCATCCTGGCGCTGTCCGGGCCGCGGACTTTTCCAGTCAACGATCAAGCTATTCACGACTATGTCGTCTTAGGCCGTCGGGATATGGAAGGCACATTCTGGAAAGGAATCCAGGATTTTCCGCCAGCCTCGTTCGCGTGGCTGAGCGGCGACCTGACCCTGGACGTGCATCGCTACTGGAAACTGCCAGCGCGGCGCCAGACCGAGTCCGAGATCTCCGTCAAAGAGGCCGCCCAAGGGCTTCGCGCCCGATTGGCTGATTCTGCTCGACTACGGCTGCGCGCCGATGCTCCCGTCGCTTTCGAGCTGAGCGGCGGAATCGATTCCTCTTCCCTGGTCGCGGCCGCGCTCGCCGAATCCGAACTCCCGCTGAAAGCCTATGCCGTGAAATTCCAGGATGCGAGCATCGACGAAACCCCTTACGCCCACAAGCTCGTCGAGAGATATCCCGGGCGGATCGACCTGAAGATCATCCGGATTCGCCATGGGGACTTCTGGGCAGAAGCCGATGAGTTCATTCGGCTTCAAGAAGAACCTTTTCTATCTCCGAATCTGCATACGGGGAGGCAGTTGCGGCGAAGAATGCGCGAGGATGGGGTAAAGGCGGCCATAACGGGCGCTGGCGGTGACGAGCTCTTTGCCGGCTATGTCTATGAGTCCCTCCCCCCCTATTTGCGCGATCTCCTATTGCATGGTCGACTGATCCGTTTCTGGCGTGAGATGACCTTGAACTCTGAGATGCGTTGGCCTCGTGCGGCGGTCGGCATGCTCGCCGACGTTTTCAACGCAAAGTCTCCGGCCCGATTCCCATCATGGCTCTCGTCATGGCGCTTCCGCGGCGTCTACCGGCCTCCGGCCTGCACGAAACAGCGCCGCAAACCCCTCGGATTCTCTGAGAGGATGATGGAGAACATGGGCTCCTGGATGATGAATTACTGGCTGCGTTCCGGCAACAAATCCAGCTTCTCGATCCCCATCGAGCCGCGCTCTCCATTCCTGGATTTCAGACTAGCGGAATATGCGTTCACATTGCCGGCAGGATTCCTCATCCGGGACGGTTGGAGCAAATGGATCCTCCGCCAAGCCATGCAGGATCTTCTGCCGCATGAAGTGCTCTGGCGGACGCACAAATTGGGCTTCCCATTTCCTTATCGTGACTGGCTGCAGGATTCCAAAGTGATCCTGCTATCGAATCTGCGAAGCCTTGATTGCCCCTACTTGAACGTTTCCCATCTTTGCGCCGCTTACGACGGCATGGCAGAACGTCATCCGAAGGCGCTCTGGAGGCTCGCATCTCTAGGCCTCTGGTGGAGACGGGTCATCGAAAACAAGGAGATCGTCCAGAACGGCTGAACGAGCGTCGTTTGCAGAAAAATCCGACGCAGGCTGGGCTTATCAACGATCATGAGCAAATGGCGCCTTCTCTCGGATAGAGGATATTGGCTGATATGGCTTGCCGCACTGTGTGGGGTATCCCTGATCCACTCAGCGACCCTCACCATCTCGCCGACGATCTGGCAGGATGAGGTTCAGCTGATTGAATACGGAAGGACATTCATCGAGCCTGACAGCGACTGGTCCGTTAATTGGTGGGGGCTCTCCCGTCCGTTGCTCACCGCCTTCTATCCCGGCCCTCTCCTCCAGGAAGCGGCTTTCCGACTCTCCGGCGGCTCCATGCTTGGGCCGCGGGTCTCCTCTCTCTTCGGCGCATTACTCGCAGCCACCACGGCGCTCTTATGGCTTTTGTCCCGAGGAACGCCTCGCTACTGGGCCATGCTCTGCGGGCTACTCTTCCTGCTGGACCCGATCTTCGTCCAAAGCTACCGCGGCGCTCGCATAGACTGCTGGGCCCTGGCGTCCTGCTTCGCCTCCTGTTGGCAACTCAGGCGTGCGCTCGGCGCCCCAGACAGCAGGCGCCTCCAGCATACCGCCATCGCTGGAGCTCTATCCGCCACGGCATTCATCATATGGCCCTCCGCCGTGATTGTTTATCCCTTGATTGCTGCCGAATTCTACTCTTCCAGCCGCCCCGACCGGGCATTCGGAGGCCTAAACAGATCCCTCGCCTCACAATCTCTTTCATTCATCGGCGGGTGTTTCTTAGCCTCAGCCCTTCTCATCGCGCCAGCCTTGCCCCAATTCATGGGCCTGATCACTGGTCAGGCGGAATGGACATACAGGAGCTCGATATCAGGCTTCTCCTGCTCCGATTTCCATGAACGCCTGCTGGAGCCATGGACATTCATCCGCTCATTCAGGGTCAGCCCGATTCTCCCCCTAGCCGGGCTCTTCTGCATTCTCTGCGGCGCCGATCTCCCTCTGATCGTCTCATCGGCCTGCGCAGCCATTTTTCTTCACATCGCCACTGTATATCCAAATCGCATCTTGTACTTATTGCCCTACCTTCTGGCTCTTTGTGCGGATTTCCGGCCTGCCTCACTCCATGCGCTCACATCGTCCAGACAACGCATCGGCACCCTGCTCGTCATTTTGACCCTCTGCTGGGCTCTCGCTGCTTCCATGATCTTCCGCCCAGCCATAGCCCATAGCCGCAGATCATCACGCGATCCCTCCGCCATCTACGAAGCCAGTCTTGCCTACATAGGTCGAGGCTCTCACAAAGTTGTTCTATTCCCCATCGAGTTCTATTACGCTGGAAGGCGATTAGGCTGGAGAATGTATTGGGCGCGCTGGTTCAAAAACGATGCTTTGACAGCGATATTATCCAGCGCTGATTTCGCCATTTTGAGTGACAGCGCACTGTCCCCAGAGATCGCAGAGGCCTTAGAGGTAGCCGGCCTTCATAGCCGGGGTCACATCGGCAAGACCTCGACGACCAGAAGGGACTCAGGTATCCTTGATAGCTGGGTGAAAACATCTTATAGTCCCTACATCTTCTATGCGCGCTGAATCCGGGCAGTTCAGCTCCGATTTGACTCTTGCCTTTCCTCCTCCCCGGAATTCGTCATGTCTTTGACCAGCCTGAACGTACTCAATACCGTCAATCTCAAGAGCGCGCTCACAATCCTCTCTCGAATATTCACTTGGCTCTCCTTTGGTCGCATATCAAGGGACCGGCCGGTCGTTCTACGTATTGAGATAACCAATCGATGCAACCTGCAGTGCCTCATGTGCGACCGCAAAGCCCTTACACGGCCTTCTGCGGACATGGGGATGGACTTGTTCGCCAGAATCATCGACGCCGCCGCTGCCGCGGGGATTGAAACGATAGGTCTGAATCGCTTCGGCGAGCCCACACTGCATCCACGACTGGTCGGGATGGTGCAATACGCCAAAGCCAAAGGGATCAAGCATGTATCCTTCGTTACGAACGGCACCATGATGACGGATGACTTGTCGCGAGCTCTGATCCAGTCGCAATGCCTTGACGGGATAGCCTTTTCAGTCGATGGGAATACCCCCGGCACATACAACAGGATCCGCGTCGGGGCCGATTTTCAGAATGTTGTCGGCAATATCGAGAACTTCATCCGCATCCGGAACACAGGGGGCTTCTCAAAACCATCCATCCAAATCAACACCATCCTGATGAAGGACACAGAAGACGAACTGGATGAAACGATATCGAGATGGCGCGATTCCGTCGATAGAGTATGGGTCATCCCCTTGATGCAGTACGGCGGTCTAACGGACATCAGAGCCGGGATGTTCCGCAAAGGTGGGGATGGGCGCCATAGGAATGCCTGCCCTCAACTAGCCTATATGCTGGTAGCTTTCGTTGATGGATCTGCCGGAGTCTGCTGTATCGGAGACCCCAACGAAGAACTCAAGATCGGCGATTTCAATACTCAAAGTCTATGCGAGATATGGAATGGCAGCGCAGTTGAGCAGGTGCGGCAAAGGCATCTTTGCAGGGATTTCTCATCGCTCCCTCCCTGCGCTCGCTGCGACCTAACGGCCCCCCTCTCTCATTGGATAAGCCATTATCTGCGTTTATGGTGCCGAAGACTTCATGGTTAAGCTCAGTGAGCCGTCTCACATGCCATGAGAATTCTCCTGATCTCAGGAAGTGTTTCCGGGAGGATTAGGTACGGCAAGCTGGATGACGTTGGGTCCTATATGCCGCCCTACGGCCTGCTGTGCATCGCCGCCGTTCTGGAACGCGCAGGACATCATGTCGAACTCATCGACACCGAGATCCATGGCTGCGACGACGACGAGATCCTCAGCCGCATCGATTCGTGTCGCCCCGAACTGATCGGGATGTCGGTCTTCACGATCGGAAGCAGAGAAGCCATCGCCCGCGCTGCGGCGATCAAACGCCACTGCAGCATTCCCATCGTCGCAGGTGGGCCTCATACCTTCGTAGACATAGACAATTTCACAAGGCAGCATGAATTCGATTATTTCATCGCAGGAGAAGGCGAACGAACGATCATTGAGCTTACGACCGCTCTTCAGACTGGGGACAGCCTTTCGAACATCCCCGGTCTGATATACCGCCAGAACGGCCGGCTCTTCAAGAATCCCCCGAGACAACTCATTGAGGATATCGATGAATTGCCGTTCCCATCCTTCCATCTGCTGAACGATCTTCATGAGTATCACCCCTCTCCGCTGGGATATCGCAAACGCCCTTGCCTCCCGTTCGTATCCAGCCGCGGCTGCCCTTTCGGCTGCGTTTTCTGCAGCAGCCTTTGGGGGAAACGCTGGAGATCCCATTCGGCAGACTATGTGATCAACGCTGTCGAAAGGCTGTCGAAGATCTTTGGCGCCCGTGAGATATGGTTCTGCGATGACACTTTCGGATTAGATGGCGAACGCCTTCGTCGGATATGTTCGGGAATCATCAGGAAAGGGCTTGATATGTCATGGACATGCATGACCAATGTCCACAACCTTGACGGGCCGACTCTCGGCATGATGAAGAAAGCCGGTTGCTGGCAGATTCAACTAGGGCTGGAATCTGGGAACAATGACGTTCTCAAATCCATAGGAAAACCAGCGACTGTTGAGGTTATACGAAATCAAGTCGAACTGATTTCAAAATCCGGCATATCTCCCCGCGGGTATTTCATCCTGGACAACCTTACCGACACCCAGGATACCCTGGAAGACACGATCAGCTTCGCTTTGTCGTTGCCGCTGTATTCAGCCGATTTCCATCTGCTCCAATTGCCCCTGGGATCCAAAGCGCGAGAGATCGCCCATGAATACGGCACCGTGGACCCTAGCCTCGACCTTCTGACCGGCTACTCCTCGCGCAGGCTTAGTTTCGTCCCGAACGGCATGTCAGAGAAGTATCTCTTTGAGATGCAAAGGAGGGCGCATCGCAGATTCTTTCTAAGACCCTCTCAAATATGCCGAATGCTCCACGAAGTCGACAGCCTGGAGGATGTCCGCCGTTTTTATCTTCTGTTCAAGGCATTCATGAAGACACTCTGATTCGCTCAAACACGCAAGATGACCCAACTCCGCGCCTCCCGATGCCAAGACACGAACACAGATTCGCTGAGAGCCCTTATCTATGCCGGCGCCTTCCCTGCCATCATCATGGGGATCATTCTGCTGGCCATAACACCGGTCTACGAGACCCCGGATGACGTCGGCATGACCATGCGAGCCTTCGGCTTCGGCACCTTCGCCGAAGGAAGCCCCTACTTGATCTATTCTCATTACGCACTAGGCATGGTCATTCGCAGACTTGCAGGTATCCTGGGAGTTTCCGCCTACGGCTGGCACACATACCTCGCAATCCTCGCGGCGTCAATCCTGTCCAATTACGCGCTCCTCCGACTGCTCCTCGATCGACGTTCCTTGACGGTGACCGCTTCCCTGAACATGCTCATACTATCGCCCGTATGTGCAAGGCCCCAATTCACCATTGTCGCCGGCATGCTGGCGATCTCAGCGGGCCTTCTCATGCTATCCTGCCACCTGAAGCGGCCTGAGGCTCGCCTCGCATCGATCCTCATTCTCGTCGTCGCGCTGGCCGCAGGGTTCTATGGCTACCTGATCAGGCCGTATTCATTCTACATGATCTGCTTGGTCGCGGCGGCAGGGACTCTGCTCACCGAGCCCTTCGTTTGGTCAAGCCGCACAAAAAGAATACTGATGATCTTCCTTCTATTCGCACTGGGCTCATGGGGCCTGAGCACGCTCGAGGCGATGTCCTACAGCAGCGACCCGCGCTGGCTCGAATTCACCCGCGCCCGCTGGGCCAGGAAATCTTTTTACGGCTACAATCGAGTCCGATATTCCCCCGGCTATCAGGAGGCCTTCGCGAAAGTCCGCTGGACGGAGAATGATCTTCTGATGATCAAGGACTGGTTCTTCATGCACCAGCCGACCTACCGCGCCGAAACGCTGGAATCCCTATTGCGGGAATTCCCCATCCATCGTCAACTGCCCGCGAATCTGCCGACGATATATCGGACCGCCACGATGCTCCTGCGGAATCATTATCTTTTCATAGGTCTTCTCGCATTGATACTGCTTATTCTTGCGATGCCCCCTCCGGCCAGATGGCGCATCCTTCTTCTTTCTTCTGTATCCATGGCTGTGTTTGCCGGCATTCATCTGCTGGGGAGGTTCCCCTTCTTTCGGATCTATTTCCCCAATCTGATCCTGCTCCTATATTGCAGCGCTATCGGCTATATCCATAGCTTCTCCTCGAATGCAGAGAAGCCGGCGTTTTTTACCAGCAATCCCAACAGCCTTCTGCTCCTCTTATGCGCCCTTGCTCTCAGCCAAACCGGTCTTGTCCTCCATCAGAATCTTCGCAATTCCGCCCGCGTCCTTGCTGTCCGAGCAGACGTGCTCCTGTTGGATCCCCGACCTGACCAATTATTTGTGGTATGGGGGAACGCCCTCCCGCTGGAGTGGGCATTCCCGCCTCTTGTGAAGGACAACCCTATACGGAAAATGAAGCTATTCGGCTTATCCGCGACGTCGGATACGCCTTACTCCATGAAGCGGCTTTTCGAATTCCAGATTCAGGATTTGATTCAGGCCTTATATCAGCGCCAAGATGTCTTCCTGATCGCCCGCGATATCGAAGTCGACAAAATGCTGCCGACCTTCATACGCGAACATTATGGGATCTCCACAAGGCCGGTGCTCCATTTTGCGGGGAGAACCTTTACGACCTATCGCCTGCTTCCTGCCGACTGAATCTCACGGCTTACCGCATTCCATGATGAGATGGTTGTATGGGACTCTCAGGAGCCCGCTCCTCATGTGCGATACTGCTTCGGGAAATGCCCGTCTAGCAAGCCCCATATACTCGGCCTGCGTTCTGATGTTCCTGCCCCTGTCGCTTGCCAGAAAGCACTTGGCTATCTGCGATTGACCCTGTGTGTACACCCCATCGATCGTGAGCAGCCTGCCCCCGGACCTTAACGCTTCCTTCCCGACCGCGAATAGCCTTAGCACGTCATCATCGCCAAGATGGTGAAGCACGCCGTATGCGATGACCAGATCATACTCTTCCCGACGATCCAACCCCAGCGAATCCACTTCCCCATGGATGAATTCGCACTTGTCGCCGAATCTCCTTCGGGCTTCCTGGATGTACTCCATATCCGCATCATATCCTCTGTACTGCACATCCGGGAGATACGGGACGAGATCACCCGGCCCGCAGCCTATGTCTAAAATCCTATCCCCGATTTTTGGTTTAAGATATTCGTTGACGAATGTTGTTCGCACCCGGTGCCTTCCAATGATTCTGCCGAATAGCCGATACATGCCCGGTATCGACAATATCCTTCGTATGCCTGTTTTGGTCTCAGGCATCGGCTTCCTTGCGGACTCGCACTACCTTTCCCATTCGCGGATCCTTCTCCGGAGCAGCGTCTCAAGCTCGCATATCTTCAATCGATAATATTCATTAAGGACATTCACGATCTCTATGCTTACCCCTTTTGTGGTATTGCTTGCATTGACATGCCTGTTCAGAGACGAAGGGACCACTGCCGGATCTATGTCCAACCTAGAGTAAAGCCTCTGAATCGCCGCCAAATCGTTCGCGAAGGATTCGAATGTGAGTATGATTAACTGGTCTTCCTTGAAATGCTTGAGATATATTTGAAGATACTTTGCATAATCGCCGCGCGCCAGGTAATCGAACGGATCCGTTGATACCTTCGCCGAGACCGCTGGCGGCGGAGTTTTCCACAAAAATACCTCTTCCAGAGTTCTCGTCTCCAGCGCGTTGTTCTTTGAAAAGAAATAGTTCGATATGGCCCGATGGGTCGGATGACGCAAGATGAACAGAATCAACGCGTCAGGATAGGATGCCCTGATCCGCTGAGCGGCAGTCTCGCGCTCATGATATGTCGTGCTTTTCTCCCCGCGCCACAGGACCCCATCGCGCTCCTCTGGGAAATACGTCTTCTCGTAATAAGCCAGCCCTTTGTCGAAGTCCTTGCCTAAAAAGAACTTCGGCTCTGGGGTAATCGGTTTCGCCATGCATACGGCAGGATGTTCGTCGAGCACTTGACACAAATAGGTTGTGCCGCATCGCTGACCGCCCACGATGAAGAAACAGCCCGGCTTCCTTCCCGTCATGCTTTGTTATCGCCGGCGATCGTCTCGCGGATATGGAAGCTTCGATTGGATGATAATTGATTCAGCACGCGCACAAGATACTCGCCCACGATGCCCAGCAGCAGGATGACGTAGCCCAGAAGGAACGAAAGGAGAACGATGAGGCTGGTCCATCCAGGCACCGGCGACCTGTAAACGAATAAGCCCCGATAGATGGACACTAGGCCAAGCGCGAAGCTGATGCCGCTGATCACGAATCCGATGCCGCAGAGGACCCTCATGGGATATGGGGAATATCCGAACAAAAGAGTGGCCAGCAGAGTGATGATCTTTACCACGCAATAGTTCGAATCCCCTATCGCTCGAGGCTCGTGCCTGACAGATACGTTGGCGATCCTACTCGAGAACATGAGGACTAAACCGGGGATGTAGGGGAACGGTGTGTTGTAATTCAGCATGCGCCGTATCACGTCGCGCCGGATGATGCGGAAATTCGACAGGGTGATGCCATCGGGTTTGTCGAATATCCGGCTGTTCAGATAACCGACAAGCCTGCTGCCCAGACGCCTGACGAGGGCGTGTTTCTTCTCGATGAATCTGCCGAATACGGCATCATAACCCTCGCCAGCCTTCTCGATGAGTTTGATGATCTCTTCCGGAGGATTCTGCAGGTCGTCGTCCAGGGTTATTATGAAATCCCCGACCGCATGGCGAAAGCCGCAGAGGACGGCGTTATGCTGCCCATAATTCTTCAACAGATCGATCGCAAGTATCCCGGGTGTCCTGCCGGCGATCTCTTTCACGATCTCCCAACTGCGGTCGCGGCTATCATCATTCACAACGACTAGCTGGTAGCGCAGGCCGTTTTGCTTGAAAAAAGCGACTGTCCTGGAGATGGTTTCTCCGATTATCTGCTCACTATTGTAGACAGGGATGACGACGCTGAATACGCAATCGGACATGCCGGAAGTTGTCATGATTCGGAGCGCCCAAATGAATACTAGACGATTTCAGCCTCATGCGCAAATCCCCGAATATCCGCGTTTGTTTCCGTTCTGCGTGGACAATGTGATACTCTCTATAAGACAAGATGAGACCTGCGGCAACCGCACGAACTGTCGCATCATTCCGTACACTCTTACTCTTCACCCTTTTCTTCCTCATCAGCTTCGGTTACGGGTATCCCGTCCTCAACCGATACGACCCCCGCAAGGCGAATGCCAGCGACGCCCGTGAATATTACCGCATGACGGAGGTCGGGCCCAGTCACACGACGCCTTATTTCAGACACCGCCTCCTTGTGCCAACGCTGGCAAGGCCCATTTATCTCCTAGTCGACGGCCGCCTCAGGTCATGGTACGCAGCCGGATTCGGCATCCTCATCGTCAACTCCGTCTTCACCGCGACCTCCGCTCTGCTGATAATGGCATTGGGACTCAGGATCCTTGGCGGACCGATCACGGCCCTCCTCGCCTCCCTGCTCTACCTCTCGAATTTCTGTGTCGTCACTCATCATCTCGGCAGTGGATGCATCGACTCCTCGGAGGCCTGTTTGATCCTGTGCGTCCTTTTCGCTCTGCAGACCCGTAGCTACGCCTTCCTGCCTCTGCTGGGTGCCTTGGGAGCTCTCGCCAAGGAGACCTTCATCCCTCTCTCCGCGGTGCTGATGTTCACTTGGCTCGCGTTAGAGAAGCGCGCGGAGGATCGAGCCGCCTGGACTGGCTATATCTGGGCATCTGTTGCAGTCGCCGCAAGTCTCGCCGTCGTTTCGATGGCCGAGTCTATTCTGTCGCAGGGATTGGTGTTCCCTTGGGACATCGCGATGCGGGAAAAGGTGGGCTCCATTTCGCGGCACAGTCTGCTGTTGCCTCTCAAAGAACATAGCTTCATCTACAACTTCATCTGGCTTCTCCCGTTGGGATTGCCCCGGATTCGCGACATGGGTCGCGCATTCCGCGGAGCAACAGCCGTTGCGGCGGTATCTGCCTATATCCTGTGCGTCTGGCACGCCGCCCCAGCCTCTTTCGGGAGCCCCTTGCCGAGAGTGCTTTTCAACATAGCCGGACCACTCCTGACCATCTCCGCAGCCGGGTACCTGGGAGACCTGCTCAGACTCAAATCCGGAATCCCCGGCCCCAGCCCAACAAATCCTCTCTGAACATCTTTCGCATCCGCGCCTCCACACCCAGTTCAGGTTCTGTTTTCACTGGATGGCCCATCCGCTATAGCGCCCCGCCCGCCGTTTGGCTAGAATAGCCTGACCCTGCCATGCTTCTCAGCCAGCGCCATATCGACGCCTTCTCGGCGCTCTCCCTTGACCGCAACCCTCTCCACATGGATGCGGATTACTGTCGACGCACCCAGTTCGGCCGGCCGGTCGTCTTCGGTATGGCAGTCATCCTGGCCATCCTCGGAGAATGGGCCAAAGGCCGCCGCTTCAGCCTGAAGAGCATAAAGGCCGATTTCCACAAACCGGTGTTCCCAGACGAAGTCCTCGAACTCAAGCTGCAGGAGGAGGACGGCCTTGTGCGCGTCGAGGTTCTCAAAGGCACAGCGCCGAAACTGGCCCTCGTCTTCCAGCATGCGCCCGCCGGCCAGAAGGAGCAGCAAGCCTTGCAGGGCCCCATCGTCCCCCTCGAGTCCGCCGCCGAGACTCCCCAGACCGCGCTCTTCCAGGGGCCCCTCCAGTACGCTTTGGACCCGGGCTCTCTCCCGCGTTTCGCGGACATCTTCCGCTTGTCTTCCGACCAACTTCCGCTGAACCAATGGAACGCGCTCTGCTTCTTCAGCTACCTCGTAGGCATGGTCTGCCCCGGCCGGCAGGCCCTCTTCTCCGCCTTCAGCGCCTCGTTCGAAGCCGGCAGCGGCGCCCCGCATGCCTACAAGCTCGCCTGCAAGCCACGCCCTTCCATACGCATGCACACCCTGACCGGCTCGGGCTGGGCTCTAAAGAGCTTCACCGCCTCCGCGTTCGAACGGCCCGTTCCAAAAGACGACCCCATCGACACCCTGGACATCCTTCCCGGAAAGGAATTCGCTTCGAAGACCGTGCTCGTCACCGGCTCGAGCCGCGGGCTGGGCGCCGTCCTGACGAAGACTTTCGCTCTCAAAGGCGCGGACGTGATCGTCCACTATCACCGCAGCAAGGCGGAAGCGGAGCGGGTCTTCTCGGAGGCGCAGCGGCATTCCCCGAAGCCGCTCCTGGCCGGCGCCGACCTGACCGACGCCCCGGCTTGCGCGGCCCTGGCCGATGCCGTCCGGAAGAAGTACGGGAAGCTCGACATCCTGGTGCTCAGCGCCAGCCCCGTGATCGAGGCGAGGTCCTTCTCGGAACAGACCATCGAGGAATTCCTCTCTTTCGCGCGCGCTTCCCTGAGCGCGGCTCTCACGCCGGCCCGCGCCCTCCTGCCTCTCACCCGCACCATCGTCGCCATCTCGTCCCAATACGCATCCGCCCCCCGCCCGCTGTTCTCGCATTACGCGGCCGCCAAGCGCGCCCTGGAAGGCGCCTTGGAATCCCTGGCCAAGGAGGAAACGGAGAAGCGGTTCCTGGTTTTTCGCCTCCCGCGCATCTTGACCGACCAGACCAACGCGCCGTTCTCCCTGGAGAAACTTGCCTCTCCCGCCGCCGCCTCGTCCAGGATCGTCCAGGAGCTTTCGGCTCCCTGGGACGGCCCGAATTTCAAGACCGTCGAGCTGGACCTGAGCGACTAGAGGGCGCTCCACGATTTCCGGGCCGCTTGCGCAATGGTAGAATAGCGCTCACTGCCGAATGAACAAGCTCGAACGAGCCCTCCAAGCCGTCTACGCGGCCATCGACGAGACGAACCCGATGCTCCGCGGCACGATGCGCCTCGACAAATCCCCCGACACGGTCCTCCTCGGAGAGGGCTCCCGGCTGGACTCCCTGGGGCTGGTCAACCTTATCGTCGCGGTCGAGACCCGCGTCGAGCAGGATTTCCATGAAACGATCGGCTTGGCCGACGCGCTCGGGACGCTCGCGCCTGGCGGAGGTCCCTTCCGGACTGTCGGCGCCCTCGCGGAGCACGTCGCCGGCCTTCTCAAGGACGCTCCTTGAGGCCGATGCCCCGCCCCTTCCTCCTTCTCTCGGACTTCACGATAGACAACCTCGCCGCCCTGCTGGAGAGCGGCCCGGGCCAGCCCGCTCTGGCCTGCCGCATCGCTCCCTATGGCCAGACCGCGCAAGTCCTCGCGGACGACAAGGCCGATTGCTGGAAAGGAGCGCCTTCTTACGCCCTCGTCTGGACTCGGCCCCAAGCGGTCTCTCCCGCCTTCACGTCGCTCCTCCAGGGGAAGAAGGCCTCCCTGCGCCGCATCCTCCGCGAAGTGGACGAGTTCTGCGCTCTCCTTCACTCCGCCTCCAAGCGAGCGAAGGCTCTCTTCGTCCCAACCTGGCTCCTTCCCCCGGCGGCGTCAGGATACGGTCTTGGCGACCTGACTTCGGGCGGAGTCTCCCACGCTCTCCTTCGCATGAACCTGCGCCTCTGCGAGAAGCTCGCCGGCGGCGGCTCGGTCTTCCCGCTGAACGCCCAGCGCTGGGCCGAAGCCGCCGGACCGGGCGCCTACAGCGAGAAGCTCTGGTACTTGGGAAAGGTCCCTTACTCCAAGGAGCTCTTCTCCCAGGCCGTCCTCGACCTCAAGGCGGCGGTCAGCAGCCTCGAAGGAGGCTCCCGCAAGCTCATCCTGCTCGACCTCGACGACACCCTCTGGGGCGGCATCGTCGGTGATGCCGGCCTGCAGGGCCTGCGCTTGGGCGGCCATGACCCGCTTGGAGAGGCCTACGCCGATTTTCAGCGCGCCCTGAAAGCGCTCTCCCGCCACGGGATCCTCCTGGCCATCATCAGCAAGAACGAGGAGCGCGCCGCATTCGAAGCGATCGACGGCCATCCCGAGATGATCCTGCGCCGGAAGGACTTCGCCGGCTGGCGCATCGACTGGAAGGATAAGGCCCTCCACGTCGCCGAGCTGGCCGCCGAGCTCAACCTGGGCCTGCAGTCCGTGGTGTTCATAGACGACAGCCCAGCCGAGCGAGAGCGCGTGCGCGAGGCCTA
>DMEZ01000055.1:361976-395410 GCA_003450735.1 Elusimicrobiota bacterium | reverse complement strand
GGCGTCGTCCACGAGATCCTCGCATAAGAGTGGGATTATGACCGAAATCAACCTGTCGCCTCAGCAGAAGATCCGGATCCGGCTGCGCGCCTGCGACCATCGCGTGCTGGACAAGAGCGTCGGCGAGATCATCGAGACGGCCCGCCGCGTGGGCGCCGTCGTCATCGGGCCGGTGCTTCTGCCGACTCAGATCCGCAAGTATACGGTCCTGCGCTCCCCTCACGTGGACAAGAAGTCGCGCGAGCAGTTCGAGATGCGCATCCACAAGCGGCTCATCGAGCTCAAGGAGCCGAGCGCGCGGACCATCGAGGAGCTCATGAAGCTCAAGCTCCCCGCCGGCGTCGACGTGGAGATCAAACTCTAAACTGGAACCGCCGCAGGTGAATTTATGAGCGAAGAGAAGAAACAAGAGAAGACGGAGAACCCGCAGGCTGAGGCCGCGGCCGCGCAAGCGCCGGGGTCCGAGAAGGCGCCGGCGGCCCTGAAAGCCCTCATCGGGGAGAAGCTCGGGATGACCCGGGTCTTCACCTCGTCGGGCGAAGTCCGGGCCGTTACCGTCGTGAAGGCCGGGCCTTGCCCGATCATCCGGGTCAAGGCCGCGGACTCCCGCGACGGATACTCGGCGGTCCTGCTCGGCTACGGCGAGCGCAAGGCGAAGAGCGTCACCAGGCCCGAGAACGGACAGTTCAAGGCCGCCGGCGTCTCGCCGCTCCGGTACCTGCGGGAGATCCGCGTCCAGGACCCGAAGCCCTTCAAGGTCGGGCAGGTCGCCGACGTCACCGGGCGCTTCACGGCCGGGGACTACGTCGATATCCAGGGCCTCTCGAAGGGGAAGGGTTTCGCCGGGGCCATGAAGCGGCACGGCTTCCACGGGATGCCGGGTTCTCACGGCGCTTCCGACAAGGAGCGCTCCCCGGGCTCGCTGGCCGCGCGGCGCTCGCTCGGGCGGGTCCTCAAGGGCCAGCGGATGGCCGGGCACCACGGCCTGGAGACGACCACCACCCAGAAGGTCGAGGTCGTCTTGGTGGACGAGAAGAACAATCTGCTCTACCTCAACGGCCCGGTCCCGGGCCCCAGGGGCGGCTTCGTGACGGTCTGTGAGACGGTGAAGAACCTCAAGCGCGTCCGCATCATCGTCAAGTCGACGATCAAGCGCGACAAGATGGGCAACATCATCGTCGACAAGAAGCCCTCGAAGAAGAAGGTCTGAGAGGACGAGAACCATGGAATCGCAGCTGCTGAACCAGAAGGGCGAAAAGATCGGGAAGGTCGAGCTGCCGGAGGCCGTTTTCGGCCTGCGGCCCTCGCCCCAGTTCCTCCACGAGGTCGTGACGGCGTCGGAGGCCAACCGGCGCGCGGGGACGGCGCATACGAAGACCCGCGCCGAGGTCTCGGGCGGCGGGCGCAAGCCGTGGAAGCAGAAGCACACCGGTCGGGCCCGTCACGGGTCCACCCGCTCGCCGCTGTGGAGGAAGGGCGGCGTGGTCTTCGGCCCCCGGACGCGCTCCTACCGGCAGGAGCTGCCGCAGGCGAAGCGGCGTCTGGCGCTGGCCCAGGCCTTGAGCGCTCGGGCCCAGGACGGCAGCCTGCGCGTCGTCGACAGCCTCGCGCTCGACGGAGCGAAGACCAAGCAGGTCGCGCAGATGCTCAAGGCCCTCAAGGCCGAGAAGCGGACGCTGCTCGTGGCCGACCAGCATGACCAGAACCTGATCCGGGCCTCGCGGAACATCGCGGAAGTCAAGATCCTGCTTGTCGCGCACCTCAACGCCCTCGAGGTCCTCGGGTGCCGGAACCTGATCCTGACCAAGGCCGCGCTGGAGAAACTCGGCGCCAAGGCGAACTAGCCCATGAAAACGATAGAATTCGACCCGACGATCCACATCGTCAAGCCGCTGATGACGGAGAGGAGCACCCTGCTGCGCGAGAAGTGCAACCAGTACTTCTTCGAGGTCTCGCAGGCCTCCTCCAAGACCGACATCAAGCGGGCCATCGAGGAGCTCTTCAAGGTGAAGGTGCTCCGCGTCCGCACGATGAACGTCCGCGGCAAGTTCCGGCGCTTCGGCCGGGGCGGCGGCTACCGTCCGGACTGGAAGAAGGCCATCGTGACCCTGAAGACCGGGGATTCGATCGAGCTGATCGAGCAGGGAGTGTAAGCCATGGCGCTGAAGAGCTACAAGCCGTACACGCCGTCCCGCCGGCACATGACGTCGCCCGATTTCTCGGGGCTGACGAAGAAGGCTCCGGAGAAGAGCCTGGTGAAGGGCCTGCGCAAGAGCGGAGGCCGCAACAACACCGGCATGCTCATGGTCCGCCACATCGGCGGCGGGCACAAGCGGGCGTACCGGATCGTCGACTTCAAGCGGGACAAGCTCGGGGTCCCCGGCAAGGTCGTGTCGGTGGAGTACGACCCGAACCGCTCGGCCCGCATCTCCCTGATCCAATACGCCGACGGCGAGAAGCGCTACATCCTGCACGCCGAGGGCCTGAAGGTCGGAGAGACCGTGATGTCCGGCCCCGACGCCGAGATCCGGGTCGGGAACGCCCTGCCCCTCGAGAAGGTCCCGGACGGCAGCTTCGTGCACAATATCGAACTCGTCCCCGGCCGCGGAGGCCAGATGTGCCGCTCGGCCGGGACCCAGGCCCAGCTGATGGGAAAGGACGGCCCCTTCGCCATCATCAAGCTGCCTTCCGGCGAGATGCGGCTCGTCCCGCGCCAGGGCATGGCGACCCTCGGGCAGGTCTCCAACATCGAGCACGACACCATCACCTACGGCAAGGCCGGCCGCACCCGCCACAAGGGCGAGCGGCCGACCGTCCGAGGCGGCGCGATGAACGCGGTCGACCACCCCATGGGCGGGGGCCGCGGCAAGTCCAAAGGCGGCAACCACCCGCAGTCGCCCTGGGGGCAGCTCGCCAAGGGCTATAAGACGCGGAACAAGAAGAAGGTCTGGGGCTGGATGATCATCCAGGACCGGCGCAAGGGCAAGGTCAGCGCCCTGCCCGCATAATCCAGGAGGAAGCGCATGAGTCGTTCAACAAAGAAGGGACCCTTCGTAGACCAGAACCTCCTCGACAAGGTCCTGAAGATGAACCAGGCCGGGGAGAAGAAGGTGGTCAAGGTCTGGTGCCGGTCCTGCACCATCATACCGGATTTCGTCGGCCACACCTTCGCCGTCCACAACGGGCGGAAGTTCCTGCCGATCTACATCACCGAACAGATGGTCGGGCACAAGCTGGGCGAATTCGCCTTCACCCGCTTGTTCAAGGGCCACGGCATGGCCCATACCAAGGAAGCCACGGAGCTCACCTAGCCATGGAAGCCATCGCCCACGCGAAGTTCCAGAGATACGGCGCCCGGAAGGTCCGGCAGGTCCTGGACCAGATCCGCGGCAAGTCCATCGCGCAGGCCGAGGCGCTGCTGCCGGCCATCCAGCGCAGCGCCTGCATGCTGGTCGGAAAGACGCTCAAGTCGGCCGCGGCCAACCTGCAGAACCGCCTCGGCAAGAACGTCGAGCCCGGCGCGATGTTCATCAAGGCGGCCTGGTGCGGGCTGGGGCCGATGGGGCACATGAAGCGCGTGCTCCCGGCGCCCCAGGGCCGCGCCTACACCTTCAAGCGCAAGGTCTGCCACCTGACGATGATCGTCACGGACGAGAGAGGTTGACGATGGGAAACAAGATCCACCCCAAGTCGGTCCGCCTGGGCTACATCCAGGACTGGGAGTCCAAGTGGTTCTCCCTGCGCGACATGCCCGCCCTGATCGGCGAGGACTACAAGATCCGCCAGCTGGTCCGCGAACGCTTCCGCCTGGCCGCCGTCTCCTGGGTCGGCATCGAGCGCGCCGGCTCCTATCTGCACGTGCACATCCACACCGCGCGCCCCGGCGTCGTCATCGGCAAGCGCGGCGCGGACATCGAGGCCATCAAGAAGCAGATCGAGGCCATGACCAAACGCACCACGGTCATCAGCCCCAAGGAGATCAAGGAGCCCGAGCTCGACGCCCGCCTCGTGGCCGAGGCCATCGCGATGCAGCTCGAGCGCCGCATCGCCCATCGCCGGGCGGTCAAGCGCGCCATCGAGCGCACGATGGCCGCGGGGGCGCTGGGCATCAAGGTCGAGGTGAAGGGCCGCGTCGGCGGCGCCGAGATCGCGCGCCGCGAGTGGATGCGCGAGGGGCGCGTCCCCCTGCACACCTTCTCGGCCGACATCGACTACGGCCAGATCGAGGCCAACACGACCAGCGGCACCATCGGCGTCAAGGTCTGGATCTACCGCAAGCAGTTCTTCTCCCGCACGCCCAAGGAGCTGATCCAGCAGGCGAAGGAGGAGGGCGTGGAGATCGCGGCCGTCGCCGCGCCGCTGGCGGCGCAGGCGGCCGCCGTGCCGGCGGCGGCGCAGCCGCCGGCCGCCGCGCCGGCCCCCGAAGTCAAACCGGAGCCCTGACATGCTGATGCCAAAACGCGTAAAATACCGCAAGCCGCACAGCCATCCCCGCATCAAGGGCCTGGCGAAGAGCGGCACCGAGATCGCCTTCGGCGAATTCGGCCTGAAGGCGCTCGAGCCCAAGTGGATCACGGCCCGCCAGATCGAAGCGGCCCGCACGGCGGTCGCCCGCTACATGAAGAAGGGCGGCAAGCTGTGGATCCGGATCTTCCCGGACAAGGCGATCACGAAGCACCCGGCCGAAACGCGCATGGGCAAAGGCAAGGGCGCGCCCGAGAAGTGGGCCGCCGTGGTCCGCCCCGGCCGCGTCCTCTATGAGATCGGGGGCATGCCCGAGGCCGCGGCCCGGGAAGCCCTCAACCTCGCGGCCTACAAGCTGCCGATCCGGACGAGAATCATAGCGCGGGACTAACCCAGATGAAGAACAAGGAAAAGGAAACGAAGAAGAATCTCTCGGCCCAGGAGCTCAAGGCGGAGCTGCACCGGCTGAAGGAGAAGAGGTTCAAGCTGCGGCTCAAGCACAAGGTCACCCCGTTGACCAACGCGATGGAGCTGCAGAGCCTCCGCCGCGACATCGCGCGCATGATGACCTGGATCCGGCAGAAGGAGCTCCAGGCGGCCGCGAAGTGACGCTGATCTGAGAGGAGACGAGCATGACATCGGCAACGAAGGAGCAGGTCCCGGAGCGCGGGCGGCGGCACCTTTTCAGGGGCACCGTCGTCTCGGACAAGGCCGACAAGACGCGCGTGGTCCGGGTCGAGCGGACGGTGCGGCACGCGGTCTACGAGAAGACCCAGCGCAAGCGCTCGAAGTTCTACGTCCACGACGAGCGCAACGAGTCCCACGCCGGCGATCTCGTCGAGATCGTCGGGACGAGGCCGCTCTCGAAGCTCAAGCGCTGGCGGCTGGTTCGGATACTGAAGGCCGCGCCGCGCGTGCTGAGCGCGAAGGCCCCGGGAGAGGGTGAGGCATGATCCAGCTCAGAACGATCCTGAACGTGGCGGACAACTCCGGGGCCCGCAAGCTCCAGTGCTTCAAGGTCATGGGGGGGCACCACCGGCGCTACGCGTCGCTCGGGGACATCGTCGTCTGCTCGGTCCGCGACGCCATCCCGCACGCGGCGATCAAGAAGGGGGACGTGGTGAAGGCCGTCATCATCCGCATCCACCAGAACCACCTCCGCAAGGACGGCTCCTACGTCCGCTTCGACGACAACGCGGCCTGCGTCATCGACGGCGAGAGCAACGAGCCCAAAGGCACCCGCGTCTTCGGCCCCGTGGCGCGCGAACTGCGCGACAAGGAGTTTTTGAAGATCATCTCGCTCGCGCCGGAGGTCGTCTGAGGCCATGAAACTCAAGATCAAGAAGAAGGACACGGTGCTCGTCCTCAGCGGCAAGGACAAGGGCCGCAAGGGCGAGGTCCTCAAAGTCTACCCGGAGAAGGGCAGCGTGCTCGTGACGAAGGTCAACATCGTGACCAAGCACGTCAAGTCCCGCCCCCCGTCCCAGCCCGGCGGCATCCAGAAGCGGGAGGCCCCCATCCGCCTCTCGAAGGTGATGCTCGTCTGCCCCAAGTGCGAACAGGCCGTTCGGCCCAAGCTCGACAAGATGGCGAGCGGCGAGCGCGTGCGAATCTGCCGCAACTGCAGCGAGGTGATCCTCTGATGGCCGAGAAGGAGAAGGACCAAGCGAAGCCGAAGCAGCCGCAGCAGGCGAAGGGCGGGGGCAAGCCCCAGCAGAAGCCCGGCGGGAAGGGCCCTTCGCACGAGAAGAAGGAGAAGGTCGTATCGGTCATCGAGAAGGCGGCGGTGACCCCGCGCCTCAAACAGCGCTATTTCGAACAGGTGCTGCCCGCGATGATGAGCGAGCGGGGCTACAAGAACCTGTTCCAGGTCCCGCGGCTCAAGAAGATCGTCATCAACATGGGCGTTTCCGAGGCCAAGGAGAACATCCAGGCCCTCGACGCGGCCAAAGACGACATGATGGTCATCGCCGGACAGATGCCCCAGATACGCCGGGCGAAGAAGTCCATCTCGAACTTCAAGCTCCGCGAGGGCATGCCCATCGGCGTGCGGGTGACCCTGCGGGGCGACCGGATGTACGAGTTCATGGACCGGCTCATCGCGACGGCGGTCCCGCGCATCCGCGACTTCCGCGGCCTCGAGCCGCGCGGGTTCGACGGCCAGGGCAACTTCAACCTCGGCCTGAAGGAGCAGATGATCTTCCCCGAGATCAACGTGGAGACGTCCCTCAAGGCGCGCGGCATGAACATCACGTTCGTGACGAACGCCGGCAACGACGAGGAGGGGTTCGACCTCCTCGACAAGCTCGGCATGCCGTTCAAGCGGCCGACGAAGAAGGCCTGAGGAACAACATGGCAACCATAGCCTGGGTCGCAAAGATGAAGAAGCCGCAGAAGTTCGCGGTGCGCTACCGCAACCGCTGCCAGCTCTGCGGGCGGCCGCGCTCCTATATGCGCGACTTCGGCCTCTGCCGCATCTGCTTCCGGAAGATGGCCCACCGCGGCCAGATCCCGGGCGTGAAGAAATCCTCTTGGTGAGAGTGGAGAAGAACGCATGGACCCGATAGCCGATTTTTTGACGCGCATCCGCAACGCGAACGCACGGCAGAAGGACCGCATCGACGTGCCTCTGTCGAATCTGAAGGCCGAGGTCGCGAGGATCCTCAAGGACGAGGGCTTCATCGCGAACTACAAGACCCTTTTCAACGAGAAGCGCATCGGCACCCTGAGGGTCTTCCTGAAATACTCCGCCACCAAGGAGGCCGTCATCAAGGGCATCCAGCGGGTCTCCAGGCCGGGCCTGAGGATCTACCGGTCCTACGAGGACATCCCCCGGGTGCGCAGCGGCTTCGCGGTCACCATCCTCTCGACCCCCCAGGGCCTGCTGACGGACAAGCAGGCCAAGGAGAAGAAGGTCGGCGGGGAAGTGGTCTGCCAGGTCTGGTGAGGAGGATCTCATGAGTCGCGTAGGCAAGCAGCCGATTCCGGTCCCCGAGAAGGTGGACGTCGCCTTCAACGGGAACCAAGTCCGCGTGAAGGGCCCGCTGGGAGAGCTCAGCTGGGAGATGCCCGCCGCGGTCAAGGCCGAGAAGAAGGACGGCAAGATCTTCCTGACTGCGGACATCTCGGACATGGGCGTCCGGGCCCTCTATGGGACGGCCCGCGCCCGGGTCGCCAACATGGTCCAGGGCGTCTCGCAGGGCTACCAGACGATCGTCGAGATCGTCGGCCTCGGCTTCAAGGCCGAGCCGGAGGGGCAGCGGCTGATGCTGAGCCTGGGCTTCTCCCATAAGAAGGCTTTCGACGTTCCCAAGGACGTCAAGGTCGAGGTCGACAAGAAGCAGACCACCCTCGTCCTCAAGAGCCACGACAAGGAGCTCCTGGGGGCGACGGTCGCGCGCCTGAAGGCCGTCAAGCCCACGGAGCCCTACAAGGGCACCGGGATCCGCCGGAAAGGCGACCGCATCATCAAGAAGGCGGGCAAGACCGCCGCAGGTGCGACCGCCGGCGCCGCCGGCGCCGCGAAGAAGTAGGCAGGAAGGACCGACATGAAAGACAAACTGATCCGATTCGCATACCGCAAGCAGCGCGTGAAGGAGGCCCTTCAGCAGGCCAACAAGGGCCTGCCCCGGCTCGCCGTCCGCCGCTCGCTGAAGTACTTCTACGCCCAGGTGATCGACGACGCGAAGGGCCGCACCCTGGCCTTCGCCACCAGCAAGCCGGGCAAGGGCGCCGCCGCCGAAGGCGGAAAGAAGAGCCACAAGAGCGTCGCCGACGCCAAGACCGTCGGGAAGGCGATCGCCGAGCGGGCCCTCAAAGCCGGTGTCGAGCGCGTCGTGTTCGACCGCGGCGGATACCTCTACCACGGCCGCGTGAAGGCCCTCGCCGAAGCGGCCCGCCAAGCGGGACTCAAGTTCTAGGAGCCAACCATGCCAGCGGAAAACACCCCCAATCCCAGCCAGCCGGCCCCGGCGCCCAGCGCGGCGCCCTCGCCAGCGCCCTACCAGCGCCGCGGCCCATCCCGCGGCCGCGGACGCCGGCAGGACGAGCCCAGCGCGGACGGCCTCAAGGAGACCGTCGTCGCGGTCAACCGCGTCGCGAAGGTCGTCAAGGGCGGCAAGCGCTTCTCCTTCGGCGCCATCGTGGTCGTCGGCGACGGCAACGGCCGCGTCGGCTGCGGCCTGGGGAAGGCCAAGGACGTCCAGTTCTCCATCCAGAAAGGCGCGCGGCGGGCGCGCAAGAACATGGTACACTTCACCCTGGTCGAGAACACGATCCCCCACGAGACCGTGGGGCACTGGGGGGCCGGCAAGGTCTGGATGAAGCCGGCGGCTCCGGGCACCGGCGTCATCGCCGGCGGCGGCGTGCGGGCCGTGCTCGAGGCCGCGGGGGTCAAGAACATCCTCACGAAGAGCCTCGGCAGTACGAACAATTTCAGCGTCATCTACGCGACGATCCAGGCCCTGCGCGGCCTGCGCACGCGCGATGAGATCATGAAGCTCAGGGGGCGGTGATGGCGAATCGCATCGGTCTGGAGACTCTCAAGCCCGCGCCGGGGTCGCGCAAGCCGTCCAAGCGCATCGGCATGGGCGTCGGCTCGGGGCACGGCAAGACCGCGACCCGCGGTACGAAGGGGCAGACGTCCCGCTCGGGTGACGGCAAGATGATCGGCTTCGAGGGCGGACAGACGCCCCGCCTGCGGCGCATCCCCAAGCGGGGGTTCCGCAACGAGCCCTTCCGCGTCCGCTATCAGATCGTGTCCCTGGAGTCCATCGCCCGCGTCTTCAAGAACCAGACCGAGGTCACGTTGGACGCCATGCGCGTGCACGGCCTCGTGAAGGGGCGCGCTTTGGTCAAGGTCCTGGGCGATGGCGAACTGGCCAAGGCCCTCAAAGTCCAGGCGCACGCTTTCTCCAAGAGCGCCGAGGAGAAGATCAAGAAGGCTGGAGGGAGCGCGGAGAAAGTCGAGAAATGATCCAGAAATTCGCGGACATCTTCGAGATCCCCGACCTGAGGAAGAGGGTCCTATTCACCCTGGGGGTGCTGGCCCTCTATCGGGTCGGGGCGGCCATCCCCATCCCCGGCATCAACGGGGAGGCTCTTCGCGCCATCTTCCAGGCCCAGACCAGCTCCCTGCTCGGCATCCTGAACATCTTCTCCGGCGGCGCCCTGGGGCAGTTCTCCATCTTCTCGATGGGCGTCATGCCCTACATCAACGCGTCCATCATCATGAGCCTGCTCCAGGGGGCCCACGTCATCCCCTATCTCGACCGCCTGCACAAGGAGGGCGAACTCGGCCGGCGCAAGCTCAACCAGCTGACCCGCTACCTGACTTTGTTCCTGGCGGCGTTCCAGTCCTTCGGGCTCACCCTGATGATCTCGAAGATGCCCTCCCCCACGGGCGCCCCGGTCGTCGGCGACCCCACGCCCTTCTTCTACGTCGTGACGGTCCTCACCCTGACGGCGGGGACGGTCTTCATCATGTGGCTCGGCGAGCAGGTGACCGAGCAGGGCATCGGCAACGGCGTCTCGCTCATCATCTTCGCCGGCATCGTCGACCGCGTCCCCGGCGCCACCCTCGGCCTCATCCAGCTGGTCAAGGCGGAGGAGATCGGGCTCATCAAGGCGCTCTTCATCGTGGCCCTCGTCCTAGCCATCATGCTCAGCGTGGTCTGGGTGGAGACGGCCCAGCGCAAGATCCCCGTGCAGTACGCCAAGAGGATGGTGGGCCGGAAGATGTACGGCGGGGCGTCGAGCTTCCTCCCGCTCAAGGTGGACCAGAGCGGCGTCATCGCCGTCATCTTCGCGGTCAGCCTCATGGCCGTTCCGATGACCGTCGCGCAGTTCACACCGAACTCCCCCTGGGCGCAGAAGCTGCAGGGCTTCCTCAGCGGGGGGAACGTCTTCTACGAGTTGATCTACGCCGCGCTCATCATCTTCTTCTGCTACTTCTACAACTCGGTGAGCATCAATCCGACCGATCTGGCCGACAACATGAAGAAATCCGGCGGGTTCATCCCCGGCATCCGGCCGGGGGAGCCGACCGGCAAGTACATCGAGTGGGTGCTCGACCGCATCACGCTGGGCGGGGCGCTATTCGTGGCGGCGATCTCGGTCCTGCCCGAGATGCTCCGCTTCGCCTACAACGTGCCCTTCTACCTGGGCGGCACCTCGCTGCTCATCGTGGTGGGCGTCGCCTTGGACACGATGGGCCAGCTCGAGGCGCACCTCATCATGAGGCACTACGAGGGCTTCCTCAAGAGCGGCCGCATCAAGCAGAGGTGGTTCAATGTCGGGAACTGAGCTGCGCATCATCCTGCTGGGCTGCCCCGGCGCCGGCAAGGGCACCCAGGCGAAGGCCCTCTGCGGGCGCTACGGCCTCTCCCACGTCTCGACCGGAGACCTCTTCCGGGCGGAAGCCGCCGCGAAGAGCGCGCTCGGCCGGAAGGTCGAGGATTTCATGAAGCGCGGGATGCTCGTCCCCGACGAGGTGGTCATCGAGATGGTGGCCGCGAAGCTGGATTCCCTGGCAGGGGGCTGGCTGTTCGACGGCTTCCCTCGCACCCTGCCGCAAGCCCAGGAGCTCGACAAGGTGCTTCGGGACTCGGACAAGCGCATCGATCTCGTCCTCAACCTGGGTCTGCGACCGGAGGAGGTCATCTCCCGCATGACCGGCCGCCGCTCCTGCCCCGGCTGCGGCGAGGTCTTCAATCTGAAGAGCCGTCCGCCCAAGGCCGAGGGCCGCTGCGACAAGTGCGGCGGGACGCTCGTTCAGCGGGAAGACGACGTCGAGGCGACCGTGCGCAAGCGGCTGATGGTCTACGAAGACCTCACGCAGCCCCTTGTCGCCTACTACCGGACCGAGGGCCTTTTCGAGGAAGTGGACGGCTCCCAGCCGGCGAGCGAGGTCACGGCCCAGCTGGCCGCCATCGTGGACCGGGTCGCGGCCTCCAGGAGCGGCGCCAAGGGATGATGCTCAAGTCGGAGAGGATCGAGACCAAGAGCGCGCAGGAGCTCGAGCTCATGCGCCGCGCCGGCGCGGTCGTCGCGCAGGCTCTGCGCGCCACGGCGGCGGCGGCCGTCGCCGGGGCCAGCACCGCGGATCTCGACAAAATCGCTGCCGCGGAGATCCGCAGGCGCGGGGCCAAGCCGGCGTTCCTGGGATACCGGGGCTATCCGGCGGTCCTCTGCGCGTCCGTCAATGAGGAGCTCATCCATGGCATCCCCCGCGCGAGCCGGGTCCTCAAGGACGGGGACGTCGTCGGCCTCGACCTGGGGGCGGTGGTGGAAGGCTTTTACGGCGACGCCGCCCTCACGGTGGCCGTCGGCAAGGTCGGCGAGAAGTCCCGGCGCCTGATGGCGACCGCCCTGGAGGCCCTCGAGAAGGGCATCGCCAAGGCGCGGGTGGGGGCGCGGGTGGGCGACATCAGCGCCGAGATCCAGCGCGTCTGTGAAGCCGGCGGGTGCTCCGTGGTGAGGGAGTACAGCGGCCACGGCATCGGGCGGGCCCTGCACGAGTCGCCCGACATACCGAACCATGGCCGACCGGGGACCGGGCCACGCCTGCTTCCGGGGATGACCCTCGCCATCGAGACGATGGTCAACGCGGGCGGCCCCGAGGTGCGCACCCTCGAGGACGGTTGGACCGTGGTCACCGCCGACGGCAGCCTATCGGCCCATTTCGAGTACACCGTCCTCGTGAGGGACGGGGAGCCGCAGATCCTTACGCCGTGGCAGGACATCCTTTGCTGAGCAGGAGGACGATCGTTTGACCAAGGAAGACAAGATCGAAGTCGAGGGGAAGATCCTCGAGTCGTTGCCCAACGCCATGTTCCGCGTCCAGATCCCGGGAGACCGCGTCATTTTGGCGCACATCTCCGGGAAGATGCGGGTGCATTACATCAAGATCCTGCCGGGGGACACGGTGAAGGTGGAGCTTTCGCCTTACGACTTGACCAGGGGCCGCATCATCTATCGGGAGCGCTGAACCATGAAAGTCCGAGCGAGCATCAAGCCGATCTGCAAGAAATGCCGCATCATCCGCCGAGGGGGCGTCTTGAGGGTCATCTGCACGAACCCGCGGCACAAACAGAGGCAGGGGTGAGTCTATGGCGCGCGTAGCGGGAGTGGATCTACCGAAGGACCGACGTATCGACGTGGCCTTGGCTTGCGTCTACGGCATCGGCCGGACGCTGGCCAAGGAGATCCTTGAGCGGCTGGAGGGGCAGATCGCCCCGGCCACGCGGGTCAAGGACCTGACCGAGAACCAAGTGGGGTTGCTCAACTCCTTCATCGCCAAGGAGTACAAGGTGGAGGGCGAGCTGCGCCGCGAGGTGCAGCAGAACATCCATCGCTACCACGAGATCGGCAGCTATCGGGGCCTGCGCCATCGCAGGAATCTCCCCTGTCGCGGCCAGAGGACGAAGACGAACGCCCGCACCCGCCGCGGCCGCCGCAAGACGGTCGGCGCCGGCAGGGCCGCGGCTGAGAAAGCCGCCTAGGAGCGCACTATGGCAGATAACGAGAAGCCGCAAGAGAAGCCGAAGGCCGAGGCCGCCCCCGCGGCGGCGCAGACGCCCGCGGCCCCCGCGCCCCGCCAGGAATCGGGCTCCCACCCGGCCGCCGGCCCCAAGGGGGGCCCCAAGGCGGGCGGAAAGCGCAGCTGGAAGACGGTGACCTTCGCGAAGGTCTTCATCCAGTCCTCCTTCAACAACACGATCGTCACCATCACCGACGACCGCGGCGCCGTCCTGTGCTGGGCCTCGGCCGGCGCGACCGGCTTCAAGGGCACCAAGAAGGGGACTCCCTTCGCGGCCCAGATGACGTCGGCCAAGGTCGCCAAGCGAGCCGTCGAGCTCGGCGTCAAGCAGGTCGCCGTGTTCGTGAAGGGGCCCGGCCCGGGCCGCGAGACGGCCATCCGGGCGCTGCACTCCAGCGGCCTGCAGGTCCTCTCGCTCAAGGACGTCTCGCCCCTGCCCCACAACGGCTGCCGCCCGCCGAAGCAGAGGAGGGTGTAATGGCCCGCTATCACGGCCCCGCCTGCCGCCTGTGCCGCCGGGAGCAGATGAAGCTGTTCCTGAAGGGCGAGAAGTGCTACGTCAAGTGCATCCTGGAGCGCCGCCCGACCCCTCCTGGGATGGCCAAGCCCCAGCGCGGCAAGCCCTCCGAGTACGCCATCCGCCTGCGCGAGAAGCAGCGCCTCAAGCGCATGATCTCCATGACGGAAGGGCCCTTCCAGCTCCGGATGCTGAAGGCCGAGAAGAGCCCGGGCATGACGGGGGCGACCTTCCTGAAGCGCCTCGAGCTGCGTCTCGACAACATCGTCCGGCGCATCGGCTTCGCCACGGGCATCAACTCCGCCCGGCAGGTCGTGCGGCACGGGCACATCAAGGTCAACGGCAAGACCGCGAGCATCCCCTCCATCGAGGTCAAGGTCGGCGACGTCGTGGCCCTGGATCCGAAGCTGAAGGAGAACGTCGGCGTCAAGCTCGCGCTCGAGCACGCTCAGCGCAAGGGCGTGCGCCCGTCTTTTCTGGAGTTCAACGAGGGCGAGCTCTCCGCCAAACTCCTGCGTGAGCCGGCGCGCGAGGAGTCCTCGTTCGCCGTCAACGATCAACTGATCATCGAGTACTACTCGAGGTGACCTCATGGTTTACAAAGAACTGATCCTGCCGCAGAAGCTGACGCTCGACGAGAAGACGATGACGGACAGCTACACCAAGTTCGTCGCCGAGCCCTACGAGCGCGGCTACGGCCACACCGTGGGGAACTCCCTGCGGCGCGTGCTGCTCTCCAGCCTCGAGGGGGCGGCGGTGACGGCGGTGCGCTTCGAAGGGGCCCGGCACGAGTATCAGGCCCTCTCCGGCATCCGGGAGGACGTCATCCACATCCTCCTGAACCTCAAGAAGCTGCGCGTCAAGCTCTTCTCGAACGGGCCCGAGATCGTCTATCTCAGCGCGAAGAAGGAGGGGCCGGTCACGGCGAAGCTCATCCAGGAGAACCAGAACGTCGAGATCGTGAACAAGGACCTGGTGCTCGCGCACGTCGAACCGGGCGGGAAGCTCGACATGGAGATCGAGATCTCCAAGAGCCGCGGCTACGTCCCGGCCGAGGAGATCCAGGCCCAGGCGAGCTGGCCCGCGGGGTTCCTCCCCGTGGACGCCCGCTTCTCCCCGGTCACGAAGGTCCACTACGACGTCGAGAACGCCCGCGTGGGCCAGGTCACCGACTACGACCGCCTGATCCTGGAGATCTGGACGGACGGGTCGCTGAGCCCGATGGACGCCCTGATCCAGGCGTCCTTGCTGGTCCGCAGGTCCCTCGACATCTTCATCCCGGCCGAGGAGCTGGCCGCTCAGGGCGGCGAAGCCGCGCAGGGCGGAGAAAGCGAGGGCGAGACCGGCACGGACGGCGTGGCGCTCGGGACGCAGTCCAACGAGATCCTGGAGCAGCCGGTGGACATCATCGAGCTCTCCAGCCGGGCCTCGAACTGCCTGAAGGTCGCCCGCATCCGGACGATCCGCGAGCTGGTCGCGCGGCGCGAGGAAGAACTGCTCGCCGTAAAGAACTTCGGCAAGAAATCGCTCGACGAGATCAAGGACCGCCTGAAGGACATGGGCCTCTCGCTGGGCATGCAGGTGTGACGACATGATCAAGACCCTGGGTGGACGACGGCTCGGCCGGACGGGGGAGCACCGCCTTGCGCTGATGCGCAACATGGCGGCGAGCCTCATCCTGCACGAGCGCGTGACGACGACGGCCGCGAAGGCGAAGGAACTGCGCTCCTTCGCCGAGAAGATCATCACGAAGGCCAAGCTCGGCCAGCATCGCGAGGTGCGCCGGGACCTTCATGACAAGACGGCGTTCAAGAAGCTCTTCGACGTGCTCGCCCCCCGGTATCAGACCCGGCCGGGCGGATACACGCAGATCCTGCGCGTCGGACGGCGTCTGGGCGACAACGCCGAGAAGAGCCTCATCCGGCTCATCGTCTAGGAGGACGGGAGATGTTCGACTACCTCTTCAGCCTCTTCTCGAACGACATGGGCATCGACCTCGGGACGGCCAACACGCTCGTCTACGTGAAGAACCACGGCATCGTCCTGAGAGAGCCCTCCGTCGTCGCCATCGACCGCGAATCCCGCAAGGTGCTCGCGATCGGGGCCGAGGCGAAGAGGATGCTCGGGCGCACCCCGGCGTCCATCGTGGCCGTCAGGCCGCTCAAGAACGGCGTCATCGCGGACTTCGAGGTCACGCAGGAGATGATCAAGTACTTCATCCGGCGCGTCCACAACCGCCGGAGCCTGCTCCATCCGCGCATCGTCATCGGGATCCCTTCGGGCATCACCGAGGTCGAGCGGCGGGCGGTGCAGGAGTCGGCGCTCCAGGCCGGAGCCCGCGAAGTGTTCCTCATCGAGCAGCCGATGGCCTCCGCCATCGGCGCGGACCTGCCGATCTCCGAGCCTCGGGCGAACATGATCGTGGACATCGGCGGCGGCACGACGCAGGCGGCCGTCATCTCCCTGGGCGGGCTCGTGGTCTCCCGCTCGATCGACATCGCCGGAGACGAGATGGACGAGGCGGTGCTCCAGCACTTCCGGCGGAAGTACAACCTGCTCATCGGCGAGACCAGCGCCGAGGACGTGAAGATCCAGATCGGTTCCGTCTTCCCCCTCAAAGAGGAGAAGACGATGGAAGTGAAGGGCCGGGATCAGGCCACCGGCCTGCCGAAGACGGTCCTGATCACCTCCGAGGAGGTCCGCCAGGCTCTGATGGAGCCCGTGCAGATGATCCTCGACGTGATCAAGTCGACCTTGGAGGAGACTCCGGCGGAGTTGGCCGCGGATTTGGTGGATCGTGGGATGGTGCTGGCGGGAGGGGGCACGCTGCTCAGAGGTCTACCCGACCTCATCCGGCAGGAGACGGAACTGCCGGTGCACCGGGCCGCCGACCCGCTCAGCTGTGTGGCGATAGGCACCGGGAAATTCCTCGAGGTGCTCGACGGCCTCGGGACCCGGAAGTCGGATTTCATCACGTCTTTCAGGCCCGCCACCTGACGAACCCGCCGTTTCCGCGGCCGCGAAGACCGGCAATGGATGGACCGGGAAAAGCGCGTCGCGAATTACTTCCTGCTGGCGTTCGGGCTGATCTCGATCGCCCTCATGAGCCTGCCCCTCACGGGCAAGGTCCAGGCGTTCCGCGCCTACGCGGCCTACCTCTACGACCCGCTCCCCTACTACGGCTTCCAGGGCCTTCAGAGGATCCGCCAGCTGCCCCCGGACGTCGTGCGCCTCATCACCGCGGATGCGTACAGCCGCGAGCTCGAGGCTGAGCTCAAGCAGACCGCCCTGCTGCGCGCCGAGGCGGAAGGCCTGCGCCGCGAGAACGAACGGCTCGCCGCGTCGCTGTCCTTGTCCACCTCGGCGCCCAAGGCCTTGCGCTGGGCCCGCGTCATCGAGAGGGAGCCCCAGAACTGGCACCGCGCGCTCATGATCGACGCGGGGGCCGAAGACGGGCTGGAGGTGGGCTCTCCGGTCTTGGCGGCTGAGGATGGGCGCCTCGCCGTGGCCGGGCGCATCGTCGAGACCAGCCGAAGGACCTCCAAGGTCCTGCTCCTGAGCGACGAGCTCTCCGCCGTGGCCGCCTACTTCCCGGAGGGACAGTGGGAGGGCCTCGTCCAGGGCCAGGGCTCCGTCCGGCTGAAGATGAACTACCTGCCCGTCGAGGCCCAAGTCCGCATCGGCGACAAGGTGGCGACCTCCCCGACCAGTGCGACCTTCCCGCCGGACATCCTCATCGGGATGGTTTCCAAGGTCTTCGAGAGGGACCCCTTCCTGGCCTTCCAGGTCGTGGAGGTCTCTCCCGCGGTGCACCCCGGCCGGCTCAAGGAAGTCCTGATCCTGCGCCGCAAGCGGAAGGAGGCTCCGTGAAGCCCCTGCGGGCGCTCGCGTTCTTCGCCGCCGGCATCGTCGTCGAGTGGCTCTGGTCCACCCTCCTGCCCGTCTTCGGCCTCGCTCCGAGAGTCGTCTTGATCCTGACCATCTCGGCCGCCTCCTGCGGGGGATCCGTGGCGGGGCAGTGCTACGGCTTCTTCTGGGGGCTCTTCCTGGACGTCTTGAGCGCCCACACCTTCGGGGCGGGAGCCCTGGCCCTCACGCTGGTGGGCTACTCGGTGGGCAACCTGCGCCGTCAGATGGACGTCTCGAGCCCGCCTTCCCAGATGATGGTGGTCGGCTTCGTTTCGGTCGCCTATGGCCTGTTCGTGGGGCTCATGGGCCTGGTCTTCGAGCGCCATTTCTACGGGCCCGGCTGGTACGACCTCGTCCTCGGGACGCTCTACAACGTGCTCGTCGCCCCGATCTTCTTCGCCATGACGCGCAAGGTCCTCGAGGATTGATGCGCCACGACGCCGCCGACACCGAGCGCCTCCGGCTCCTGTGGATGGCATTCTACTGCTGCGTGGCCATCCTGGGCGTGCGCCTGCTCCAGCTCCAGGTCCTCAAGAACGTCTACTACGCGCGGGTGGCCGAGCGCAACCGCACCCAGATCATCTACCAGACCGCGCCGCGCGGGCGCATCTACGACCGCAACGGCGAGGTCCTCGCCACGAGCCGGCCGACCTTCTCGCTCATCTATCTGCCCGGCAAGCAGGACGGCCGGGGGGACATCTCCGGCCTCGCCGCGGACCTGGCCGCCGAACTGGCTCTCGACAAGGAGAGCCTCCAGGATTCGCTCAACGAGGCCTGGAACGAGCAGGCCGCCGTGCACCTCTCGGAGAACCTCCCGCTCAAGACGATGTTCAAGCTCTCCGAGATCAAGACTCTCTACCCCGGCGTGGACCTGGTCGTGGAGGCTCAGAGGGACTATCCGCGCGGGGCGTTCGCGAGCCACCTCATCGGCTATATGGGACGGCTCGACCGCGAAGGCTGGAAGGCCCTGCGCGCTTCGGGCTACCGGATGGACTCCCGCGTCGGCCGCTCCGGTGTCGAGAAGCTCTTCGAGCGCGAGCTGCGGGGGGCGGACGGCGAGATCCGCATGGAAGTGGACGCCCACGGGCGCCTCAAGCGCATCCTGGACCAGGTCCCCTGGCGGCCGGGCGGGAACGTGCACCTGACCCTCGACGCCAGGGTGCAGAAGGCCGCCGAGGAGGCCCTGCGGAACTCGCCCTCCAAACGGGGCGCCGCGGTCGCGCTCGACCCGCGGACCGGGGAGGTCCTGGCCTTCACCTCCGTCCCCGACTTCGACCCCAACATCTTCCTGCTCTCCGCCCGCGACCCTTCCAAGGCCGCGGCGCTGCGCATCCCCGAGTTCAACCTCGCCGTGTCGGGCACCTACGCCCCGGGCTCCACCTTCAAGATCATCACGAGCGCCGCCCTGCTCAACGAGGGGACGATCGATCCCCAGGAGCGGGTCTATTGCTCGGGCCATTTCCAGGTCGGGAACCGGGTCTTCAAATGCTGGCAGAAGAAGGGGCACTTCAACCAGGACTGGCTCAACGGCATCGCGAACTCCTGCGATGTGTACTTCTACCGGATGGGCCTGCGGCTCGGGGGAGGGGCCATCGAGCGCTACGAGAGGATGTTCCGCCTGGGCGAAGAGACCAAGATCGGCCTTTTCGGCGAGAAGCCCGGCAAACGCTTCGGGCCCGAGGAACGGCGGCGCCGGGGGAAGCCCTGGTACGACGGGGACACGGCCAATCTGGCCATCGGCCAGGGAGAGCTGCTCGCGACCCCTCTCCAGATGGCTGAAGTCGTCATGGCGGTCGCCAACCGAGGCACCCTCTGGCGGCCCCAGTTCGTGCGCAGGATCGAGTACAGCGACGGGCGCGGCGTCTTCGAGCCGCAGCCCGAGGTCATCGGGCGCGTGGACCTCAAGCCCGGGACTTGGGACCTCCTTCAACAGGGGCTTGAGAGGGTCGTCGAAGCCGGCACCGGCGGAAGCGTCCGCCTCCCCGGCCTCGTCGTGGCCGGCAAGACGGGCACGGCCCAGAACCCGCACGGCGAGGATCATGGCTGGTTCGTCTTCTACGCAGGCCGTCCCGGGGAGCCGCCCTCCCTGGCCGGGGCCGTGCTCGCGCAGCATGGCGGACACGGAGGCTCCGCGGCGGGGCCCGTGGCGCGCACGATCCTCGAGGCCCATTTCGGGCTCAAGAAGGACAAGGAGCCTCCGCCCTCCGACCCGATCGAGAGCCGCTCCGGCGAAGAAGCGGCTCCCGCCGCGCGGGTCCCCGTGCGGCCGGCGCTCCCCGGGCCGGCGGCGAAGCCTCCGGTCGGCGTTTCCGCGAGCCCCGCGAAGCCGGCCGCGAAAGCGGGGCCGGTTCAGGCGCCCAAGCCCGCCCAGGCTCCGCCGCCGCCCGTGGAGATCAGCGAATAGCCATGCTCTTCTCAAGGCAGGATCCGGCGATGCGCGGCAGGGTGGACTGGATTCTCGTCGCCGCCGCGACGGGCCTCGTGGTGTTCGGGACGCTGGGCATCCTCTCGGCGGCCTCTCCCCTGCCGAACTACGGCTCCATCGTCCAGAAGCACTTCGCGGCGATCGGGCTGGGGATCCTTTTCTTCCTGTTCGGCCTGGGGTTCAACTACCAGATCTATCAGGACCAGTCCAAGACGCTCTACGTCTTCACGATCCTGTTGATGCTCGGCGTCCTCGTCTTCGGCTCCCTCCAGCGCGGCCAGCGGGCCTGGATCAAGTTCCCGTTCTTCAGCTTCCAGCCCTCCGAGCTCGCCCGCATCCTCACCCTGCTCGTCCTGGCCAATTTCCTCGATCGCCGCTCGAAGAAGATCCAGGACGTCGCGACGGTGCTGGGGGCCTTCGCCATCGTCGCTCCGGTGATGGTCCTCATCCTCAAGGAACCGGATTTCTCGTCGACCCTCTCCTTCTTCCCCATCCTCATCGTCATGCTCTTCTGCGCCGGGGCGAACCTCGCCCAGCTCGCGGCCATGGCCTTCTACGGAGCCCTGACCCTCGGGCTGCCTTTGGCCTGGACGATGCTCTCGATGAATCCGGACTGGACCGGAGCCGTCCCAGCCGCCGGGATGTTCTTGCGCCTCTCGGAGACCCAGTGGCCGCTGGCCGCTGCGGTCGCGGGCATCTTCGTGGCGGCGTACGCCGGCTGGAGGCTGTTCCTGATGGCCCGCCTGCAGGTGCCGGGCGTCGTCTTCGCCGTGGCGGCCTTCATCGCGGCGGGGGGGCTCTTCTCGGCCGCCCTCGTCAACCGCCAACTCAAGGGCTACCAGCGCAACCGGGTGGTGGCCTTCCTGACCCCGGAGGCCGACCCGCGCGGGGCGGGCTACAACGTCCAGCAGGCGCAGATCGCCATCGGCTCGGGGGGGCTCTGGGGGAAGGGGGTCTTCTCCGGCACGCAGGCCCAGCTCGGGTTCCTGCCGGAGCGGCATACGGACTTCATCTTCGCCGTCATCGGGGAGGAGATGGGGTTCCTCGGGGCGCTGGGGGTCCTGGCGCTCTACTTGACCCTCGTCTGGAGGATCGTCAACTCGGCGCGGATGGCCCGCGACCGCTACGGCTATCTGGTCTGCTGCGGCTTGGCCGCCTTCTACGGCTTCTCGCTGCTCGTCAACGTGGGGATGTGCCTAGGGATGGTGCCGGTGGCGGGCATCCCCCTGCCGCTCGTCTCGTACGGCGGATCGAGCCTCACGATGACGCTGCTGGGGGTCGGGATCGCGGAGAACATCTATGCGAGGCGCTATGCCCTCCTCTGAACGCGGACTGGACGCCGGCCCGGCGCGCTACCGCGTGAGGGTGTCCCGCCAGGGGCCGGCCGGCGCGCTCACCCACCTGGCCCAGATCGAGGCCCTGCGCTCGGCGGTGGTCCGCAGCGGGCTGCCCTTCGTGCCGGACGGGAAGCGCAAGCGGCCCCGGCCCCGCATCTCCTTCGGGCCGGCCATCTCGGTCGGCTACGAGAGCCTGGCCGAGTACTTCGACCTGGAGCTCGCCGGCCCCCTTTCGCCCGAGGACATCGCCCGCCGTCTCTCCGGCGCGATGGAGCAGGGGTTCGCCGTCCAAGGCCTGCGCCGCATCCCGGCCTTCTTCCCGTCGCTCGACGCGAGCATCAACATCGTCCGCTACGAGATCCGGGGTCCCTTCCCGCCCGACTGCCCGGCGCGGCTCTCCCGACTGCTCGGGCGCGCCGAGATCCCCATCGAGAAGATCAAGGACGGGGGTGCGCGCATCGAGCGGGTGGACGCCCGGCCCCTCATCCGGGAGGCCGTCCTGGAGGAGCCAGGCCGCCTCGGCCTGACTTTGCGCTTCGGGCCCAAGAGGACGGTCAAGCCCGAGGCGCTCCTGCGGGAGCTGCTCGGGCCCGAAGCCCTTATCGAAGGATTCCTCATCATCCGCAGGGAGCTGCTCTCGGAGACTTCCAGCGGTGAGCTGATGACGCCGTGAGACGCCGGACTTGGAGGATTTGACATGAGCGAAGAACCGAACGCGAAGCCGACCGAGGAGCAGGTTCCGCACAGCCCCACTCCCCAGCCTGTTCAGGAGGCGGAGCAGGCTCCCGTTCCAGAGCCGGCGACGCAGGCTTCCTTGCCCGAGACGGGCCCCGAAGCATCGCAGGACGAGTGCCCTTACGAGGGCGACTTGAGCGAGCATCCGGAGCCCGTTTCCGGGACGGAGGGGCCCTCCAGCGGGGCCGAGCCTTCGATCGACCGGATGGACCGCGAGCGCGAGCCGAGCCGGCACCGCCAGCCGCAGGGGCGTCACCCGCAGGGGCGCCGCGGCCATCGAGACCGGGACCGGGACGGCCGGAACCGCGAGGACCGGCGCGGGCAGGGCGAGCGCCACGTCGAACGGCCCGCGGCTCCCAGGCCGCAGCCCAGCGAGAAGGGCCTGCGCCGCGAGATCCTGGCGAACACCTCCTCCGAAGAGTCGCGCGTGGCCGTCGTGGAGAACGGCAGGCTCGTCGAGCTCCATTGGGAGCGGCGCAGCGCCCAGAACATCGTCGGGAACATCTACAAGGGGGTCGTCGAGAACGTCCTGCCGGGGATCTCCTCGGCCTTCGTCAACATCGGCTTCGACAAGAACGCCTACCTCTACATCTCGGACGTGATCGGCAGCCAGCGCGCGCCCATCGACCAGCTGCTCAAGAAGGGCCAGGAGATCATCATCCAGGTGGCCAAGGAGGCCATCGGCACGAAGGGCATGAAGGTCACGATGGAGGTCTCTCTGCCTGGGCGCTACCTGGTGCTCACCCCCTATTCCACGGCGGTCGGCATCTCCAAGCAGATCGAGGACCCGGTGGAGCGCAAGCGCATCTCCGAGATCGTCGACCGCCTGGCCCGCGAGATGCTGAGCAACATGGGCCTCGTGGTGCGGACCGAGGCGGAGGGCGCCCGGGAGGAGGACCTGCGCCGGGAGGTGCAGTATCTTCTGCGCTCCTGGGAGGCCGTCCAGCGCCGCAGCGAGACCCAGGCCGCCCCGTGCCTGCTGCACAAGGACATCGACCTGACGATGCAGATCGCCCGCGACCTCCTCTCCGACGAGGTCTACGTGTACCTGCTCGACAGCAAGGAGGCCTTCCAGGACGTCGTGGACTTCATCGGGAAGATCTCGCCGGACCTCAAGGGCCGGATCCGGCACTATGACGGGAAGACCCCGATCTTCACGGCCTTCAACATCGAGCCCGAGATCGAGAAGCTGCGCCAGACCAAGGTCCAGCTGCCCAGCGGCGGGACCATCGTCATCCAGGAGGCGGAATCCCTGGTCGCCATCGACGTCAATACGGGCCGGTTCACGGGCTCCAAATCCCAGGAGGAGACCGTCACCCTGAACAACATCGAGGCCGCCGAGGAGGTGGCCCATCAGCTGCGGCTGAGGAACATCGGCGGCATCATCGTCATCGACTTCATCGACATGCGCAAGGCCTCCAACCGCCAGCGGGTCATGGAGACCCTCCAGAACGCCGTGCGGCGCGACCGGGCGAAGATCCGCATCCTGCCCATCACGCGCCTGGGCCTCATCGAGATGACGCGGGAGCGCAAACGAGAGTCCACCATCAGCCTGATGACCGAGGAGTGCCGGGAGTGCCGGGGCTCGGGCCGCGTCCTCTCGGTCGAGAGCATGCGCATCCGCATCCAGCGGGAGATCCACGAGCTCACGCAGGGCCGGCCGGGCGGGCAGGTGCGCCTGGTGCTCCACCCGATGCTGGCCGAGGCGTTCAAGGAGCGCCAGGAGGGGATCGAGAAGAACGTGCACCGGGCCGTCAAGATCGCAGGCGATCCCCACCTCGACTGGGAGGACTACCGGATCATCCTGGAATGAGCAAGCGCCTGCCGCTCCTGGCCGCGTTCCTGGCCTGCCTCGCTCTCTGTCCGCCGTCGCGGGCCGAGGAGATCCAGGTCATGAAGTCCGGCAAGTACTACGACAAGTACGACGCGTACCGCGTCGAGGACGACTTCTACCTGGCGGCCAAGGACGCCGCCCAGATCTACGGGGCCCGGGTGAGCTACCACGGGGTCTCCGAGAAGGTCCTCCTCAGCCTGCAGGGGGCCAAGGTCGCCCTGCGCATCGGCGGCAGCGAGGCGCTCGTCGGGAAGCGCAAGGTCGAGCTGCCTCTCAAGACCCTCCTTCGGCAGAATCGAGCGCTGATCCCGATCGCTTTCTTCGAGGGGGAGGCCTTCTCCGAGGTCTCGGGCTTCGACACGCAGTTCAACCCGAAGACCCGGCTCCTCACGGTCAATCTGCGCAGCAGCGCCGGACCCCTGCGCTGGTTCACCTACCCCGACCACACCCGCATCGTCCTGGAGCTCAAGGACGGGCTGGCCTACAAGGCCGAGAAGCGGGGGGTGCGGACGCTCGACATCGGCATCCCCCGGGGGGTGATCGAGTGGTCCGAGAAGGTCGAGATCGGCGACGGGGTGGTCGACGTGATCCACTTGCGCCAGGAGTCCAAGCAGGCCCGGCTCTCGGTCGTGCTGACCGGAGAGGGCGCTCGCTGGTCGCTCCGGGAGTTCGAGGGGCCGCGCAGGCTCGTGCTCGACATCGTCCGGCCCGCTTCCGCTGGCCCGCCGCCGGCCCGAGCGGCCGCGGAGCCGCCCGAGGACGCCCTCGAGAAGCAGGCGCCGGCGCTCGCCGCCCCGGAAGTCCATGTGAGCGAGGCCCCTCCGAAGAAAGACGCTCCCCCGGTGAAGGAGACCCCGAAGGCGGAGCCCCAGGCTTCGGGCAAGGAGGAGACGAGCGCCCGGCGGAAAGTCCGCGTCGCCATCGACCCGGGCCACGGCGGCAGGGACAGCGGCGCGGTCGGGCGGCGAAAGACGCTCGAGAAGGACCTCAACCTCCAGCTCGCCAAGGACCTCGCGCGCCTGCTCGAGGAGGAGGAGGTCTTCGACGTCCTCCTCACCCGGCAGGCCGACACCTTCCTCCCGCTCTCCGACCGCTCCAAGACGGCCAACGAGTGGGGCGCCGACCTCTTCATCTCCATGCACTGCAACGCTCACCGCGTCCGCTCCGAGAACGGCTATGAGATCTACTTCCTCTCCGAGCGGGCCTCCGATCCCGAGGCCGAGCGCCTGGCCGAGTTCGAGAACTCGGTGCTCTCGCTGGAGGGGGAGGGCGCGATGGAGGACGAGGCGGCCGGGCTGCTCTACCAGCTCGCCAGGAACGAGTACATCAACGACGCCTCGGAGCTCGCGGCGCTCATGGCGAAGACGCTCGCTCGCCGCGTGGACCTCTCCAACCGCGGGGTCAAGCAGGCCTCGTTCTACGTCCTGCGCGGGGCCAACGCGCCGGCCGTCCTGGTGGAGGCGGGCTTCCTGACGAACTCGAAGGACGAGACCAAGCTCGAGTCCAAGAAGTACCGCCGGAAGATCGCCGAAGGCTTGTACGCGGGCATCCTGGAGTTCGCCCGCCGCAAGGACTGGCTCGAGCGCAAGGGAGGGAAGCGATGAGGGAGGCCGCCAAAGCCGTGGCCGTGTTCGATTCCGGCGTGGGCGGGCTGACCGTCTTCAAGGAGGTCCGGCGCGTCCTGCCCGCGGAGCGCCTCGTGTACTTCGGCGACACGGCCCGCCTGCCCTACGGCTCGAAGTCCAAGGAAGCGGTGACCCGCTTCTCCCTCGAGATCGCGAGATTCCTGCTTGAACGGGACATCAAGATGCTCATCGTCGCCTGCAACAGCGCCTCCGCGCTCGCCCTGCCGGCCCTGGAGGCGGCCCTCGACATCCCGGTCCTGGGCGTCATCGGCCCGGCCGTCCGCGCGGCCGCGGCGGCCACAAGGGTCGGGACCATCGGCGTCATCGGCACCGAGGCGACGGTCCAGAGCCAGGCCTACGAACGCGCCCTGGAGGGCTTGGGCTGCGGGCTCAGGACCGTGGTCAAGCCCTGCCCCCTGTTCGTCCCTCTCGTCGAGGAAGGCTGGTGGGAGCACCCGGTGACGCGGCAGGTGGCTCGGGAGTACCTGCGCCCCCTCATGCGCTCGGGCATGGACACGCTCATCCTGGGCTGCACGCACTATCCGCTCCTCAAGCCGGTGCTCGCCCGGGTCGCCGGGCGCGGCGTGCGGCTCATCGACTCCGGCGCCGAGATGGCCCGGGAGGCCCGGGCGTGGCTCATGACCCACAAGCTGGAGCGCGGCGGCGGGAAGGGCAGCCAGGAGTTCTTCGTGTCGGATGCGCCTGAGCGATTCCGGCGCCTGGCCAGGCGCTTCCTGGGCTCCGGGGTGGGGAAGGTGGAACTCGCTCGGGTGGAGGCTTAGTGCTGGGGAGGGCCGGCGAGCATCTCGGTGATGGCCTGCTGGAGGATCTCCAGTTTGACCGGCTTCGGGATGAAGCGCGCAAGCGAGGTGTCGCACACCTCGCTGAGGACCTGGGCCGGCGTGGCCTCGCCGCTCATGAAGAGGATGGGGGTCTTCGCCGTGGCGGAGTTCCGCCGGAACGCCTCGAAGAGATGCGCCCCGGTCGCGCCGGGCATGTGATAGTCGAGCAGGATCAGGTCCGGTTTGAACTGCCGGGCAGCCTGCAGGCCGGCGGTGGGGTCGTTCGCCGAGGCGATCTCGTGGCCGATCGACTTGAGGGAGAGGGTCAGGATCTGGACGAGGTCGTCGTCGTCATCAACGATGAGAAGCCGTGCCATGGGGGGATACCCACCCCCAGTATAAATCGCGCCGAGGGGCCGGTCAAGCTATGGATGAACTGATCCGGAAGATCGCTCTTGCGAAAGTGCTCATCGACAACGGCATGTGCCGGGTGGGACAGCGGCTCGACCCGCGCTCGGCCGTGGACGCCCAGCTCTCGACCGCCGCCGGGCGGGCCATCGTGCTCTCCGACGCCGTCGGGGCCCTCTGCCGGCAGGGCCGACCGAATGAGGCCCTGCCGCTCCTGCGCCAGCTGACCGAGGAGGCGGCCGCCATGCGCTGGCTCGCCGAGGGCGCGGGGGAGGAGGGAGCCGCGGCGCTGGCGAAGGAGAGGGAGGAAGCGACTTGGGATGCGCTCTGGCCGGAAGCCCGCCTGCGCCGCCGAGCCGAGGCGGGCGGCCTCTCCGAGGAGGTCTCCTCGGTCATCGGCCTCTGCCGGGAGTTCTCCTTGGGGGGCCCCGTGACCCTTCCCTGGGCCCACGTGTTCCCCGGCGCTCAGCGCGAGCCCCTCAAGCCCGGGGCGGCGCTGGAGCCCGCCGTGCGGATGATGGGACACGTGCTGAACGCCCTCGACCGGCGCTGGCCGGGAGAGTTCCCCGGGGCCGAGCAGGTATGGGCGCGCTGACCCTCATGATCCTCCTGGCCGGTCTTGCGCGGGCGGCCGAAGCGCCCGAGGCCGCTCCGCCGCCGGACCCCCTGGGCATCCCGGCCGCGGTGCCCTGGCAGGATCCGGCGCTCGCCGAGAAGGTCGTCGTCAAGAAGGAGAATGAGCTGGACAGGGAGTCGGAGCTCCGAGAAGCGCTCGCCGAGAGCCTGCGGTCGGTGGAGGCGGAGCGAGACGGCCTCCTCCTGGCTCTGCGCTTCGCACGGGTGCACCCGGAGGTCTTCCCTCCCGTGCCCCTCCAGCGCCCCGGCGGGCTCTACGACGAGTATGCCGAGCTGGCCGTGCGGACCTGGCTCTTCGCCGCGGACCACTACCGCGCGCTGGAGTCCCTGGTCGGCGACTGCCGGGAACTGGGCGCCGTCAAGGCCGGGGCCTTGCGGCGGGAGGCGTTCGCCTGCGCGGCGTCCGCGCGGCTCGCGCAGGAGCGGTTCCTAAAGGAGTGGCTGGAGCTCGTCCGCCGCGACCCCGCGGTGGAGGAAGCCTTGCGCGGAAGCCAGGAGCCCGGCCTGCCTGCGGGCTTTTTCGGGGAGCTCGAAAAGAGGGCGGCCGGCGCCCAGGCGGCCGCGGTCCTGGGGGCCTACGCTGACAAGACCGGGGCTTTCCGCTCGCTGGAGCACGCCCTGCCGGGCGAGGGTCTCAAGAGCTGGATCCAGCGACGGCAGGAGGACTTCAAGAGCGTGGGAGCCAAGAAGCTGAGGAGGGCTCCATCCCTGCCGGAGGTCCTGGAGGCCCTGAAGACGGACCCCCTGGTGTCGCGTCCGGGGGCGTGGAGCGGCAGGGCCCCCGGCCTGCTCGAGAAGCCTCCCGCCGAGGAGGAAGTCCCGGGCTCCGCCCTGGATGCGCAGAGGCGCGGAACGGATTGGGCGGACTTGCCCGTGAGCTCCCAGATCGTGGTCGTCGTCAACCGGGTGAAGGCCGCGGTGGCGCCCGACCCGCCGCAGGGGCCGCGACCGCAGACGCTGATCTCGCGCCGTCAGGTCGAGGACCTCAAGGCCTCTCTCGAGCCGGGCGACATCCTGCTCGTGCGGCGCGAGCGCTTCGTCGAGGAGACGGGGATGGGCGGCTACTGGCGGTCCGGAGCGGTCTTCGCCGCTACGCCCGGCCTACGGCGCCGGTTCTTCGGCTCGGAGACGCTCAACGGCGAGTTCTACGGCTTGAACACGGACGCCTTCACGCTGAACGCGGCCGAGCGGGACCCCGAGGTGCCCGACTCGATCCTCGTGCGCGGCGAGACCTTCGCGCTCAAGCCCCTCTCGAGCGCCGCCGCGGGCGACGCGGCGGCGGTGCTGCGCCCCCGCCTGCACGCCGAAGCCAAGGCGGACGCCCTGCGCTCTCTCTTCGGCCGTCTCGGCCGGCCCTGCCGCTCGCTCTGCGAGCTGCTCCGGCTGGCCTACGGCGAGCGCCTGCGCTGGCCCCTGAGGCCGGTGCTGGGCCGTCCGCTCTTCTCGGCCAACGACCTCGTCCGCCAGTTCGACGAGGAGTTCGGCACCGAGAAGGCGCAGTACGACCTTGTCGTTTTCTTGGACGCAGAGGAGACGCTGCACAAGTCCGTTCTTTCGTCCGTCGAGGAGTTCCGCGCCAGCTGGCGCCGCCCGGCCTGGAGGCCGGCGGCGAAAGCGGCGGAGGAGCGCACAGGAGGTCGTCCATGAGGCACCGAGGGCCGTACCGGCGTTTCCGTCAGGGGCCGCGCCAGGAGCAGCAGCATGCGCAGCAGCAGCATCGCCGCTCCGATGCCGAGCGCATCTTCCAGGACAAGACGCCGCTGACGCCGTTCGAGTGGATCCGCTTCGAGAACGGCTCGAAGGAGCCCGCGATGCGGGTCGTGGACCTGCTCTCCCCCGTCGGCAAGGGCCAGCGGGGGCTCATCGTCTCGCCGCCCAAGGTCGGCAAGACCACCATCCTCAAGCAGTTCTGCCTGGCGGCGGCCGCGACGGACCCGAACCTCAAGGTCTATTGCATGCTCGTCGATGAGCGGCCCGAGGAGGTCACGGATTTCCGGCGCTCCGTGAAGGCCGAGATCTTCGCCTCCTCCAACGACCGCCCCTTCGAGGAGCACATCCGGATGGGGCAGACCGTCTACCAGAAGGCCCTCACGGAGGCCGGCTCCGGCAAGGACGTCCTCATCGTCCTGGACTCTCTGACCCGGCTCGCGCGCGTGCACAACACCGCCTCCAAGGGCGACCGGACCATGACCGGCGGACTGGATTCGCGGGCCATGGAGTGGCCCCGGAAGTTCTTCGGGGCGGCCCGCAAGCTCGAGGAGGGGGGATCGCTCACCATCCTGGCCACCATCCTGGTGGACACGGGCAGTCGGATGGACGAGGTCATCTTCCAGGAGTTCAAGGGGACCGGCAACATGGAGCTCGTCCTCTTCCGTCCCGCGGCGGAGGCGCGCCTCTTCCCGGCCATCCACGTCAAGAACACCGGGACGCGGCGCGAGGAGCTCCTGCTCCCGGAGCCCGTGCTCCAGGGCGTCTACAAGCTGCGCCGGTCGCTCTCCAGCATGGGCGACCTCGAAGCGACCAAGACCATGATCGAGCTCATCCGCAAATACCCGACCAACGAAGGCCTGCTGGCCGCAGTGCAGGGAGGGATGTGAGGCGGAGCGCGCTCGGCTGCGTCTTGGCGGCGGTCTTCCTGGCCGCCGCGCCGGGCCGCGCCGAGCAAGACTCCTACGAGCGCCTGCGCTCGGACCCCTCCCCCGCCGTCACGAAGAGGCTCCGGAACCTGCTCCAGGGCGCGAAGGACCGGGACCTGCGCTTCTGGGCCGTGCAAGCCCTGGGCAGCCGGCTAAAGGAGCGGGGGGACTTGGAGGCCTTGGAGGGCCTCCTGGCGGCTTCGGTGGACCGGGACGCGGACGTGCGGGGCTCGGCCCTGCGGGCCATGACCGGCTTCGCCGCGCTCCCCAAGGAGCACCTCCACGGCGCCTCGTTCTCGCGCCTCGACTCCGCGGTGCGGAGGGGGCGCTTGGACAACGTCCCCTCCGTCCGCGGGGCCGCGGAGGAACTCGGCCAGGTCCTGGAGCGCTACCGCGCCGAGGGGCCCCGCAAGGAGGAACCCGCCGCGGCCCGCCCGCGAGGGCCGGCGGTGTGGCAGGCCCTGGGCGCGCTGTGGGCCCTGCTCCTGTCGGGACTGATGGGGGCCTGGGTGTTCATCGGTCTGCCGGTCTTCGACCCGGCCGCTCCGGGGGGCCGGACCGCGGAGGCGGCTTGGGCCGCCGTGGCCCGGCATCGCGGCTTCCTGGCCGGCTCGCTGCTGCTCTGGCTCAGCCTGGCCGCCATCCTGGCCGGCCACGGTTTCGACCTCATCCTCCATCTGGCCGGTCACCCGCAGGGGCGCGGACCGGCCGGCTGGCTCGCGGCCTACCTGGCCGCGTCGTTCTGCGCGCTGGCGCCGGGAACCGTCGCCGCCGCGCGCCTCTCCGCGAAGGCCTCGCGCTGGGCCGTGCTCGTCCGGGACCTGCCGCGGGCCGCCCTGCTCACGGCCGTCGTGTCCCTCCTGCTCGGGCCGGCCGAGGTCCTCTACCGCCTCCTCCTTCGGCGCGTGCGCAAGCCCGCGGCACGGCCGCGGCGGCACGCGGGCGTCGCGGACCTGCTCGAGGGCGGGGCCGTGCGCTCGGCCTGCCTCGCCTCGGCGGTGATGTCCCTCGAGGGGCACGGACTCATCCCGGCCCTGGGCCGCGCGGCCCGCATCGGGCGCCACCTGCCTCCCCCCTTGGGCTTCTCCATCTTCGACTCGCGCTTCACCCTCCGCTTCGCGGCCCCCGTCCTGGCCGGGCTCTGCCTGCTCGTGCTCCGGGCCCTCCCCATGGACTGGACCGCTCCTAAGCCGCTGGTGCTCTGCGCCGGCGTGCTCTGGGCCTGGGCGGTGCTAGCCGGCGTCCTATTCGCCGTCCTGCAGGCGTTGGAGGGGGCCATCTGCGCCGCGGGCTTCCTCGCCTGCGACGGGCGGCCCCTGCCGCACCCGCTCGATGCCCTGATGAAGCACCACGGGAGGAACTGATGCTCACCCAGAACGAAGCCGTGCGCACCGCTGAGGCGCCCGCCGCGATCGGCCCCTATTCGCAGGCGGTCAAGGCGGGAGAGTTCCTTTTCGTCTCGGGCCAGCTGCCCGCCGACCCGAAGACCGGCGCCCTGGTCGAAGGCGGCGTCGACGCGCAGACGGAGCAGGCCCTCAAGAACCTCGGCGGGATCCTCCAGGCCGCCGGGCTCGGCTTCGAGCACGTGGTCAAGACCACGGTGTTCATGACCGACCTCTCGAAGTTCGCCCAGATGAACGAAGTCTACGCCCGCCGTTTCCCGAAAGTCCCGCCGGCCCGCGCCACGGTGCAGGTGAGCGCCCTGCCGAAGGGCGCGCAAGTCGAGATCGAGGCCGTCGCGCGCGGCTGAGGAGAGCGCGTGGGCTGGGTCCTGGCCGCGGCCGTCCTGCTCTCGGGCTGCCGAGCCGCCGTGGTCGAGCTGCGCAGGCCCGTCAAGGGGCCGGTCGCGGAGGTCGGCTACATCGACCCCGGAGGGGGCCATGTGCGCTACGCCTTGCGCGGAGCGAAGTTCCTGGTCAACCAGAGGCGGCGGGACGCGCTCAAGCGCGCGGGCCGGCACTGCGACGGAGGGATGAACGTGCGGCTGGTCAAGGAGTGGCGCCAGGACGACGTCGAGACGCCCTACAACGGCGACGAGCTGGAGGCCGCGCTCAAGCTGGACCTGGACCACTATCGCCTGGAGCCTTACCAGCACCTGCTCTTCGACTGCGTGAGGGAGCCGTGAGGGCGCTCCTGCTCACGGCGCTGGCGGCGTCGTCGGCCGCCTGCACCCTCAACGAGATGCTGCCCGAGGCGCCTACGGACCTGCGCCGCTACCCCCGCGTGCTGGTGCTCCCCTTCGAGGACAAGGACGGTCTAGGAAAGCTCTACGCCCGCAACACGACCCGCGGCCTGCTGGCCCTGGGGCTCTCCCCCGTCCCGGCCGAGCAGGCCGAGGCGCTCGTCGAGGGCAGACCCGGAGCGTTGACCGCTCAGGATCTGGCCGGACTGAGGGACAAGACGCGGGCCGACGCCGTCCTGTCCGGGAAAGTCGACTGCGGGACGCCCGGCGCGAGGGCGGCGAGCGTCTCCTTCATCCTGCAGGAGACCGCCGAGGGACGGGTCGTCCTGAAGGAGGCTTTTCAGCCGAAGCGCTGCGGTTCCTCGATGGACGTTCAGCCCATCGCCATGGGAGTGACGGCCCTTTTCCGGCGCGAGCTCGAGCGGCGCGCCGCGGAGGCCGCGCCGTGAGGATGGCGCCGGTCGTCGAGGTCTTCTCGTCCCTGCAGGGGGAGGGGCTGAGACTCGGTCAGAGGCAGGTGTTCGTGCGCTTCGGCGGCTGCAACCTCGCCTGCCGCTACTGCGACGAGAGGAAGAAGCCCGCCCGGATGGGCGAGGACGAACTCAAAGCGGCGGTCCTGGCGGCCGCGGGGAAAAGGGGCCGCGTCATCAGCTGGACCGGCGGGGAGCCTCTGCTCCACGCGGCGTTCCTCGAGGGGATGATGCGCTGGGCGAAACGTCTCGGCTTCGAGAACCACCTGGAGACCAACGGCACCCTGCCGGGAAGACTCCGGCGGGTCGCGCGGCACTGCGGAGTCATCGCCATGGACGTGAAGCTGCCCTCGGCGGCGGGCGTCTCGGCGTGGGAGCGGCATCGGAGATCCCTGCGGGTCGCGCCGAAGAAGACCTTCGTGAAGATCGTGCTCGACGCGTCGTCGACCGAGAAGGAGCTGAGCCGCGCGCTCGAGCTCCTCGCCGAGTTCCCCGGCGTGCCGCTTTTCCTGCAGACGGCCACCGGAGCGCGAACGGTCCCTCCGAGGAGGGCGCTCGCGTTCCTTCGACTCGCTCGAGCCGCGCGCAAGAACGCGCTCCTCACGCGGCAGTGGCATCCCGTCTGGAAGCTGCCTTGACTTGGGCCCTTATTGGGCCTTGACAAAACAAGGTTCTAGACCAATACTAGTTGAGTCGGGCGGTCGCAGGGTATCGCGGCCGAGAGTCGCGGAGGTGGCGTCGTCGAAAGGCGTTGCCGTTCCGGCGTGCCGTCGTCTGTCGGTGGTCGGGCCGGTGCCGTGCGCGTGAGTGGGCGTGCCCTGTTCCCGCCGCCGCGTGTCGTAGCCGTCGCCGAGACGTCCGAGCCGTCCTCGTGGCCGTACGTGGCCGTCGCCGGAGCCGTTCGTTGCGGTCGCCGTTCGTGGTCGTCGCCGGGC
>DMEZ01000055.1:209316-361844 GCA_003450735.1 Elusimicrobiota bacterium | reverse complement strand
GTCGCCGGGCCGTTCGTGGCCGTTGCCGGGCCGTTCGTGGCCGTCGCCGGGCCGTTCGTGGCCGTCGCTGGGCCGTTCGTGGCCGTCGCCGTGGACGTTCGTGGCCGTCGCCGTGGACGCTCGTGGTCGTTCGTGGAGGGGGGGCACGAAGGCACGGAGGAATGCCTTGGTGCCCCCTCCGTTTTTCCCCTAAAAAAACCGCTTAGGCCTCGCAGGGTAGTTCCAAATAGGTCTTAATCCAGCGTCCATATAGGCCGCACGGCCATTGGGGACCTAGGATTCTTCATGTAAACTCATGGGCATGAAGCTTAAAACGAGCTGTCTGTCCCTATTCATCCTTTTTGCGGGTATCCAGACGATCTCAGCGGATATGGCGGGCCTTCGGTCAATCTCCTATTCGAGCGAGCAGGGCGCGCGCACAGGCGATCTCAATGACGCTAAGACGCTGGCCATGGCCGGGTTCGATGGGGCCGGGCAGAGTCAGAATTTCGTGTCACCGCCTCCGGTGCCCGCTCCGGAAACGGGCTTGCGCAAGCCTACGGGCAACCTCATCATAGGCGACCCGAGCCGAGCGACCTTCACGGAGCCGAAGAACCCCCTTACAAAGGAAGGCAAGGCGAAGCCGCAGAAGAGCGGGAACGGGACGTGGTGGACTATGGGCGGGGCGCTGGCGTTGGGTGCGGCAGGCTTCTTCCTGGGCGGGCCCATCGGCGCCGGCATCGGGGCGCTCGTCGGCGGACTATTGGGCTTCTTCCTGGGGCCCTGACAAAAACATGCCCCCCGCACCCGCGGGGGGCTACCTACTCGGCGTACACCTAGTATAATCCTATATCGGATTCCGTCAAGACCCATTTTATAGAGGTCCTATGAGACATCTGGGAAAGGCCGTTCTCGTTCTGATCGTGCTGGGGGCGGCGTACGGGGTGATGGCTCAGCAGGAGCCTAAGGCCCCGCCGGTCGAAGAGCTCCGGCTTGCGCCGCCCAAGGCCCCCGCGCACGTCCAGCGCGACCTGAACACGGCCTCCGCGCTGGCCAAGGACCTGCACGAGGTGGTCGTCTTCCTGGAGCAGGGGAAGGTCTACTTCAAGGAGTACCAGACGGGCAACCACACGCCCGAGGAGAACGCACAGTTCCTGAGGTTCCTGGAAGTCCACGAGAAGGAGCAGGCCATCGCCAAGAAGGAGGCGGAGGCGCTCAAGCGCTGGGTGTTCGAGAAGTCCGGGCTGGAAGACTAGGCCGCGCCTTTCTGTTCATCCGCCGCCATAAAGCCGCCTGCAGCGGGCTTGGATGAGGGCATCGAAGTCCCGCTTCAGCTGGATGGGCAGTTCCGACCCGTCGACCGTCTCCCGGAGCCGCGCCTGAGCCAGGCGGAACCGCTCGAAGATGTTTTGCACGGCTTTGGCGTCGATCCCGAGGCTGTTCGCCAGCGCTTCGAAGTCGGAGCGCTCGAGCTTGTCGTTCTTGCCGGCGATGGTCAGCGCGGAGTCGGCCTCTTTCGGGAGATAGATCTTCGAGCAGACCAGATCGTAGCAGGGCGCGAGCGCGGTCTTCCTGCCGCGAGTGACCAGGGCCCAGTTCTTCAGATGCATGTCGTCGTTGCCGGTCAAAAAGCAGAACAGGACGCGCTCGAAGAAGTCGATGGAATCGAGGCCGACGTCCGCCGCGTGCGTCCGGATCGCCTTGCCGACCCGCTCGAGCGAGCCCTCGTATTTTTCCGCCGATTGCAGGATCTGGAACATCGTCTCGTTGGGCAGCTTCTCTGCGCCGGCCCGGTCGAACCTGGCGACGAGGTAGCACAAGGACCCATCGGCCATGGGGAAGAGCCCGTGCGCGGGCACCGGCAGGCCTAGGTCGGCGGCCAGGCCCATGCAGAGGTTCTCGTTCTGCGGGAGCGCCGGGAACTGCTGCGGCTCCGGCTTGAGGATATGGGTCCCGCCGACCGCGACCACTTCGAGCAGCGACTTGCCGGCATCGAGCCGGACCGAGGCCTTGATCTGGACGCCGGAGATGGACATCCGCGCCCCGGTCTTGAGGACTTGGGCCGGCAGGTCGGCGAGGCCGAAAGGGATCACGGGGACTCGGGTGGAGCCGAATAGCCTCTTGATGCACTTGCGATGATAGCGGCCCTCCTCCCCGGCGATGGGCTTGGCGCAGCAAAGGCAGCTAGCCATGGGATTCGTTCTCCAGGGGGCGGACGCTGACCGCGCCGACCGGGTCTTCTCCGGTGTGGAGCAGGAGGCGGAATCTGTCGTTCTTGTCGATCTTGGCCGCGGCGCAGGTGAGGTCGAGGAGCCAGCCTTCGGGCAGCAGGCCCTCGAAGAACGGGAAGAGCTCCCGCGACTCGAATTTTTCCGAGCGCAGCGGCAGCGTCAGGCTGATCGGCACGGCGTCCGGGTCGGACAGGTAGAGGGCCTCATAGCTGAACTCGTAGCCTCCGGCCGTCTTCCTCAGCAGGCCGGCGCGCTTGCCTTTGCAGAAGACCGCGGCGCGGCGTGTTCTCTCCATCGTCACTCGCGCGGCAGGTCGACCGGCCCGAGGCGCTTTCCAAAGAGGAAGAGGACCTTATTGACCGTATCCGTCCGCAGAGAGGCCTTGCCCTGCTCGAGGTCGCGGATGAAGCGCAGGCCGACGCCCGCCTTCAGCGCGAGTTCGATCTGGGTCAAGCCGGCGCTCTTGCGCTTTTCTTTCACCAGGTCGGCGATGGGGTTCTTTTTCATGGGTTCAGGTTATACCTGATTGGATGCAAGCGCATGTGATAAAGGCTGCATCGGGTATAGTTCATTGATTATTATACCCGAAATAGCCTATTTGTCAATACAAAAATAGATTTTATACCCGATAAGGCCTATAATATCGCTTAAAACAGGAAGACAAGCGCGCATCGGTGGCTTGACGGCGGAGGATTCCTCTGCTATAGTTCATAATAGAGCATATAAGTAAACTCTGAGGCTACAAATCTGTATCATGATAAACCAATGAGCGCAGGACGCAGGGGAGTGATCCAGACGTTGTTGAGCCGCTGGCCCAGGGGCGCCGTGGCCGTGCAGGCATGGCTCGAGCGGCAGGGCGTCTCGAGGCAGTTGGCCGCGAAGTACTGCCGGTACGGCTGGGTCCGGAAAGTGGGGCACGGGGCTTACGCGCAGGCCAACGATCAAGTCGACTGGACGGGCGGGCTGTATGCCCTGCAAACCCAACTGGGGCTCCCGGTGCATGCCGCCGCCAAGACCGCCCTTCAGCTCCAGGGATACGCGCATTTCGTCCAGGCTCGGGACGCCGGCCCTGTCCATCTGTTCGGCCGGCCGGGCGTCAGGCTGCCTTCGTGGTTCGCCGGGATGCCTTGGGGGGCGCGGGTGCGCTACACGGCGCCGCGGCTCTTCGACGACGGGGCCCCGGCCGCCTTGACGGAGAGGGAGCGGGCGGGGTATTCCGTGAGGCTCTCGGCCCCGGAGCGGGCCATCCTAGAACTGCTCCACCTGGTGCCGGCCGGGGAGGCCTATGAGGAGGCGCGGCTCATCATGGAGGGGCTGGGCGGGCTGCGCCCGCAGCTGGTCCAGAAGCTCCTGGAGGCCTGCCGCTCGATCAAGGTCAAGCGGCTCTTCCTGTGCCTCGCGGAGGGGAGCGGGCATCCTTGGTTCAGGAAGCTCGATGTGTCCCGCGTCGGCCTCGGCCACGGCAACCGCATGGTCTTCAAGGGTGGGACCCTGCATCCGAGGTTCCGGATCACGATCCCGCCGCGGGGAGGGAGGTCGTCGTGAGGGCGGGATGAGAGGCGGTTCGTGGTGTCCATCAAGGAAGGGGTTCCGAGGTGGGAGCTGTTGGGGGTGCCGGGGGTGGAGAGGCTGCCGGCGGTGAGGTGGAAGCTGCGAAACATCGCGCGGATGAGCCCGAGGAAGCATCAGGCGCATCTGCGCTGGCTGAGGGAACGGCTTAGGTTGGCGTGATCATGGAGAGGATGCCGGCTAGGACGAAATCATGAGCATGATGGTTATCGGGGTGTTGTCGTTGGCGGCGACGGCAGGGTTCGCGCAGGTGTCAACGGAACCGGCGCATAGCACGCTTCAATATGGGCTGGACAGGACATCGATAAATGATAAGCCGAACGCAGAGGATGCGTTTAAGGTCATTTTCCCCGAGCCCACGGCCGATGAGAATGAGGTGCTGAAAAGCACAATGGAAGCAAGAAGAAGGCTTGGGTTGCATGGACATGAAAGAGATGAGATGAAGGGCAGGATTGCAAATCTGCAAAAATTGCTAATTGATTCAAGGGATATAGATAGGTATTGGATGGAATTTAAAGTGTTGTCCTCATCGGACATACTTCGTGAAGGCAGCGGTTTGCTTGTGCCAAGACTGCTCCAACAACTGGATGAGCATAAGGGCAAGAATAATGTAGAGACGAGGAAGCATATTATTGATGCTCTTGCTGTTGTGGGTGATGAGACACTAATCCCGAGACTTCAGCAAATCGAGAAAAGCGATCGACTGTTTTACATGGGGAGTGTTAAGCCCGATGGCCCGCTTGACAGCATACTTACCGATGCGGGGGTTGCGCATAACGCGATTTTGAGAATAGAGGGCCGAGCGAGGTTTTTAAGGGATGTGCATACAAAAAGAATAGAAGAACTTATTGATGGTCTAATATTTGATTTGAAACATGTCAGATATCTAGAACATGAATCTGAAACCAATGAAGTTAGATCTAAGCGATATAGGTTGCATTCAAAAGAACTAATCCTGGTTTTTGTTAGATTAGGGAGACTAGTAACTCCTAGGTTGGTGCATCTATTAGCTAGACACATTGAGTATGAAGAGCAGATTGATGGTGTTTGCAGGAAACAAAAGGACTGGAATTTATCAGGAAAATGTATTGCTAATGCAGGTCTTTCGCATCAAGATATATTTGGTTATGAATCAGGTCCAATCTACCAGTTAATACCCGAGATTCTCGCAAATATTGGCGACAAAAGAGCAATTCCTGTTCTTGAACGAGTTGTCAGATACCAAAATCAATATGGCGATATTGGCAGAGCCGCGTCTGCGCAACAAGCAATTGCAAAATTACGTGCTCTGAAATGAATGGTTTGATATCCCGTACGCCCAATCCACAACACATCCAAGCAGACAGTTCTGTTGACACCCGCAGGAATCGCTTAAAACAGGTAGACCGGCTTACAGCGGCGGGGCGCCCGACCTTCCGAACCGGCGCGCGATCTCCTCGCGCCCCAGGTCCAGCATCGTCGGCCGGCCGTGCGGACAGCAGGTGGAATCGTCGCACTCCCGAAGATCCTCGACCAACCTCAAAGCTTCCCGCTCGCTCAACGGGTCGTGCGCCTTGACCGCCCGCTTGCAGGAGATCATCGCCGCCGCGTCATAGCGCGCATCGGCCCGGCGCTGGCCCGCCCCCGCCAGCAGGAACTGCTCCACGGCGTGATGGACCATGTCCTTCACGTCGCCCGCCTTCTCGAAGTGCTCGGGCACCGCCGTCACCCGCACCGAGGTCTTGGAAAAGCGCTCCACCTCGAAGCCCGCCGCCTCCAAGCGCTCGCCGCGCCCGAGCAGGCGCTCGACCGCGGAGGGCGGCAAATCCACCGGCACGGGCAGCATCAGCTTCTGCATGGCCGGCTTGCCCGCGCTCAGGCTCTTGAGATAGCGCTCGAAGAAGATGCGCTCCTGTGCTGCGTGCTGGTCCATCACGAGCAGGCCGCCGCCCGACTCGAAGACCAGGTAGGTTCTTTCGATCTGGCCCAGATAGCGGATGGGCGTGCGGTACCAGCGCGGCGCCCCGCCCGGAGCGGGAGCCGAGTATGCGAACTCCATCGGGGCTGCGACCGCCTCGGCCACCTGGGACACCGGCTCGAAAGCGGCAGGCCGGGCCTTCTCCAGCGTCGGGACGCCCTTCGAGGAGAGTAAAGCCTTGGATAGGGCCGAGGCCACGCGCTCGAACACCTCGCGCTCGCGTCGGAAGCGCACCTCCCGCTTCTGCGGGTGCACGTTCACGTCCAGCTCCTCCGGGGGCGCTTCCAGGAACAGCACCGCCACCGGGTGCCGGTCACGGGCCCGGAAGGGCTCGTAGGCCCGGTAGAGCGCCTGCTGGAGCGCCTTGCAGGCCACCGGACGGCGGTTGACGAAGAGATACTGCATCTGACGCGTGGCGGCCAGCGAATCGGTGGGGGAAACGAAAGCGTCCAGACCCTCGCCCTTGGCGTGCAGGAGCGGCTCGACCAGCTCCGGGCCCAGGATATCGGCCAAACGCTCGCGCCGTCCGCCCTTCACGTACTCCAGCTTGGCCCGAGGGCCCGTCTTGATGCTGAAGGCCACCCCCGGGTTGGCCAGCGCGGCGTCCTCCAGGACGCGGGAGAGCTGGGCCTTCTCGGAGGCCTCGGACTTGAGGAACTTGAGCCGGGCCGGGGTGTTGAAGAACAGGTCGCGCACTTCGATGACCGTGCCCGGCACGGGCGCGGCCTCGCTGGAGCGCACGATCTTTCCGCCCGAGACTTCCACCACGGTGCCCGTCTTGGCGTTCTTGCGGCAGCTGGTCAGCTTGACCTTCGCCACCGCGGCGATGGCGTAGAGCGCCTCTCCCCGGAAGCCGAAGGTGGAAAGAGCGTCCAAGTCGTCTAAGTCCTTGATCTTGCTAGTCGCGTGCCGCTCGAAGGCCGTCCTGCAGTCTTCCGCGTCCATCCCGCAGCCGTCGTCTCGCACCCGGATGAGCGTCCGTCCGCCCCCCTCGACTTCCACGTCCACGCGGGAGGCCCCGGCATCCAGGGCGTTCTCGATGAGTTCCTTCAGGGCGGAGGCGGGGCGCTCGATGACCTCGCCCGCGGCGATGCGGCTGGCGACGCTCTCGTCCAGGCGGCGGACGACCGGCATTACAGCTTCCTCTTGAGCTCCCAGAGCTTGTTGAGCGCTTCGATGGGGGTCAGCTCGTTCGGGTTGAGGAGCCTCAGCTCATGGAGGACCGGGTTCTCGTCGAAGAGGGGCAGGGTCGGCTCGGCCGAGGGCTCCGCGGCGGCTGAGCCGGAGGAGGGAGCCGTGCGGGCCTCGTTCTCGAGCCCGTGCAGGATCTCCCGGGCCCGCGCGATGCATGCCGCGGGCAGGCCGGCCAGCTCGGCGACGTGGATGCCGAAGGAGCGGTCGGCCGGGCCGGGGGAGATCTTGTGCAGGAAGACCACCTCGGTGCGGCCCTCCGCGTTCGTCCACTCGCGCGCCTCGACGTTGGCGTTGGCCACGCCGGGGAGGAGCTCGGCGAGCTCGGTGAGCTCGAAGTAGTGGGTCGCGAAGAGGGTGCGCGGCCCGCGCGGCGGCTTGGGGCCCGCCTTGGCGGGCGCGCCCTCGGGGGCCTGCCCGGACTTGTTGAGGTGCTCGAGCACCGCCCAGGCGATCGAGATGCCGTCGTAGGTGGAGGTGCCGCGGCCCACCTCGTCGAGCAGGATCAGGCTGCGCGGGGTGGCCGACTTGAGGATGTGGGAGGTCTCGCGCATCTCGACCATGAAGGTGGACTCGCCGCGGGCGAGCTGGTCGCGCGAGCCGATGCGCGTGAGGACCTTGTCCACGATGCCGAGCTCGGCCTTGGCGGCCGGGACGAAGCTGCCCATCTGGGCCAGGATGGCGATGAGGGCGCTCTGGCGCAGGTATACGCTCTTGCCGCCCATGTTGGGGCCGGTGAGGACCAGGGCCTGCGGGTCCGTGCCGTCGAGCTTGAGGGAGTTGGGCACGAAGGTGCCCGCGGGCAGGAGGGCCTCGACGATGGGGTGGCGGCCGTCCTCGATGTTGAAGGCGTAGGAGAGGTCGACCTTGGGCTTCACCCAGCCGCCGAAGTCCGCAACCTCGGCCAAGGCGGCGAGGACGTCCAGCTCGGCGAGGAGGTGCGCGAAGCGGCGCACCGGCTCGTCCTGGGCGAGGACGCCTTCGCGCGTCTTCTCGAAGAGCTCGAGCTCCAGGCGCAGGCACTCCTCCTCGGCGTGGAGGATCTTGGTCTCGAGCTCCTTGAGCTCGGGGGTGATGTAGCGCTCGGCGTTGGCCAGGGTCTGTTTGCGGGTGAAGCGGTCGGGGACCTTGGCCTGATGGGCCTTGGTCACCTCGATGAAGTAGCCGAACACCGAGTTGAAGCCCACCTTGAGGGTGCCGATGCCGGTCGCGGCGCGCTCGCGCGCCTCGAGCTCGGCCAGGAACTTGCGGCTGTCCGAGCGCACGGCCCTCAGCTCGTCTAAAGCCTTGTCGAAGCCGTCCTGGATGAGGCCGCCGTCCGAGAGCTTTGCCGGCGGGCGCTCCACGACGGCTCGCTCGAGCAGGGCCCGAAGGGCCTGCAGGGGCGCCTCCAGCTCCTTGAGGGCCTTGGCGAGGGAATCGATACCGGAGCAGAACTCGCAGCGGCTCAGCTCGGCGCTCAGGGGGGCGGCCTGCTTGAGGGAGTCCCGGAGGGCGGCCAGGTCGCGCGGCGAGGCGGAGCGCGTGGCGAGGCGGTTGATGACCCGCTCGATGTCGGCCACCGCGCTCAGGGTGCGGGCGATCTCCTTGCGGCCGGCCCCCTCCTTGACCAGCTCCTCCACGCAGTTGAGCCGACGCTCGATCTCGACCTGGTCGGTCGAGGGATGGAGGATCCACTGCTTGAGCTTCCGGCTGCCCATGGGGGTCTGGGTGCGGTCGAGGACGCCCCAGAGGGAGTGGCGGCGCTCACCGTCCGAGGAGAGGACCAGCTCGAGCGTGCGGATGGCCGCCTCGTCGAGCTGCATCTCGGCGGCGGACTCCCGGTAGAGCGGGATCAGGGAGGCGTCCTTGAGGTGCGCCTGGGTGTCGGCGACGTAGCGGCGGGCCTTGAGCGCGGCCCGCAAAGCCAGGTGGCGGTTCTGCCAGACGGCGGCGTCGCCGAAGCCGGCGAAGTCGTCGGTGCCCGGGACGGTCTGCTCCCAGAAGGTGATGGAGGTCCGGGGGCCGAGGAGCTGGCGGAGTTTGAGCTCCTCGACGGCCTTCGGGGTCGCGAGCAGCTCGGCGGGCTCGAGCTTGGCCAAAAGCGAGAAAAGCTGGAGGTGGGAGTGGTCGTTCAAGACCTGGGTGGCCCAGAACTCGCCGGTCGAAGCCTCCACGCAGGCGAGGCCCCAGCCGAAGGTGTCGTAGGCCAGGGAGACCAGGTAGTTGGTCGTGCGGCTGTCGAGGTACTCGTCCTCGACCAGGGTGCCCGGGGTGATGAGGCGGGTGACCGAGCGCTTGACCAGGCCCTTGGCCTTGGCCGGGTCCTCCATCTGGTCGGCGATGGCGACCTTGAAGCCGGCCTTGAGCAGCTTCGAGATGTAGTGGCTCGAGGAATGGTGCGGGATGCCGCACATCGGAGAGCCCTGGCGCTGGGTGAGGACGACGCCGAGCACCGGGCTCGCCACGCGGGCGTCGTCTTCGAAGAGCTCGTAGAAGTCGCCCAGGCGGAAGAGCAGGAGCGCGTGGGGGGTGGAGGCTTTGAGGGCCTTGTACTGCCGCCAGAGGGGGGTCTCTTCGCTTTTCTCGACGGTGGGCATATAAGGAGATTGTACTATAATCTACGGAATGGCCGACCCGCTGGAAGGGACTACGCTGGGGGGGTGCCGCATCGAGCGGCTCCTGGGCGGGGGCGGGATGGGGGTGGTCTACCTGGCGCACCACCTGCGCCTCGACCGCCCGGTCGCCCTCAAGGTCCTGGCCCCCGAGCTCGCGGCCAAGGCCGATTTCATGGCGGCCTTCGAGCGCGAGGCCCGCGCGGCCGCGCGCCTCGAGCACCCACGCATCGTCCAGGTCTACGACGCCAACCGCGATCAGGGCCGGAACTTCATCATCATGCAGTTCGTCGACGGGGAGACCCTGCTCGCCCGCCTGCAGCGGGAGGGGCGGATGAACCCGATGGACGCCCTGCGCGTGCTCAAGGCCGCGCTCGAGGGCCTCGATGAGGCCCACCGGCACGGCATCATCCACCGGGACATCAAGCCGGGCAACATCCTGCTGGGCAAGGATGGGACGATACGGCTTTCGGACTTCGGGCTGGCCTTCGCCATCAAGGACCCCTCCATCGAGCCGGGCCAGGAGCTGCTCGGGACGGCCGAGTACATGGCCCCGGAGCTGGGCTGGGGCGGCAAGGCCGACGAGCGCAGCGACATCTACGCGATGGGGGCGGCCTACTTCGAGATGCTGGCCGGAAGGCCGCCCTACCAGGGGCGCACCCCGGCCGACACGCTGACCATGCACCTGAACCACCCCCTGCCCGACGTGCGCCAGGAGAACCGGGACGTGGCCGACATGGCGGCCAAGGTGATCTCCCGGATGATGGCCAAACAGCGGGAGGAGCGCTACGCCTCGGTCGGGGAGGTCCTCTCGGACGCGAACTCTCCCGGGATGCTCGTCGACCCCGGGGGCTTCATGGGCGGCGAGCGCGTCCTGGATCTGGGGATCGACCTCAGGAAGCCGAAGGCGGCGGCGCCCCGGGTGCCCTCCGCGCCAAGGGAGTACAAGGAGCTTAAGCCGTTGACGGGGCCGGTCGCCAAGCAGCCGATGCCGGGGGTGGCTCCGGCCGAGCCCAAAGACCCCGAGGCGCCGGCGCCCCCGCGGGACTGGAAGCGTCCGGCGGCCGGGGTCCTCCTGGTCTTGACGGCCCTCCTGGGCTACGCGGCGGGGCGCTCGGGTGTCTGGCCTCTGCTGGCCGGGGCGGCGGCGGCGCTGGGCGGGGCGTGCTGGCTGCTCAAGGTGAAGGAGTGCGACGCGTGGGGCGTCACGGTCTGCGCGATCGGGGCGGGAGCGCTTTTCCTGTCGGGCCGCTCGGGCCTGCCGCTCTTCGAGCCGAGCTGGGACTGGCTGAGGATCCAGCTGGTGGTGCTGAGCTTGTTCGCGGCGGGTTTCCCACTGTGGCTGTCCTTGCGGATGGATACGTCGCCTTGGCTGAGTCTGCTGGTGTCGGTGGGGGCGCTGTGCGGGACGGCGATGCTTTGGATGTATTCGGCGCCGATGCTGTCCTTGATGAAGGGGGAGCCGGCGGCTTTCGCGAAGGCGGGGTTGATCCTGGGAGCGGCGGCGGGGGTGTGCGCGCTGTGCGCGGGCATCTTCGACCACCTGGAGGCCCGGCAGGGAGGCACGCCGGTCATGCCCATCCCGCTGACCTGTGCCGGGCTTTTCCTGGCGGTGCTGTCGGGGGGGTATTATCGGATCGTGCCGGCGAGCCAGGGGACGTCGGCGGGGGAGCATTGGCAGAGGGCGCTTTCGCTGCCGTTCGCGGGGTATGTGCAGGGGTTCTTCGGGAGCAACGGAGCGCTGGTGCTGGGGATTCTGGTGGCGGCGCTGGGGACGTTCCTCCTGCTGGTGAAGGAGGAGGCGGAGGAGAATTTCTTCGGGGAGAGCTTCGAGGATGAAGGATAAGAGCGGGTGGGTGTCGTTCGTCATCGCGGGGTTGATCTACGTCGCGGGGTACCGGGTCGTCACGGGGGAGATGCCGGGCGCGGCGGGGGCCTTGAAGTGGTACAGCGTCGTGAGCTTGCTTTTGCTTTGGGGCGCGGTCAGCGCGGTGATGGCGAAGCTGTCGCGTCCTTAAGCGCCTCTTAAACCAGGCCGGGAGGGGACGAAAAACACCGCTGTTCCAGGCGGAATCTCCTTGAGCGTAAATTCAGTGGCGTGCGGCTGCTGTCGAGGGTCAGACTGTGGGCATGGAGGCTCGATCGCCATGACCCGACCCGGCAGGAAGAAACGCAGACTCGGAGGCTTATGGATCCCGCCCCTTCCCACCATGACGTACCAGCCCGCAGGCAGGATCGCGGGCGCCCTGCTGTCCCCGCGAGCGCCGAGTATCGGCGCAATGCTCGCGGCCGCCTCCGGATCCATAGCGCCTTCGTTTTCTCCTTTTCTGATCGTCAACATGTTGGGCCGCGAGCGGCTGGGGGCGCTCCTCGCGAGCAGGAGCGGAATCCTGGGTTTGATCCTGACGGGGACCACGCTGGCGGTGGCCGTCTCCCTCTTCGTCGGCGACCTGGACGGATATCGAGCCCGCAGCTATTCGAGCGGTAGCGTGTTCTTCGTCGAGTCGTCGACCCGGGATTCCCTCCCGAACGGAATCGAGCCGGGTCCCGCGGCGCGGGCCGGCTCGTCGTTGGACTACCTGACCCAGGCCAATCCGCTGCCGGTCCCTGAAAGGCCGGGCGAACCTGATGTTGAGAACGACTCTCCGGCACCCGCCCCGCTGGTCCCCGAGGAGACGGCTCCCGCTTCGGAGCCGGACATCGCGCCGGTCGCGCCCGAGGCCGCCGCCGCGCCAAGGCCCAGATTCGTGGCCGCGGCCCCTTTGGCCGGATCATCGAGCGCCGGGTTCTTCAAGTCCGTGGAGCCCATCGGCGGGAAGGTCGGGGCGGGCTTCCAGGATATTTATAAGCCTTCGCAGACCAGACTGGGGCCTATCAAAGCCTTCTCCGCAGCCAGGCCCCACTATGGAGCCGTACGCAGGATCGGGACGGCGCCAGTGGGCCGGAATGCGCTGGGTCAGGCTAAGGCGGCGAGCCGATTAAGCCGGGCTGCGACCGCCATGCCTGCCGGGGCGAGCGCGGCGGCGACCGCGGCCAAGGCGTTCGACGGCTCGAGAGCCATTTCGTCGGCGGGGGTCCCCGCGGCGGGCGCCCCGGCGCCGGCCGGCTCCGGCGTGTCGTCATCGAACGTCTCCGACTCCAAAGGGATCGAGCCGCCAGCCCCGCCGCCGGAGACGGCCAAAGACTCGAAGAACGAGACCCCGTATCAGAATATGATTTATGCGGGGATAGCGGCCTTGGGCCTGGGCTTCATCCTGCTCGTGATCGCGTCCCAGCTGCTCAAGAAGGGCGACTTCGCGGCGGCCAAGCTAGCGGCTATGGGCGCCGCCGGCTGCGGGGGCGCGGCCGCGGGAGTGGGCGGGGTCCTGGCCGCGAGTTGGGGCCAGATGACGCAGGGCCTGCCCTTCATTATGGGCGGGGTCGTCCTGGCGGCCCAGGCGGTCAAGGTCATGATGGAGGCGGACAAGGCGGCGGAGGAAGCCAAGGAGAAGAATAAGCAAGGCTTCGATGAGGCCGGCCAGGCTTCAGACGGAAAACTGCAGTCCAACTGCAGCGGCCCCGAGTGCGGCGGGGAGGCTCAAGGAGGAGGCGGAGGGGCGCAAGTCTCCGATCCACAGCCCCCGAACCTGGGCGGCCTGGGTGCTCCGAGCCAGGACGATACCCGGCAGGACGACCGGCGGGAACGGACCAAACCCAGGGAGAAGGTCGATATCGTCAAGAACACGACCGGCAACACCTATAAGGGGCGTTTGCCGACCTTTGAGTAGAGATTCCGCAGTGCGGATCTTGGGAGGGAGAAGATCATGACAAGGATCTCGTCCGGCGCGCTGCTGGCGCTCTCGCTGGCTCTCGCCGCTCCGGCGGCGGCGCAGAAGGAAGGCGATCTGGCCTTCCTGCTGAGGAAGCATAAGGTCAAGGAGAACGTGGTGAAGCCTCCTAAGGGGATCCTTAAGCACGAGTACCTCGTGCCCGCCGGCCCCTACTTCCAGCTCTTCGACTGGGACATGTACTTCATGGGCGTGGCCCTCAGCTACGACGGCGTGGGCGGTCCCGTCGCCTCCTCGGTGGAAGCCTTCCTCGAGTTCGTGGACGAGTACGCCAACTGGAAAGGCTACGCGCCGCGCGAGATTGCGCCCGACGCCCTGTGGGCCCTGCCGGAGATGTGCAAGCCGTTTTTGGCACAGGCCGCCCTGCGCGCCTCGCGGACACTCGGCGATTTTTCATGGCTGAGCCGCGAGAATGGGGCGAGCAAGCAGACGAATTACGCGAAGCTCTCGCACACCCTGGCATTCTGGGAAGAGAACCGGCGTTCGGTGGACGGTCTCTTCCTCTGGTTCAACGGGGTGGAGAGCGGGGTCGACAACAACCCCGCGGTCGCCGACTCCCCGAGCCAGGTGAGCGAAGGGGTGGACCTGCAGTGCTACCTGTATCGGGAGTACCTGGCCATGGCGGTCCTGGCCGAGAAGCTGGGCAAGGCCGAGGAGTCGGGCGCGTATAAACGGAAGGCGCAGGCCCTCCGGGAGCTCATCCTAGGGAAGATGTGGTCCGAGCCCGACGGGATGTTCCTGAACATCGACTCCCGCACCGGCAGCTTCGTGAGGGTGAAGACCTGGACGAACTTCGTGCCGCTCTGGGCCGGGATCGCCTCCAAGGAGCAGGCCCGGCGCATGGTCTTGGAGCACCTGCTCGACCCCAAGGAGTTCTGGTCCCCGGTCGGGGTCCGCACCTTGTCCCCCGATGAGCCGCTCTACGACGCCAAATCGGGCTACTGGCGCGGGCCGGTGTGGGTGCTCTCGAACTACCTGATGATGCACGGCCTCCTGAACTACGGCTACAAGGAGCAGGCCCGGGAACTGGCCGAGAAGACGGTCCGGACGCTGGAGCGCGACCTGCGCGCGAGCGGTGGGATGAACGAGAACTACCATCCCGAGAGCGGGGAGCCGACCGCCGGAGGGCACTTCGTCAGCTGGAACCTCCTCGCCGAGCACATGGCCGAGGAGGCCGCGAAGGGGACGGACCCCGCCCGTATCGAGTAGAAGCTAGCCTAGGACTTCGAGCGCCGACAGGAATTCCTGCGCCGAACGGAAGCGGTCAAGAGGGTTCGGAGCCAGGGCCCTGCGCAGCATGGCGTCGACGGCCGGCGGCAGGCCGGCTTGGAATTGGGAGGGCAGAGGATAGAGGGCGAGCTTCTTCTGCATCTCGTACTCCGGTCCCGGGAAGGAACGCAGGCCCGTGATCATCTCGTAGAAGACGACCCCCAGGGAGAATAGATCCGATTGCGCGCTCAGAATAGCGAGCTCGGGACCAGGCGGCAGGTACGGCTCCGAGCCCCACGAGATCCCTCGCGCGGTCTTGCCAAGGGCAAGCCGAGCCCGCTTGGAAACGCCGAAATCAGCCACCTTCAGGGGCCCGGCGGAAGTCCATAGCAGGCATGCGGGCTTGATGTCTCCGTGCAGGACTCCCCGCGCGTGCGCATGGGCCAAGGCCGCCGCCGCTTCTCGGATGGCCCGCTTGGCCGCGGCGAAGGGCAAGGGCCTGTCCTTTCTGAGATGCGCCGAGAGCGGCTTGCCTAAAGCCGCCTCCTCGACCAGCCAGCAGTCCTCTCCCTCCCGAACGACGGCATGGAGCGACAGGATGTGGGGATGCTTGAGAGAAGCCCAGAGACGCGCCTCGGCGAGGAACTCCTCCAAGTCGCCGGAGCGGACGATCTCGGGCCTCAAGCGGATGAGCGCGCAGGCGCTTCCGTCGAGGACGCTTTCGGCTGACCACATGTCGCCGAGAGGCGGCTGTCCGAGCGGTTTGCCGGGCCTCCACTTCCCACCGAGGAGCGCGGGCGGTCGGTCCCTCCTCTGTCCGGGCGCGAGGGATGTGTTCATCGGCGTGCGCCTCGCCGCGGGTCTCCCGCCCGTGAGCCGTGCGGCGGCCAGCGACAGCACCAATAGGGCGGCCAGGCCGAAGAGCGTGCCGAAGAGTCTCGCGCGAGCGGATGAGCGTCTGTTTGAAAAGGATTCGAAGGCCGTCCTCTCGTCGTGCACGGCCATCCGCGTCCTGTAGCGGAACTTGGAGCAGCGCTCCGTGAAGATCCAATGGTCCCTGACGTCGGCGAGATCCGGGGAGGCGGCGGCAGAGGACTTCCGCGCCTTGAGCGCTGCGGCGGCCGAAGAGAAAGAGGTCTTGAAATAGGCGTTGAGCAAACGGTCGAATTCCCTGCTCGAGAGCTCGAGGCGCCGGATGCGGGGGGTGATCCCCGCCAGCAGGGTCTTCCTCTCGCTCGCGGCTTCAGGATAACCCGCGCCCGCGTCGTAGGAATATCCCAGGGCCTTCAGCCTCTCGGTCATGGCGGCGAGCGCCGCCATGTCCGACTCCATGTCCCTGCGCAGTTCCCGCAGGTGTTCCCGCGGCGTGGACGTCTGCGCCTCCCCATGAGCCGAAAGCGCCGCGCAAGGCAGGGCGCAGAAGAGCAGAACGGGAAGGAGCCGGTTCAAATGGATTCTAGATAGCGGAAGCCTTTGCCGGGGACGGCCTGGATCCGCCCGGCCAGAGCCGGCGGGAGCTTGCGTCTCAGGTTGCAGAGATGGGCGTCCACCAAGTTGTCGGCGGCCACCGTGTGCCAGAGCCTGGAAAGGATCTCCTTGCGGCTGACCACGGCCGGACGCCTGCGGACCAGGTGCAAAAGGAGCTCGAACTCTTTCGGGGTCAGTCCATGGATGAGGGAGCTCTCCCAGGTCGCCAGCATCGCATCCGGATCCAGGACCAGACGTCCCGCGTGGATCCGGCCTCGTTCGCCCTTGTCGGTCGCTATTCTCTTGAGGAGAGCCTGCGTCCACATTCGGAGCTCCGCGGATTCCAGAGGCTTGACCAGGTATTGATCCGCTCCGGCGGAGAAGCCTTCCGCTTTGTCCGCGAGTCCGCCTCGCGCCGTAAGCATGATGACCGGGATATCGCCCTGCTCGGAGTACTCGCGTATCTTCCGGCAAAGGTCTATGCCGCTGCCGTCGGGGAGCGAGAGATCCAAAATCGCAAGGTCGGGCCGCCTCTCCTTGAAGAGCGACCAGCCGGCTTTGAGGGTCTTAGCCGGCAGGATCTCGTAGTCCGCGCAGAGAGTATCGATGATGTAGTCGAGGACGACGCCGTCATCTTCGACGGCCAGGATCTTCTTGCGTCCGGTCATCGGCTGGAGAATATCATTTCACTCCAACACGATAAAGAGCTCTTAAGCGCTTCTGAAGAATCCCTGTCCAAGGCGAAGAACCCCCGGGATTTCCAGGGGATTCTCTTTGAGCGGAAATTCAGTGGCAGCCGGCCGCGCTTCGGGGGCAGACTGGGGGTGTGGCAAGCCGAGTTGAGCAAGGAGGGGCGATGAACTGGAAGTCGAAGAGAGCGTGCCTAGTGCTCCTGGCGCTGGCGGTCTTCAGCGCCATGGCCGCCTCGCCGAGGGCCTATTCCGGGGACGAGACGACGCGGGAGGAAGAGAAGGGCAAGGGCGACAAGAAGAAGGGCGGCTGCTGCGGCTGAGATTTCGATGAAGATGAAAGGAATCCGCACAATCAGAGGAGGTCCGGCGGCGATGAAGGAAACCGCGTATGCAGCGGCCCCTGCCCCGAGCTTGGGCGGGATGATCCGAATGGGCCGCGAGGAGGTGCACCCGAACGACGACCAGAGAATCCGTCGCAACGGCCATGTCCATCCTCATGAAGCGCTGACGGGACGGGCTACCCCCGGGGCTCCGGGCCCCGGGGGCAGCCCTGGAGGGTTTAGGCCATGAAGACCGCCTTCGCGATATCCATTTGCCCCGATTCAAAACAGGAACTCAAAGAGTCCGGCTTCGTCCGGACGCATGGGAAGGGAGGAGCTTATGAAAAATGATGCATGTCGCATCCTGGCGTTGGCGGTGCTCGGAGCGGTCCTTGCGGCGCCGGCCTTAGCGGCCGCGCCCGGGAGCGCGGCCCCGGGGAGCGGCGGCAGGGAGGAGAAGCTGCCCGAGCAGGAAAGGAAGCAGAACCAGCAGCAGATCGGGCAGAAGGCCAGTCCGGTCTCGGAGGCCCTCAAAGCCGAAGGGTCCGCGAAGATGAAGGGCCTGCTGCAGGGCTTTCAAGACAAGGTCAAAGGCGCCGATACCCAGGGCGCATTCGACCTGCTGGGCTCGAAGGAGCTCGATGCCCTCAAGGGCAAGGCTTTCCAGGACCTCAACCCCATGGCGGCGAAGGGCGCGGGGCTGAGCGATGCCGGCCGCTCGCGGTTCTTCAAAGAAGGGCGCGGCGCCATGAAGCAGCTCGGCGAGGCCCTCAAGGGCGGTCGGCAAGGCGTCGGGGACCGCCTGGCGAACGCCGCCGGGCTCAAGAAGAACCTGGCGGCGTTCGACGGCGCCAGGAATGCGATGGCGCGAAAGCTCGGCCTGCCGGCCGGCAACGGGACGATGCTCAAGGATGCGATGAAGAAGCCCGTCCCCTACCTGGGTGCGGCTAGGCCCCTCGGCAGGCCTCTGGGTTCCGCGCGTGCCGAGCCCGCAGCGGACACCTGGCCCTTGTCCCAGAAGGCCAGGAACTACGCCCGGCACTCCATCGACAGCGGGCTCGTCAAGAACGGCAGGGACCTGTGGGCCATCAAGCCTAACGACAACATCTCGAGGATGCGCGGGATGATCAACACCGTCGTGAACAAGTACTCGGGGATGGACCCCAAGTTCGTCGAGGCGGTCATGCGAGCGGAGAACCCTTGGGGAGATCCGGCTAGAGCTTCTGAAAGCGGCGCCAGGGGGCTGATGCAGTTCATGCCCGCCACGGCGCGCTCGCTGGGCATCAATCCTCTCAACCCGGAGCAGAGCGTGGCGGGAGGGACCCGCTACCTCAAGCAGCTTCTCGAGACCTTCGGCGGCGACGAGGTCAAGGCCGTGGCCGCCTACAACGCGGGACCGGGCGCGGTCCAAAGGGCGGGCGGGGTGCCGCAGAACGGCGAAACCCCCAAGTACGTGGGCAAGGTGCTGAACTACTATCTCGGGCTCAGGAACATTTCCACGAGCGGTCATCAGGTAAACTAAGGTGACTATTTGAAAGCCGGCCGCCTCCGTTTGAAGCCGCTTCTCGGCTCGACGCTGTGCGTCGTTTCGGCGGCGCTCTCCCCCGGCCCCGGCTTCTACGCGGCCGCGCAGAGCGTGGCGCAGGGGCAGGCGGCCGGCGCCGTGGTCCAAGTCGGAGCCGCGGGAGCCGCGGTCGCGGACATCCGGCTGTCCCCGCTGACCCTCGATCCGGCTCCAGTATCGATCACCAACACGACCCTGCCCGGTGCGGCCCCGCCGACGATTTCGCCGAAGAGGCGCGCTGAGCCGCTCATCGCCCGGGTCACCCTCGCTGCGTCGAGCCCGTCCCGAGGGGTCGCCGCGGCCCCGGCCGGGGTCGGATTCATGACTCGCGCAGACCGGACAGTCGAGCTCATGGTTCCGCAGAAGGGAGAGACTGACTCGAGCTTCCGGGCCCTGGAGCAGGGCGCAGCCGACATTGAGAACAGCGCGGGGCCCGGAGGCGAGCGGGCCGCTCTCGACGCGCTCTTCACTCGGCCCCGCGTCGTCGGAGAGGTTGAGGTCCTCCCAGCTCCCGCCTCCCCGAAGGCCATGATGATCCACGCTTGGTCCGGCCTGGCGGCTGCGGATATCGGCCGGGTCCGGACGGCGAGAATCACGGTCGAGAGCCCGCGCATCGAACGGAGCGAAGATGAAAAAGAGGGCGGGTTCATTCGGCGCCTGCTCAGGATGCTGAGCGCGCCTTTGCGCGAGGCGGCCTACCTCGCCAGGGCCTTCCGGGCCTCCTATGCCTCTCCGACACGGGTGGAGATCGCGGGCGGGCTCGTTTTGAAAGCTCTGTCGACCATCCTTGCCTTCGGCGTCTTCCTCGCGACGTTCCAGGGGAATCTGCCGGCGATGGCCGCTGCGATGGCCCTCAACCTGGCGTTGAACCTGTTCCATGGCGTCTGGGTCAACACTTGGTCGAACTTTCAGAACAACCTGGGCAAGGAGAGAGGTCTGCGCTATCAGACTCTCTTCAACCTCGCCTACGGCCAGTGGTGGGGCGCTTGGACCCGCTTCATAACCTGGACCGCCGTCCCAGGCGCCGTGCCGCCCTGGTCTCCCGTCTACTGGAAGGACATGGGCATCTCCGCCGTCGCGGGCACCTTCTTCGGGACGTTGGGGATCCGGGGCTTGAACGAGCTCTACGACAAGGGGCGGCTCAGCCGCGCCCAGCTGGGCGCGGCCCTGCAGCTGCGCGATCTCGTAGGCTGCTTGGGTGGGATCTTCCTCGGCACCGGAGCCATGCCGGTCTTTTGGGGCATCTTCGCGGCGCAGCAATTCCTGGATATCGTCATCTACCTGCTGAGCCGCAAGGCGGCACGCAAACCTGCCGTCCCAGCTACAGCGCCAGTTCGCCCTGCGACGTTTTCCTCTCGGAGGGCCGCGCCGCGCTCATGACGGAGGGGGAGACCGGAGTCATCCTCGCCCGCTGAGCCGCATACGCGCAGAACTCCGGATTCAGATCGATCCCCACGAATCGTCTTCCTAATCGACGAGCCGCCACGCAGGTCATCCCCGACCCGCACAAGGGGTCCAGCACCACATCCCCCTCGAACCCCTCCGACGCCGCCGCCCGGAACGTATACATGTTGATGAGCCGGTTGGGCAGGGCCTCCGGGAACGGCGCCGGATGCCCCTCCTGCCTTCGGACGTTCTCCGGATACATCCACCACACCTGCCTCGTCAGATCCAGCCATTCCGCCTGACCCAGCCGAGACGCTTCCTTCACCTTCAAAGGGATCTTCCTCGGCTCGCCCGGCTTCACGAACACCGCGATGAACTCGATGGTGTTCCTCTCATACAGATTGGGCGGGTACGGATACGACCCGAACATCTTCTCCGTCGTCTGCTTCTCCCAGACATACAGACTATACAGCCGCAAACGGGTCGTCTTCTCCACCCACGCCTTGATGTCCGAGTACTGGTCCAGCAGGACCCGCGTGTGCGTCTTCCCGAACGCCGGCTCCGAGACCGCCTTGGTCAAGGGCAGCAGCGGCACGTTCAGGCAGAACTTCCCGTTCGGGAGCAGGCACCGCTCGACCCCTTTCCAGACCGATGACAGCTGCTTCAAATAAGCCTGATAGGAGCCCTGCCCGATCTGGCCCGAGATCCCATAATCCACCGTGTTCCAATACGGCGGGCTCGTCACCGCGCAGGCGCACCACTCCCGCGGCAGGCGCTTCAGCACCGACGCCGCATCCCCGCACACGATGCGGTCGACCGCGTCCTTCAATCGGAGCTTCTTGGGATCCCGCGCGTCCACGAACCCCGAAGGCGCCGCTGCCAGCGCCCCGACCCGCACCCTGCGCGAGCTCGGGTCCTGAGCGTCAGGCAGACGCGAGACGATGGATGAGCCGGCTTTGAAGACGCGGTCCCTGCGGAGCACTAGGCTTTGGGAGGCGGCTGGATCGGCCCGAACGCCGCGTCCAGGCGCGCCCGGAACTCGGCCGGCGTCTTGATGCGCTTGTCCGGGTCGGGCTCGAGGGCCGCGTCGATGAAGGCGTCCACGGCCGGCGGCAGGGAGCCCACCACCCGCGTGGGCTTCTTGTACTGCTTGTTGAGCTTCGCGCTCGTCGTGGCCTGGCCCTGGAAGGTCCTCTCCCCGGTGAGCATCTCGTAGAGCACGCAGGCGAAGGCGTAGATGTCCGACTCCGGCCGCACCTCGCCGCGCTCCTGCTCCGGGGCCATGTAGGGCGGCGTGCCGATGGCCATGTTGGCCGCCGTGTACTTGCTCGCCGCGTCCTTGGCGTGCCGGGCGATGCCGAAGTCCATGACCTTCACCCACCCGTCCTGCGTCACCATGACGTTGGAGGGCTTCATGTCCCGGTGGACCACGCCCTGCTGGTGGGCGTAGGCCAGGGCGGTCATGACCCCGCGCGCGATGAACTGCGCCTCGGCCAGGGAGAGCCGCTTCTTCTGGGCGAGGATCTCATCGAGGGTGCGGCCCTGAACGTACTCGAAGACCAGGTAGAGGTCCCCGTCGGATTCCAGGATGGTGTGGATGTCCACGATGTTCGGGTGGTGGAGGGCGGCCACGGTGCGCGCCTCGTGCAGGAAGCGCTCGCGTTCGCGCTGGTCGGTCTTGAGCTCGTCGCGCATCTTCTTGATGGCGACCTTGCGGCCCAGGGCCTTGTCCACCGCCTCGTAGACGACGCCCATGCCGCCCTGGCCGATGGAGCGCACGATCTGGAAGCTCGCCTCGAAGGAGGAGGCGGCCTGCTTGCGGGTCGTCGCGGCCGCGGCCGCTTTGCGGCCGCTGAGCACGTGCAGGAGGCCCAGGGCGATGAGGAAGCCGCCGGTCAGCGAGCAGAGCAGGACCACGATGAAGCGCCGGCCGGAGGCCGGCTTCTTGGCGGCGAACGGGTTGGCCTGGGGCCCGGCGGGGGCCGTGCTCTTGGGCTCGAGCCGGTACTTGGCGGCCGCCTCCGTGTAGAAGACCCGGTGCTTCGGGTTGAGCTCGGCGGCCTTCCGGTAGTCCTCCAGCATCCCCTTCAAGTCGCCCAGGCCCTCGCGCCCCTGGCCGCGGTGCAGGTAGGCGTCGGGGTTCTTCGGGTTGAGCAGGATGGCCCGCTCGGCGTCGGCCATGGCCTCGGCGAAGCGGTTCATGCCCAGGAAGGCGGCCGCCCGGACGTCCAGAGCCCAGGCGTTGTCGGGGTTGTTGTTCAAGGCCTGGGTGGCGTCCTCGAAGGCCTCCTGGTAGAGGCCCATCATGTTCTGGGCGGCGGCGAGGATGGTGTAGGCCTTCGGGTTCTTTTCGTCGAGCTCCAGGACCTTGTTGGCGTTCTCGATGGCGGCCCGCGCGTCGCCCATGCGCACGTTGGTGAGGGCCTTCTGGTTGAGCGAATCCACCATCTTGTCGGCGGTGAAGACGGCCTTCGCGAGCGGCTCGGCGGCGGGCGCCGGCGCGTCCACCGCGGCGGCCGCCTCGGCCTGGGCCTTCTGCTCCACCATGGCGTTGTACTCCCGCGAGATCTTGTCGGCCGCGGCCTGCTGGGCCGCGTCGAGCCCGAGGGAGGAGGCCTTCGTCACGCGCGTCTCGGAGAGCTTCGAGATCTGGAAGGCGAGCTGGTTGTTGGGGTTGAGGCTCAAAGCCATGTTCGCGTCGTCGAGGGCCGAGGCGAAGTTGCGCATCTGGTAGTTGGCCAGCGCGCGCGTGGCGTAGGCCCGCTCGCTGCGGGGCTCGAGCTGGGACACCCGCGTCGCGTCGTGGATGGCCTCGGGGTAGCGCCCGAGCTGGTAGTTGGAGATGGCGCGGGCGTTCAGGGCGTCCCGGTCGTCGGGGTCGCGCCCCAGCACGTCGTCGGAGAGGGCCTTCGCCTTGTCGCTCGAGCCGATCTGGTTGAGCACCCCCGCCACGCCGTTGCTCACCTGGGCGCGGTACTCCTTGGGGGCGGTCTGCAGCTCGGCGCTCAGCATCTGGTCGGCCAAGCCCTCCGCTTCGGAGCGGATGACGGCCTTCTTCTCGTCGGGGGTCTTGGCCGCCTCGATCTTCTTCTCGAGGACGGCGACCCGTTCCTCCACCTTCTTCTGCCCCGACGTGGGCGAGGGGAGCGGGGGGCGGGACTTGAAGCTCTTGATCAGGTCTCCGGCGGCCTTGATGGGGTCGTTCTCGAGCGCCGGGGTCTCGGCCTTCGGTTGGGGGGCGTCCTCCGCCCTGGGGACCGCACAGACGCCGCCCAGGGCCCATAGGCAGAAGGCGGTCGCAAGAAGGGACGGCATGCGTCGCATCATGGTATTTGTGAAGACAGTCCACCCCCGGGGGGTACTTAAAGTGTAAAGGCCGCGTCCCGGGGTGTCAAGGGACCTGGAGGGCGTCGACGGCGGTGGAGAGCTCTGCGGGGGTGGGGTAGCGGTCCCGGGGCTCGACCTGCAGGGCCTTGCGGAGGATGCGGTCCATGGCCTCCGGGATGCCGGGCACCCTGGCGGTGAGGGGCTGGAGGGCCAGAGCCCGCTTCTGGCCGATGTAGTCCGGCCCCATGAAGGGGAGCGCGCCGGCCAGCATCTCGTAGAGGATGATGCCCAGCGCGTACACGTCCGATTCCAGGCAGAGGCCGGTGGTCTCGTACTCCGGGGCCATGTAGGGCTCCGAGCCCCAGATGTCGTTGCGCACGTGCTTGGCCACGGCGAGGCGGGCCGCGTAGGAGAAGCCGAAGTCCGCGACCTTGACCGCGCCGTCGTTGGCGATGCAGATGTTGGAGGTCTTCAGGTCCCGGTGGAGGATCCTCTTGGAGTGCGCGTGCTCGAGCGCGGCGGCCACCTGCCGGAGGAGCCCCTTCGTGGAGGGCAGGTCGATGCGCTGGCCCTTCTGCAGGTAGTCGGACAAGGCCTTGCCCCGCACCGGCTCCATGGCGATGAAGGCCTGCTCGCCGTCCTGCATGACCGCGTAGACCTCGACCACGTTGGGGTGCTTGAGGGCGATGGTCTGTCGGGCCTCGCCGAGGACGGCCTCGAGGTCCGGGCCGGACAGGGTGATCTCCCGGCGCAGGTGCCGGACGACCGACCTGCGGTTGCGCACGAAGTCGGTGCCGTCGTAGATGGAGCCGAACACGTCCTGTCCCAGGTGGCGGTCGAGCCGGTAGTTGCCGCCCACCACGGCCGGCAGGGAGAGCGGAGGCGGCGCGCCGCCGCTGCCGGCGGGGGCGCGGGCGAGCGGGGAGGGCATGGGGGTGGGCGCCGTGCCGTAGGGGAGCGCCGCCTGCGGGGCCCGCGGGGGCGCAAGCACCTGGACCGCGGGCGCGGCGGCCTGGGAGCGGCGGCGCAGCCAGAAGAAGACGACGGCGGCGAGGAGGACGAGGACGGGCACGCCGGCGCCGACGAGTTTCCGGCGGCGTTTGAGCTCGAAGGAGGCGCGCAGCGCGCCGTAGGCCGCGTCGTCGTCGCGGAGGGCGGTCTCCACCCGCTTGCGGAAGTTCCCGGAGTCGTCGCTGAAGAACTGGTGCTTCTTCACGCTGTCGATGACGCCCGGGTCGGCTGCCTGCCTGCCGCCGCGGTTCTGGATCCCGCCCAGGACGGTGAAGATGGCGACGTTGCTCTGGATCTTGCGCAGGTTGTCGAACGTCTGCTCCGAGGCTTCGAGTTCGCGCAGGCGCCGGAGGATGTCCTCCCGCAGGGGGGCGCGCTGGACTTCCGCCTGCGCAGGACCCTCGAAGGACGGGTAGGTCTCCTTCAGCGCGGCCAGCTTCTTGAGCAGGGGCTTGAGCTCCTTGATGGCCCGGGCCATCTTGGCCTGCAGTTCATCGAGCTGGACGTTGCGCTCGGCCGCCGCCTTGGTGAGGGGCTCGGCCGGCTTCGCCGGCGCGCGCCGGGCCGCCCAGGACGGGGCGGCGAGGAGGAGGGCCAGGCAGAGGAAGGAGAGCCTCATGCGGGGACGGCCTCGAGAGCGGCGGCCAGCTCGCCGGCGGTCCGGTAGCGCTCCGCGGGAGCGGCCGATAGGGCCTTCAGGAGGATGCCGTCCACCGGCGGCGGGACGGGCATCGAGGAAGCGGAGGGCGCCCGGCCCACGAGGATGCGGTGCAGGACCGCGGCGAGCGAGTACACGTCGGACTCGCGCACGGGCGCCTGGCCCTTCTTGAGCTCGGGGGCGTCGTAGGGCGGTTCCCTGCGGGTGCCCAGCTGGAATCGGGTGAGCTTCTGGGCGGATGCTCGCGCTTGGAAGGCGATGCCGAAATCCGAGACCTTGACGGCGCCCCCGCGGTCGATGAGGACGTTGGAGGGCTTCAGGCCCCGGTGCAGCATGCCCTGGTCGTGGGCGTAATCGAGCGCGGCGGCGGTCTGGCGGACGACCCCAAGGGCCCAGCGCAGGGGCGCCGTCTTCCCCTCCGGGAGCAGCTCCTCGAGGCTGCGGCCGTCCACGTACTCCAGGACGAAGAAGGCCTGGCCCCGCTCCTCGAAGGCGGAGTAGGTCTCGACGATGTTGGGGTGCTTGAGGGCCGCGGCGAGGCGGGCCTCGGCCAGCAGCTTCTCGAGCTCGGCGTCGTCGAAGGCCAGTTCGTCGCGCAGGCGCTTGAGGGCGACCTTCCTCTGCAGGCCGAGGTCGGTGGCCTCGTAGACGACTCCGAGCGCGCCCCGCCCGAGCTCGCGGTCGATGCGGTAGAGGCCGTTGAGCACGGTCCCGGGGACGAAGGCGTAGCGGGAGCGGTAGAGCAGGGCGAGCCGGGCGCGGTGGTTCCACAGGGCGGCCGCGACGGCGAGCGCCAGGACGCCTCCCAGCCCGGCCAAAGCCGACATCCACAGCCGGCGGTCGGAATAGGCCTCGGCTCCGGCCTCGTAGGCGGCCCTGTCGGCCTTGATGAGCGGGATGACGTGGCTCATGAGAGCCTGGACTTCCTGCTCGAACTGGGAGCGGGAGCGGAAGCGGGTGAAGGCGCGGGTATCCGTGGAGCGGGCCTGCCCCTTGGCGTGGAGCGAGATGAGGCCGGCGATCGTCGAGAGGGTCTCCTGGCGCGTGCGCAGCTTGTTGTGCTCGTCCAGGATCCTCAAGAGCTCCTGGTTCAGCTCGTCCACGCGCGGAAGGACCCGCGCCCGCTCCTGCTCGGCCTGCAGGAAACGGGAGGTGTCGGAGTACGCCGGGCGAAGTTCCTCGAGCTGCCGCATCGCCGCGGTCAGCTGCTTCATGACCGGCGGGGCCTCGAGCTGCTTGGCCTCCACAGGGTCCTCCTCCTGCGCCGCGAAAGCCGGCGCGGCCAGGCCGAGCAGGAGGGCCCCCAGCAGGCCTCTCACGGGATCTTCCTCGTGGTGGTGGTCACGTCCGGGACGGTCTCGAGGGCGGCCAGCAGCTCGGCCGCGGAGTGGAACCGGTTCTTGGGGTCGCCCTGGAGGATCTTGTGGATGATGCCGTCGAAGGCCGGGGCGATGCCCGAGGCGGCCTTGGAGGGCGGGATGTAGAGCATCTGCTGCTTCTGGACGAGGAAGTTCGGGCCCATGTAGGGGAGGCGCCCGACCACCATCTCGTAGAGCATGACCCCGAGCGAGAACAGATCGGACTCCCTGGAGACGACGCCCAGCTCCTGCTCGGGGGCCATGTAGGGCGGCGTGCCCCAGGCCTCGGTGCGGGTGAGCTTGGCGACGGTGACGCGGGCCTGGTGGGCGATGCCGAAGTCCATCACCTTGGCCACCCCCTCGGGGGTGATCATCACGTTGGCCGGCTTGAGGTCGCGGTGGATGATCTTGTGCGCGTGCGCGTAGTCGAGGGCCGCGCCGATCTGCTTGAGCACCCCCTTCGTCGAGCGCAGGGAGATGCGCCGCCCGCCCTCGAGGAACTTGCTCATCGGCTGGCCGGTGACGTACTCGAAGATGAGCAGGACCTGCTCGGCCTCCTTCGAGATGGAGTAGATCTCGACGAGGTTCGGGTGCTTGAGGGCCGCCACCAGGCGCGCCTCGGCGAGGAACATGTCCAGCTCCTTCTGGGCGTGCACGAGGTCGTCGCGCATGCGCTTGATGGCGACCTTGCGGTGCAGGGCGAGGTCGGTGGCCTCGTAGACGAGCCCCATGCCGCCGCGGCCGAGCTCGCGTTCGACGCGGTAGTTGCCCGCCAAGGTCGAGCCGGCGACGATCTGGGCGGAGGGGGCGGGGCGGGCTCCGCCCGTCAAGGCGGGGACGGCGCCGCCGCCCGTCAGGGGCTGGGCGCCGGCGATGATGGCGGTGCTGCGGGCCCGGCTGCGCCAGACGGCGAAGCCGACGGCGAGGGCGAGGAGGGCCAGGAGGGCGGAGGTGGCCGCGATCCAGAGGCGCTGCATCTTGTAGGTCTTCTCGGCGGCCTTGAAGGCGGTCTCCTCGTTGGCCAGGGTCGTCCAGGCGCCCTCGCGGAAGGTGCGCATGTCGCGGGAGAAGTTCATCCGGGACTGGGAGAGGGCGAGGTCGTTGCCGGCCTCCATCGGGATGCCGCGGCCGCCCATCATGCTCCCGACGGCCGCGACGAGCTTCATCGTGTCCTGGGTCTGCCGGAGCTTGTTGTACTCCATCTCGAGGTCGGCGAAGCGCTGGACGGCGGGCTGGACCTCGCCCAGGAGCTTGATCCTCTCGACCGCGTACTTCTTGAGGTTGCGCCGCGTCGCGTAGGCGTCCCGCATGGAGGCGAGCTGCTGGAGCTTGGGGGTGGTCTCGTCCATCAGCTTGGTGATCTCGCCCTGGAGGTTGTCCAGGTCGCTGGGAGCTTCAACCGGCGGAGGCTCCTGGGCAGGCGGGGCGGCGGTCCTCTTGGCGGCCCATAGCCTGCCGGGCCCCAGACAAAGGACAACCCCTGCTAGCGCGGCTTTGAGCCGGAGCATCCTCCAAGTGTAGGGAGCCCGGCGGGCCTTGTCAAGGCTTGCGCAGAAGGAAGATCACCGCTCCGGCGGCCAGGACGAGCGCGGCGGCGAGGGCGAGCTTCAGGACGCGCGCGCGCCGGCGGGCGTCCTGCTCCGCGGCCTCGAAGGCCGCCCGCTCGGAGTCCAGCGCCGCCCGGGCCTTGGATTCGAAGGAGGACACCTGCCCCTCGAAGAGCTTCCAGCGTCCCGCGGACAGGAAGCGCGCGGCCGAGGAGGCGGAGGCTCCCGGGAGGGCGCTGCCCGAGCCCCGCAGGAGCTCCCGCGTTCCCTTGAAGCGCAGGCCGCGGGCCGCCTCGGCGATGGCTACTCCGTCGTAGAGCTGGACGATCTGGACGAAGTCCTTGCGATTGGAGCCGAGGCTCTCTAGGAGGGCTCCGGCTTCGGCCGAGAGCTTCGCGCGCTCCGCCGTGAACCGCTCCAGGCCGCCTCTCTCGCAGTAGGAGGCTTTCAGGCTCTCCAAGCGCTGGAGGAGGGGGGTGAGCTCGTCCATCTGGCGGGTCATGCCGCTCTGCGACGCATCCAGGCGAAGGGCCAGGGTCGTTTCGTCGCGCGGGGCGGAGGTCTCGGCCGCCGCCGCTAAAGCGCAGAGGAGCAGCGCCGCCCTCATGCCAGAGCCCCCTCGAGCGCCTCCATGAAAGCGGAGGCGCTGTGGTAGCGCCGTCGGGGGTCGCAGTCGAGGGCTTTCTGGAAGACGTGCTCGAGGGCCGGGGGGAGGCCCGAAGGGCGCCGGGAGGGGAGGCGTCCGGCGAGCATCTCGAAGGCGATGGCGCCCAGCGCGTACAGGTCGGATTCCCGGAGGACCGCGTCCGGCTCGGTCTGCTCGGGGGCGCGGTAAGGGAAGGCGGCGAGGGTGCCGAAGTCCGCGATCTTGACCGAGTCCTCGGGCCCGAGGAGGAGGCAGGAGGGGCGCAGGCCGCGGTGGAGGACCCCTTGGGCGTGCGCGTGATCGAGCGCCGCGGCGGCCTGGCGGAGAAGGCTCTTCGCCGTGGAGGGGTTGAGGCTCCCGCTCACCTCCAGCCGCCGGGAGAGCGGAGCGCCCTTCACGGCCTCGAACACGAGATAGGCCTGCCGCTCCTGCTCGAAGACCGAGTAGGTCTTGACGATGTGGGGGTGCTTGAGGGCGGCGGCGCGGCGCGCGGCCTCCAGGAAGCGCTCGAGGCTCCTGCGGTCTGCGGTGAGCTCCCCGCGCAGCCTCTTGATGACGACCCTGCGCTCGAGCCCCAGGTCGAGAGCCTCGCCGGTCTCGGCCCAGGCGGAGCCCGCGGGCTCCGGCCGGCAGTTCAGGACGCGGTAGGCTCCTTTCATGACCGCGCCGGCCTGGAGGCCGTGGACGGGCGGCTCCCGGCGCAGCAGCCAGAGAGTGCCCAGGCCGAGGAGCAGGACGGAAAGGCCGCCCACGGCCCCCATCCAGAAACGGCGCATGCGCCGGGCCTGCTTGAGCGCCTGGTAGGACTCGTCCTCGGCCCTGAGCACGCGGTGGACGCGGTCGCCGAAGGAGCGGGCCTCCTTGTCGAAGGAGCTCCAGACATGGTACTGGGCGATGCCGGAGCCGAGGCTCTGGTCCGCTCCGCGCACCCCGACGGCGCTGGCCATGGCCGAGAGGATCTTCTTGAGGTCCTCCTGCTTGCGGGCCATGCCGAAGTTGTGGATGGAGTCCTGGTACGTCTCCATCCGGCTGATGATGTCGCCGCGCAGGCGCTCGCGCGCCTTGCCGGAGGCGGGGAGCTCTCCCCGCTCCAGGCAGGCGTCCCGGAGCTCCTCGAGCTCGCGCACGAGCGGGTCGAGCTCCCCCATCTGCCGTGAGATGTCGTCGCGGAACCGCTCGAGCAGCCGGTAGATCGTGGAGGGCTCGGCCTTCACGGTCTTCTCGCGCTTGCCGGGCTCGGCGGCCAGGCCGGGCCAGGGGCAGAGCAGGAGCAGCAGGAAGGCGAGCCTCATCCCGGCAGCCTCTCCACGGCGTCGGCCAGTTCGCCCGGGGAGGCGAAGCGGTCCTCCGGCCCGGGCGCGAGCGCGCGCTGGAAGAAGGCGTCGGCGGCGGCCGCCAGCCCCGCGACCAGCTCCGTGGGCGGGATGAACAGCTTCTTGCGGCGCAGCTCCAGGCTCAGCGTCTCGTAGGGCGGCCGGCCCGTCAGCCCATGGTAGAGCAGCGCGCCCAGGGAGAAGAGGTCCGAAGCCGGCAGGGCGGGGCTTCCGGCGACCACTTCCGGCGCGGCGTGGACCGAGTCCGGCCGGGGACGGCCGAAGTCCCTCAGCTTGAGCGACAGGTCGGGGGCGAGGAGGAGCTTCGAGGGCTTGAGGCCCCCATGGACGACCCCGCGCGAATGCGCGAAGGCCAGGGCGTCGGCGGCCTGGCGCGCCACGCGCTTGACCGAGGCCAGCGGCAGGCGGCGCCCGTTCTCCAGCCAGGCGCTCAGCGGCCTGCCCGGCCCGAGCTCGAAGACCTGGTAGGACTGCCCATCGTCCTTGAAGGCGGCCAGCTCCCTGACGATGTTGGGGTGGGGCTCGAGGGCCCGGGAGCGCGGGCCGGCAAGGAGCCTCAGCGCGGCCTTGGAGCGGAGCTCCAGGTCGTCGGCCTCGTAGAGCGCGCCGAACACCCCGCCGCCGAGCTCGCAGCCAAGACGATAGCGCTTGCCGAGCACGGCCCCCGGGGCCGGAGCCCGGCTGGGGCGCAGGAGGCGCGCGGCCAGCCGCCACGCGCCGAGGGCCAGGAGGAGGAGGGCGGCCAGGACCCCGGCGGCCGTCTTATAGAGCCGGCGGGTCGCGGCCAGGTTCTCGGCGTAAGCGAAGGCCTCGGCCTCGCGCGCGAGCTGTTCGTCGGCATGCTTGCGGAAGGCCGACGCCTGCATGGCCGACTCCCGCAGGCTCCGGTTCTTCAGGAAGTCGACTCCCACTTTCACGGGCACGACCCGGCGGGCTTTCGCGGCGCCGACCGCCGTGAAGAGCGCGTTCCAGCCTTTCGTCTCGCGCGCGGCGTCGCAAGCGTACTGGAGGTCGTGGAGCCGCTTCATCTTCGTCTCGACCTCGGCCCGCAGGACCCGGCGCTCCTGGGAGCAGCTTTCGAAGGAGGAGGCTTCCTGGCAGGCGTCCTTGAGGATCTCCAGGCGCTGGAGCAGGGGGGCGGTCTCGTCCATGACGCGGGACATCTCCCCCAGGGCGCGCTCGACGTCCTCTTCCGAGGGCTGGGCGCTCCAGGAGGAGGAGGCCGGCAGAAACAGGGCGAGCAGCAGCAGCGTTCCCCGCTTCCTTGCGAGGAAGAGGGCGGCGGCCAGGATGGCGATGAGCAGGACGGCCGCCGCCGCGAAGCGATAGAGCAGTTGGCGGCTCTGGCAGGCGTCCCTGGAGACGCCGAAGGAGACCTCTTCGGCGGTCATGTCGGACCTGGCCTTGCGGCGGAAGGCCCGGGCCTGCTCCAGGAACTCCGTGTGCCCGTAGGAGGCCGCGACGGCGTTGACCGCTCCCAGCGGGATGCCCTGTCCCTTCGAGATGAGGGTGAAGGTGCGGGCCTTCAGGACGCGGTCCTGGGTCGTGAACGCGTTGCTGTAGGCGGTCTCGAGGGAATCCATGCGCTCCAGGTCGCGCACCAGGCCGGCTACGAGCACTCCCCGCTCCGCCTCGACTTCGGGGACCCTGCGCTCATCCGAGTAGATCTCCTGGATGTCCTTGAGCCGCGCCAGCCGGATCCGGAGGTCGTCCATCATCGCCGCGATCCGTCCCTGGAGCTGCTCCATGTCCGCTTCGCCGGAGGGGCCGGTGTCCTTGATGATCACCGGGCCTTCGACGGCGGCGGCGCAGAAACCCAGGGCCAGGGCCCCGAGCAGGAGGAGCCTCATGAAGCGAGGAGCGCGCGGAGCTTCGCGAGGGCGTCCCGGTCGGAGCCCTTGAAGTGCGGCAGGGCGTAGCCGGCGAGCTTCACCCGCCCGTCCGAGGCGAGCAGGACCCGCTCAGCAGAGAGGTCGAGGCGCGCGACGCCGTGGGCGTGCGCGTAGTCCACGGCGGAGGAGACCTGGGCCAGGAGCGGGCCCGCCTCGGCCGGCGAAAGGCGGCGGCCGCCGGCCAGGACCGCGCTCAGGGGCCGGCCTTCGAAGTGCTCGTAGACCAGGCAGATGCGCTCCCCTTGCTGGAAGAAGGAGTAGACCTCGAGGAGGTTGGGGTGCTTGAGCGCGGCGGCGGCGCGCGCGCCGGCGAGCAGGGCCCCGGCGTCCTCCTCGGCCTCGGGCCGCAGACTCTCGAGCACGACCTTCCGGTCGAGGGCGATGTCCAGGGCCTCGAAGGCGGCGTCGCCGAACCGGGCGGCGGAGCGGGTGAAGCCGGCCTGCCCCCAGTCCAGGCGCCGCTCGAGGCGGTAGTTGCCGTTGAGGACCGTCCCCGGCTCGGGGCCGGCGTTCCGGCGCCGGAACAGCAGCCAGCCAGCGGCGAGCAGGACGGCCAGGCCGAGCAGGGACTTGGCCGCCGTCCCCCGGGCGGCCCTTCGGGCGTCGCGGGCGTTTCTCGCCGCGTCGAACAATCGGTCGTCCTCGGCCAGCTCGGCGCGTCGGATCATCTCCTGGGCCGCGATGCTCGACGTGAGGAGTTCGGACGAGGAGTGCGTGTCGGGGGCCGCGGCCGCGGCGTTCTTGGCGCCGGCCACTCGGCCGAAGGAATTCACCACGCCGAGCCCCTCCAGGTTCTGACGCTCCGCGTCGAGGACGGCCAGGAGGGCGGTCAGCCGGCTCCGGCGCGGCCGCAGTTCGGCGAGGAGGCGGACGCGCTCCGTCGACCAGTCGTCGAGGCCGAGCCGGCCCGCGGCATGCTCCTTGGCCAGGGCGTCGGCGCGCTCGACGAGGGGCTCGAGCTCCGCGACCAGGCGCGTCAGCTCCTCGCGCATCCGGCGGAGCTTGTCCCAGGCCTCCTGGCCGGGCATCTGGAAGCTCTGCGGTGCGCCGCGGGCTTCCCTCCCGCTGGAGGCGGCTGACGCCGCGCCCGAGACGAAGGCGAGGGGCAGGGCGAAGAGAAGGGCGCGCACGCCCCTCACGGCTTGAGTCGCCCGAGGGTGCTGCGGTAGACCCCGAAGAGGAGCGTGGGCTTGCGGCCCGGGGCGAGCAGCTGCTGGAGGGTCGGGTAGAAGAACCCTCCGCCCACCCCCTGGGGCAGGGCGCAGGCCGCGCCGGAGAACAGCACGACGATGTCCTTGCGGGCCTCGGCCACCGAGCCGGGCTCCAGCCACCAGTATCCCGTCAGCTCCTCCTGCTCGGCGAAGCCGTAGTCGGCCAGCATGAGCTTCTTGTCCGGGAACAGGGCCCTGAGCTTGAGGAAGACGGTGTCGAAGGCCAGGCCCATCGGATTCTCGTCGGGGTAGATGCTCAGGCCCACGACGTCGACGTCCTTCCCGAAGCCTTTGGGGAGGCTCCACTTGAGCCAGGGGAAGAGCGCCCGCCGGTCGTCCTGGGCGGTGCCCTCCCACCAGTAGAGGGTCGCCACCGTCTCCGCCTCCGGGTCGGCGCGCTTGGCCTCGGAGGCCGCGCCCAGCACGGCCGAGAGGACCGTTTCGTCCGAAAGAGGGTCCTTGCGGCTCCCGACCCAGGTGGCGTTGGGTTTGCTCGCGACCTCCCAGGAGCGGATGGAGCCCTTGTAGTGGCTCACGAGGTTGCGCGCGCGCTCGGCGTAGGCCTGGGCGTCCAGGCCCTTGGGCCAAGGGGAGGCGTCGAGCACCACGCCGGTCGTCTTGATGCCCCGGCCCTTGAGCTCGCGGAGGAACCCGTCGTAGAGCGGGAAGGAGCGGGCCTGGGCATAGGTGGGGTCTTCGGGATTGGGCCGGAACACCAGGCGGACCCAGTCCGCGCCGGAGGAGGCCAGCTTGCCGGCGATCCACTGGTGCTCGGGCAGGCGGTCGATGAGCGCCTCCTCCAGGGTGAGGCCGAAGCGGAGCCCGGCGCGCACCTTCGGGTCCGCGGCCGCCTGGCGGCCATGCTCGAAGAGCATCACCTGCCAGGCCCGGGAGATCGAGGAGAGGGCCTTGTCGAAGAGCCGGGCGCGCCGCCGCGGGTCGGGCGAGGCCTGGGCCTCGACGAGGGCGGCCTTGGCCTGGGTCTCCGACTTCTGGAAGTCCTTGCCCGGCGCGTAGCGGGGGGTGAAGGACTGGGTGCGGGCCTCCACCGCCTCGCGCAGGCGCCGCCAGGCGGCCTTGGCCGCCTCCTCGTTGAGCAGGAGCGTCTGCCCATCCACGTAGCCGCTGCCCTCCCCGTCGAGCTGGACGGTGGAGAAGCCGTCGTCGGGCACGGGCCAGGGGAGGCTGAACTGGACCTTCTCAGGCCCCGTCCAGGCCCAGGCGGGGGTCGTGGAATCCGCCACCCACCAGGGCCGGCCCGGGACGGGCTCGTCCTGAAGGTCGGTCGCGAAGAGGCCGCTGGCGTCGGGCGCGACGCCCTTCCTGGCGGCGGCCGCGGGGGCGATGTGGCGGAGGAAGGAGGCCGTGTCCAGCAGGCGGCCGTCGTCGTCATAGGCGAGGACCCGCACCGAGGCGGCCCAGGCCGGCAGAGGCCACAGCAGGAGAGCCGTCAACGCGCACACGCGCACGGGTTCTACTGTAACAAATGGGCGTCCGATTTTGCCAATTTTGTTATACTCACCTGCAGCAGCAGAGGAGGGCGGTTGCACGGTTTCGATGCGATCGTGGTCGGTAGCGGCGTCCTGGGCTCGGCGGCCGCCTATTATCTCGCCCGGCACGGCCGGCGCGTGCTGATCCTCGACCAGAACGAGATCATCCCCAACCCCATCGGCTCCTCCGCGGACCACGCCTACCTCCTGCGCCTCACCCACGGCAAAGACGCCTTCGTCTCCGACCTGTCCGTCAAGGCGCTGACGCTTTGGAAGCAGCTCGCCCACGAGACCGCGACGGAGCTCTTGGAGCAGACCGGCCTCCTCGAGCTCGCGACCGGGCCCGGGCACTGGGAGGAGGCCGGCTTCAAGGCGCTCACCGAGCTGAAGATCCCGGTCCATCGCTGGGACCCGGCGGAGGTCTGCGAGCGCTACCGGGTGTTCCGCCGCCCCGCCTTCAAGTTCGCGGTGTACCATCCCGACGGCGGCTTCGTGTGGGCGCAGAGGGCCATCGAGGCGTTCACGAAAGCCGCGATGAAGCGCGGCTCCCGGACGGCCTACGGGATTCGCATCGTGAAGGTTTTGAGCGGCAAGGACGGCATCGAGGGGCTCAAGGATTCCACGGGGAAGGTCTGGAAGGCGCAGGAGTACGTGTTCGCCGCGGGGCCCTGGACGAAGGAGATCCTCGCCGACTACGGCCTGCCCCTGCGCGTGACGCGCCAGCACACCCTCTATTTCAGGCCGCCGCGCAACCAGGGGCGCTTCCGCCCCGACCATTTCCCGGTCTTCTCCGTGTCCAGCCGCGGCTTCTTCGGCTTCCCCGTGCACATCCACGGCTTCATGAAGATCGGCCGCGAGCGCGAGGGGCCGCCCTGCAAGCGCATGGAGGCCGTCGACACCCCCGATGCGGCGTTCCAGAAGTGCTGTCAGGGCTTCCTCAAGGAGTACGTGCCGGATCTCACGGGCTTCCACGAGGTCGAGGACCGGGTCTGCTATACGACGCGCACCCCGGACGACGACTTCATCCTCGACCGCCTCCCCGACGCCCCGAACGCGGTCATGGCGGTCGGCTTCTCGGGGAAAGCCACGATGCTGGCGCCTCTCATCGGGCGCTCGCTCGCCGGCCTGCTCCTCAAGGAGAAGCCGGAGATCAACCTCCACCGCTTCCGCCTGGACCGGCTCAAGCTCCGGAGAAAGCGCTAGGGATGCTCCCCGGCCTTTTGGCCGTCGCCCTGCTGCTGCCCGCGCCGGCCGCGGGCCAGGAACGGCGTCCCATCGCCGTGAGCTTCCTGTCTCCGGAGGGCCTGCGCATCGCCGCGGACTACCTGCGCCCCCGGGGGGGCAAGCCCGTCCTCGTGATGCTGCACGGCGTCGGTGCGGGGAGGCGGGAGTGGGACCCCCTGGTCTTCGAAGCGGCCAGGCTCGGCTTCGGGACCCTGCAGTTCGACGCGCGCGGCCACGGGGAGTCCGGCGGCCCGCCGTATACGACCTTCCTCACCCCGGAGCATTGGGAGGCCCTCGGCCGGGACATCGAGGGCGCCCTGTCCTTCCTGCGCGGGCGGGGGTTCCCTCCGGAAAGGGTGGGCCTCGTCGGCGCGAGCATCGGGGCGAACCTCGCGCTGAAGGTGGCCGCCCGCGAGCCCCGCGTCTTGTTCGTCGTCCTGCTCTCGCCGGGGATGAGTTATCATGGGGTGCGGCTCAAGCCGGACCTGCTCCACTTCGACCGCCCGGTCCTGATGGCCGCCGCGCCGGACGACGCCTACTCGATGCGCACCTGCCGGGAGCTGGCGCCGGCTCTGAAGCGGCCCGGCGGCCGCTTCCTACAGGCGGCCGCCGGACACGGGGCGCAGATGCTCAGCGGCGAGGTCAACCGGCCTTTTCTGAAGGAGCTTCTCCGCTGGCTTTCCGACCGCGCGGCTTCTTCTCGGGGGAAGCCGCCGGCTTCGCCTGCGGCGCCGTCCCGGCCCGGGCCGACTTCGACTTCTCCCTGAGCAGCGCCAGCATCTCCGCCAGGTATTCGAGGGATTTCTTCAGGTCGCCGTAGGGGATGCGCACCCCGCGCTTCGACCAGCCCTTATAGGTCCCGTCGTCCACCCATTCGCGCATGTCCACGCCGGTGGAGTCCCGGTAGAGGGTGATGCGCACGACGAGCTCGAGCCCGGTCTTGCGGGGGATGCGGGCCAGCTCCTGGTCCTCGCTGGCTTGGGGCTCGGGGGGGAGCTGCTCCAGAGTCTCGATGACCTTGGTGAGGACCTCCGGGTTCATCGTGATGCCCGCCTTGGTGGGGCCGGAGTAGTTCTCGCGGCTGACGAAGGTGCGGATGGAGGCGTAGGGGTAGCCGCGGTATTCGTCGACGTAGAAGCGCAGCTCCGAGGTATCCGAGGTGGAGAGTGTCCCCACCATCGCCAGCGGCTTGAATTCCTGAGATTCGGCCATGGTTCCTCCCGGTGCGGTGCCCGCGGTGACTGCTCCGGATTCTACAAAAAAGAAGAGCCCCCCGGAGGTGGTGGTTAGGGGGCTCTTAGATCGGGCGCTTCTGGCATCAGGATACCAGACTCCCGCTCCGCCGTCTTGGGGCTTAAGGGGCAGGGGCCCGGAGTATTTGGGCCCCTCCGGAGCTTCCCCTTCGGCCCCCCGAAGGCCTATCCCGAAGGCCTAGACGCTACTTGCCGGCCGGCTGGTGCGGCGGCGGGGGCATCATCTGCCCCGTCATCTGCCCGCGCATCCCGCAGCCGCTCTTGCACTTGCCGGAATTCGTCCCTTTCAAGTAGCCGATGACGGCGCCGAGCAGGAAGAGGATGACGGCGATGGCGACCTTGCAGCCGCAGCAGCTATGGCCGCCGCACTTGCAGCTTTTCTCGTCCTTCTCGCAGCACTCTTCGGTTTTCTTCTGTTCTTCCATGGGGGCTCCTCCTGTCAATGATGTTGATAAGTCTATCATTTGTAGAATGCCTCCGTCATGTCGCGTCCTGCGTCGTTCCTGCCGACCACCCGCGCCGAGATGGAGCGCCTCGGCTGGGCCGAGCTCGACGTCCTGCTCGTCACGGGCGACGCGTACGTGGACCACCCCTCCTTCGGGGCGGCCCTCCTCGGCCGCTGGCTGGAGGCGCACGGCTTGCGGGTCGGCGTCATCGCCCAGCCGCGCTGGGATGGGCCCGAAGACGTCCGGCGCATGGGCCGGCCTCGGCTTTTCGCCGGGGCCAGCGCGGGCGCGCTCGACTCGATGCTCGCCCACTACACCGCCTTCCGCAAGAAGCGCTCGGACGACGCCTACACGCCCGGGGGACGCGCCGGAGCCCGCCCCAACCGCGCCTGCTTGGTCTACGCGGGACTGCTCAAGCGGGCCTTCCAGGGCCTGCCGGTGGTGCTCGGCGGCATCGAGGCCTCCCTGCGCCGGGCGGCGCACTACGATTTCTGGGGGGACGCCCTGCGGCGCTCCATCCTCGTGGACTCCAAGGCGGACCTCGTGGTCTACGGGATGGGCGAACGGGCCGTCCTGGAGATCGCCGAGCGCCTGCGCTCGGGGAAGGACTTGAAGAGCGTCCCAGGCACGGCCTTCATCGGCGAGGCGGAGGGCGCGGAGCGCCTGCCTTCCTTCGAGGAGCTCCAGGCCTCGCCGAAGAGGCTCATGGAAGCGACCCTGGCCCTGGAGCGGCAGATGCTGGCGGGGACCCGGGCCGCGCAGGCGCACGGGGGCCGGACGGTCGTTTTCGCACCCCCCGCCGCCCCCCTCACGACGCCGGAGCTCGACCGCCTCTACGCCCTGCCTTTCGCTCGCCGCGCGCACCCCTCCTACAAGGAAGCCATCCCCGCGGTGGAGATGATCCAGTTCAGCCTCACCGCGCACCGGGGCTGCGCGGGCGGCTGTTCGTTCTGCGCCCTCGCCCTGCACCAGGGGAGGATCATCGCCTCGCGCAGCCGCGCCTCCATCGAGGAGGAGGCCCGGAAGCTGAGCGCGCACCCGGACTGGAAGGGCGCCCTCACGGACGTCGGGGGGCCGAGCGCGAACATGTGGAACGCGCGCTGCGCCGCGGACCCCGCCCTCTGCCGCCGCTCGAGCTGTCTGGCGCCCTCGGTGTGCCCGCACTTCCAGGACGCCCAGGAGGCCCTGGCGGAGCTCCTGCGCGCGCTCAAGCGCCTCCCGGGTCTCAAGCACGTGCGCGTGGCCAGCGGGGTGCGCCACGACCTGGCTTTGCGCAGCCCGGCCTACCTGCGCGCCCTCGTCGGCGAGTTCACGGGCGGACAGCTCAAGCTCGCCCCGGAGCATTCCTGCGCCGAGGTGCTCCGCCTGATGCGCAAGCCCTCCTTCAAGGCCTTCGAGGCCTTCCTGAGCGTCTTCGAGCGCGAGTCGAAGGCGGCGGGCAAGGAGCAGTACGTCGTGCCCTACCTCATGAGCGCCTTTCCCGGCTGCACCGACGACGACATGCGCTCGCTCTCTCGTTGGCTCAAGGCCCGGAGCTGGAAGCCCCAGCAGGTGCAGTGCTTCATCCCCGCTCCGGGCACGGTCGCCTCCGCGATGTACTTCGCGGGCGTCGACCCGGAAGGCCGGCCCATCCAAGTGGCGCGCACCGACGCCCAGCGCCTCCGGCAGCACCGCATCCTGATGGGCGGCTGAAACTTTTTCCCGCCCCGCGTGTTAACCAGGTGAGAGGATGAACGCCACGGAAGGCTTCGAACGGTTCGTCCGCGAACACCAGGACATGGTCTATACCACGGCGCTGCGGCTGCTGGGACAAGAGAGCGAGGCGGAGGACGCCGCGCAGGACGCGTTCCTCAAGGCCTTCGAGCGCTTCGAGGCCGTCTCGGCGATGGAGAACCCGGGCGGCTGGCTGCGCACGGTGACGACGAACCTGTGCCTCAACCACCTGGGCCGCCACCGCCGGCGCTGGAGTCTGTTCAGCGAGCTGGAGGAAGGCTTCGAGGAGGGGCTGCCGGCTGCCGAGGGGCTCTCTCGCCAGAACGACCTCGAGCGCGCCCTGCTCGCCCTGCCGGACCACCAGCGCGTGCCGCTCGTCCTGTTCCACTTCGAGAGCCTGAGTTACGAGGATATCGCGGGCCGGCTCGGCGTGTCGCTCGGCAAGGTCAAGACGGACATCTTCAGGGGGCGGGCCGCTCTTCGGCGCGCCCTGGGGGAGGCCCCCGATGAGTGAAAGCCTGCACCGGGCCCTCGCGGCCCTGCCGCTGAGGCGAGCCCCGAAGACCCTGCTGCCGCGGGTCCTAGCGGCGGCTCGGGCCGAGGATCCCTACGGCGCCTGGTGGACATGGTCCGCCCCGGCTCGCTGGTCGTACGCCCTGGCGATCGCGGGGGGAGCGGCCTTCTCGTTCAAGGCCGGCTGGAGCCTCGCCGAGGCGGGCGCGGCCCTCCTCCCGGCGGCGGAGGGGCTGGCCGCCGCGTGCGGAACGCTGGCCCGGGCCTTCTGGCTCGCGGGGGGGCGGCCGCTGATGGGGGCTTCGCTCGTCATGGCCTTCGCCTGCGCGGCCATGAGCGTCGGACTCATCCATTTGACGCAGAGACCTCAGGTCTCGGGGAGGCATTCATGAAGCGCATCGCAGCCGCGATCCTGTTCCTGGCCGCTTCCGGCGCCTGGGCCGGGGTGGAGCGCGACACAGAGACCCCGGACCTGGTCTCCATCGGGCACGGCGCCCAGGTCCTGGAGGGCGAGACGGTCGGCGACATGGTGGTCGTCGGCGGCTCGGCCACGGTGCGCGGGACCGTCGAGGGCGACCTGGTCGTCATCGGCGGCGCGGCCGACCTCGATGGGACGGTCGTCGGGGACATGGTGGCCCTGGGAGCGGCTCGGTTGGGGCCGAAAGCCTCGGTCGGCAAGGACCTCGTGGTCCTCGGCGGCGCTCTCGATATGGACCCGGGCGCCAAGGTCGCGAAAGCGCGGACCGTGATCTCGCCCGGCTCCATCGGGCGCCCCGGGGGCGGGGCTTGGGAGTGGGCGAAGAGCGGCCTGCTCAGGGCGCGGCCCATCGCGCCCGCCCTGTGGTGGTCCTGGGTGCTGGCGGCGGCGTTCGGCCTGCTCTACGCGCTCGTCGCCGCGGGGGCTCCGGCGCCGGTGGAGGCCTGCGCGCAGGCCCTTCAGGGGAGGCCGTTCACGGCCTTGCTGGCCGGCGTGCTGGGTTTGACGGGGCTGGCCCCCTTCGCTTTCCTGCTGGTGGCCTCGGTGATCGGGATCGCCGCCCTGCCCCTGGTGTTCTTCGCGGCGCTCGCCATGATCTTCGCGGGCAAGGCCGGGGTCTGCGTGCTCATCGGCCGCTGGTCCGGCGGGCTGCTGAAGACGGCGGCCTTCGAGAAGACGGCGGCCGCCGCGGCCGCGGGCGCGGCCCTGCTCTTCCTCTGCTGCGCGGTCCCCATCGCGGGGCTCGGGGTCTGGGCGCTGACCACGGTGCTCGGCTTCGGCGCGGCGCTCCTGGCGGGGGTGGACTCGCTCCAGCGCGAGCGGGGGGCTCTCGCGGAGTCCGCCCCGGCGGCGGAAGCGCCGGCGGATGCGACGGCGGCGCAGCCGCCGGCCGGCTTCTGGCTGAGGCTGGGCGCGACGGTCATCGACGGCCTCGCCTTCCTGCTCATCGGGGGGCTGACCCATCTGCTCGTGCTGGGTCTGGGCGGGTGGGCGCTCTACCAGGTCGGGATGTGGGCCTGGAAGGGCACGACGCTCGGCGGCATGGCGATGGGCATCCGGGGCGTGCGGGTGGACGGCAGGCCCATGGACGTCCCGGTCGCGCTGGTGCGGCACCTGGCGAGCTGGCTCTCGGCCTTGCCGATGTTCCTGGGCTTCTTCTGGGCGGGCTGGGACCCGGAGAAGCGGTCCTGGCACGACAAGATCGCGGGGACGGTGGTGGTGCTCGAGCCGCGGCGGCGCGCCTAGTCTTTGCCGGGGCCGAACGCCTTGAAGAGCATGATGAGCACCGGCAGGAGGGTCTGCGAGGTGATGCAGGCGACCACCATGGCGAGGCCGGTGAGGGCGCCGAAGAGGGCCGTGGGAATGAAGTTCGAGAAGGTCAGGATCGAGAAGCCGATGGTGATGGCGATCGAGGTGTAGAGCATGGCGTTGCCGACGCTCGTGTGGCAGCGGACCATGGTCTGCACGTAGTCCTGGTCCTTGGGGAACTCCATCTTGAAGCGGTGCAGGTAGTGGATGGTGTCGTCCACCGCGATGCCCACGCTGATGGAGACGATGGTGATGGTCATCACGTCCAGCGGGGTCCCGCTCAGGCCCATCACGCCCAGGATGGACATGGACGCCAAGAGCTGGGGGATGATGGCGGCCAGGGTGACGCGGATGGAGCGGAACAGGAGCAGGAACATGGCCATGAGCGTGAGCGCCGTCAGGAAGATGGTCTTGATCTGCGAGCTGTAGAGGCTCTGCAGCAGGTTGTTGTAGAGAAGCATCAGCCCGCTGATGCGGAATTGGCCCTCCTTCAAGCCCGCCTTATCCACGAGGTCGCGCCGGATCCGTTTGATGAGCAGGTCGCGCTTGAGCCCCTGCATGGAGTCCTTGATGCGGGTCGTCAGGCGGGCCTCGTCGTTCTCCACGGAGACGTAGGGCGTCACCAGGAAATCCTTGAAATCCGCGGCCGCCGTGTTGTAGAGGAGCGCCAGGCTGAAGTCGTCGAAGGGCTTGCCCTCGTTCATGCTCCGGGAGGTCTTGTAGAGCGTCGCCAGGGACATCACCTTGCCGGTCTCGGGCAGGCTGTCGAGGTAGTCGTGCACCCGCTCGATGACCGCCATGCGCTCGGTGGTGTACCAGTACTTGGTGGTGTCGGCCTGCGGCTCCTCGAACTCCTCGAACAGGTCGAAGTCCTTGTCCTTGGCCTTGTGGGCGGGGGCCGCGGGCTCGGCCTTGGGGGTCGGGAGCTTGACGATGATGTCGAGCGGCGTCGTCCCGCCGAACTTGTCGTCGATGAACTTCATGCCCTGGTAGATGTCCGTGCTCTTGCGGAAGTAGTCGATGAAGCTGTTCTCGACCGTGAGCTTGTAGATGCCGAGGACGGTGGCGAGGGCGCCGAGGGCGGTCAGGCTGTACACCCAGTTCCGGTGCTTGTCCGCGATGTGCGCGAAATACATGACCGCCGGTAGGCCGAACTCGGATTCGACGTCGGCCGGAGGCTTGGGGAGGAGCATCATGCAGGCGGGCATCAGCCAGAACACGACGACCATGGACACGCCCAGGCCCAGGGTCATCATCCAGCCGAACTGCGTGACCGGCAGGATGTCGCAGAGGATGAGCGACGAGAACCCGGCCATGGTCGTCAGGTTGCAGTAGAGGCAGGGCACGAAGGTGCTGCGCGTGCTTTCTAGCACCAGGTCGTGGCTGTCGGCCCCCGGCTTCTTCCGCATGAGCTCGCGGTAGCGCGAGACGATGTGGATGGCCAAGGACATGGTCAAGATGAGCTGGAGCGAGACGAAGTTGGACGACACGATCGTGACGTCCCAGCGGATGAGGCCCATGCCTCCCACCATGAACAGCACCGACAAAACGCAGGAGACCACCGGCAAAATCACCCAGCGGCAGCGGCGGTAGATGAGCGCGAGGGTGAGGATGAGGAAGACCACCATGCCCGTCCCGAAGAAGCGCAGGTCGCTCTGGATGAAGGACATGATGTCGTCGACGATCATCGGCACCCCGCCCAGGAGGAAGTCGGCCTGGCCGGAATGGCCGCGGATGATGGCCCGGATGGCCGCGATGTCCTCGTGGCGCCGGGCGCGCACCGCGTCCTTGTAGGCGCGGTAGCGCGCCTCGAGGCCCTTGAGTTCGTCGCGCTCGGACAGGGAGAGGGCGGAGCGGTAGTCCTTCTCGCGCAGGAAGGCGCGCCTCGAGACGAGCTCCTTGTCGCTCTTCTCCACCATGAAGTTCACCTGGATGGCCGCGGACTTCATGTCCTCGCCGACGATGAGCTTCTGGTAGATGGGGCTGGTGCGGAACTCCTCGATGGCGAGGCTCAGCTTCGCCTTGGGCGACTCCAGGGTCTTGATGTTCTTCTTGAGGTCCTTGAGCGTCCCGGGTGGATTGCGCAGGAGGGGCACGTCGAGGGGCGTGACGACGGAAGAGACCCGCGGGACCCTCTTGAGCTCCTCTCGGATGCGCTTGAGCGCGTCCAGGGATTCGGGGGAGAAGAGGTTGTCCGGAGGGGTGTAGGTGATGACCACGAAGTCCCCGCTCTCGAAGCGGTTGCTCATGGCTCCGTAGTACTTGACGTCCTCGTCGTGCTCGAGGACGAGCGAGTCTCCGGAGGCGTCGAGACGGAAATCCTTGATGAACCAGGAAGAGAAGGCGAAGAGCGCGGCGAAGGCCAGCAGGGAGGCGCGGGGCCGCCGGAGCAGCAGGCGGTCGTAGAGGTCCCAGGCGCGGTCCGCCCAGCCTTGGAGCATCAAGGCGTCCCTGCGGGGGTCGGGAACATCTGCGGCGTCTTGGGCAGCTCCGGCGCCTGCGCCTGCGCCTGCGCCGGGGCGGTGGAGGCCTGGACTTCCGCCGGCGCCTGCGCCGGGGCGGTGGAGACCTGGACTTCCGCCGGCGCCTTCGCCGGGGCGGTGGAGATCGCCAACTCCGCGGGCTTGGCATCTTCCCTGGCCTTGATCTCCCGCTGCTGGTCGGCGAGGTCCTTGGGGGCGTCGATGGACTTGGACTTCATCTTGGCCAGCAGGTCGGCGACGGAGTTCTTCTGGAGGAACTGGTCGTACTGCGACCCGTAGGAGCGGACGATGCTGATCCCCTCGATCTCCACATCGTAGACCTTCCAGGCTTCCCCCGACTTGTAGAGCTTGTAGAGCAGGTGGTAGCGCTGGTCCTTCGAGAGCACCCGGATCATCATCTGGTACTTGCCCTTCTCGGCCGGGGCCGGGGCCTCGAAGTCCACCTTCTCGTCGGTGAAGAGGTCGAGCTTCTCGAAGTAGGAGTCCTGGAGGGTCTTCACGAACAGCTCGGTGAACTCCTTGCGCTGGCCTTCCGAGAGCTTGGACCAGTGGGTCCGCCCCAAGGCCAGCTTGCCCGTCAAAGCGAAGTCGATGACCGGCTCCACGAGGGACTTCACCTTCCTGCGCTTGGCCTCCCGCGCCAGGCTCTTGTCCTTGAGCACGTCGAGCACCGAGTTGACGGTGTTCTCGACGACCACGCGCACGTCGCGCCCGTCGTCCGCCTGGACGGGCGGGGCCGCCAGCAGGGGGAGGAGGGCCGCCAATAGCATGCTCATTCTGAGATCTCCTTTTTGCGCATCTCCTTGTAGCCGTCCCGGATGAAGGTGTAAGGGTCCAAGGCGTCCTTCTTGATGCTCTCGTACTCGCCGAGGTGCAGGGAGAGGTAGTTGAACCGCTCTCCCGCCGCCACGGCGAAGCCGTCCTCGAAGTCCGCCAGGTAGTTGACCGGGTTCACGAGGAAGTTGAGGCCCATCCCCACGCCGTCGCGCAGGTTGGACTGGCCCAGGATCGGGAGCACCAGCGGGAACCCGTCGCCCACGCCGTAATGGCCGAAGGTCTGGCCGAAATCCTCGTTGCGCGGCTGCCACTTCAGCCAGTGCTCGGCGGGGTCGAAGAGCCCGCCGATGCCCACGGTGGAGTTCACCACGAAGCGGCCGGTCTCGGTCGCGCAGCCCTTGAGCTTGAGCTGGAGCAGGTTGTTGACGAAGCGCAGGGGGAAGTACAGGTTGTGGAACGCCCGCTTGACCGCCTTGCGCCCCGGCTCGGGGACGACGTACCCGTAGCCCTTGCACAGCGGCTTGGCGAGCCAGAAGTAGAACTTGTCGTTGAACACGAACATCACGCGGTTGTAGCCGATGAGGGGGTCGAAGACCTTCTTGGGGGCCGGCGCGGCCGAGGTCGAGGGAGCGGCTTCGAAGGAGTCGAAGTCCGGGTCCCCCTCCGCGGAAAGTTCCGCTCCCCACGCCGCGGGCGTGAGCAGAACCCACGCGAGGAGGGCGGCGGCCGTTTTCATCGGGGGGGGGATGGTATCATTTAGAGCTTGAGCTTGTCGGCCAGCGCCTCCATCTCGGTGATCGTCTCATCCATGAGCCGCGCGGCGGCGTCCACCGCGTCGGGCTTCGTGAGGTCCACGCCGGCCTCCTTGAGGATCTCCACCGGGGCGTCCTCGCGCGGCTTCTTGAGCATCGCGAGGTAGCGCTCGCGCGCGTCCGCGTCCCCGGCCGCGATCTTCTCGGCCAGGGCGATGGAGCTCGCCAGGCCGCCGGCGTAGCTGAACACGTAGTGCTTCCAGTAGAAGTGAGGGATGTAGGCCCACTCGATCCCGTCGTCGGGCCCCATCGTGAAGCCTTCGCCGTAGTAGTCCCGCGCGAGCCCCGCGTAGGTCTTGTTGAGGAGCTCGGGCGTGACCGGGGTGCCGGCCTCGATGAAGCCGTGGAGCTTGAGCTCGAACTCGGTGAAGAGCGTCTGCCGGTAGATGGTCGTGCGGATGCGGTCAAGCATCTCACCCAGCAGGAACAGCCGTACCCGGTCGTCGCCCTGGTACTTCTTGAGCAGGTGCTTGGAGAGGAGCACCTCGTTGAAGGTCGAGGCGATCTCGGCGGTCAGGGAGGAGTAGCCGTGGTCGGGGGAGGGCTGGGCCTTCATGTTCAGCCAGCTGTGCATCGCGTGCCCCAGCTCGTGCGCCGCCGTGGAGGCGTCGTCGACTTCGTCCATATAGTTGAGCATCACGACCGGCGGGTGGCCCCAGAGCGAGTGGCAGAAAGCCCCGCTCTCCTTGTCCTTGTTGGGGTAGACATCGGCCATGCGCCGGCCGAGCATCTCGGGGCCGAACAGGCCGGCGAGGTAGTCCGGCCCCAAGGGCTTCAAGGCCTCGCGGAGGTCCTTCAGACCCTCCTCGTAGGGCACCTCGGCCTTCGCGGAGGGGACGAGGGGCGGGTAGAGGTCGAAGAGGCGGACATCGGGGAGCTTGAGCAGGCGCTTGCGCAGGGCCACGTAGCGGTGCAGGGGCTTGAGGTTGCGCCGCGCCGAGGCGACCAGGCTCTCGGCCACCGAGGCGGGGACGTTCTGGCGGTCGAGGTAGGCGTCCACCGAGCGCTCGTAGCCCCGGGCGCGGGCCATCGTCACGTCGCGCTTGGTCTCGGCCGCCAAGACCGCGGCGAGGGTCCCCTCGTTCTCGCGGAGGGTGCCGAAGAGGCCCGCCACCGCCGCTTCGCGCACGCGGCGGACCTTGGAGGCGCGGTACTTGCCGTAGTTGGCGAGGGTGAGCTGGACCTTCAGGCCCTTCTCGTCAAGGATCTTCGGGAGCCGGATCTCCTTCGTGGCCGATTTGAAGATGAGCTCGACCTCCGAGGGGATCTCGTTGAGGTCCTTCTCCGACCAGAGGTTGTCGCCGAAGAGGCTTAAGACCTTCTCGGCCTCGTCGCCGAGCAGGTGCGCGCGGCGGCGGCGCAGGTCTTCGACGTAGCGGCGGTAGGGCGCGAGGACCGGGTCGGCGAGGACGGCCGCGTCGTCCATGCGCAGAAGCTCGAGGCGGATGAAGGCGCTCTTCGCGCGGAAGTCCGCGTCCAGGCCGAGCGAGCGCTGGAGCATCTCCTGGGTCTTCGCGAGGCCCTGGTCCTCGACCGCGCGCAGGTTCGCGTAGGCGGCGACCCGGTCCATCGTGCCGCGCAGGGCGAAGTAGTCGTCGAGGCAGGCCCGGATGGATGCGGCATCCTTGAGCTTCCCCTGGTGGACGGCGATGGCGGCCAGTTTGACCCGGGCCTGCGCGGACTCCGCCTCCCAGCCGGCCTCGTCCTGGAAGAGGGGGGAGATGTCCCACTTGTACTTTTCCGGGACGGCTGAGCGCGGGGCGCTCGCGTCCGGCTTATACGCGAACGCCGGCGCCGCGGCCGCGAGAGCGGCCGTGCACAGGGTCAGGGCGAGGATGGGTCGGGTCATCGGGGGTCCCTCCAGGAAGGCTTCATCATACCAAGTCCCCGGGCGGGTGGAGAACGGGCGCGCAAGAATGTATATACTCCTAGCCGATGTCCGCTCATGAGCGCCGCGCCCACCGCGCCATCCTCGGCGGCCTCTTCCTCGGGGCCCTCGCGGGCGTCGGCGCCAACGCGCTGGCCGGCGCGCTCCCGCAGCTGAAGGGCCCCCTCGAGACCCTCATCGACGGCGCGGCCTACCCTGTGGGCCAGGTCTTTCTGCGCATGCTCTTCCTGGTCATCGTCCCGCTGGTCTTCGCCTCCCTCGCCGCGGGCGTCGCGCGCTTGGGCGACCTGAGCCGGCTCGGGCGCATCGGGGCGCTCACGATGGGGCTGTTCTTCCTCACCACGGCCTTCTCGGTCGCGCTCGGCCTGGCGGTGATGGGCTTCTTCCAGCCCGGCGTGGGCTTCGACGAGGCGTCGCGGCGCGCGCTCATGGAGTCCTTCGGCGGGGACGCGGCGCGCTTCCAGCCCGCCGCGGGCCCCGGCAGCCTGCGGGCCCTCGTCACCGCGGTGCTCGACTCGGTGCTGCCGCGCAACATCCTCGCGGCGGTGGCGGACATGCGGATGCTGCCCCTCATCCTCTTCGCCCTGCTCTTCGGCTCGGCATTGACGGCCTTGCCCGAGGAGCGGCGCGGCCGCATGACCGGCTGGCTGGACTCTCTCTCGGATGCCATGGTGGCCATCGTGGGCTTCGCGATGCGCCTCGCCCCGGTCGCCGTGTTCTGCCTGATCTTCACGGTCACGGCCCGCTTCGGCTTCGGCCTGCTCGCCAAGCTCGCTTTCTACGTCGTCCTGGTCTTCGGCTGCTACCTGCTGCAGCTGCTCGTCTTCTACCCCTTCCTGGTCAAGTCCCTGGCGGGCTTGAGCGGCCGCCTGTTCATGCGCCGCACGGTGCCCGTCATCGTCACGGCTTTCTCGACCTCCTCGAGCAACGCGACCCTGCCTACGACCATGCGCGTGGCCGAGACGGAGCTGGGGGTGCGGCCGGCCATCGCGGGCTTCGTCTGTCCTCTGGGCGCGACCATCAACATGAACGGCACCGCGCTCTTCGAGGGCGCCGTGGTGCTCTTCGTGGCCCAGGTGTTCGGCATCCCCCTGAGCCTGCCCCAGCAGGCCCTCGTGGTCTTGCTCTGCGTGCTCTCGGCCGTCGGCACGGCCGGCATCCCCGGCGGCTCCATCCCCCTGCTCATGGGCGTCATGGCCCAGGTCGGGGTGCCGCCCGACGGCATCGCCCTCATCCTGGGCGCCGACCGCCTGCTGGACATGGGGCGCACGGTCATCAACGTCGAGGGCGACCTCGCGGCCGCCGTCTGCGTCGAGGCCTTCGAGGCGCGCAGGGAGGCCGCGTGAGGTTCCTGGACGCCTGCCGCCGGGAGAAGACCGACGCCACCCCCGTCTGGTTCATGCGCCAGGCCGGGCGCTACATGCCCGAATACCGCGCCCTGCGCGAGAAGCACGGCATGCTCGAGCTCTGCCGCACCCCCGAGCTCGCCGCCGAGGTGACGCTCCAGCCGGTGCGCGCCTTCGCGGTGGACGCGGCCATCCTCTTCGCCGACATCCTCCTGCCCCTGCCCCCGATGGGGCTGAAGCTCGAGTTCGCGGAAGGGGAGGGCCCCCGGCTCTCGCCGCCCGTCCGCACGGAGAAGGACGTGGACGCCCTGCGCGTCTTCGACCCGTCGGAAGGCCTGGGCTTCGTGCTCGAGGCTGTGCGGCTGGCCCGCAGGATGCTGGCCGGAAAGGTGCCCCTCATCGGCTTCGCCGGGGCTCCGTTCACCCTGGCCGCCTACGCGGTCGAGGGGGGGCCCTCGAAGGACTACGCCCACGTCAGGGCGATGATGCGCGAGCGGCCGGACCTCTGGGGGCGGCTGATGACCAAGCTCGCCGGGGTGAGCGGCGCCTACCTGCTCGCCCAGGCCCGGGCCGGGGCGCAGGCGCTCCAGCTCTTCGACAGCTGGGCCGGGATCCTCACCCGCGAAGAATACGCCCGCTTCGCCGCGCCCTACTCCAAGAAGGTCCTCGACGAGGCCGCGAAATCCGGCGTCCCCCTCGTCCACTTCGGCACCAACACCGCGCCGTTCCTGGAGGAGTTCCGCGACGCGGGAGGGGACGTGGTCGGGGTGGACTGGCGCATCCCTTTGGACGAAGCCTGGAGGCGCATCGGCTACGGCCGCGCCGTCCAGGGCAACCTCGATCCGGCGAAGCTCTCGGCCCCGCTCCCCGAGCTGAAGGAGGCGGTGGCCGAGGTTTTGCGCCGCGCCGGGGGCCGGCCCGGCCATATCTTCAACCTGGGACACGGTATCCCGAAAGACACCCCGCCCGACCGCGTGAAAGCGGTCGCGGAATGGGTCCATGAGATGAGCTCCCGATGAACCAGCAATCGAAAGCCGCCGTTCTGATGATGGCGTACGGGGCGCCCAAGAGTCTTGAGGAGGTGCCGGCGTTCCTCAAGAGCATCCTGGGGCCGCGGGCCACCGAAGCCGTCCTGAAGGACCTGACCGAACGCTACCGCCGCATCGGCGGCGCCTCGCCCGTGGTGGAAACCTGCGCGGCCGTGGCCGAGATGCTCCAGACCGCCCTGCGCGCGGGCGGCTTCGGGGTGGACGTCTACCTCGGCATGAAGCATTCCGAGCCGAGCATCCGCGGCGCCATTCAGGCCATGGCCAAGGACGGCCACGCCTCCGCCCTGGCCTTGCCGCTCGCCCCCTACCAGTCGGGCATGACCGACGAGGCCTACCTGGAGAAGGCCCGAGCCGCCGCCGCCGAGGCCGGCGGTCTGGCGCTCTTCTCCCCGCCGCCCTGGAACGCCCACCCGATGCTCACCGGCGCCTTCGCCGAGAAGCTCAAGGCGTCCTTCGAGGAGATCCCCGGCGACCTGCGCCGCCGGACCCTGACCCTCTTCACCGGCCACAGCCTGCCCCAGAGCGTCGCAGACGACGGCGACCCCTACGCCGAGCAGCTCCAGCTGACCGCCGCGGCCACGGCGCAGGAGGCCGGGGTCGCGGAGTGGATGCTCGCCTACCAGAGCGTCCCCCAGGGCGCCGAGGGGGGATGGCTCGGGCCCGACGCGGGCGAGATCATCGACATGGCCGCCAAGGGAGGCATGAAGGCCGTGCTCCTCGATCCCGTGGGCTTCCTCTTCGAGAACCTCGAGACCCTCTACGACCTCGACGTCGTCTACCGCGAGCGGGCCGAGCGCCAGGGGCTCAAGTTCTACCGGGTGCCGGCCTTGAACGACGACCCGCTCTTCGTCTGCGCCCTCGCGGCCATCACGCGCTCGGCCTTCGCTCCGCTGTCGTAGGGCCTAGAACCCCGGGCCCGCCGCGATAGTCACTGCAGGAGTTCTTCGACGAAGAACTGGGTGCGGACGGGGATCCGTTCGTGGGGGTAGTACTTCTCTATGATCGAGAAGACCTCGGCCGGGGTCTTGAGTCCCAGCCAGCGCACGAGGAAGCGCACGTCGTCGGAGTCCTGGGAGTCGAAGCGGGCACTGACGCACTTCATGGCGAGCATGTAGTCCGCGCTGGGCGCCCAGACCCTGAGATGGGAGAGTTCCATGACCTCGTCCTTGGGCGGCTCGCGCAGGAAGAACCCCTTGGCCGCGTCGTTAAGCCAGTCCTCCGGCAGCGAGAACTTCCTGGCCACGGCCCGCGCGGCCGCGCGGATCTCTCGGGTCGGGTGGAAGAGGGCGTCCACGTCCTTGGTCGCCTTTCGCGCCTCGAAGACCAGGCACATGACGGCGCCTCCGCAGAGTCCGATCTCTCCCTTGGCGCCGCTCTTGCGCAGTTCCTCGTTCAAGGCCTTGAATAGACGGCGGATGAGCCGGGCTTCGAGCATCGCTCAAGCCCTCTGCAGGAAGTTCGAGAGCGTGAAGATGTTCCTGCGCCGGAACCGTGCGGGAGATTCCGCGAGGGCCGAAGCCTTCAGGCTCTCCATCCCGGAGATGAACCACGGCTCGCGGAGCGCGCGCACGCCCGCGCACCAGAGCGGCGGGGACATCCCGCGTTCCGCGCAGAGCTCCTCGACCGTGGAGGCCAGCAGGGCGAGCATGCGCGGGGAGAGGCCGGGAACCGGCGCCTGTTCGATCGAGGCGGCATCCGGCGAGCGTCGGAAGTCGTCGATGAAATCGAAGAACGGCCCTTTCCAGTCCGGGCCTTTCGCGAGGGCGGCCGAGGCCTCGGCCAGCGTGCCGCTGCGGGGGGATAGGGCCTCCTCGACGGCGCGAAACACCCCGTTTCCCGGACGTCCAAGGGCCTTGGCGAGCTTCGCGAGCGTGGAGAGGCGCGCGTCATGCTTTCCTTTCTCCAAAAGCTGGATCGTGCGGAACGAGAGCCGTGAGCGCGCGGCGAACTGCCTCTGCGAGAGCCCCAGGCGCCGGCGCTCCTCCTTGAGCGACTTCATCGGGGATAGTATAGACGACATACTATAATATGTCAATAGTGCGATGAACGTAAGCCGCATTTGTTTTGCATCGCGGATACATAGTAGCCTATCGATATTCATGCGCGTCCTGATCGTCGGCGGGGGCATCGCCGGACTCTCGGCCGCCTACGACCTGCAGAAGGCCGTCCTGGCCCGGCGCCCCTGCTGCGCCTCCGCCGCTTCCGCCGCGCGGGAGGTCCTCGAGCTCTCCCTGCTCGAAGCTTCCGGACGCCTCGGCGGCAAGCTGCTGGGGGACACCCTCGGAGGCGTCCCCGTGGACGCTGGCCCCGATTCCTTCCTGTCCACCCGCCCCGCGGCCGTTGAGCTGTTGACGGAGCTTGGGCTTCGCAAGAAGATCCTGACGACGGAACGGACGAGGCGCGACGTCTTCGTCTACTCGCGGGGCCGCCTGCGCAAGTACCCCGACGGCCTGATGATGCTGATGCCGGCCAAGGTCCTCCCCTTCCTGGCCAGCGACCTGCTCTCCCTCCCGGAGAAGCTGCGCATGGGGCTCGAGGCGTTCGTCCCTCCGCTCAAGGAGGAGAAGGACGAGTCCCTGGCCGAGTTCGGACGACGCCGCTTCGGGGAGGCGGCCGTGCGCACCATCCTCGAGCCCGTCTTCGCCGGCATCTACGCGGGCGACGTCGAGGCCCTGAGTTTGAACAGCACCTTCCCGCAGTTCCGCGAGCTGGAACAAAGATACGGCAGCATCCTGCGCGGCGTGTACGCGCGCAAGGGCCCCGCGGCGAAGCCGTCGGGCGGACTCACGATGTTCGTGACCCTCGAGGGCGGAGTCGCCTCCTTTCCCGAGGCCCTGGCCGAGCGCGTGCGGCCCTGCGCGCGGCTCAACGCCCGGGTGAAGACCCTGCGCCGCGAGGGCGGGCGCTGGCGGGCCGAGCTCGCTTCGGAGGAGACCCTCGAAGCCGACGTCGTCGTGCTCGCCGCGCCCGCCGACGCCTCGGCGGCCCTCCTGGAGCACGAGGCCCCCGCTGTGGCGTCGCTTCTGCGCCGCTTCGAGTTCTCCTCGACCGCGGCGGTGAACCTCCTCTATGAGACCTCCGCCCTGCGCCGACGTCCGGAGGGCTTCGGCTTCCTCGTCCAGCGCAGGGAGGAGGTCTCCCTGACGGCGGCCACCTTCACTTCCAACAAGTTCCCCGGCCGGGCCCCGGAGGGGAAGACCCTGATCCGCTGCTACTTCGGCGGGAAGGGGCGCGAGGCGCCCCTGGACATGGACGACGAGGGCCTCGCGCGGGCGGCGGCCGGCGACCTCGAGCGCATCCTGGGGTTGGGCGCCCGGCCCCTCGGCGCCAGCGTCCACCGCTGGCCGAAGGCTAACGCCCTCTACAACGTGGGGCACGCCGCGCGGCTCGCGGGTCTCGAGGCGGCCCTGCCCGCCTTCCCGGGGCTCCTGCTCTGCGGGGGCTGCTACCGCGGCATCGGCATCCCGGAGTGCGTGCGCTCCGGCCGCGAGGCCGCGCGGCGCGCCCTCCAGGGCGTGCCTCCGGGCGCGGTTGTTTGATAAGCTAGGTCCGCCGTTCCCTGGAGGACTCTCATGACCCACGTTTTCCTAGCCGTCCTGCTCGCCGGCTCGGCCTTCGGGGCATCCTGGGAGCAAGGCTCGCGCCTGCCCAAGACCGTCCTTTCCCCTCTGCCCGGCGACGGCCTGAAGGCCACGGTGCACCGGCTCAAGAACGGCTTGAGCGTCTATCTCTCCCCCAACCACGAGACCCCGCGCATCTCCGCCTGGATCGCGGTGCGGGCCGGCTCGCGCAGCGACCCTTCCGACAGCACCGGCATGGCGCACTACCTGGAGCACATGTTCTTCAAGGGGAGCTCCCGCCTCGGCACGCTGGACCCTAAGAAGGAGCAGGCCCACCTCGACGCCATCAGCAAGCTTTACGAAGAGCACTTCGTGACGACCGACACGGCCAAGCGCAAGGACCTCTACGCCCGCATCGACAAGCAGAACGTCGAAGCCGCCAAGTTCGCCATCCCCAACGAGCTCGACAAGACCTACAAGCAGCTCGGCTTCCGCGGCATCAACGCCTTCACCTCCAACGAGATGACCGTCTACGTCACGGACATGCCCAAGAACCGCTTCGAGGCGTGGGGCAAGCTCGAGAGCGACCGCTTCAAGGGCCCCGTCTTCCGCCTGTTCCAGACCGAGATCGAGACGGTCTACGAGGAGAAGAACCGCTCGATGGACAACCCCGGCCGCATCCTCTACGAGGCCCTCGGGAAGTCGTTGTACGGAAACCACCCCTACGGCCGGACGGTGCTCGGCTCGATGGAGCACCTCAAGAACCCCTCGCTCGCGAAGATGTACGCCTACCAGCGCCGCTACTACGTCCCCAACAACATGGCCATCGCCCTCGCCGGGGACTTCGAGCCGAAGGAGGCGCTCAAGCTGGTGGAACGCTGGTTCGGCGGCTGGACCCCCAGACCCGTGCCCGCGCCCGAATCCTATGAGCTCCCGAAGCCGACTTGGACGGTCCGGACCGAGGTGAAGTACGAGTCCGAAGAGCAGGCCATCCTCGCCTGGCCCATCCCGTCCAACGCCCACCCCGACTACGACGCGCTCGTGGTCATGGACATGGTGATGGACAACTCGGAGTCGGGCATCCTGAACCTGACCCTCAACCAGGCCCAGAAGGTCAAGCGGGCCGGCTCGAGCGTGAGCTCGATGAACGAGGGAGGCTCCTGGCAGATGTGGGTCGTGCCCAAGGACAGCCAGACCCTGGAGGAGGCCGAGGCCCTCCTGTTGGGCGCGGCGGACAAGCTCAAGGCCGGGGAGTTCTCGGAGGACGACCTCAAGGCCATCATCACCAACTTCGAGATCAGCGAGAAGAGGAAGCTCGAGTCCAACGACGCGCGCGTCGGCGAGATGGCGATGTCCTTCGTCCGTTTCGATGAGTGGGACCGGGCGTCCAGGCGCCTCGAGCGCCTGAAGAAGGTCACGAGGGAGGACGTGCTCCGCGTCGCGCGCAAGTACCTGGGCTGGGGCCGGGTCTCGGCCTTCCGGCGCAAGGGCAAGCCGGAGATCCCCTCCATGGAGAAGCCGGGCTTCACGAAGATCGACATCGCCCGGGGCCGCGAATCGGCCTTCTATAAGGAACTGGTGAGCATGCCGGCCAAGCCCATCGAGCCGAAGTGGCTCGAGGAGGGGCAAGACTACCAGGTCCGCACGGCCCCCTGGGGCAGGCTCGTGACCTCGAAGAACCCCTTCAACGACCTCTTCCAGCTCCAGCTCGAGTTCGCGCGGGGCTCCCGGCACGAGAAGGCCCTCTGCGCGGCCCTGGACCTGCTCGACCTCTCGGGCGCGGGGACGCTCAAGGCCGAGGACTTCAAGAAGAAGCTCTACGCCCTCGGCACCGACCTGAAGACCAGCTGCGGCGAGCAGGAGTCCTCGATCCACCTTTCGGGGCTCGAGCAGAACCTCGAGGAGTCGCTCCAGCTGATGCGCCAGCGCTTCGAGGAGCCCAACATCGCCGAGGACACCCTCAAGAAGATGGTCGAGGTGCAGGTCGGCGCGCACAAGGACAACAAGATCAACCCGAACTACGCGGCCTACGCCTTGGGCGAGTGGGCCGGACGCGGCCCTGAGAGCGCGGTGCTGGGCGAGCTCTCCGACGCCGAGCTCAAGGCCCTCGACGAAGGCAGGCTCAAGGAGGTCCTCAAGGGCTTCTTCGCCTTCAAGCACCGCGCGGCCTACGTGGGCTCGAGGAAGCCCGAGGAGCTGCTCGCCCTGCTCACCCCCCCGGGGAAGACCTACGCCGACAACCCGGAGCGCAAACCCGTTCGTTATCGCCGGCCCGGCAAGGAGGAGGTGCTCTTCACCCATCGCGACATGGTGCAGTCGCAGGTCGGCCTGCTCGCGGCGGACGAGGTGTACGCGCCCGAGCGGGCGGTGGACTATCATTTCTACTCCGACTACATGGGCGGCGGGATGAGCTCGGTCATCTTCCAGGAGGTGCGCGAGGCGCGCGCCATGGCCTACTCGGCCTCCGGCGGCTACGCCCAGGCCGACCACCAGGGCGACGAGACGCGCCTGTGGGGGCGGCTCGGGACGCAGGCCGACAAGACGCTCGACGCCTCGACCCTGCTCAAGAGCCTCCTCACGAAGCTCCCGGCCTCCGAGGACCGCTTCAGGGAGACGAAGCGCAGCATCGAGGAGCGCTACCGCACCTCGCCCGTCGAGTTCCGCCGCGTCCCGGGCACGGTGCTCTACTGGGAGGATCTGGGCTTCGCGAAGGACCCGCGGCCCGAGCGCTTCCGGAAGTCGCTGGCCTACACCCTGAAGGACCTGGAGGGGTTCGCCGCCCGCTTCGAGAACAGCCCCAAGACCGTCTACATCCTGGGCAACCGGAGCCGCGTGGATCTGGAGGCCTTGAAGAAGCTCGGCGAGGTGAGCGAGAAGACCCTCGACGAGCTGTTCCCGTACTAGGGGTGAGCGCCGCCGGGCTTAATTGGTCGGCACCCAGAACAGATCGACGCCGAACCCGCAGCCGCGGCATTGCGCCTGGACGACATCGTTGATGCAGCGCAGCTGGGCGAGGCCTCCATGGCGCGCGCTGCATTGCGGGCACCTGCGGCCGTGTAGGGTCACCCGCCGCGGATACGCGAGGAACGGGGCGGCGAGGAAGGCGGCGTTCAGCGACTGGAGCCTGACTTTGAGTTCCGCGGCGAAGCCAGCCTTCTCCAGGGCCGCCGGAGCGGTGGGACTTCCAGTTGCGGGTTGCATGCTCTTAGGATAACAGACGCCGCTTGCGTCCCGCTTAAGTCTGCGCGCTGGCCAGGGGCAGGGCCAGGGTGAACTCGCTCCCTTCCCCCTCCTCGCTGCGCACCGTGATCAAGCCCCCGTGCGCCTCGGCGATGCGCCGCACGATGGCCAGCCCGAGCCCCAGGCCGCCGACTTGGCGGGTCAGGTGCTCGGCCGCCTGATAGAATCCTTCGCCGAGATTCAAGAGGGCCTCCTGCGGCATGCCGATGCCCGTGTCCGCAAACGAGATGCTGGCATGCCCGCCTGAAACTTCACCGCGTATTGAGATGCTTCCGCCCGGATGGTTGAAATAGATGGCGTTGAGAAGCAGATGTCTCAAGGCGGTCTCCAGAAGACCGGGGTCCGCCTGCAAGGGCGGGAATGGGTCGCTGAAGGAGATGTCGACCTTGAGGTCTTTCTCCTTCCACACAGAGCTGTAGCGGGCCGCGAGTCGGGCGATGACCTCCGGAACGCACACGGCCGAGTTCTGCGGCCGCAGGTCCTGGGCGTACATCTTCGAGTACAAGAGCAGGTCTTCCAAGATCCCTTTCAGCTTGCCGAGGTGCGCGTTCAGCATCCCGTGGAACTTCTTGCGCTCCTCGGGCGTGTTCCTCTCGTTCTCCGAGATCTCCAGGGCCATGAGCGAGACGGCGAGCGGAGTGCGCAGTTCGTGATGGAGCCGGCCCAGGAAGGCGTCTTTGAGGCGTTCGAGCTTCTGCAGCTCCCCGTAGGCCGCCTCCAGCTCTCGGCGCAGGATTTTCTCGCGGCGGAGCTCCGTGCTGAGGCTTCGCTTCTCGAGACAGCGGGACACCACGGCCTCCAGGGCCTGGGGCGTGAAGGGCTTGGCTAGGTAGTCGTAGGCGCCTTTCTTGAGCGTGGCGATAGCGCTTTCCAGGGTGGGATAGGCGGTCATGATGATGACGTCCGTCGAGGGACAGCGCGATCTGACTTCCAGACACAGGCCCACTCCGTCCAGCGGGCCGGGCATGGAGATGTCCGTCAAGACCAGGTCGAAGCTCCCGCGGCTGAGCAGGGCCAGGGCCGCCTCGCCGTTCTCCGCGGTCTCGATCTTGCAGCCCAGGCCGCGCAGACTCCTGACGCACACATCGCGCACGGGCCGCTCGTCGTCGGCGACCAGGATCCGGGTTGCGGCAAACTGCGGATTAGGATCCGTCCCTCGCCCGTCTTCTGCCGCCATCGTCGCGACACTCTGACTGTCCATGCCCATAGTATGGCCCGCCGGACTGAAGCGAGGGTTGGCGCGTACTTAAGTGCCGCTTATCTCGAAAGACCTCGGAGATAATGCCGGCGTAAGCGGCGGGTCAGGTGGGCCAAATGCCCGAACGCTAGACTATAGGCATGGAAGCGCTGGATCTGAAGCTGTCGTCCGGAACCCGGGGTCTTCGGCCGCGGGGGCTTCCGTCGGCTTCGGCCGCGGCCGTTTTCCTTTGGGCCGGACTCCTCTCGGCGCCCGCGGCTGCTTTCGACGAGATCAAGATGGCCGCTGCGGAGTTCTCGCAAGCGGCGAGGCGGCAGGGCTTGCGGCGCATCGAGGTGCTCCCCTTCGAGCCGATGGAGGGGGCCGGCGTCGATGCCGGCTGGCGCGCCGCTGAGGACCTGTCCGCGCAGATCTCTCGCCTGGGGGTCGTCGAGGTGGTCGAGCATTCCATCATCTCGAAGCTGATGGCCGCCCAGGGCCGGCAGGATCAGGCCGGCTTGCGCAAGCTGGGGCGGATCCTTGGCGTAGACGGCATCATCAGGGGTTCCTGCGCGGTCCGGGACGGAAGGATGGCCCTGAGCGCGAGCCTCGTCGCGACTGGCAAAGGCAACGCACTGGCCTCCATCAAGATGAGGGCCCTGCCGACGCCGCTGCTATCCCTGGAGGAACCGCCGGATCTGCGCGATGCCCCGGCAGCCGCTCCGGCGCATGCGCGGGCGGCGCCGGTCTCCGCGCCGAAGACCCCTCTTCTGGCCGTGGCGAACCCCGCATCCGAGGGGCCCTGGCAGAAGAAGAAGCTCCGCCAATGGCGCGAGCGGCGCAGAACGCTCATGCTCCTCGCAGCCCCCTGAGGCTAGGGCCTACGCAGCGCCCAAGACCTGACATATAGCCCTGGCAACGGCAGCCCCAATGTGCCACACTGAGAACAGAGGGTTTTATGGCGCCGAAAGTTCTCGTCGTAGACGATGACCGGGCCATCCTAGGGGTGGTCCGGCGAGCTCTGAGCGCCGGCGGGATGACCTGCGTGGTCACCGACAGCGGCTCCGAGGCGCTCATGCTGGTCCGGGAATCCCGTCCCGACCTTATCCTGGTGGACGCCGAGATGCCGGGCCTGGACGGCCACGCCGTCTGCCGGGTCCTGAAGAAAGAAGCCTCGACTAAGGCCATACCGGTCATCATCATGTCCGGCAGCCGCATCGAGGAGGGTGACATCCTGGCGGGCTTCCAGGGGGGCGCAGACGACTACGTGCTCAAGCCCTTCTCCCTGCCGGTGCTGATGGCGCGCATCCAGGCCGTGCTGCGGCGCTACCAGAACGCGGCGCAGGCCGAGAAAAAGCTAAAGCGGTTCGGCATAGAGCTCGACCCGGCCGGGCGCACCGTCAAGATCGGCGGCAAGGAACTGCCAATGACCCGCAAGGAATTCGACCTGCTCACCCTCCTCATCGGCAAGGCCGGCCGCGTCCTGAGCATCCGCTACATTCTGGAGGCCGTCTGGGGCTATGACCCGGCCGACTACAACGACCCCGGCACGGTCGAGGTCCACGTCTGTCACCTGCGCAAGAAGCTGGGCCCCAGACTCGCCAAGCGCCTCGTGGCCGTCATGGGCCACGGGTATAAGTTCGAAGGCTGAGAGGTCGTGCCATGGAAGCCATGAAGAACGATGCTCATTCGGTCGAGACGGAAACCGCGGTGAGCGGAGACGAGACATGGTATCGGATGCTCTTCGATGAGGCACGCGACCCCATCCTGGCGCTCGAACTGCCCTCGGATGGACTGCCGATCATCCGAGAGGCCAACGCCGCGGCCTTGATGGCGCACGGCTACTCGCGCGGCGAACTCATCGGCAAGCCCATCTCATTCCTGGATGCGGAGGCGGGCCCCGGCCCCGCGATCACGGAGCGTCGTCGTTTGTCGCTGGCCGGCGGCGGCGCGCTCTTCGAGGCGCGGCACCGGCGCAAGGACGGCTCGGTCTTCGACGTCGAAGCGTCGCTGAATTGCGCGAGGGCTGGAGGTAAGATCTTTGCGGTCGATATCTCTCGCGACATCACCGAGCGCAAGCGCTTAGAGAAGGAAATGGCGGAACAGGGCGCCTTGCTTAAAGCGCAGCAGGAGGCGTCCCCCGACGGCATCCTCGTCGTGGATGAATCGGGGGGAATCCGTTCATGCAATCAGCGCTTCGTGGACATGTGGGGTATTCCACCCGAGGTCATCGCGTTCGCGTCAGACGAGCGCGCGCTGCAGTCGATCATCGGGAAACTGGTTGACCCGCAGGGATTTTCACGAAAGGTGGACTATCTATATCGGCACCGCGAGGAGAGGAGCCGCGATGACATCCACTTGAAGGACGGTAGGACCTTCGATCGGCATTCCTCGCCCATGTTCAGCCAGGAGGGGAGATATTTGGGGCGTGTTTGGTATTTCCGCGATATCACTGAAAGCAGGTCGGGGGAGAAAGCGCTGCTGGAGAGCGAGGGGCGGCTCCTGCAGTCCCAGAAGATGGAGGTCGTGGACCGCCTGGCCGGAGGCATCGCCCATGACTTCAACAATCTCCTGACCGCGATCCTCGGCTACTGCGGCTTCCTCTTGAACGATATCCCCAAGAACGACCCCAGGCACACGGATGTGGAGGAGATACGCAGTGCCGGCGAGCGCGCCGCCGGTCTTACGCGGCAACTCCTGGCCTTCAGCCGCAAGCAGGTCATGCAGTTCAAGGTGCTTGACCTCAATACCGTGTTAACGGACATGGGGAAGCTTCTCCGCCGGCTGATCGGAGAGAACATCGTCCTGACCGTATCCTGCGCCGAAGATCTGCCTCTCATCAAAGCGGACCCGGGACAGATGGAGCAGGTCATCATGAACCTGGCGGTCAACTCGCGCGATGCCATGCCCAATGGCGGCCGCTTAACGGTCGAGACCCGCGGCATCGAATTCGCCGGCGAACAAGCCCTCAGTCAAGATGTCGTGATGCCGCCTGGTTGCTATGCGCTCCTGGCAGTCAACGACACAGGCGCCGGCATGGATGCGGAGATCTTGAAGCATTTGTTCGAGCCATTCTTCACCACAAAAGAACTCGGCAAGGGCACAGGGCTCGGTCTGGCTACCGTTTACGGCATTATCAAACAAAGCGGCGGGTTCATCGATGTCGAAAGCGAGCCCGGTCGGGGCACGACGTTCAAGATATTCCTGCCGGTTGTTCCTGACGCGGGCATTGACGGAGAAGGAGAAGGAGAAGGAGAAAAAAATCGTCAGGCGGGAAAGAGTCGTTACACCATCTTATTGGCCGAAGACGATACTGCCGTGCGCAGCTTGACCCGCAGGATACTTGAAGGCGCTGGTTATACGGTCTTGGAGGCGGCGTCCGCGCGCGAAGCCTTGGAGTGCGCGGGTAAGGATTTCGATCTGCTGCTGACGGATATCGTCCTATCGGACATATCCGGAGTGGAGTTGGCCGCCAAGCTGAAAAAAGACAAGCCTCTCGAGGTCCTCTACATGTCCGGCTACGCCGGCAATGCGGATGTCCGCGACATCCTGTCCCAGCCCGGGAACCGCTTCCTGCAGAAGCCGTTCACGCCCGAGGCTCTGCTCAGCAAGATCCAGGAAGCCTTGGCGAGCATCCCCGCCCCCTAAGCCCAAACCCCGTCAAATTCGCTACAATGCCGCCATGCCCCGCTTCCGCATCATCGTGGTGGACGACGACCCGGTCGTGGTCTCCCTCGTCACCGAGGTGCTCGAGGGGGCGGGCTATGAGGTGCAGTCCGCCGACACAGCCGCCAAGGGCCGCGCCCTCGTCGAGCGGGGCGGAGCGGATCTTCTCGTGCTCGACCGCAAGCTCCCCGACGGGGACGGGATGGCCCTCTGCGTGGAGATGCGCACCAAGCCCGAGCTCAAGGACGTTCCGGTGCTCTTCCTCTCGGCCAAGACCGCGGTCGAGGAGCGCATCAGCGGCCTGCGCAGCGGCGGCGACGACTACCTCGTCAAGCCTTTCGACCTCGAGGAGCTCTACGCGCGGGTCGAGGCGCTCCTGCGCCGCAGCGGGCGCGCGGGCCAGCCGGAGAAGCTGGAGGCGGGCGTCCTGCGCATGGATGTGGACGCGCGGAAGGTGTTCGTCAAGGAGAAGCCCGTCGAGCTGAGCGCCAAGGAGTTCGACCTGCTCACCCTGTTCGTCCGGCTCAAGGAGCGCGTGCTCTCGAGGGACTTTTTGCTCCAGCAGGTCTGGGGCTACCCCGCTGGCGCCCCCACCGAGACGAAGATCGTGGACGTGACCATCCATCACCTGCGCGAGAAGCTGGGCAGCCACGGGGAGAAGATCGTCACGGTCCGAAGCCACGGCTATCGGTTCGACCCCTAGCCTTCGAGGAGGCCATGCCGTCCTATCGTCTGCTCTCGTGGAACGTCAACGGCCTGCGCGCCGCCGGGCGCAAGGGCTTCGTCGAGTGGCTCTCCAGGGAGAAGGCCGACGTCGTCTGCGTCCAGGAGACCAAGGCCGAGCCCGCCCAGCTGCCAGAGGAGCTCAAGGCTGTCCCGGGCTACGGCTTCGAGTGCGTCTTCGCCGAGAAGAAGGGCTACAGCGGGGTCGGTACCTATGCCCGGCGGGCTCCCGCGGGCATCGAGCGCGGACTCGGCGTCCCGGAGTACGACCGCGAGGGCCGCGTCCTCGTCCACCGCTTCCCCGAGTTCACCCTCTTCAACGTCTACTTCCCCAACGGGAAGAAGGACGCCGTGCGCCTGGCCTACAAGCTGCGCTTCTACGAGGATCTCCGCAGGGAGCTGGCCCGGCGCCTCAAGAAGGGGGAGAAGAACCTGGTCGTCTGCGGGGACGTGAACACCGCGCACAAGGAGATCGACCTTTCCCGCCCGAAGGAGAACGCGGGCGTCTCGGGGTTCCTGCCCGAGGAGCGCGCCTGGATCGACCGCCTGCTCTCGGACGGCTTCCTCGACGCGTTCCGCGAGTTCGAGAAGGGGCCGGGCCACTATACCTGGTGGGACCTGCTCACCCGCGCCCGCGAGCGCAACGTCGGCTGGCGGCTCGACTATTTCTTCGTCTCGGAGGCGCTCAAGCCCCACTTGAAGCGCGCCGTTCTGCGCCCCGAGGTGCTGGGCTCCGACCACTGTCCGGTCGAGCTCGAGCTGTCGTTCTGACTCTGAATCAGGGAGGCATGTATGAAGCGTAAAGACCTCATCCGGCATCTTCTGGACAACAAATGCGTCCTTCTGCGGGAGGGCGGCAAGTACTCCGTCTATCAGAACCCGGTCAACGGGAAGGAGACCCCGGTCACGCGGCACCTCGAGATCGCGGACTACGCCGCGCGCAAGATCTGCAGGGAGCTCGAGATCCCGGCGATGCGCTGAGCGGGCTCAGCCGCGGGCGCCCAGGAAGGCGCCCAGGGACATCAGCAGGAACACCGTCAAAGACAAGGCCAGGAAGCGCCGCTCACGGCTCCTGGCGAAGGCCGCGCTCAGCTGGAGCACGCGCAAGTAGGGCGTCGCGATCAGCAGGCAGATCCCGGCCAGCAGGCAGCGTTCGGAGAAGGCCAGGCCCGCCGCGATCAAAAGCCCGCTGAGCCAGACTCCCGCCGAGAGCGTCCGGCTCAGCGCGCCGCGCAAGGCGAGGTCTTTCTCGTCAGGAGGCAAGGGCCCTCCTCGCCATCTCGAAGGCCAAAGCCAGCGTCACCAGCGAGAAGACCCGGGAGACCGAGCGTTCGCTCAGTTTCCGCGAGAGCGCATGCCCGGCTTGTGAGCCCAGCAGGACTCCCAGCGTCATCGTCCCGGCCACCACCAGCGGGATCTCTCCGCGTCCCAGGTAGAGGACCGCGCTGGCGGCCGCCGTGACGCCGATCATGAAGTTGCTCGTGGCCGCCGCGGCCTTGATGGGCACCCGGCTGAGCAGATGCAGGGCGGGCACTTTCAGGAGCCCGCCTCCCAGCCCGAGCAGGGCGGAAGAGAGCCCCGCCGCGAACGAGACCGCCAGAGTGGCCGGCAGTCTTTCCACGGAGTAGGCGACCTTTTCGCCGGAGAGGGGATCGAGGAATCGTCCGTCCAATCGACCGCCGCTCGCTCGATACGAACCCTCTTCCTTCAGGCCTTGGCCGCGCCAGAGCATCACGCCGATGGCGGCCAGCAGAATGGCGAAGATGCCGATGAGGACGCGGGCGGGGATGAAGGGGGCGAGGGCTCCTCCCAGCAGGGCGCCGAACACGGTCATCGGCTCGAGGCAGACGCCGAGGCGGATGTTCGCCAGGCCCTCGGCGACGTTCCGGGAGGCCCCGGCGCTCGAGGTCGCGATGACCGCCACGAGCGAAGCCGCGACCGCCGAGTGCATGGGCACGTCGAACCAGAGCACGAGCGCGGGGACGGCGAAGACCCCTCCCCCGAGGCCCAGGAGCGTGCCGAATGTCCCGAAGACGAAGCCGGCTCCCATCAGCCCGACGACGTAGAAGAGCGGGCTCATCTGAGCCCGCGCAGCTCGAGGAGGAAGCGCCGGCTCGCGGCGATGAGGCCCTCGATGCGCGGGGTCATGAACGGAGTGAAGAAATCCTCCGGGCCGCGGGGATGCCTGAGCACCGCGCAGAACTCGGCCACGTTGGACTGCACCCGTCGGAGGATGCGCTTGAGGCGGATGCGGGTGAGCGGCTTGCGGCGGGCGATCTCGTAGAGCCGCTCGAAGTCGAGGCGCTTGTAGAACTCGCGCCCCAGCCGCTCCCAGCTCGGACGTCGCCGCTCTTCGGGCAGGTCCTCCTGGTCGAGCAGGCGGTGCGCCTTGAGGCCCCGCAGGGCCTGGGCCAGGCGCGAGCGCCCGGCCGGGGCCTTCAGCGTCTCGGGGGTGAGGTCGAAGACGGCGTCCACGAAATCGCCGCCGGACAGATAGCGCTCCAGGAAGAAGACGAAGTCCTCCACCGCGCGCTGGTCCACGCCCCCCGCTTCGGCCTTGCGCATGAAGTCCACGACGGCGTCCTCGTAGAGCTGCTGCTTGAGGGTGTAGAGCAGGGGCTCGATCTCGCCGAGCTTGCGCAGCAGGTACGAGATGGGATGTTCGTCCTCGAACTCCTTGCGCACCCGGCGGTCGCAGAAATCCGCCAGGCGGGCGAGGACGAAGCTCTGGAGCGTCGGGTCGGCCACGGCTATATCTTATGTTAGAATCCTGCCGGATGGAACTCAAGAAGGCGCAGGCCGTCCTGGAGCGGCGCAAGGAGCCGGGCTACCGCCTCGAGCAGGTCCTCAAAGGGGTCTACCAGGAGGCGGCGGGGAGCTACGAGGACATCCGCACCCTCCCCGCCCCCCTGCGCGCCGCGCTCGAGCGGGAGGCCCCTCTCCTCTCCTTCGTGATGAAGGAGACGCTCTCCTCCGAGTCCGGGGACGCCCACAAGGCCGCTCTGCGCCTGAAGGACGGCCTCCTCATCGAGACCGTCCTGCTCCAGGGCGCCCGGGGGCGCGGCTGGACGGCCTGCGTGTCCTCCCAGGCCGGCTGCGCGTTCGGCTGCGTGTTCTGCGCGACGGGGCGCGCCGGCTTCGAGCGGAACCTGAGCGCCGAGGAGATCACCGACCAGGTCCTGTTCTGGCGGCGCTTCCTCAAGGCCGCCGGGGGCGAGGGCGCCCTCAGCCGGGTCGTATACATGGGCATGGGTGAGCCCTTGCAGAACTATGAGGCGACGGCCGCGAGCCTGCGCGACCTGACCAACCCCCGCCTCTTCGGCATGGCCGACCGGCACCTTTCGGTTTCGACGGTCGGCGTCCCCGGAGGGCTCGCGCGGCTGGCCGCCGACTTCCCGCAGGTGAACATCGCCCTCTCCCTCCACGCGGCCACCGACGAGCTGAGGAACCGGCTCGTCCCCGCCAACCGCGCCTTCCCGCTCAAGCGCCTCGCGGAGGCCCTGAAGAGCGTCATCGAGCGCAACCGCCGGAAGGTGTTCCTCGAGGTCGTCCTCATCGCCGGGGTCAACGACGGGCCCGAGGACGCGGCCGCCCTGGTGCGCTTCGTGCGCTCGACCGGCTGCGAGTATCTTTTGCATGTGAACCTCATCCCGCTCAACGCCGCGGCGCCCGGCTTCGAGCCCTCTCCCCGGGAGGCCGTGCACGCCTTCCAGGAGACGCTGGCCGCCCGCGGGGTGGGCGTGACCCTGCGCCGGAGCCTGGGCTCCGACATCCAGGGGGCCTGCGGACAGCTCGCCGGCCGGCATGGGGGGCGACGTGCGCATCGCTGAGCGGCTGGACTCCCTGCCCCTCAGGCCGTTCCATTGGAAGCTGGTGACCGCGTCGGGCCTGGGCTGGATGTTCGACGCCCTGGACTCCGGCCTCGTCTCGTTCGTCCTGGCCGTCCTGGTCAAGGAGTGGGCCCTCACCCCCACGCAGACGGGCCGCATCGGGAGCATGGGCCTCGTCGGCATGTTCGCCGGGGCCATCCTCGTCGGGTCGCTGGCCGACCGCTACGGCCGCAAGGCCCTCTTCCAGGCGACCCTGGCCGTGTTCAGCGTCGCCACCGGGCTCTGCGCCCTGGCGTGGAGCTACGCCTCCCTGCTCGCCCTGCGCTTCCTCGTGGGCTTCGGCCTGGGCGGCGAACTGCCGGTAGCGAGCACGCTGGTCAGCGAGTTCTCGCCCAAGGCGCACCGGGGCAAGCTCGTGGTCGTCCTGGAGAGCTTCTGGGCGTTCGGGTGGGCGTTCGCCGCGGTGGTCGCGTACTTCTTCATCCCGCGCTTCGGCTGGCGCTGGGCCTTCGCCTTGGGCAGCCTCCCCGTCCTCTACGTCCTCTACCTGCGCCGGGCGGTGCCCGAGTCCCCGCGCTTCCTGGAGGCGAGCGGGCGCTTCGAGGAGGCGAAGGCGGTCGTGCGGGGAGTGGAGGCCGAGTGCGGCGAGCCGCCGGCGGACCTCGAGCCGGGCCCGGCGGAGCCGGTCCGCAAGGCGCGCTTCGCGGCCCTCTGGGAGGGCGGCATGGGGCGGCGCACGCTGATGCTCTGGGCGCTCTGGTTCGCGATGGTCTATTCCTACTACGGCATCTTCATCTGGCTGCCCTCCCTGCTGGTCGCCTCGGGCCACGGGCTGGTCAAGTCCTTCGAGTACGTCCTCCTCATCACCGCGGCCCAGATCCCGGGCTACTTCAGCGCCGCCTGGCTCGTGGATCGCTGGGGGAGGAAGCCCACCCTGATGCTCTACCTGCTCGGCTGCGCGGTCGCCGCCGTGGCCTTCGGGAAGGCGGCCTCGCCCTCCTCCATCGTCCTGTGGGGCTCGCTCATCTCCTTCTTCAACCTCGGGGCCTGGGGCGTCGTCTACACCTACACCCCCGAGAGCTACCCGACCGCCCTGCGCGGAACGGGGGCCGGCTGGGCGGCCGGGGTGGGCCGCATCGGCGGCATCCTGGCGCCCATGGTGGTGGGCTTCATCCTCGAGCGCTGGGCCGGCCGCCAGGACCTCGTCTTCCTCCAGTTCGCCGCGGTCATCGCCGTGGGGCTCGCCGCGGTCGCGTGGCTTGGCGAGGAGACCAAGGGGCGCGGCCTCGAGCAGATCGCGGCGGCGATGCCATGAGGCTCCTCTTGGCCGCCGCCATGCTTCTGCCGGCCTTCGCCCAGGAGGACGCGCCGCTCCCGCCCTCCGTGCTCGACTCGCGCCTGGCCGATGTCCGCGAGAAGCTCTCCGAGACCGCGCTCGGGCGCAAGGTGCTCGAGGCCATCAAGGCCGTCCCCGTCCGCGAGGACAAGCGGATGTGGGACCGCTACATCGCCCGCTACGTCAACGACCGGCCGGGCGAGCAGCCTTATATCGGCCTGCGGGCCCAGGCCTGGTCGGAACTCTCCGAGCGCAAGCTCGAGTTCGTGCTTTTGCACGAGGGCACCCACGCGGCGCTGGACCTGCCCTGCGAGCTCTTCGAGGGCGAGCAGCTGGCCTTCCAGCGGGAGCTCGAGTACGCCCTGCAGAAAGCCGCCGTGGACAAGGCCTTCGACCGCGACCTGCGCGAACTCTTCGCCGAGTACGCGCGGCTGGAGGGGACCCGCAGGACGCTGACTGCGGACCCCAAGCTCGACGAGGACGGGCTCGAGTGGAAGCGCTACGAGCGGGACTCCAACGCGCTGATGGCCCGCGCGAGCCGCGACCACCTCGCCCGCGTCGCCTCCGAGCTCGTCCTCTTCAAGAACGCGCCGGGGGACTTCTACTGGCGTGTGGAGCAGAACTACCGCGACTCGCCCCACTACGTGGGTCTGCAGGAGGTCGCGGACTTCCTGGACAAGTACAAGGACCGCATCGACGAGATCGCCGCCTCGCCGCGGGAGGGCGTGTACTTCCGGGTCGGCGGGCGGCGCTACCGCTGGGCCCTCGTCCTGCATTCCCGGGACGTCCTCAAGCGGGGCGGCGTGGACGCCCTGAAGGCCAGGCTCGAGGACTTCGACGGCGAGGGCGCCAAGCGCCTCCAGGAAGCCATCGCCTCCTGGGAGAAGAAGGGCCAGCCCTGAAGAAGAAGACCCCGCACCACCTCATCGCCGCCGCGTTCCTGCTCGTCGGCGCGTTCCTGGTTTTGAAGGCCGTCGAACTCCGCGGCTGGGGCTGGATATTGCTCTGGCCCGCGCTCGACTGCCTGCTGGTCGGCTCGGCCTACTACGGGTCGGCCGGCCGGGTGTTCGGGAAGAGACCCGACGGAAGCATGAAGGGGCCGGTGGTTTTGCTGATGCTCCCCTTCCTGCTGGTCAACTGGACGGTCTGGCACGCGCAGGTCTTCTTCACCCGTGAGCGGGCCGCAGACGAGGTCGCGCCGGGGCTCTACCTGAGCCGTCGGGTGTTCGAGCGGGAACTGCCCGAGGCGGTCACGCTGGTGGTCGACCTCACGGCCGAGTTCCCCAAGCCCGTCTATTCCGCGCGGCGGGGGTATCTCTGCCTGCCGACTCTGGACGCCTTCGTCCCGGAGGAGGCCGCGTTTTTGGCCGCGGCCCGGCGGGCGGCCGCGCACGAGGGGGGGGTGCTCATCCATTGCGCCAACGGGCGCGGGCGCTCCGCCGCGTTCATGGCCGCGGTGCTCATGGCGAAAGGGACGGCCCGGAGCCTGGCCGAGGCGGAGGAAATGATCGTGAAGGCCCGGCCCAGCGCCGCCTTCCACCCGGCCCAGCGGGCCCTGCTGGAGGGAGTAGGGCCGGAACTGCTTTCGAGCGGGCAGCGCAGAAGGGCCGGTGGCTGAAATCCGGATCATCTGGAAATCCAGAGAACGAGAACGGTTGAGATGATTTCCAGGGCCAAGGCCATCTTAAGCGGCGCGTGCTTGTATTTGTCGATATTTAGTCCCATGTTGGCCCAAGCGGAGCTTGGCGTCAGTCATGGCGATGAGTGTGGGCCGGAGACCGAGGTGCTGTCTATGCAGTTGTGCGCCCTCGCCCAAAGGCTCCCAGAAATCAGCACTATCACGCTGGTTTCTAGAATCTCGAGCGACACCACGTCGTGTTCCGACGATATTCGGGTGACGGCCGAGACTTCGATTGGGTTCGATTGGATCCGCGTCTATGCGGGGACGCACACTGTAGCGCTCAATTGGCAGGTGCTGGCTTTGCACAACAGTCCACCCTCGCCGCTCATCGAGAAGCGGCCGGATCCGGCATTATCGAAGGTGATAGTCGACTTGCAGAAGATCCCGTTCGGTGTTTCGATTCTATCCGCGAAGAACAGATTCAGCCGGCGAGAGTCGTTTTATGTGTACGACAATAGGAATGTGTTCAATACACCCAGATTCTATTTGGCGCCTAGTCCAGGCCCTACCGCTGGAAACATTGAAGATGTGTGCCGGGAATTATTCCAGCCGCGAAAAGCATGCGCCTTGACGAAGACGCTCATCAAACAGAGCCGATTCCCCAAGGCGGCGCTAGTCGGCATATCGCGGAGAGATGTAGACATTTATCATTTGCACCAAGGGAATCTGGAAGTCCCTGATCGAGCAATCGAAGCGCGCATCAGAGAAGAAGCGAAACGCCGCAATCTGCATTCGGCAAGCGCCCTTTATCGGATTTCCTGCATCGGAAGAGAGCACATCTCCGACGCGCATAATATGACCATGACCTATTCCGAGGGACGATTGAGAAAAACAGGCATATTGCCCGATACGCTATTCCTTTATCGTTGGGATGCCGACAGTAATACGCTGGTTCAAATCCCCAATCAACACAGGAATCTGCGCCTTGGGATATTATCCGCCCGCGTCGAGGCCCCGTCGGGGGTCATCGGATTGTTCGGCTCAAAAATGCTTTTGCCGGACGCGACATCGCCGGAATCCGAGATCGTCTATCATGGGGCTTGGCAGTCCGACCCGGGATCCGAGATCATCCATCGTTGGGCTGGGAAATCCTACTCGACACGTAGTGGCGCGACACCACGGATAGCGATTGCGTCATCAACGGCTATCAGCTTTCGTGTCATCGACCATCGATCCGTTGGTGAATCCGTCTCGGGATTGAAATCCGTCAAATACTACGTTGATAATGACGTCCCGCGGGAGTTCGCGGCGGATTCGAAGCCGTTCTTGCTCAACCCTGGGACACACACGCTGCGGCATCAGGCAGCCGATGCCGCAATGAACGCCGAGCCGGTTCGCAAGGTTAATGTCTTTGTTGACGCAATCCCGCCAGAAACACAGCTTAGCGTGATCGGGGCTGGAATGCGGCGCGCAGATGCGAAATCGCAATCGATGAAAGATCAGCCGCAAAAGTCCAGGGCGGATGAAGTGGTCACGACGCAAAGCCGGATTCATTTTGCACCCCATTTTAATGACAGCGAGTTGGGCATTGGCGATTGGCAATGGCGGCCAGCGGGGCCGTCGAAGTTCGAACTGCTTGTCGATGGGAAGAGAAAGGAATATCGGGATTCCTTGACCCTGAGCCAAGGACATCACCTTGTCAGTTTCAGGGCGGTCGATTCGGTTGGGAATGTGGAGGCATGGCAATCATACCGCATCGATGTCCGTGCAAATCTCCCAGCAGGGTCCATCAAGATTGGGCGGCCTGCGCATTTTGAATGCCAGCCTCCGGATGGCCCTTGCCCGGGTTGGTTCGTGACAGAGGATACCCCGATCCGCTTTGATTATCATGGAGTTGCTAAGGGTGATGACGTGCTTTGTTCGGTCGATGGCGGGCAGCCAAAACGATACATAGCGCCTTTTCGATTGAACAAAGGTTCACATGTTATTTCCTGCTATATCAGTACCATCGATGGATTTTCTGGAAATGGCTCATCCGTGGAAGTGCAGGTATTGCCTTTGCACCGGTACTACTACGGTAAGTTTCGTAATGGAATATGGCGGCTACGGGGGACGATGTCAAGGTTGTTGTGGACATTGCGTAGCTCTATGCTGAGGTCATGAGTTTATCTGCTTCGGAGTTCGAGTCGTTGGGCGTAGGCCTGGTGATGTGTGCGGGACGAAGCCGAGGGGGGACAAAACTTCGTTCTCGGTTTGTTTTGGTTAGAAAGACAGCGGCCCGATGCCGAAGCGCTCTTTCAGGATGACGTTGAAGGTCTGGTCCAGCCTTCTCAAGTCCCCGACATAGCGGGAAGTCCAAGAGCTCCCGCTTGTTGTCGCAGTGCATCAGCCCATCTGCCTGCGCATGGCATCCAGGTCGGCCGAGCCCAGGGCATGCCAGGAGCGCAGCCACTCGGGCGTGCGCCGGGCCAGGAGGCGGCGGGCTTCCGGCGCTCCTCTTCGAGTCGCGCGGCCTCGACCTCTGGTGGAACTGCCGTAAGGGCGCAGTGCAGGAACCGAGCGCGCGCCGCGCGCCCCTGGAGATATGCGCCATCCAAGACCTTCGAAGAATATGCGTCCGGATGCATAAAACAGGGGTGTTTTATGCGCTGGGGCTCATATTCTGAGGAGGTGAAGAAAAGGGCGTGTGCCGGCGGGAGAGGACGGCGCGGGCGGCGTAGGCCGCAGCGGCTAGAAGGCCAGCGTTCGGCGCCGAATGCTGCTCCGGCCGTCTGCAGAATCGATCCCAGCCGAAGTCTCCCTCGGAACTGGGACATCGCACTACGCGTTACGAGCACCTAGCTCACGGGGATGCACTTTTGAATCTTTCCCAACAGACCGCTGCTCTACTGCACGACCGCGATGCGCACGTCGCGCGCGTCGCTCCGGCCCTGGTCGTCCACGACCCGGACGATGAAGTCCCCCGGCTGAGGCGTCCAGAAGAACGGCTCCCCGCTCTTCGACTTCCCCACGAAGCGGTCGTTGACGAACCAGAATAGGGCGCGCGCGTCCGCGTCGGTGACGGCCGCGAGGGAGAGGGTCTCCTTGCCGATCCCCGCGGCGCGCAGGTTGTAGACTAGGCCGGGCTGGGGCGAGGTGATCATCGGCGGCAGGCCCTTCGCGGAACGGTCGGTGAGTTCGCAGGAGGGGTTGTCCGCCGGAGGCACGCGGCGCGGGATGCCGGCCAGGCGGAAGATCTTGAGCAGGTCGGAGGGCCAGAACTCGAAGACCTCGGGACGAACGCCCGGGCCCTGCGCGCAGGCGCGAGTCCCCGTCCGGGAGTCGACGAGGACCTCGCGGTGGATGTCGCAGGCCTTGATGGGGGACTTGCCCGGGATGAACCAGGTCGCTCTCCGGCTTCGGCAGGCCGGACCCGGGATCTGGCCCGAGACGGAGCAGACCTCGACTTGGGCGAGCTTGCGGCGTCCGGGCCGGACGGGGACGTCCATGTCCGGCTCCTGCGCCTTGACGGCGTCGATGATCTCGAACATGAGCGGCGCCGCGGCTTCGACGCCGACGAAAGCCGGGTTGCTCTCCCCGGCGAAGTCCCCGACCCAGACGGCCAAAGCGTAGTGCCCGAACACGCCCACCGACCAAGCGTCGCGATACGCGAAGGAGGTGCCGGTCTTCCAGTGCACCGGCAGCGCCCGCTGGGTCCAGCCGGCGCTCAGACCCTGGGAGGGTCGGGGGTTGTCCTTCAGGATATCAAGGACCATGAAGCTCGACTCCGCGCTCAGGAGTCGTGCGCCCTCCGGCCGCGGGTCATCGATGCGCGTTCGCAGGGGCCTGAGCAGGCCGCCGTTGGCGAGCATGGCGTAGAGCCGGACGAGCTCCTCCATCGTCATCTCGGCGCCGCCCAGCGGCAGGGTGAGGCCGTAGAACGACTCCTCCTTGAGCGGCGCGAGGCCCGCGCTCTTCAGGAAGCCATGGAGCCCCGGCGGCTCGAGCTGCCGGGCGAGGTGCACGGCGGGGACGTTGCGGCTGCGGACGAGCGCCTCCCAGGCGTGGATCGGCCCGACGAAGTCCCGGTCGAAGTTCTCAGGGTTGAAGCCGCCGAAGCTCATCGGGGAGTCCTTGAGCATGCTCATCGGATGCAGGAGGCCCTGGTCCATCGCCAGGCCGTAGAGGAACGGCTTGAGCGCCGAGCCGGGCGAGCGCCGTGCGCGCGTCCCGTTGACCTGGCCCTGGATGCGCGGGTCGAAGAAGTCCGCCGAGCCGAGGACCGCCCGGACCTCCATGCTCCGGGTATCCACGAGCATCGCGGCGGCGTTCTTGATTCCGATGCGGGCCTTGCTCTCGACGTAGCGCCGGGTCTTCCGCTCGAGGAGCCTCTGCAGGGGCAGGTCGAGCGTGGTCTGCAGGACGAGGGCGGCGGGGTCGTCTTGGAGGACGGCGTCCGCGAAGTGCGGCGCCTGGAAGGGGAGCTCCGAGGGCCGGCGCAAGGCCGGGGCGAGCTCGAGGAGGGGCCTCTGTCCCAGGTCCTGAGGATGCGCGGCGGCCCAGCGCTCGAAGAGCGCCAGGCGGGCCTTCTGCAGAGCGTCCCGGCCGCCGGCGCTCCCGGAGGGATTGCGCCGGACCGGGCTCTTGGGGATGACGCACAGCGCGAGCGCCTCCGCCAGGTCCAGCCGGCCGGCGTCCTTGCCGAAGTAGACGAGGCTCGCCGCGCCGACCCCCTCGACGTTCCCGCCGAAGGGGACCGCGTTGAGGTAGGCTTCCAGGATCTCGTCCTTGGAGTAGTGCCGCTCCAGCTGGAGGGCCCGCAGGATCTGCTCCGCCTTCCCGGCCGGGGTCCGGGTGTCGAGCCTGAAGCGCATGCGCGCAAGCTGCATCGTGATGGTCGAGCCGCCGATCCGGCGGCCGCCGGCCAGGTACGTTTGGCGGAACGCCCGGGCCAGCGCGTAGGGGTTGACGCCCGGATGGCGGCGGAAGTGCCGGTCCTCCTGCAGGAGCATGGCCGCGACCAGGGTCGGCGACATCCTCTTGAGCGGGACCCAGCGCCGGTATTTCTCGTCTGTCGAGATCGTCAGGCGCAGCAGGCGGTGGCGGCGGTCATAGACCTCGCGGGAATGGCTCGTGGCCCGGATCGCGGGCCGGGGGATCGCCCAATACAGAGCGAGCCCCGCCGCGAGCCAGGCGAGGAGTCTCTTCCCGCGCCGCATCTAGCCTCCTTCGACGGTGAGCCGGCCGCCCAACCCGCGTCCCTGCATGGCGCGGTCGTACATCGACTCCCCGAAGACCGGCGGCACCGTGAAGGTCCCGCGGTGGGTGGCCCGGATGCGGTAGACGAACTCGCGGACATCGGGGCCGACGCTTCCATACAGGACGACCCGGTCCTCGCGCACATCCACGTAGTCCGGACGGAAGGTGGACGAGGGGAGGCCCAGCGGCGAAGACCGGCCGGCCGCCGGCACGCGCGCGGCGGGCTCTTCCGGCGGGGCTTCGCAGCCTTCCTCCGAGTCGCACTCGGCTTCCTCGCGTTCGGTGGGAGCCGCGGCCGCGGGCGCCTCGGCGGGGGGCTCCAGGACCACTTCGAAACCTCCGGGCAGGAGGTCGATGATGGCGATGTCCCGGGTCTCCCCGCCTTCGACCGCGCGGACTTTCACGTGGACGTCCAACTGGGTGCCCAGCGCCGTCTTCGTCACGGCGGAGTTCCCGCCCTCATTGCGGTATTCGCGTTGGACCTCGAGCCTCGCCTTGATCTCGCCGGCGGGAGGGGCGAGGTCGAAACCGGCGGTCGTGACCTGGTAGAACAGCATGCGCCCCGCGGCGTTATCGAAACGGATGGCGTTGGCCTTGCCCGAGAATTCGGCCTTGGGGAAAAGGCCCGCGCTCAGCGGCAGCGGCTTGGCGGAGCCGGGTCTCAGCTCCGTGACGCGGACGTCCGCCGGGGGGGGACTGCCCACCGCGCCGGCGTAGGCGTCCAGGGCCAGGATCGTGTAGGCCGAGGAGAGGGTATTGAAGCTTCCGTTGACGACCGGATCGACGACTCGTTTGAGGTCATCCCAGCCCAGGTCCTTCAGCCGTTCCGGGAAGTGGCGGGCCAGGATATAGAGGAGCTGGGATTCCCGTATCAAGTCGTCGTAGTACGCGGCGTGATCGACCTTCTGCGGGTCGCCGAGACGGGACTCCGAGATGAGGCTGTTCGCCTGCCCGTTCTGCTGGAGCAGCCGATAGACCGCGGCCAGATAGATCCCGGCCAGGTCCTTCTTCCATTGCTTGGGGAACTTCGCCTGCATGTGCCGCTGCAGGGAGAGAAGGGGCGCCGAGAGGACGGCGCCGTTGCGCGTCAGCACATAGGCGGCGTAGGCCCGCACACGGGCATCCGCGAGGCTCGAGGGCTCGCTGCCGACCAGGCCCGCTAGGGGGGATAGGCCCCGTTGCAGGACTTCCATGGGTACGGCAGCGCCGCGGTCCTTCGCTTCGGTCAGGAAGTGCAGAGCATAGACCGTCTGAAGGTCGGAGACCTGCGAGTCGGCGGCCCCCCAGAAGCCGAACGCGCCCTCGGCGTTCTGGCGCGCGCGCAGGGTCCGGAAGGCCTGCTCCAGGTTCGAAGCGACTTTTTCAGGGGTAAAGCCGAACTCGGGGCGTCCGCGCAGGATCACGGCGGGGAAAGCCTGGCTGACGATCTGTTCGGTGCAGCCGTGCGGGAACTTCTCCAGGTAGCGGATCAGACCGCGTGCCAGCCCTAAGGGCAGGGGGGAGGCCGAAGCCTCGAGGGTCCGGTATTGCGGGTACATGCCGCGTGTGACCAGGACGTCGGCTTTGCCGGACTTCAAGGCCCCTCCGGCCACCGTCGTCGTGTAGGGCGTGGGGGGGCGCACGCTGAGCTCCACGGAGGCCCGGGACTTCCGTTCACCCTCGTCGGCCGTGAAGCGCAAGGCCGCGGAGCCGAGCTTGTCCATGGCCCGGAGCTTGAAGGCGACGCTTGTCTCCTTCCCGCCGCTGAGACGCACGTTCTGGCTGGGGACCCCCAAGACCTCGAGGTGCTCTGAGACTCTCAGCTCCAGCCGTACCTCCGCTTCCTTGGCGCCCTCCGCCGTATTGGATACGCCCAGGCTCACCTCGAACTCGTCGCCGGGTGCGGCCACGACCGGCGCGCCGGGGGTCAGGACGAAGTGCCCCCGGACCAGGGCCTTCTTCTGGGCCACCCCGATCGAGTCCATCGCCACGACGACCGCCATCACCCGGAGCGTTCCGTTGAAATAGTCCGGCACGGGATAGACCACCTCGCGCTCGGTCGAGTCGCTCTCCAGGATCCCCGACCAGAAGGCCACGGGTTTGTCCCGCTTGCGCTTGAAGGGATTCAGGTTGCGGCCCAGGGCCTCGCGGCCCATGTCGCCGCCCGGGGCGGAGAGCGATTGGATGAGCTTGAACTCCGGCAGGACCAGGTCGAGGATCTGGGAGGTCTGCACCTCGAGGGCCCGCTTCTCGAAGAACCGGGAGAGGGGGTCCGGGGCCTTGTAGCCGGCCACCTGCAGGATGCCTTCATCGACGGCGAACACCACGATCCGGCCCGGCTTGCCGCTCCGGTAGCGGATCCGGTAGGGCTCGCCGGGCCGAGCGAGGTCGGGGCATTCGAGCGTGACCGGGGCCGTGCGCCGTTCGCGGCTGACCGTGAACGGCGCCACGCCGTAGCTCAAGGGGCTCATGAAGACTTCGGGCGAGTCCATCGCGCGCAGGAAGGAGACGACCACGTAGCCGTTGCCCTCCATGTCGTCCGGGATGCGGATGCGCTGGGTCGAACCGGTGGTCGATGACTTGAACCACTTGTAGGCGAAGACGCGCTCGCGCTCGATGGTGATGAGTCCGGCGCCGACGTAGGGCGCGGTGATCTGGATCTCGATCTCCTCGGAGGGCGCGTAGTCCCCCTTGCTGAGCTGGACCTTCAGCTCGGCGTTCTTCTCGAGGGAGCGGGTGAGGTTGCCCGACCCCGCGACGCTGAAGGGGACGCGGCAGAGCTCGGTGTCGTCGGCGTCGCGCAGGACGAGGGCGAAGTCCCCGGGCTGGGAGGTCGGAAGCGGATAGCGCAGCCCCTGGGCCGGGAGGGCGAGCTCTTTCTTGGAGAGGGGGACCTCCTTCTGGATGGACTCGTACTTGTAGGTGCCGTTGGCCTGCCGCACGAGCACCGACACGAAGCGGAGCTCGACGAGCTGGGCCGCCAAGCCCTGGACCGCCTTCCTCTTGAGCTCCGGGTCCACGGCGATCAGCTCGACGGACCGAGCGCTGCCCTTGGCGATGTAGCGGAGTTCGCCGTCGGGCTTGTAGCCGACGAGGTAGTCGCGCATCGAGACGAGCACCGAACTCTCGGAGGCGACTCCCCGGCCGCTGTCCGCTTCGTAGCCTTCCGCCGTGAAATCCAGGCGGTAGGTGGCCTTCTCGAAGCGCTCGAGGTCGAGCTTGAAGGCCGCCTCGCCGTCTCCGCTCGTCCGCTGCTCCTGCAGATGCTCGGTGAAGCTGTTCTTGGCGCGCTGGGGGTCGAAGAAGACGTGGTCCGGATACGATCGGAAGGCCGGATAGCTCGGGGACAGCGTGAGCATGGCCTTCACTTTCCGGTCCGCGGCCGGAGTCCCGAACAGGTTCTTCAGCGTGACGAAGGCCTCGATGTCCTTGGGGGAGACCCAGCCCTCGGTCCGTTCCTTGGAGAGCCGCGTCGCGATCCTCAGCCGGTCGGGCAGAAACTCCTCGATCCGGATGGACGTCGAGCCCAAAAGACCCGCGCGGCGCCCGTCCTTGACGATGTAGACGCTCGTCTGCCAGGAGCCGGTCGGGGCAGACTCCTCCGTCTGGTAGCGGAGGTCCTCGAAGCCTTGGGCCGAAAGGAGGATCTTGCGCTTGAAGACCTCGAGGCCCCGGGCGTCGGTGATGGCCGCCTCGAGCGGGACCCCGGCGAGGCTCTCCTTCCAGTCGGCCGGCTTGACGATGAGGCCGACGTGGAACTCGTCGCCCGGCCGGTAGATGCCCCGGTCTGAGAACAAGTAGGCCTGCAGGCGCTCCCCGGCACCAGGCGTGCGCGCCCCGCCGACATCGAAGCGCGAGAGGTTGAGCCGGCGCTCCTCCCAGCCGTAGGGTAAAAACGAGAGGTCGCCTCCCCGCCGCACGAGGTAGACCGTCGGCGCCTTCTCGCGCTCCATGCCGACGAGCGGGGGGAAGCCCGCGTGCCCGTCGTCGTCGGTGACCGCGCTGAGGATGGGCAGGCCGTTCTTGCCCAGGATCTGCACCTGGGCTCCCCCCGCGGGGCTCCCGCTGTGGATGGACTGCACGAAGACTTCGTGGCCGCCTCCCTGGACATCCTTGACGAGGATGCCGAGGTCCGTGACGAGGAGGAGCCGGCGGTCCTGGATGCCGGTCGCCTGCTTTCGGATCGGGTCCCAGCCTTCGACCTTGAAGAAGAAGAGACCGCGCTTGGTTCCATCCGCCGCGTCGAGATAGCCGGAGAGGTCGAAGGAGGAGTACTGGGTCTTGCCGGGCTCGAGGCGGTTCAAAACGCGCACTTCCGAGAAGCGCTCCGCGATGTTGTCGGGGCTGAACTCGTAGTTCTTGAACTCGGGGCTGCGGAAGAGTCCGCCGGACTGGCTGACAAGATGGTTGATCTGGTTCGGCACCACCCGCGCCGCCTCGAAGCGGACCGCGTCGATGTCGCGCGAGACGATCGAGACCTTCCGCTCACCGCTCAGGCTCAGAACCGCCCCGTCGTACATGATCTTGAGCTCCTGGGGGAACTCCGAAACGCGGGAGACCTGGTCGTACTTCCTGGCCAGGACGTAGCCGCCGTAGGATTGGATCCCTTTCTGGATGTGGATATACAGGTGGCGTCCGGCCTCCGCCTTGAGCCGGAAGCTGTGCAGGGTCGAGTATTCCCGGTCGGTCGGGAGCGGCTCGAGCTGGAGGGGCGTCGAGAGCGCCAGGATCTCGGGGCTGACCTTGGCCGGGTCGTGCCAGCGGTAGTTCCTGATGGACGTCCCTCCTTGCACGGCGGGAAGGTCCTGGGGCAGCACGTAGACGCTGAGGGCCTTCCGGATCTCGGATTCGAGGGCGCCCGCGCTGGTCTGGACGACGAGGACACGCTCGGGCTCGTAGCGCTCGTTGCGGACGATCGTGAGCACCGCCGAGTCGATTCGGAAGTAGTTGTACATCCCCGGGATGGGGACCTGGCGCTCGAGCGTCTCTCCGAACGGGCGTCCTCCGCGCGCGGCGCGCAGGCCGCCGTCGACGCTCACGGCCATGTAGGTGTCGTTCATCGGGATGTCCACCGGGTCGGAGTGGATGAACGCCTCGCTCTTGTGCTTGTTGTAGAGGATAGTGAAGGGATAGGTCTTCGCGCCGAAGCCGAAGAACCCGCGTTCCTGGCCGGCGAGGCGCAGGGCGACCAGCTTCTCGAACTCGGCCGGGTCCACGGGATGGCTGAAGGAGACCGTCGCGACGACTTTCTTGAGCTTGGGGTTGGTCGGGTCCTGATAGAACTCGGCCGCCGAGAGCGCCGCGGTGAAGGGGGCGGAGCGGAAGCGGTAGTCGTAGCGCTCCAGGCGCACGTGGTCGGGGAAGAGGGAACGGTCGAGGCGGACGACGTAGTCCTGGCCGATGGCCCAGTCTTCCTTGGGGGTGAAGGTGAGGCGGCTGTCCGAGGCCCAGACCCAGATGCCGGGGACGTGCGGGACGAGGGTGATGCCGCGGGGGACCGGCTTGCCGACCTTGTCCAGGCGCGCCGCCGAGCCGCCGAAGTCGATGTGGACCGGCTCCGGGATGGGGACGTCGGCGGGCCTGGTCGCGGCGGGAGAGGTGCCGAGGACGCTGAACTTAACGTACTTGGGCAGGCGCCAGTACCAGCGCACGCCTAGGGGGAGGAGCAGGAAGACGCATACGGCGACCCCGGCCGTGGTCCAGAAGCGCCTGGGGTCCTTCGTCCTGAGCGCGAGGACGTCTTTGTGCGCTCTCGAGACCTTCGAGCGCAGCCGCTCCTTCCAGGCCGGGCCGAGGGCGTCGGCCTTGAACTTCTCGAGCCGGGCTTTCAACCGCTCGCGCAGGGACGCCGTCCAGGCCGGGGGCGTCCAGGTAAGATCGCCCAGCCACTTCGAGACGAATCCCTTGGGTTCCTGCTCGGCCATGGTCCCCCCGCGCGTCTTCAGGGGAGTTTGTCGAATGTGGGGAGGGCTGTCAAGAATCTTCCGCCCAAAGTATAGCGCGGCGGGGAGGGAGTCCCGCCGCGCTTTCCGTCTCTACGGGTAGGAACGTCAGCTGTTGTCGTACTCGGAACGCCTAGCTGTTGTCCTGCACCCAGAGCATACCCCGGCCGTGTTACAAATTCATTGCGCCCCCGGGCCGGCGAGTGTTATCCTTGAGGGCATGAACGCGGTCAAGGCCTACTCCATCCTGGGCGTCGAGGCGGGGTCGTCCCCCAAGGATGTCCAGCGCGCCTACCGCCGCCGGGCCCTGGAGTTCCACCCCGACCGCGTCGAGCCCGAGCACGCGGAGTACTGCGCCAAGAAGTTCATGGAGGCGCGGGACGCCTACGAGTTTTTGCGCAAGTCGGGCTTCCCGGTGCCCGAGCCGGAGACCCTCGTCGAAGAACCCGTCTACTTCGGCCGCACCGCCGACCGGGGCTTCTCCAAGCGGCGTAAGAGCGTCGACGACATCCGCTTCGAGCGCAGCAAGCTCGACTCGGGCCACGAGACCGGGGTGTGGACCTACGTGCTTTGGGGCTTCATCAGCCTGGCCCCGTTCGGGATCTATTTCCTGTTCAGGTACCTTATCCAGACCATCAAGCAGTCGGCGGGCTGAAGAGCGTCGGTATCAGGAGGGAGCATGCAGCCAGGGGACTTCGTCTCGCATCCGACGTTCGGGGTCGGCCGGGTCGTGGACATCCGGATCAACAAGGTCGACGCGATGTTCGCGAAGGACGGCCGCCGCACGCTTTTGAGGAACTCGCTGGCGCCCCTTAGGAGCGAGAAGGTCGCCTTCGACAAGCTCTGGCGCCTGCGCGAGAACGGGGCGAACCTGTCGGCCAGCGTCGAGCAGGTGCGCCTGACGAGCCCCAAGGTCGCGTCGGCCTACGAGTCCTTCCTGGAAGACCTCGTGTCGTTCGTCCCCGAGAACCGCTGGGAGGTGCCCTCGGACTCGGGCACCCTCTATTTCCAGATGACCACGCTGAAGAGCTCCGCGAAAGGCTTCAAGACGGTGACCAAACGCATCGCCTTCGCGGGCGTGGAAGGGGAGCCCGCCCGGATCGTGGTCGCGGTGATCGACATCAAGCGGCTGCCGGAGGAGCTCCGGGCGCTCTTCACCTTGGTCCGCAAGGGCTACAAGAAGAAGGACTACCTGCGCGCCGAGCTCCCGGAGGACCAGCTCTCTCGGCTGCCGAAACTGCTGGCCGCTCTGCGGGCCGTGGTCGTGCGGGGCTCCCCAGCCCGGCTCACCTAGGGTCCCTCAGGCGCCGCGGACGGCGCAGGAAATCCGCGTCCCAGCGGAGGGTGGCGGAGAACCGATGGGCGTCCCCCAGATCCCCCATCGGGACGAAGGCGTAGTCGATGCTGCCGGCGTCGAACAGGAAGCCGAAACCCGCGGTGAGCCCCAGGCCCGCTTCGTTGCGCGTGTTGAACCCCAGGCGGAACGCCAGGAGCTCCTTGATGCGCGTCTCTCCTCCCACGGCCGCCAGCGGGCCTTGGCTGCGCTCCTTGCTCAAGTCCAGGGCGATCACGCTCTCCTGGCCTTGGACGTAGAAGGTATACGCCGCTCCGGCGCGCAGGTTCAAGGGCAGGTTCTCATGGGCGCCGGGGGAGCGCGTCGTGGGGCCGATGTTCTGCAGAGCCAGGCCCACGTCGAGACCCAGACACAGCGGGACCGAGTAGAGCGCGCCCGCGTCGAGCGCGATGCCCGTCATGGCGGAACCGTCGATGACCTCCCGGATGTATTTCCCTCCGACTCCCAAGGCCACCGAATCGAGCACACTCAGCCCGTAGCCTCCCCCGAAGGCCAGGTCGTTGAGCGTCGTCTGTCCGAGGCCCTGGCCCTCCGGGTTGCTCAGGGTCGTCCTCTGCACGTCGCCGAAGCGAAGATAATTCAGGCTCGCGCCCCATCCGTGGGGGCCGGCGTAGGCCGCGTATTCCTGGCTGATGCCCTGCAGGTAGGCGTTGTGCATGAACGTCGCTTCGTGGCGGGCCACGCGGGCCAGGCCGGCCGGGTTGTAGAGAAGGGCGCTGGCGTCCTTGGCCAGGGCCGTGTAGGCTCCTCCCAGACCTACCGCGCGCGCGCCCGCGTCGAGGAACAGGAAATCGAAGGGCTCGGCCCCCGCTCCGGCCAGGCAGGGCCGCGCCCAGGCCAGGCTCAGGACGGCCAGGAGGAGGCTTCGAGCGGTCTTCATCGGACGATCAAAAGCTTCCTCACGATCTTGGACGCCCCAGGGCTGTCGATGACGGCGAGATAGCCGCCCGTGGCCACGTCCTGGCCGTCGTCGTTGCGCGCGTCCCAGCGCACCTTGCCGTTCGAGCGGTCGGACGCGAAGCTCGCCACCTTCTGGCCGGTGATCGTGTAGACCGTGATGCGCACGCTCTGGGGCAGATTGTCGAAGATGATGCCGGAGTCCGGGTCGGCGGGCGAGTAGGGGCGTCCCTCGTCCTGGTTGCCGCCGTTGGGCCGGTAGGGGATGGGATACACCCTCAGTCCGGACAGGCTGGACGCCGCCCCCACGCCGAAGGCGGTGAAGATGGAGAGATGGCGGATCGGACCTCTCACCACCTTATTCGCCGTGTCCACCGTCGAGCCAGGGACCGCTTCCCAAAGTCCGGTCGTCTCGTTGAGCACGAAGAGCTGGAGGGTGTCCGCCCGGATCGGCGGCGAGGTGCCGTCCACGAAGCCCGTGTTGCCGGCATCCGGGTAGGGGACCTGGACGGTGACCGCCAAAGCCAGCGTGGCCGTGGAGCGGACGCCTTCCGTCTGGATGATGAACTCGGAGAGCGAGCTGGTCGATCCCCGCATGCCGCCCGGGGCGGCCGCGGCGGCGATCAGCGCGGGCGTGCCGCTCATGAGCGGCCGCTCCGTGGGCGCGTCGGAGAGCATCCAGCTCGTGGCCGCGCCCAGCAGACCCAGCGGGATCTCGAGCCGCGTCTTGCCGTCGGCTCCCGTGAGGCTGCTGCTGGACGTCCCGCTGGCGTAGGAGTCCAGCCCGGGCGTCGCCGCGGACACGGTGCTTGAGCAAGCCTGGCCGCTCACGTTGGAGGCTTGGAGGTAGCGGGAATACAGGGTGCCCGAGGAGAGCGCCGTTTCCAGATAATGCGTGGAGGCTCCGGGGAGGGAGGCCGCCAGAGCGCCGCTCGCGGTGAAGAGAAGATACTGCTCCGCCGCCCCGCCGGAGGCCGTCCAGGACCAGCGGATCGCGCCGCTGGAGACGGCGGAGGCGCTCACGGCGGGAGCGGCGGGAGGCGGAGGATGCGTCCGGGTCGAAGCGGCCGCGGTATAGGGCGTGGCGAGGCCGCCGTGCCCGATCGCGCGCACCCGGAAGAAATACGGGGTGTCCGCGCTCAGCCCCGTCGTGCTCAGGAACGCGTTGTACGTGGTCGAGGAGGTCGCCGCGGCCCCGCCGGGAGCGGCCGGGTCGGGGGCGGTCGAGGTCAGGACGGTGTAGAGCGTTGCGCTCTCGGGGTTGCCGTTCCTCGACCACTGCAGGGTGATCGAAGACGTGCCGATGGATGAGAACGCGCTCCCGCCCGGCTCGGCCGCCAGGGTCGCGGTAGACAAGGAGGAGGCGTAGCTAGTAACGGCGCCCCAGAGGGCGCCCACCCGCATGAAATAGGTGGTGTTGGGCGTGAGCGTCACGACCAGGCCGAGGGCCGCGCCGTCGGCCGTCGTGGAAGAGAACAGCGTCCCCGTGAAATCCGCGGCGGTCGAGGCTTCCAGCGCGTAGCCCTCCGAATCGGTCGGAGCCCAGCTCACCGAGATGCTGCTCACGAAGACCCCGCTCAGTTCCGGGCCGCCGGGTGCCGGGGCCTGGGTCTCGGTCGAGACGGCCGCGGTGTAGGGCGTGGCGAGGCCGCCGCGGCTGAGGGCCCGGATCTTGAAGAAATACGCGACGCCGGGGTTCAGCCCCGCCGTGCTCAGGAACGCGTTGAACGTGTCCGAGGAGGTCGCCGCGGCCCCGCCAGGAGCGGCCGGGTCGGGCGCGGTCGAGGTCAGGACGGTATAGAGCGTGACCCCTTCGGGGTTGCCGTTCCTCGACCATTGCAGGGTGATCGAAGACGTGCCTACGGACGAGAACGCGGCCCCGGTCGGCTCGGCCGCCAAAGTCGCGGTAGACAAGGAGGAGGCGTAGGCCGTCGCGGTGCCCCAGAGGGCTCCCGCCCGCAGGTAGAAGGTGGTGTTGGGCGTGAGCGTCACGACGAGGCCGCCGGCTCCGCCGTCGGTGGTCGCGGATGAGAATCGGATCCCGGTGTAGTCCGCGGCGGTGCAGGCCTCCACCGCGTAGCCGTTGGAGCCGACCGAAGTCCAGCTGAGCGAAACGCTGCTTGTGAAGACCCCGCTCAGCGCCGGACTGCCGGGCGCCGGCGGCGGGGTGTCCAGGTAGACTAGGATGCGGTTGCTGCCGTCCGAGGCGTAGACCCTGGGCCCCGAGCCGTCATGGGCGAGCCCCATGGGGGACTTCAGCCCGCTGCGCGTGATGGCCTGCGCGTTCGAGACGAAGTCCGGCTGGCCCAGGACGCCGGAGGCGTTCATCCCGTCGGCGATCGAGGAGGCGTCGAAGGCCAGGACGCGGTTGTTCCCGTAGTCGGCCGCGAAGAGCCGGGCTCCGGCGGTGTCGTAGGCGAGGCCGTAGGGGGAGCTCAGGCCGTTCTGCGCGGCGGCCGGGACGTTCGAGGTGAAGTCCGGCTGGCCCAGGACGTGGGCCGCGTCCTCGCCGTCGGCGATGGCGGAGACGTCGTAGACGAGGACGCGGTGGCTGCTCTCCGCCGCGAAGAGTCGGGACCCGGCGGCATCGTAGGCGAGGCCGTAGGGGGAGCGCATGCCGGCGCGCGTGGTGGCCTGGGCGTTCGAAGTGAAGTCCGGCTGGCCCAGGACGTGGGCCGCGTCCTCGCCGTCGGCGATGGCGGAGACGTCGAAGACGAGGACGCGGCGGTTGTTGCCGTCCGCCACGAAGAGGCGGGAGCCGGCCCCGTCGTAGGCGAGGCCCAGGGGGAAGTCCATCCCGTTCCGGGAGACGGCGCTATGGCTGGAGGTGAAGCCCGGCTGGCCCAGGACGCCGGCCGCGTCCATGCCGTCGGCGATGGACGAGACGTCGAAGACGAGGACGCGGTGGTTGCCGCCGTCGGCCACGAAAAGGCGGGCCCCGGCGGCATCGTAGGCGAGGGCGGAGGGGGAACTCATCTTGGCGCGCGTCGTGGCCGGACTGCGCGAGACGAGGTCCGGCTGTCCGAGCACGCGGGTCATCACGCGGCTGGCGATGGCGTTGGCGGCGTCGAGCCCATAGACGACGACCCGGTTGTTGCCGTAATCCGCCGCGAAAAGGCGGTGATTGGCCGCGTCGAGGGCGACGGCGGCCGGGGCGCTGAATCCCCGGTTGTTCGGAGAATCGTTGGCCCCGGACTTCGTGTAGACCGGGTTGTCGGAAGCGTCGAGCTCACCCAAGGCGTCGGAAGCGTCCATGCCGTCGGCGAGCGAGGACGTGTCGAAGACCAGGATGCGGTTGCTGCCGTAGTCGGTCGCGAAGAGGCGGGCTCCCACGCCGTCATGAGAGAGGCCGATGGGGGACTTCATCCCATTGCGGGTCGTCGCGGATCCATTGGAGGTGAAGTCCGGCTGTCCCAGGACGCGGAGGGCGTTCTCCCCGTCGGCGACGGCGGCCGCGTCGAAGACGAGGACGCGGTTGTTGCCGTAGTCGGCCACGAAGAGCCTGGACCCGGTGCTCTCGTAGGCGAGTCCGATCGGCAGGCTCATCCCAGCCCGCGTGAGGGTCGAGGCGCCCGAGACGAAGTCCGGCTGTCCCAGGACGTTGGCGGCGTTCGTGCCGTCGGCGATCGCGGCCCCGTCGTAGACGAGGACCCGGTTGCCGCCCCGGTCCGCCGCGAAGAGCCTGGAGCCCGCGGCATCGTAGGCGAGTCCCTGCGGGACGATCAGACCGCTCTGCGAGAGGACGGGGCCGCTGGAGATGAAATCGGACTGCCCGAGGACGTGGGCCGCGTCCTCGCCGTCGGCGATGGACGAGGCGTCGAAGACGAGGATCCGCCGGTTGTTGGAGTCCGCGACGAAGAGCCGGCTTCCCGCGGCGTCGTAGGCGAGGCCCGAAGGCGAATCCATCCCGCTCCGGGTCAAGGTCGACGCGCTCGAGACGAAGTCCGGCTGGCCCAGAACGTGGACGGCGTTCTCTCCGTTGGTGAGGGCGGCGGCGTCATAGACGAGGACGCGCCTGTTGCCGGAGTCCGCCACGAAGAGGCGGACCCCTGCGGCGTCGTAGGCGAGGCCCAGGGGCGAGTTCATCCCGTTCTGGGCCGCGTTCGGGCTGCGCGAGTTGAAATCCGGCTGGCCCAGCACGCGGGCCATCACGCGGCTGGCGATGTTGTTGCCGGCGTCGAGGTCATAGACGACGACCCGATGGTTGGCGTAATCCGCCGCGAAAAGGCGATGGTTGAGGGTGTCCAGGGCGAGGGCGGCGGGAGCATTGAGCCCGCGGGCGTTCGGGGAGTTGTTGGCTCCGGACTTCGTGTAGACCGGGCCGTCGGAAGCGTCGAGTTCGCCCAAGGCGTCCTCGGCGTTCTGGCCGTTGATGATGGCATGGACGGTGGGGAGGGCGGGCAGCGCAAGGATGGCGGCCGCCAGCATCATCGTCCGCAGCAGCGAACGGGTCCTCGCAAGGCCGGGGGGGGTCAGCCTAGCGCCCCAGCGGCGCCAGCGGCTTGAGGTCCTTGAGGGACACCCGCTTGCCGGCCGGGGAGGCCGGGGAGGGACTTCGGAGGTCCACCACCGGCGCTTCCTTCTCTGCGCCCAGCGCGTCGCTTAAGACCCCCTGGAAGCTCGCGTCCCGGGTCACCGTCTCCCCCGAGTCCCAGCGCTTCTTGACGCTTTCCGGGATGGCCGTGGTGTCCCGGGCTTCGTCCCGGGCGATGCCGGCCAGCGCGGCCTGCTCGCTCAGGAACTGGGCCAGGGCGTCGGGCCCCTGCTCGATGGACAGGAAGAGCCGGCTCAGGTCGTCCTGGCTCATCCGAGGGGCGACCTGCGCGGCCTGGACGAACTCCTGCGGGACCTGCCGCGCGGCGTGGGCTATGACGAGGCGGAGGCGGGCGCGGAACTCGGGGCGCAGGGCCTTCACGTCTACCCCGCGCTGACCCATCCTGACCAGGACGAACTGCTCGAAGCCGCGGGATTCCCTCGCCAGGCGGCCGGCTTGTTCCGGGGAGAGGGCGGGCGTGTCGGCCAGCTCGGCGGAGGAGGCCGAGGCCAGCAGTCCCAACAGCGCCGCGAGGACGAGGCTCATCCTCCATAGGATTCACCTTCAGGGCGGAGGGACGCAGGGGCCTAGGTCCCCCGCGGATCTGGGTCTAAGGTCCTATCCCTGGGCGGACGATCTGCGCCGCCGCCGCCGCTTGGGCCGGGGGGCGGAGGGGGGGAGGGACTGGAGCACGCGCAGGATGTCCTCGCCGTAGGCTTCCCGCTTGAAGTCGCTTAAGGCAGCCAGCCAGGTCTGCGGGTCCTCCGACTTGGAGGGGGCGTCCGCGATCGCCTTGGCCTCGTCGGTCTCCAGGATGACGACGGGCTCGACCCCGCGCTCCAGAGCCAGGGCCTTCCGCCAGGCGCGCAAGGCCTCGTAGCGGCGGGCGGTCGGGCCGTTCCAGTCCGAGCGGGGCGCCTCCGGCGGGGCGCCGACCGGCGGGGCCTCGAGGCCGCGGCGGATGGCCTCGGCCAGGCCCTGTCCGTAGTTGTGGAAGAGGTAGGGCGTCATCCCGGCGGCCCCCTCGAGCGCGTCGGGCGTGTCCGGCCGCCGCGCGGCCAGGTGGACGAGGAGGGGCTCCGGGAGGACACGGAAGGGGGCGCGGTCGAGCTCGGAGGCGGTCTTCTCGCGGAACAGGTAGAGCTCCTTGAGGACGGCCAGGCCCTGGGCCGAGAGTTCGCGGGCTCCGGGCAGGCGCCAGAAGGCGTCCGGGTCGAAGGCCTTGTCGCAGGCCTGGGTGCGCTCGAGACGCTTGAAGGCGTCCTGGGCGTCCTGGAGCCTCCCGTGCTCCGCGAGCTCACGCTCGAGCTTGTCGCGCAGGCGCAGCAGGTAGTGGGTGTCGAGCCGGGCGTATTGGAGCTGGTCCTCGCTGAGCGGGCGCTTGCCCCAGTTGGCCCGCTGGAGCTTCTTGGACAAAACGACGTCGAAGTACTCCTCGATGAGGCCGGCCAGGCCCAGCTTGGGCTTGCCGAGGATCCGCGCGGCCGCCATGGTGTCGAAGAGGTGGTGCACGCCGAAGCCGTAGTCCCGCTTGAGGCTCGAGATGTCGTACTCGCCGGCGTGGAACACCTTCTCGACGCCGGGGTCGCGGAAGATCGACGCCAGGGGGGAGAGGTCCTTGGCCAGGAGCGGATCGACGATGAAGTCCTCCTTCTCCGAGGAGAGCTGGAGCAGGCAGACCTTCTCGCGGTACACGTAGAATCCGTCCGACTCGAGGTCGACGGCGATGCGCGGCTCTCCGTGCAGGCGCTCGGAGAGCCACTCGATGTGGCCGATCTCGGTGATCAGGCGGACCGGGGGCAGGCTGTCGGGCATCCTATCCGTAGAGCTCGCTGAGCTCCTTGGCGCGCCGGGTGGCGGTGCAGACCGCGTCGATGAGCACCGTCCTCAGGCCTTTCGACTCGAGCTCGTGCACCGCGGCGATGGCCGTGCCTCCCGGCGTGGTGACCTCGTCCTTGAGGATGGCCGGGTGCTTGCCCGTCTCCCGCACCATCTTGGCCGCGCCGAACACCGTCTGGGCGGAGAGGCGGCGCGCGATGTCGCGGGGGATGCCCATCTTCACGCCCCCGTCCGTCATGGCCTCGATGACCATGTAGACGTAGACCGGCCCCGAGCCGGAGAGCCCCGTCACGGCGTCCATCAGGTTCTCCGCGACGACCTCCACTCGGCCCACCGCGGTGTAGATGGCGGAGGCGAGCTTGAGGTGCTCCTCGCCGGCGTGCGCGCCGCGGGCGATGGGGATGGCGCCCTCGTCGACGAGTACCGGGGTGTTGGGCATGGCGCGGACCACCGGGACGGGCTTGCCCAGGCGCCTGCAGATGGACTCGGTCGTGATGCCGGCCATCACGCTGAGCACCAGCAGACCCTCGTGCACCTCGGGGGCGATCTCCTCGAGCACGGCGGCCGACTGCTGGGGCTTGACGCAGAGGAGGAGGATGTCCGCGCCCTTGGCCGCCTTGCGGTTGTCGGTCGTGACGTGGACGCCGAGGCTCTTCCTGAGCTCCTCGAGCGCCGTCTCGTTGCGGCGGGAGGCGGTGAGGTTCCCGGGCGGCAGGAGCTTGGCCTTGAGCAGGCCCCCCATGAGGGCGGTCCCGATGTGCCCTGCCCCGATGACGGCGATCTTCTTCTTGTTCAGCATGCGCCCTCCCGTTTCACCGGCGTCCCAGCTTGAAGGCCTTGTGGAGCGCCCGCAGGGCGCTCTCCGCATGGCGCGCGTCCACGATGCAGCAGAGCTTGAGGTCCGAGGTGGTGATCATGTGGATGTTGATGCCCGCGTCGGCGAGCGTCCCGAACATCTTGGCCGCGATGCCGGCGTGACGGCGGAAGCCGGTGCCCACCACGGTGACCTTGGCGACCTGCTCGGTGATGTCCACCCGCTTGGCGCCGATGCGCCTGGCGAGAGCCTCGAGGGTCGCGCGCGCCGCCTCCGACGTGGCGCGCGGGGTCATCAGGGAGATGTCGTTGACCCCGGCCTGGGTCGGGGCAGACTGGACGATCATGTCCACCGCGATCTCCTTCTTGGCGAGCTCGGTGAGGACCCTGGCGGCGATGCCCGGCTTGTCCGGGACTTCGACCAGGGTGAGCCGGACCTCGCCCTTGTCCAGGGCGAGGCTCGAGACCGTCGCGTCTTCCATGCGCTTCTCCTCGGCCTTCTCGATCCAGGTGCCGGCCACCGGGTGGAACGCGGACCGGACGTGGATGCGGACGCCGTAGCGGTGGGCCAGGTCGATCGAGCGGGCCTGCATGACCTGCGCCCCGGCGCCGGCCAGTTCCAGCATCTCCTCGTAGGAGAGGCTCGCGATCTTGCGGGCGTCGGGGACGATGCGGGGGTCGGCCGTGTAGACTCCCTTCACGTCGGTGAAGATCTCGCAGCCGGAGGCGCGGAGCACGGCGGCCAGGGCTACCGCGCTCAGGTCCGAGCCGCCTCGTCCCAGGGTCGTCACGTCCGAGTTCGGGTTGACCGCCTGGAAGCCCGCCACCACGCAGATGCGTCCCGCCCGGAGCTCGCTGAAGATCTTCTGCGGCCGGATCTCCAGGATGCGCGAGCGGGTGTGGCGGTCGTCGGCGTGGATGCCGGCCTGGGGGCCCGTCAGGGAGACGGCGGGACAGCCGAGGGAGCGGCAGGCCATGGCGAAGAGGGCGATGCTCATCTGCTCGCCGGTGGCGAGCAGGACGTCCATCTCGCGGGCGTCAGGCTCCTGGGAGACGCGCTGGGCCAGGGCGATGAGCTCGTCGGTCATCTCGCCGGGGGCCGAGACGACGACGACGACGTCCGAGCCCTCTTTGCGCGCGCGCACCGCCCGCTCGGCCGCGCGCAGGATCTTCTCGGGGTCGGCGACCGAGGTGCCGCCGAACTTCATGACGACGAGGGGTTTCTTCAAGTCTCGATCTCGATGCGGGCTCCGCTGGGCTCCACGTCCAGGGCGAGGTAGCGGCTCTCGACGCCGGAGCGGAAGAAGGCCTTCTGCATCTCGCGCCCGATCTTGGCCTGCTTGGGGCCCCGCAGGGTCAAGGCGAGGACGGAGGGGCCCGCCCCGGAGAGGGCGGCGCCGAAGGCGCCGGCCTTGACGGCGGCCGCGATGACGGCCTCCATCCCCCGCATCAGCGGGCGGCGGTAAGGCTGGTGCAGGAGGTCGTCCATCGCGGTGCGCAGGAGGCCGAGCTCGCCCCGCTCGAGCGCCCCGATGAGGAGCGCGATCCGCTGGACGTTGTGGACGGCGTCCTTGAGCGGCACCTTGGCGGGCAGGAGCTTGCGCGCCTTCTCGGTGGAGACCTCGTAGTCCGGCAGGCAGACGACCACGCCGAGGTCCTTGGGGATCTTGAGGCGCAGCCACACGGGGTGGCGCCCGGCGCCTCCATGCTCGCCGTCCCAGATGGAGACGCACAGGCCTCCGTGGAAGGCGGGGATGACGTTGTCGGGGTGGCCTTCGAGCGCCACGGCCTGGGCGACCATGTCGGCGACCGCGGCGTCCTTGAAGTCGCGCAGGGCGGCGGCCGAGAGGAGGCCGCCGAGACGCGCCGCCGCGCTCGAGCCCAGGCCCCGGCCCAGCGGGATGCGGTTCCTCATGCGGAAGCGCAGGGCCCAAGGGAAGCGGGTCTTCGGCAGGAGGAGGCGGAAAGCCTGGACGATGGGGTTCTTCTCGCCGCGGGGCAGGTGGGCGAAGCCCTCGCCCTCGATCTCGGTGTGGGCCTCCCCGTGCTCCTTGAGCCAGGAGACCTCGATCTCGTTGTAGAGCTTGAGGGCCATCCCGAGGGCGTCGAAGCCCGGGCCCAGGTTGCTGGTCGTCGCGGGGATGCGGACGCGGACCTTGCGGCGGTATCTGTCCAGGATGTTCTCGATCATCGCGCGCTCCTGAGGGCCCGGCGCACCGCGCCCGGGTCGGCCTCGAGCGTCCTCTGCCGGAAGGGCAGGGTCGTGGGCGTGTCCGGGTCCTTGAGGCCGTGGCCGGTCAGCACGCAGACCACCTTGACTCCCTTGCGGCGCGAGGCGTCCATGCGGTGGAAGACGCCGCTTTCGGCGTAGCGGATGAGGCCCGCGAGGCCCGCGGCGCTGGCCGGCTCGCAGAAGACCCCTTCCTCCCGCGCGAGCCTGCGCCAGGCCGAGACGATCTCCGCGTCGCTGACGGCCCCGATCATGCCGCCCGACTCCTCCTTGGCCTTCACGGCGCCGCTCCAGGAGGCGGGGCGGCCGATGCGGATGGCGCTGGCGAGCGTCCGGGGCCGGGCCACGGGGCGCCCGAGGACGAGCGGGGCCGCGCCCTTGGCCTGCCAGCCCATCATGCGGGGCAGGCCCTTCTTGAGCGCCGCGTGCCACTCCCGGTAGCCGAGCCAGTAGGCGGTGATGTTGCCGGCGTTCCCGACCGGCATGAACTGGAAGTCCGGGGCCCGGCCCAGGGCCTCGATGACCTCGAAGGCGGCGGTCTTCTGGCCCTGGATGCGGAACGGGTTGACGGAGTTGACCAGGGTCCAGCCCGCCTCCTGGGCCGCCTTCTGAGCGAGGTCGAGGGCGAGGTCGAAATTGCCGCGCACGGAGAGGACGGTGGCGCCGTGCATCAGGGCGGCGGCGAGCTTGCCGGAAGCCACCCCGCCCTCGGGCAGGAGGACGGCGCAGCGCAGGCCGGCGCGCGCGGCATAGGCGGCCGCCGAGGCCGCGGTGTTCCCGGTCGAGGCGCAGAGGACGCCCTTGGCTCCGGCCTCGAGGGCCTTCGAGACCGCGAGCGTCATGCCCCGGTCCTTGAAAGAGCCGGTCGGGTTCATCCCCTCGACCTTGAGCCAGAGTCCGTCCTCCGGCAGGTCGAGCCAGCGCGCGAGCCGCGGGGCGCGGAGGAGGGGCGTGTTCCCCTCGAGCAGGGTGATGACCGGGGTGCTCCGCCCCACGGGCAGGCAGGTCCGATAGCGCTCGATGACGCCGCGGTAGAGGGGTTGTCCCATCGGGGTCAGAGCATCCGCAGGCAGACCGGCCGCCCGGCTGACGCGGGGAGGCGCTCGATGGCGGCGGCCGCACGGCGGATGGCGGCCGCCGGGGCCGAATGGGTGACGATCATCACGGGAACCCCCTTCCCGCCGCGGGGGGAGGCCCCGGGGACGTCCTGATGGATCTGCGCGATGGAGATGCCGCGCTCGCCCAGGGCCCCGGCCACCTGCGCGAGCACGCCGGGGCGGTCGCTGAGGTGAAGGCGCAGGTAGAAGGCGGCGTCGGATTCGGGCGCGGGGCTCAGGGGACGGCTCGGCAGAGCGGCTCGAGGACGAGCCGCTTCGCGTCCGGAGGCGGCGAGCAGCTCCCGGCCGACCTGCAGGAGGTCGCCCAGGACCGCGCTCGCGGCGGGCCCGGGGCCGGCCCCCTGGCCGTAGAACATGAGGTCGCCGGCGGAGGAGGTGTCCACGAGCACCGCGTTGTAGGAGCCGTGCACGTTGGCCAGCGGGTGCTGGAGGGGGACCAGCGTCGGATGCACGTGGGCCTCGGACCGGACGGGATCCGAGGCCCAATCGAGATTGAGCGTGCCGAGGAGCCGCACGGTGCGCCCGAGGTGGGCGGCCGCGAAGCGCAGGTCGTCGGGGGAGATCCGCTCGATGCCCTCGCAGGGGATGCGCTCGGCCGGGAAGCGGCGGCCGGCCAGCAGGGAGGCGATGACCGAAAGCTTGTGGGCCGTGTCGCCGCCGCTGAGGTCCAAGCTGGGGTCCTTCTCGGCCAGGCCCAGCCGCTGGGCCTCGCGCAGGGCCTCGGCCATCGTGCGGCCGCAGCGCGCCATCTCGGAGAGGATGAAGTTGGTCGTGCCGTTGAAGATGCCGAGCACCGAGCGGATGCGGTTGGCCGCCAGGCCTTCCCGCACGGCCTGCAGGATGGGGATGCCGCCCGCCACCGAGGCCTCGAAGAAGACCTGGCGATTGTTGCGGCGCGCCGCGCGGAAGACCTCGTCCCAGTGGCGGGAGAGGAGCATCTTGTTGGCGGTGACGACGTGCCGTCCCGAGGCGAGCGCTCCCAAGACGAGCTCCCTCGCGGGACCGGCGCCGCCGAAAAGCTCGATGACCACCTCCACGGAACGCTCCCGCAGGAGGTCCTGCCAGCGGCGCTTGAGCTTGACGCTCCCGGGCAGGCGCAGGCGTCGGGCCCGGGAGGGTGCGCGGCGGTCGCAGACGGCGGCGAGTCTCAGCTCGGCGCCGAGGCGCCGCCGGAATTCCTCGCGATGGGCGAGCAGGAGGCGCGCGACTTCCCCGCCCACGTTGCCGAGTCCGGCTAGGCCGATGCCGATGGAGCGCATATGCGAGAAGATAAGTCTAGCAATTTAAAGTATATTTATCGTGAGGGGTTTCGGACATGCCATCCAAAGGCTGGTCGCTCGAGAGGAAGATCGCGCTGGGGTTCGGCGTTTCCATGGTCCTTCTGACCCTGGCGGGCGCGGCCTCCTACCACAGCCTCCGGCTCTACACGGGCATCCTCGATGAGCAGATCAAGACCGACGGGGTCATCAAGGCGCTGGAGAACACGGTCGGGGGGATGAGCGAGGCGGAGGCGGAGGCGGGCGAAAAGGGGTTCCTCCTCTCCGGCAGGCCGGAGAAGCTGAAGAGCTTCCAGCTGGCGGAGCGCTCGCTGGGCAAGAGCCTGCAGGAGCTCCGGAAGGCCGCGACGCAGGCTCCGGAGCAGCGGGGGCGCATCAAGCGCCTGGAAGCCCTGATCCTCTCCCGGGTCTCCTTCCTCAGGAAGTCCGCCGAGCTCCGCCTCTCGAAGGGCCTTTCGGCGGTCCAAGGACAGCCGCGCGGGAAGGAGGACGATAGGCGCCTCAAGGAGATGCGCGCCCTCTCCAGCAAGATCGAGGCCGACCAGCGCTGGGCTCTGCGCGGGCACTTCCAGCGGGCGTCCTCCGCCGGCGCCAAGGCCATCCTGGCCGTCCTGCTGGGCAACGGCCTCGCCGCCCTGTTCCTGGTCGGGGCCGCGTTCCTCATCCGCAGGGACATGGGTGAAAGGGAGCGGGCCCGACGCCAGCTGGAGGAGAGCGAGGAGCGGCTGAGGGACTTCCTCGATGGGGCCAACGACCTCATCCAGAGCGTCGGCCCCGACATGCGCTTCCTCTTCACCAACCGGGCCTGGCGGCTGGCCCTGGGCTACTCCCAGGAAGAGCTGGAGAAGATGACGCTGCTGGACGTCGTGGCCCCCGACCAGCACGAGCACTGCCGCGGGCTCTTCGAGCGCGTCCTCACGGGGGAGCAGCTCAGCCACGTCGAGACCGTGTTTTTGGCCAAGGACGGCCGCCGGGTCCTGCTCTCGGGCTCGGTCAACTGCCGCCTCGAGGAGGGACGCCCCATCGCCACGCGGGCCATCTTCCGCGACGTCACCGGGCGCAGGATGGCCGAGGAAGCCCTCGCCGACATGGACGCGCGGCTCAAGGCCGTGATGGACGCGGCCATCCAGACCTCCATCATCGCGACCGACACGAAGGGGCTCATCTCCCTCTTCAGCGCCGGGGCCGAGAAGATGCTCGGCTGCTCGGCGGAGGAGATGGTCGGCAAGAGGACGCCCGAGGTTTTCCACCTGGCTTCGGAGGTCGCCGAGCACGGCCGCCGGCTCAGCGCGAAGTACGGCCGGCCCGTCGAGGGCTTCGACGTGTTCGTGGAGGAGGCGCGGCAGGGCCGCTATGAGGAGCGGGAGTGGACCTATGTCCGCAAGGACGGGGAGCGGCTCACCGTGGAGCTCGCCGTGACGGCCCAGCGCGACGCGAAGGGGGAGATCATCGGCTTCCTGGGTGTCGCGGTGGACCGCAGCCGGGCGAAGGCGGCCGAACTCGAGCTGCGCAAGCTCTCCCGGGCGGTCGAGGAGAGCCCCGCCTCCATCGTCATCACCGACGCGAAGGGCGACATCGAGTACGTCAACCCGAGGTTCGCGGAGCTCACGGGCTATGGGTTCGATGAGGTGAAGGGGCGCAATCCGCGCGTCCTGAAGTCCGGGGACATTCCCGTCGAGGAGTATCGGAAGATGTGGGAGGCCCTCTCCTCGGGGGGCGTCTGGCGCGGGGAGTTCCACAACAGGAAGAAGAGCGGGGAGCTCTACTGGGAGTTCGCGTCCATCTCGCCGGTCAAGAACGCGCAGGGCGAGATCACCCACTACGTCGCTGTCAAGGAGGACATCTCCGAGCGCAAGAGCGCGGCCGAGGAGCTGGCCCGGGCGCGCGACGCGGCGCTCGACGCGGCGCGGGCCAAGGCCGCGTTCCTGGCGAACATGAGCCACGAGATCCGCACCCCGATGAACGCGATCATCGGCATGAGCGACCTCCTGCTCGACACCCCGCTCACCGAACAGCAGCGGGAGTTCGCAGACACGGTGCGCACGGCGGGCGACTCCCTGCTCTCCCTCATCGACGACATCCTGGACTTCTCGAAGATCGAGTCCGGCAAGCTGACCCTCGAGACGCGCGATTTCGACCTGCGAAAAGAGGTCGAGGACGCCACGGCTTTGCTGGCCGTCAAGGCCCACGCGAAGGGCCTGGAGCTCGCGAGCGCCGTGGCCGACGACGTCCCCGCCCTGGTCCGGGGGGACTCGGCCCGCCTGCGCCAGGTGCTCTTCAACCTGCTCGGCAACGCCGTGAAGTTCACCGAGAAGGGCGAGGTGAGCGTGAAGGTGAGCCGGGAATCGGAGTCCGAGGACCGCGTGGTCGTGAAGGTGGATGTCGCCGACACCGGCATCGGCATCTCCGAGGAGGCGAAAAAGCGCCTTTTCACGGCCTTCACGCAGGCCGACAGCTCCACGACCCGGCGCTTCGGGGGCACGGGGCTGGGGCTCGCCATCTCCCGCCAGCTCATCGAGCTCATGGGCGGGGAGATCGGAGTCGAGATCGAGCCGGGGCGGGGCTCGCGCTTCTGGTTCCGCCTGCCCCTCGCCAAGCAGAGGGCCCAGCCCGCCCAGGCGCTGCGCGCCGAGCTGGCCGGGGCGCGCGCTCTCGTGGTCGACGACAACGCCACCAGCCGGACGATCCTGACCCATCAGCTCTCCCGCTGGGGCGTCGCCTGCGACTCGGCCAGCGGAGGCGAGGAGGCTCTCACCCTGATGCGCAAGGCCGCCGCCGTCGGCAGGCCCTATGGGCTCGCTCTGACCGACATGCAGATGCCCGGGATGGACGGCCTGTCCCTCGCGGGCCGCATCAAGGACGACGCCGTCCTCTCCGGCGCGAAGGTCGTGCTTTTGACCTCGATGGGGGGGGCGCTGACGCCCGAGCGGATGCGCGAGACCGGGGTGCAGGCCTTCCTGAGCAAGCCCGTGCGCCGGGGCGCGCTCCAGGAGGCGATAATCCACGCCCTGGCCCCTGAAACCCTCGCGGTGGCGCCGACGCCCTCCTCCCGGCAGCTCCGCCTCCCGGAAGGCGCCCAGCTGGCCCGGCGCCGGCACTTCCGCATCCTGGTGGCCGAGGACAACGCCGTCAACCAGAAGCTGATCGTGCTCCAGCTCGCCAAGCTCGGCTACAAGGCCGACGTGGCCGTCAACGGGGACGAGGTCCTCAGGATCCTGGAGAAGACGCCCTACCACCTCGTCCTTATGGACTGCCAGATGCCGCAGCGCGACGGCCACGAGACGACCCGTCTCCTGCGCGAGCGGGAGGGCGGGCGCAAGCGGGTGCCGGTGGTGGCCATGACCGCCCTGGCTTTCGAAGAGGACCGGCAGAAATGCTTCGCCGCGGGGATGGACGACTTCGTCTCGAAGCCCGTCAAGCTCGACGACCTGGAGGCGGCCATCTCCCGATGGGACGTCCCCATCGATTGGAAGATGCTCAACCAGATCAAGGAGTTCGCGGGCCCGGAGAATTTGAAGGACTACCAGGAGCTGGTGCGCATCTTCATCAGCGAGACGGCCCGCCGGCTCGGGGAGCTCCGAAAAGCCATCGACGAAGGGCAGGTGAAGACGGCCGAGCGCGAGGCCCATTCCATCAAGGGCTCGAGCGCGAACATCGGGGCGCACTTCCTGCAGGCGCTGAGCCTCAAGCTCGAGTTCCTGGCGCGCTCGGGCGAGCTGCGGGGCGCGGGGGAGCTGCTCGAGGCCATGTCCGGGGAGTACGAGCGGGTGCGCGACGCCATCCGGGGCGAGCTGGCCTAGCCTGCTCAGCCCTTCCTGATCCTGCCGCAGAGCTCCTTGAGCCGCTTGTCCTTCGGCTTCTGCTTGAGCGCGCTCCGGCAGACCGTCTCGGCCTCGATGAGGAGGCGGCCGCGCTCCGGGGAATCCACCGAGGGCTTGCGGGAGAGTTCGAAGAGGGTGCGCCCGTAGAGGAGGAGGTCCGGAGCGGGGAGGCGTCCGAGCGTCTGGGCCTTCTCGAAGAAGCGCTTGGCGCGGCGCAGCTCGGGCTCGTCGACCTTCAGGGGAAAGGCGTCCAGCCAGGCCCGGTGGCGCTGAGCCAGGTCGAGGGCCTGCCGGAAGGAGTCGGGGGCGAGGGCGGCCGCCTTCTCGGAATTGGTCAGGCAGTCCGCGTAGTCCTTCTCCCGGCAGCGGCACTCCGCCCGCAGCCCCAGGTACTCCGCCGACTGCGGCACCTTGTCCACCAGCCAGTCCAGCGAGGGCTGGGCCTGGGCGCATAGGCCGAGGGCGACCCCCGCGCGCGCGCGCGCGACGTTCGCGGAGTAGCTCTCGGGCAGGCGGCCCAGCACCTTCCTGGAAAGGGCCAGCGCCGCCTCGAAGCGCCCGAGCCTCTCGAGCGCAAGGGCCTTGCGGGCGTCGAGGGCGTCGGCCTCCGCGGGGGAGAGCGCCTGGGCCTTCTCGATGTCCTGGAGGGCGCCCTTGTAGTCCTCCAGGTTCAGCTTGGCGATGGCGCGGTAGCCGAAGGCGGTCCCGTCCCTGGCCCGCGTCGAGATCGTCGCGTCAAGGTCGTCGACGGCCTCCGCGTCCTTCCCCTGGCGCAGGCGGGCGTAGCCGCGCAGACGCAGGGCCCGCGGGTTCTCCGGCTCTTCGAGCAGGATGCGCGTGAGCTCCTCCTCGGCTTCCCGGAAGCGCTCGGCGCTGATGAGCGCGTCGGCCCGGTCGATGCCGGCCGACGCGGCGTCGTCCTTGGCCATCAGATCGGCGTAGTCCTTGGCGGCCGCGTCGTAGTCGCGCAGGAGGGAGTGGGACTCGGCCTTGAGCCGCAGCAGCTCGGGCGCCTCCTCGGGCCTGCGGCGCATGCGCTCCTCGAGCAGGCGGAGCACCTCCCGCTCGTCGGCGTCCGCCTCCTTCGTCTTTCCCTGCTTGCGGCGGACCTCCGCCCGCAGGGAGTAGAAGCTCCAGTCGAAGTAGTTGCCCTGGATGCCCACGAGCACGGCCATGCCGCGCTCCGAGTCCTTGAGGGCGCCCTCCAGGTCCCCGAGCTTGAGCTTGGAGCGGGCCCGGAAATAGTAGACGGTCGGGACCTCGTCGGGCTTGAGCTTGGACTTCTCGAGAGCCGAGTCGAGGCGGCCGATGGCCGCGGCGTAGCGGCCGGCCTCGTACTCGAGCATGCCGAGCACCCGGTAGGCGTCGCCGCTCTTGGGGTCGAGCTGGAGGGCGCGCAGGGCGTCCTTGTCGGCGTCGGGGTCCCCGTTCTTGAAGCGGGCCTCGCCCCTGCAGAGGTAGGCCGGGGCGTAGTCGGTGCGCATCTCGATGGCCTTCGCGCAGGCCTCGGCTGCCTGCAGGTACTTCCCGCGCATGAGGGCATCGTAGCCTTCGTCGACGAGCTTCGCGACCCTCTGCGTGCGGGTCAGGGGCATCTCGAACGCCCAGAGGGGGAGGGCCATGAGGAGGAACGCCGGGAGCGGCGTCACGGCTTCGTGGCCGGTTTGGGGTCGACTTTTTGAGCTTCTCCGGTCATCGGGACGAAGCTGACGTTGAGGGCCTTCTCGCGCCGGACGCCGTCCTTGGTCTTGCGCAGGAGGATGAGCTCCTGGGCGAACCAGAGCCCGCCCCTCTCGGCGCCCACCGGGATGACCATGCGGCCGCCCACCTTGAGCTGGTCGATGAGGGGCTGGGGGATGTGGTCCGGGGCGCAGGTGACGAGGATGGCGTCGAAGGGGGCGGCCTTGGGCCAGCCCCGGTAGCCGTCGCCGGCCATCACGTGGACGGTGGGGTAGCCCAGGCGCTTGAGCGCCTTCTCGGCCCGCTTGGCCAGGGAGGGGAGGATCTCGATGCTGTAGACCGAGCCGACGAGCTTGGAGAGCACGGCGGCCTGGTAGCCCGAGCCGGTGCCGACCTCGAGGACCCGGTCCTCGGGCTTGGGCTCGGCGAGGTGGGTCATGTAGGCTACGATGAAGGGCTGGGAGACGGTCTGCCCCTCCCCGATGGGCTGTGGGGCGTCGTCGTAGGCGCTGCCCTCGAGCTCCCTGGGGACGAAGAGATGGCGCGGCACCTCCTGCATGGCGGTGAGGACCCGGCCGTTGGTGAAGGGGCGCTCGGGGTCGTAGTTGGCGATGGTCTCGAGCATCTGCGCCCGCTTGTCGGCGTGCTCGGCGGCGGCCTTCGCGAGGGCCTTGTCGGAGAGGATCTCGACTGCGTAGGTGAAGACGGGGTCGTGGGGGGCCTTCTCGGCCGCCGGGGCGGGAGTGGAGAGGAGGGCCGCGAAGAGGGGCAGGGCCATGAGCATCACTCGATAGTATAGCTCATAGAGCGGGCCCTGCCGAGGGATTTCGCCCGCGCCATCAGCAGGGCGTCGCGGAGCTTTTTCTCGAGGGTTTCCTTAGGGGGGAGTGCCGTCAGGTACTCCGCGACCCGGATCCCGCTCTTTTCAAGCTCCAGCAGCTCTACCTGCTCCGCGGATTTCCCGGCGCACAGGATGAGGCCGATAGGGGAGTCCTCCCCGGGGCGCCGCTCGTAGCGGTCGAGCCAGCGGAGGTAGAGCTCCATCTGGCCTTTGTCGGCCGCCTTGAACCGGTCCAGCTTGAGCTCGACGGCGACCAGCCTCCGCATGCCCCGATGATAGAACAGCAGGTCGATGTAGTAGTCCTCTCCGTCGAGAGTGATCCTCTTCTGGCGGGCGACGAAGGCGAAACCATTGCCGAACTCGACCAGGAACCTCTCAAGCTCTCGGAGGATGGCCGATTCGAGGTCGCTCTCGCTGTAGGCGTCTTTCAGCCCAAGGAAATCCAGGAGGTAGGGGTCGCGGAACACGAGGTCCGGGGCGAGGACGTCTTCCCTGCGAAGTCTCGTCAATTCCAGTTCGATCAGCTTCGCGGGCTTCTTCGACAGCGCGGTGCGTTCGAAGAGAAGGCCGCCGATCTTTTGACGGAGTGCCCGGACGCTCCAGCGCTCGATGCGACACATTTCGGTATAGAATTCGCGTCTGTTGCTGTCTTTGAACTGAAGGATCTCGAGGAAATGCGACCATCCCAATTGTGTCGACAACGTTGACACTATCTTGGGGTTTGGGAAGAGTGTCGAGAACGCGACCATGCGGAATAGGTTCCTGTGACCAAAGCCTTGTCCGTATTGCGGCGTCAGGGTGTCAGACAAAGTCCGTATGATTTTTCCGCCGTATGCGGCGCGGTCCCCATGCAGGAGTTCTCGGTTGATCCGATTCCCGATCGACCAATAGAGCAGGACAAGCCCGGCGTTGACTGTCTGAGCCACCCGGGCACGAGTGGATTCGATCAGCGCGCGGATGTCTATTAGCAGTCTCTCGGAGGAGGGGGTTGTTTTTGCCATGCCCACAAGTACGTATGACCCCCCGTTTTGGTTCCATGCTCGAATGGGGTCGTGTTGTTTTGGTAATGCTATGATTCTAATCGGCTGATGGAATCCCTACGGAGAATATCATTCGGCATCATCAGCGCGATGATGATGGCGATTGTAGCGCCGGCCTCCGCGCAGAAGACCGGCTCAAATCAATCGACCCAGAAGACGAGTCCGAGCGAGAAGATGGTGGAACTCGGTGATGGCTGGAGAATCGTGCCGCCCCTCGGCTTCGCGAAGGCGTCGGACTTGATCTGGCGACGGCAATACACGAAATGGATCGTCGTTTTTAAGAAGCGGCGCCGGGCAGAGGGACTGGAAACCGAATGACCCCGAGCCGCCTTTGCTGACCAGCGATCCGGATGGACTGAAGGCTTTTCAAACGATGTTGGCGACCATCTCTCCCGGCAAAGACGGCCCACCCGTCGACAAAACAGCCGTCCCGATCCTGAGATAGGGCCCTCGGCGTTCTTCGGGCGCGCAGGGATTCGAGTGCCCGTCACCAGGGCTTCGCTTCAGTCCCGATCCGGATCGACCGACCCGAAATGGACGTCGCCGAGCAGGCTGTAGGCGATGCCGACGGTTTCGACCGCCTGGTGCCTGGCCGGCAGGCTCGATCCGGAGTACCGCGCCTCCCGGCTTGTCCGCAGGTAGTGGACCCCGAGGGCGTGATGGCCGAAGACCCGCACGAAAACGGAGGCGTTCAGGCGGCTGATGCTCTCATCGCCGGGAGCGCGGCCGGCGCCCACGCCGGTCAGGTCATAGCCGCGCGCCGTCGCGTCGAGCATGGCGAGCTTGCCGAAGAGGAGGCGCAGCGCGAGCAGCCCCTGCGGCGAAGCGCCGTAGTGGAAATCCTTTTCGTCGCCCTGCGACAAGATGGTCCCGGCCGCGCCGTAGCCGATGCCGCCCTTGGCCGTGCCCTGCAGCGCGGTCTTCCGCGAGAGGCGCCATTGGAAGGTGGTTCCCAGAGACGCCGCGGTGGTCGAGAACCGGAAGATCAGCGGAGAGAAGTAATCGAAGGACCCATAGAGGCCCCATACGCCTTGATAGGCGTCGCCCCACTCGTAGCGTTCCCCGAACAAAAGGCCCCGGGTCATGATATTGGTGTAGTCGGCGCTGTTCCCGCGCAGGCTGTTGACTTCGAAGTTGAAGTAGTCGAACGGCCGCAGGTAGAGATAGCCCGGCCGGCCGGGCAGGCCGTAGGCCATCGAGAAGGAGCCGCCGACCGGGTAGCGGCCCACCGCCCCCGCGTTGCCGGGATCCCGGAGCGCCGTGTTCACGCCTACGCCGGCCTGCACCTGCGCGAACGTCGCCGCGTTCCGGCTCTTCAGGATCGGGGTATAGCGCTCGCCGAAGAGGAGCCGGTTGAGGGCCGTGGGCGGCGAGATGAACGCCGCTCCCAGCCCGCGCCAGAACCCCGGGGGGCCCTCGCCTCCCTCGAGGACGAGGTTGGCCATCCGGAAAAGGGGTTCCGCGATGAGCGGTCCGCCCGTGCCGCTGGCGACCTGGTCGTTGATGGAGGGGTCGGTGGTCTCCCCGTAGGTCTCCCAGACGAAGCTGCCGACGTTGCTGTAGATCCAGCCCTCCCAGAAGTTGAGGCCGGAGGCGCGCGCGAAGCCGTAGTACAGGGAACCCTGGTAAGGATGGCCCAGCTGATTGACCGCGAAGTCATCCTGATTGACCCCCCAGGGGCCGTGGCGGACGTGCTGCCAGCCCGTGTTCCAGGTCGAGCCGAATTCCGTTTCTCCATAAACGAGGCGGTCATAGCCGTTGAGGGCCGACTGGAACAGCGGGATCTCGAGGGCCGGGAGGAGGTAGTTCTTGCGCCGGGACGGCTCTCCGGGGAGCACGCGGTTGGGCGAGGTGGGGCCGACGTTGTCGGGCGTGGTGGAAGAGGCTTTGGTCGTGGTCTCCACGGCCTTCAATACGCCGGTGGAGATCCTTACCAGCGGCTCCAGGGCGGGGGCTCTCGCGGGAAGACAAAGCAAGGCCAGGATCCCCATCGTTCGCATCATCACTTACCAGACCTGGACATAGGTGAGCCCGCCGCCCGCAGGACCGGCATGGGGGATCCAGGCGCCGAGCCGGCCGCTGGATTTTTTGAACTTGAAGTGCAGGAGATTCGGCATCAGATACCCGGTCGCGGCTCCGACCGCGGCACCGACGAGGACATCCGACGCGTGGTGATCGTTCGATACGATCCTCAGGACGCCGACGGCGGAGGCGGCCGCCAGGGAAGTCCCGCAGGCGGCCGCATCGGCTTTGCCGCCGTACAAGCCCAACGCCCCATGCTCGGCGCAGACCAGGGCGGCGGCGGCGAAACCGTTGGCCGTGTGCCCGCTCCAGAAGCTTTTCACGCAATGGGGGTCGTACTGGGAGCCGGGGTCGCACGCGGCGCCCTCGGGGCGGCTCCTCGGGAACGCGTTGGAGACGGCCAGGCTGAGGACTTCGGTGACGGCGAAGACCTCCGCGTTGATCAAGGACAGCTGGATCGCGGCGTCCTTGTCCCCGCCGACCCAGCCGGCGGTGATCGGGCCATCCAGCATGGAGTAGCCTATCAGCGGATAGGCCAGGAGGTTCGACAGGTCCTTCGCCCTGCCGCGGCCCGCTTCGGAGCGGCTCAACAGGGTGTTCCGGGCGCCCTTGTCGAAGAGGATCCCGCCTCTCCAGGCGGGCGACCTGGGAGGGGGAACCAGATAGAAATTCGCGGCGGCTCCGGCCGCCGCAAGCCCGGTGACGACAACCTCCGACGTCCTGAACCTGGGCCAGCTCTCGTCCCACGCGGAGCCCCGGCCTTCGGCGGCTTGAAGAGCCGGAGCCAGGCACAGCAGCAGGGCCGGGGCCGTTTTCATCGGAAGGACACCCTCACTCCGCCGCCGCCGGGATAGAGGAACGGAGCGAAGGCGTATCGGTCGGGGTGCGCGCGCCGGCGGGCCTTAAAGACCGCCCGTCCGGAAGCGATCCCCACCCCGGCCCCGAACAAGACGTCCGAGAGGTAGTGCTTGTTGCCCTCCATGCGCGTGTAGCCTACGAAACCCGCCAACAAGCAGGCGGGGACCCCGGCCTTCCAACCCCACTCCGAGGCCGCCACCGCGGCCAGGGAGAACGAGGCCGAGGTGTGCCCCGACGGGAACGCGCCGAGGTCGGTGGTGTCCGGACGCAGGCGGCGAACGCTCAATTTGAGGATCTCCGTCTGAAGCCCGGCCAATGCCAGCGCCTCGAAACCCGATAATCCGAACTCCTGCGTCGAACCCGCGTCGAAAGCCCACCCCATGAAGTACGCGGCGCCCATGGCCGGCATGAGGTAGACCGGGTACCCGACGACGGCTCCTAGATCGACGGCGCGTTTGCCGAGGGGAGGCTGTCTCTGCAGGGCATCGGCGATGCGGAAGTCATCGAAATCCCTCGTCCCTCCGAACCTCGCGATGCTGGCGCCGGACCCGGCCGCCAGCAGGGTCAGAAGGCCCTCGGGACGGACTTCCTCCCTGACGCTGGCCCAGAGATCCTTGGGGAACTCCCGGAGCTCGCGCAGCTCCGCGGCCGCGGCCATCTCGGGAAGCAGGAGCAGGAGCAGGGCCGGGGCTTTCAAGGCCGCTACGCTTTCTTTATCAAACGCGTGATCCAGACCAAGACCACGGCTCCGATGAAAGCGACGAGGACCGACCCGAGGATCCCCCCGCGGGGCCAGATCCCCAGCGCGCCGAAGATCCTGCCGCCGAGGAGGCCTCCCAGGATGCCGAGGACGATGTCGGCGATGAGGCCGTATCCTCCTCCCTTCATCACCTGTCCCGCGAGCCAGCCCGCGATGAGCCCGACGATGACAAGATGGAGCAGACCCATGGTAGCCGCCTCCTGCGTCATCCGACGCCTGTGCGCCTCGGGCCGGAGATGCCGCCCGTATCGTGAAGATGCCCGCCGATAGAGGATAGCCGCAGCGACGAGGCGCCTCAATGCGGAATAACACTCGGGGTCCTGCGTATATGTCCGCATTGGCGCGGCGGGGGCGCTCAGGGGGGGGTGGACATGATAAGCGCCCAGGATACCGGCCCGCTAAAGTAGTAGAATCATCGACGGAACCCCATGATAGAGTCCCTTGTCTACAAGATCATCGGAACGCCGAGCGAGCGCCGCCTGAAGAAGCTCGACCCCGTCCTCGAGCAGATCAACGCCCTCGAGCCTGGGATCCAGAAGCTGCCGCCCGAGGCCTTCCCGGCCAAGACCGAGGAGCTCAAGAAGAAGGTGATGGAGGCCCTCGCCGACCTGCCCCCGAAGATCGAGAAGGCCGAGCGCGCGGTGAAGATGACCGCGGTCCTCGATGAGTACATCCCCGAGGTCTTCGCCATGGTCCGCGAAGCCTCCCGGCGCACCATCGGCCTGCGCCACTTCGACGTGCAGATGATCGGCGGCATGGTGCTCCACCAGGGCGGCATCTCGGAGATGAAGACCGGCGAAGGCAAGACGCTGGTCGCCACCTCCGCCATCGTCCTCAACGCCCTGGCCGGGCGCGGCACCCATGTGGTCACGGTCAACGACTACCTGGCCCGACGCGACTGCGAGTGGATGGCCCCCATCTACCGCTACATGGGCTTGAGCGTGGGCTTCGTCACGCACGACATGGACAACGCGACCCGCCGCGCGTCCTATCTCTGCGACGTCACCTACGTCACCAACAACGAGCTCGGCTTCGACTACCTGCGCGACAACATGGTCGTCCGCCGCGACGACCGCGTCCTGCGCCCCCTCTACTACGCCATCGTCGACGAGGTCGACTCGATCCTCATCGACGAGGCGCGCACCCCGCTCATCATCTCGGGCCCGGCCGAGGAGTCCACCGACCGCTACACCATCATCAACCGGATCATCCCGCACCTCAAGACCCGCTTCGTCACCGAGGAGGAGGAGATCCAGTCCAAGTACTCCGGCGAGGACCTGGGCAAGGGCTACGACGCCATCGTCGACGAGAAGAACCATTCGGCCGTCCTCACCGACCAGGGCATCTCCAAGGCCGAGAACCTGATCGGCATCACGAACCTCTACGACGACCTCCAGGGCGCCTGGGTGCACCACATCACGCAGGCCCTGCGGGCGCACCACCTCTACAAGCGCGACGTGGAGTACGTGGTCAAGGACGCGGAGATCATCATCGTCGACGAGTTCACCGGCCGCCTCATGCCGGGCCGGCGCTGGTCGGACGGCCTGCACCAGGCCGTGGAGGCCAAGGAGAACCTCCCCATCAAGGAGGAGAACCAGACCCTCGCCACCATCACCTTCCAGAACTTCTTCAAGCTCTTCGACAAGATCGCCGGCATGACCGGCACGGCCATGACGGAGGCCGACGAGTTCATCGAGATCTACAAGCTCGACGTCTGCGAGATCCCGCCCAACCGCCCCAACGTCCGCGAGGACTTCCCGGACATCGTCTACCTCAACGAGAAGGCCAAGGACCGGGCCATCGTCGCCGAGATCGAGGAGCTCTGGCGCAAGGGCCGCCCCGTCCTCGTGGGCACGCGCTCCATCGAGCGCTCCGAGAAGCTCGCCGCCATGCTCCGGGGGAAGGGCATCCCGCACCAGGTCCTCAACGCCAAGTACCACGAGATGGAGGCCCAGATCATCGCCCAGGCGGGACGGCGCGGGCAGGTCACCATCGCGACCAACATGGCCGGCCGCGGCACCGACATCATCCTGGGCGGCAGCCCGCCGGACCTCGAGAACCAGAAGGAGGTCGTGGCGCTGGGCGGCCTGCACGTCCTGGGCACCGAGCGCCACGATGCGCGGCGCATCGACAACCAGCTGCGCGGACGCTGCGGACGCCAGGGCGACCCCGGCTCCTCGCGCTTCTACCTGGCCTTAGACGACGAGCTCATGCGCCTCTTCGGCTCCGAGAGGATCACCGGGCTCATGCAGACCTTCGGCATGACCGAGGACGAGCCCATCGAGAGCGGGCTCGTCTCCCGCCAGATCGAGGGGGCCCAGCGCCGGGTCGAGACCCACAACTTCGACATCCGCAAGCAGCTGCTCGACTTCGACAACGTCATGAACAAGCAGCGCGAGGTCGTCTACGGCCTGCGCAACCAGATCCTCGACGGGGAGGACGTCAGCGAGCAGATCGAGCGCATGATCAAGGAGGACCTGGCCGAGAAGACCGCTCTCTGGGCCCCCCAGGACGCCTACGTCGAGACCTGGGATCTGGCGAGCCTCACCGCCTACCTCCACCGCGTCTTCGGCGTCGGCTTTGCGCCCAAGCCCGAGGAGCTCAAGACCCTGGACTCCGAGAGCCTGCTCGACCGACTGCAGGCGCGCGTCGACGAGGCCTACGACAAGCGCGAGGCCGATGAGTTCGCCGGCTTCGATTTCCGCGAGGTCGAGAAGATGGTCCTGCTCCAGGTCATCGACCAGGCCTGGAAGAACCACCTCTACGACCTCGACCACATGAGGAAGTACATCCACCTGCGCGCCTACGGGCAGAAGGACCCCAAGGTCGAGTACCAGCGGGAGAGCTTCGCGCTCTTCAACGTGATGCTCGACCGCATCCGCGAGCAGGCGGTGGAGTACATCTTCCGCATCCAGGCCCCGCGCCGTCCGGTCGCCCCGCCCGCCGCGGCCGAGGGAGAGCCGGCCCAGCGGCCCTCGGCCCGCCAGGCCTCTCCCCTCCAGAAGAAGCCCCAGGAGAAGCTCACGGTCAAGAAGATCGGCCGCAACGACCCCTGCCCCTGCGGGAGCGGCAAGAAGTACAAGAAATGCTGTGGGGCCTGAGAAGGCCTCGGCCCTCGTCTGCCTCGCCTCGGGCGCCGCGCTCGCGCTCTGTTTGCCCCGTCCGGGGCTGACCTTCCTCGCCTGGTTCCTCCCCGCGCTTTTGCTCGACCGGCTCCTCCGCGCTCCCTCGGCGAAGCGGGGGGCCTTCCTGGGCTGGCTGTTCGGAGCGGCTTTCTGCGGCACGGCCCTGCACTGGATCTACCTCACCTGCCGCTACGCGGGCGTCTTTGTCCCGCTCGCCTTTTCGGCTTGGGCCCTGCTCGCGGCCTTCCTGGGTTTGAACTGGGCGCTCTTCGGCCTGCTCGCCCGGCCCCTGGGGGCCTTGAGCCCCTGGATGCGCCCGTGGGCCTGGGCGGTCCTCCTCGCGGGCGTCGAGTCCCTGAGCGCCCGCTTCGGGGGCCCGAGGCTGGGCCCCGACGTGCTGGCCTACACCCAGTGGCGCCATCCCATCCTGCTCCAAGGGCTGGCCTGGGGCGGCCCGCACGCGCTGAGCTTCCTCATCCTGCTCGTCAACGGCGTCCTCCTCGGCCTCTGGCGGCGCGACCGGGGCGCGGTCCCCAACGCCGCGGCGGCGGCCCTGCTCCTGGGGCTCTGGACGGCCCACGGGGCCTCGGTGCTCGCCGGGAGGTCCGAGGCCTTCGGGTCGGCCGGGGCCCCCATCGAGATCCTGCAGGCCAACATCGACCAGTACGAGAAGTGGGACGAGCGCTACGAGGAGAAGATCCGAGGCGCCTTCGACGCCCTGCTCTCGCGCCCCCGCTCGGTGAAGCCCAGCCTCGTTCTGTGGCCCGAGTCGGCCCTGCCGGGCTGGCTCGATGACCCGAAGAACTCGCGCTGGGTGTCCGGCTGGGCGCGCCGCTTGGGGGCGGCCATGCTCGTGGGCAGCGTCGCGCGGCTGGGGGAGCGCACGCACAACTCCGCCGTCCTTTTCGACGAGCGGGGGGAGCCTTCCGGGCTCTACAACAAGCGCCGCCTCGTCCCCTTCGGCGAGTTCGTGCCTTGGCGCGAGAAACTCGAGCCCTTCATCGGCATCCTCTCGCAGATGGGCGACTTCCACCCCGGCCAGGAGCGCCAGCCCTTCATCAGCACCCCGGCCGGCCCGCTGGCCGTCACCATCTGCTACGAGCAGGTCTTCCCGCGGCTGGTGCTGGGCGACGCGGCGCGGGGTGCTAGGATGTTCGCCAACCTCACCAACGACGGCTGGTACAAGGATACGTGGGGGCCCTATCAGCATTTCTGGGTGAACGTCTTCCGCGCGGCCGAGACCCGCTCGACTCTCCTGCGGGCGGCCAACACGGGCATCTCCGGGGTCATCGACCCCTACGGGATCGTCCTGGCCAAGACCGGGCTCATGCGGGCCGAGCGCCTCGACGCGCGCCTGCCCCTGGTCGACCCTTTCCCCGGGGGATCCTTCTACGCGCGCCGGGGCGACTGGGCCGGGGCCCTCTGCCTGCTCTGCGCCGCTCTGTTCCTGCTCGCCGCCAAGGACAACCGCCGCAAAATATCTTAGACTGTCCTCGATGGCCGACCCGCAGTTCCGCGAGACCCAGGCCGCCCTAGAAGCCCACCGCTCGAAAGTCTCCGACCTGGGCAAGCTGCTCCAGATCGACGCCAAGCGCAAGGACCTCGAGCGCCGCGAGGCCGAGGCGGGCTCGCCCGAGTTCTGGGCCGACCCGCAGAAGGCTCAGAAGCTCTCCAAGGAGCTCAACGACCTCAAGAAGCTGGTGCAGGCGTACGGCGGGGCGGAACGCAGCGTCTGCGACCTGGGCGCGCACCTGGAGCTGGCCCTGGAGGCCGAGGATCTGGGCGAGCTCAAGGAGGTGCGCGAGGGGCTCAACGCGCTCCAGCGCGTCGTCGCCGACCTGGACACCCGCCTCAAGCTTTCCGGCGAGTTCGACAAGAGCGACGCCATCTTCTCCCTGAACGCCGGGGCGGGGGGCACCGAGGCCTGCGACTGGGCCGACATGCTCCTGCGCATGTACAAGCGCTGGTGCGAGGGCCACGGCCTCGAGTTCTCCATCACGGACATCCACCGCGGCGAGGAGGCCGGCCTCAAGAGCGTGAGCGCCCTCGTCCGGGGGCCCAACGCCTACGGCCTGCTCAAGAGCGAGGTGGGGGTGCACCGCCTGGTGCGCATCTCGCCCTTCGACTCCAACAAGCGCCGCCACACCTCCTTCGCCTCCTGCGACGTCCTGCCCGACATCGAGCAGGAGATCGACATCCAGATCTCCGACGCCGACATCGAGTTCGACACCTTCCGCTCGGGCGGGGCCGGCGGGCAGAACGTCAACAAGGTGGAGACGGCCGTGCGCATCCGGCATACCCCGACCGGGCTCGTCGTCGCCTGCCAGATCGAGCGCTCCCAGCTCCAGAACCGCGTCACCGCGATGAAGATGCTCAAGGCCAAGCTCTACCAGATCGAGCTCGACAAGAAGCTCTCGGCCATGGAGAAGCACTACGACGGCAAGGGCGACATCGCCTGGGGCCACCAGATCCGCTCCTACGTCTTCATGCCCTACCAGCTGGTCAAGGACCTCCGCACCGGCCACGAGACCTCGCAGATCCAGGCCGTCATGGACGGGGACCTCGACGGCTTCATCCACGAGTACCTGTCCTGGCTGGCGGCCGGGAAACCCAACCGCCGCATCGCGGCGGAAAAAGAAGAATAGGCTCTTCTACTGCGGCGGCAGCTTCGAGGGGATGAGGGCCAGGTCCCGCTTGAGCTTCCCGCCGGTCCCTGGAGAGAACAGCTCGCGCTGATGGATGATGGACGCGTAGCCGGAGGCGAGCGCGCGCCTGCGCGAGAGCGGGAGCGTCCGCAGGGGAGGGCTCCCATCCTGGATGAACTTGGGCTCGTAGTCCGGGTGGGAGATGAGCACGTCGTAGCCCCCCGAGTTGGAGGGCATCACCACGCGGTAGGCTCCCTCCGCGTTGGTGGAGATGTTGTAGCGGGCCGTGCTCCCGGGGTCGGCGAACACGATGTCCGCGTCGGACACGGGCTTGAGCGTGAGCAGGTCGAAGATCCTTCCCGAGAACTTCCACTCCCTCATGGACGGAGGGGTGTGCTCGAGGACGATGGGCTCCTCGGGCGCTTCCCGCATGGACGAAGCGGGCCTGGCCGGGCCGGGGCGGGGGAGGGGCCTGCGCGCGTCCGCCGGGGGCTCCTGGGGCGGCGGCTGGGGAGGGGTCTGCCCGCCTATCCCGGTCCTCCAGCCCTCGAGGGGGGCCGCCGCCGTGTCCTGGGAGGCGCCCGACGTCTGCGGCCGGGAGGAAGGGCCGGAGTTCTTCTGCCACAGGATGAAGACCGCGGCGACGAAGACGGCCCCGCAGGCGATGTTCCAGCCCATCGCGCTGGCCGGCTTCTCGGGCGTCGGCGGCACCCAGATGCCGTCTTCCGTCATGTGCCCCTGGGGGGGCTTGGAGGGCGGAGGCGCCGCCGCCCTGGGAGCGGGTTTCGGGGGCCTCGCCGCCGGTGCCCGGGGCTTGGCCGGCGGCTTCACCGCCGTCGTGAAGTCCTTGCCGCAGAAAGGGCAGACGTCGTCTTTCTCGTCGATGGCCTTCGAGCAGCTCGGACAGCGGGTGATCATGGACGCCGGATTATTATAGGGCACGCCTTCGAGGCGCACAAGGGCCTTGACCGCGCCCCGTGTCCCGCGCTAGACTCGGGGCAGTCAAGGAGGCAGAGACCATGAAGAAGCTCGTTCTGGCGGCCGCGGCGGCGGCCCTGCTGATGCCCGCCCTGCGGCCCCCGGCCTGGGCCCAGCCCGATGACCGGGAAGGGCTGGAGAGCCGGGAGCAGGAGCACCTGATGCTCTCCGAGGATTTTCTGAACCTGCTCAAGGAGAAGGTCAAGCTCAAGGCGGATCAGCTCAAGAAGGCCAAGAGCGCCATCGATGAGGCCCGCGAGCCGCTCAAGAGGAAGGCCGAGGAGGTCGGCGAGGCGAACAGGAGGGCCCGCGAGCTCCAGAAGGCCCTCCGGTCGCTGGAGATGGACCTGCGCGAGAAGATCCGCGCCGGCCTCACCAACGAGCAGAAAGAGCGCTTCGACGAGATGGTGATCCGCATGCGCGAGAACCTGCGCCCGGCGAAGGCGCCCTTCGGCCCGAAGGGCGAGCTCTTGGATCGGCCGCAATTCCCCCCGGAACGGTGGGAGGAGAACCCGGACCGCGGCCGGCGCCAGCAGACGCCGTAGGCTTCAGGGTGCGCAGAGAAGGCCTCCCCTTCCGGGGAGGCCTTCTCGTCGACTGCGTTTCTCCCGGCCCCTTGACGCTTCCTAGCGCGTCAAGGGGCTGAGCGAGAGGAGAAAAGCCTCGCTCAGAAGGACGGGCTGACCGGCACGCCGGGGCCCATCGTAGACGAGAGCGCGACGCTCCGGATGTACGTGCCCTTGGAGGCGGAGGGCTTCATCTTCACGATGAGGTCGAGGACGGCCTTGGCGTTCTCCGCGATGTGGGCGGGCTCGAAGCTGACCTTCCCGATGCCCACGTGCACGATCCCGAAGTCGTCGTTCTTGAACTCGACGCGCCCGCCCTTGAGCTCCTTGACCGCCTGCGCGACGTCGAAGGTCACGGTGCCGCTCTTCGGGTTGGGCATGAGGCCGCGGGGGCCGAGGACTTTGCCGAGCTTGGAGAGGTCCTTCATCATGTCCGGGGTGGCCACCAGCACGTCGAAGTCCATGCGGCCCTTCGAGATCTCCTCGATGAGCTCGGCCGAGCCGACCAAGTCGGCTCCGGCCGTCTGGGCTTCCTTGACCTTCTCACCCTTCGTCACGACGCCCACGCGGCGGGTCTTGCCGGTGCCGTGGGGCAGGATGACGGAGGAGCGGATGATCTGGTCGGACTGCTTGGGGTCGATGCCCAGGCGGATGTGCAGCTCGACGGTCTCGGGGAACTTGGCCGTGGCGCACTTCTTGACGAGCGCGGCGGCCTCGGACAGGCTGTAGAGCTTGTCCTTCTCGATGCCTTTCTCGGCGGCTTCCAGTCTCTTTCCCATGGTCGTCCCCCTACCCTTCGACTTCGATGCCCATCGAGCGGGCCGTGCCGCGGACCATCATGATGGCGGCCTCGACCGTGGAGGCGTTGAGGTCCGGCATCTTGGCCCGCGCGATCTCCTCGGCCTGCTGGAGGGTGACCTTGCCGACCTTGGTCTTGTTCGGCTCGCCGGAGCCCTTCGCGAGCCCCGCCGCCTTCTTGAGCAGCGAGGAGACGGGAGGCATCTTCGTGATGAAGGTGAAGGTGCGGTCCTCGTAGACCGTGATGACGACCGGGATGGTCATCCCGGCCTCCATCTTGCGGGTGCGGTCGTTGAACTGCTTGCAGAAGTCCATGATGTTCAGCCCGTGCTGTCCGAGCGCCGGGCCGACGGGCGGGGCCGGATTCGCGTTCCCCGCCGGGATCTGCAGCTTGATCTGAGTCTTGACCTTCTTCGCCATACTTCCTCCTGACCTGTTATCGCCCCGCGGCTTTACGTGCCGAACATCCGAAATGCGTAGGTTCGGCACGTCCCGAACAACTCCGTTTGGATGTTCGGGACGGGGGCTCGGTCTCTTATCTCTCTCGCCGGCGGCGCAGCAGCGACACGACGACGCCGGCCAGAACGAACAGCAGCAAAACCTTCCAGAACGAGATCGTCTCGGTGCCGAAGATCACGCGCGTGAACTCGGGAGAGAACACGCGCGGCCACACCCAGCTCACGACGGCCGAGAGCAGGAGCGCCTTCCCGAAGAGCAGCAAAAGCATGACCGCCCCGGCCGCCAGCAAAGTCAGGCCGGCCACGGCCACGCCCAGCGGGCCGATCCTCATCGAGCGGAAGCGGAACTCGGGGATGGGCATCGGCATGAGGTCTCTCATCGCCCCTGTCCCGAACGCTCCCCTGTCTGGTCGCGTTCGGGACAGGGCGAGCGGAAAACTGCTGCGCCCTGTCCGACCGGCTCGGCGGGCCGCGCGCGCAGGGACTGGCCCGCGAGCGAGAGGCTCGCGCCCAGGGTGCGCAGGGGCTCGCCGAGGGTGTGCGAGACCATGCGGGCGCAGCCGATGACGCAGCCGCTCTCGCAGGGCTTGTGCTCGTCGTTGGCCGCGAGCCCGTCGAGATCCAGAGTCTCGAGCGGGATCCTCCAGCCGCGCTGCTGGCCGCACCACTGGGCCTCGCCCGCGGCGTTGATGTAGAGGAACTTGGAGCCGGCCAGGCACTTCCAGGGCCGGGAGTCGTCGCCGAGCAGCATCTCCCGCAGGTGCTCGCCGTAGAAGTTCACGCCCTCGAAGACGCCGTGGCGCTCGAGCAGCTCCAGGTACCGGCGGCCCCTGATGGCGATGCGCCCCCCGGGCTCGTGGCGCAGGGAGAAGCCGAAGGAGAAGGGCAGGCCCTCGAGGGCCTGGCGGAAGTCCGCGTATTCCTCGACGGAGCGCTCGGAGAGGACGGTCTGGATCTCCACCTTGAAGCGGGCCTCCTCGGCGAGCAGGCGCAGCTTGGGCAAAAGCGGCCGGACGGCCTTCTGGGAGAGCTCGGTGGGCTCCAGGGTGTCCACGGAGACCTGCATGAAGTCGAGCTTCGCCGCGCTGAGCGCCCGGACGTTCTCCCGGGTCAGCAGGAAGCCGTTGGTGATGACCGTGGCCAGGTTGGAGCCGCCCCGCTTGGACTTGGCGTGGGCGACCAGTTCGGCGAGCCCGGGGTGCAGGAGGGGCTCTCCTCCCAGGAAGTCGAAGACCAGCGCGCCGAGCTCGTCGAGGCGGTCCACCCGCCGGCGGAGCGCGTCGAGCCCGACCAGCGGGGCGTCGGCGAGGTACTCGTCGCAGTAGGCGCAGCGGAGGTTGCAGGCGTCGGTGACGACGAGCTGGGCGTAGAACGCCTTCCGGTCGAGGACCCGCTTGGCGGCGGTCGGGATGAACCGGAGGTCGACGCCCACGCCTAGAGCTTCTCGACCTGCAGGAAGTCGAGCTCCACGGGCGTCGGGCGGCCGAAGATGGTGACCATCGCCTTCAGCTTGGCCTTGGGGTCGTTGACCTCTTCGACCACGCCGATGAAGTGGCGGAAGGGGCCTTCGGTGATGCGGACGTTCTCGCCCTTCTCGAACTGGATGGCGGGGCGCGGCTTGCCGGCGGCCGTCACGTTCGTGAGGTCGACGATCTGCTCGATCTCGGACTTGGGGAGGGGGCGGGGGCGGGGTTCGCCGAGGAAGCCGGTCACGCCGTTGATGTTGCGCACGGCCCAGTAGGACTCGTTGTCCACGATCATGTCGAGGAGCAGGTAGCCGGGGAAGAACTTGCGCTTCTTGATCATCTTCTTGGTCTTCTTGACCTCGACGACGTCCTCGGTCGGGATGAAGACCTGGAAGACCTTGCTCTGGAGGTTCTCGGAGGCGACCTTCTGCTCGATGAGGCCCCGGACCTTGTCTTCCCAGCCGGACTGCACGTGGACGATGTACCAGCCGCGCTCCATAAGCTCCCCTATCGGCCGCCGAGCAGCGCCCCGAGCACGAGGGACAGGGCGAAGTCGACTCCGCTGATATAGATGGCGAGGACCACGACGAGGGTGACCACCACGACGGTCGAGCCGACGGCCTGTTGGCGCGTCAGCCAGGTGGATTTCCTGAGTTCGGCCCAGGCTTCCTTGAAGAATTCGATCGGGTTCATATGTTCACCAGCCAAAGTGCGGGGGTGCTAGGACTCGAACCTAGATCAGCGGTTTTGGAGACCGCCGTCCTAGCCATTGGACGACACCCCCAGATTCAGGCGCTCGTTCGGTCGGAAGTCCGCGCTTGCGCGCGGCTACTTGACTTCCTTGTGGGCGGTCTGCTTCTTGCAGGCTTTGCAGTACTTCTTGATCTCCAGCTTATACTGCGCCTTCTTGCCACGCGAGAAGAAGTAGTTCTTGTTCTTGCAGACGGTGCAGCCCAATATGATGACGACTCGGTCTCCCATGTTAGGCGAGGATCTCGTGGACGACGCCGGCGCCCACGGTGTGCCCGCCCTCGCGGATGGCGAAGCGCAGCCCCTTCTCCATCGCGATCGGCGTGATCAGGGTCACCGTGAAGTCCGCGTTGTCGCCCGGCATCACCATCTCGACGCCCGCCGGCAGCTCGATCGAGCCCGTCACGTCCGTCGTCCGGAAATAGTACTGGGGCCGGTACCCCTTGAAGAACGGCGTGTGCCGCCCTCCCTCGTCCTTCGTCAGAACGTACACCTTCGCCACGAACTTCGAGTGCGGCGTGATCGACTTCGGCGCCGCGATCACCTGCCCGCGCTCGATCATGTTCTTGTCGATGCCGCGCAGCAGCATCCCCACGTTGTCGCCCGCCTGCGCGTCGTCTAAAAGCTTGCGGAACATCTCCAGGCCCGTCACCACCGACTCCTGCGTCGGCCGGATCCCGACGATCTCCACCTTGTCGCCCACCTTGATCCGGCCCCGCTCCACGCGGCCCGTCGCCACCGTCCCGCGCCCCGTGATCGAGAAGATGTCCTCCACCGCCAGCAGGTAGGGCTTCTCCGTCTCGCGCTTCGGCTCCGGGATGTCCTTGTCCAAAGCCTCCACCAGCTTGTCGATCGACTGCGTCCCAAGCTCCCCGGCGTCCCCTTCCAGGGCCATCGTAGCCGAGCCCCGGATCACCGACACCTTGTCCCCGGGGAACTCGAACTTGGTCAGCAGCTCGCGGACTTCCATCTCCACCAGCTCCACCAGGTCCTTGTCCGCTACGTCGATCTTGTTCAAATAGACGATGATGTGCGGAACCCCCACCTGCCGCGCCAGCAGCACGTGCTCGCGCGTCTGCGGCATCGGGCCGTCCGCCGCCGACACCACCAGGATCGCCGCGTCCATCTGCGCCGCCCCCGTGATCATGTTCTTGATGTAGTCCGCGTGTCCGGGGCAGTCCACGTGCGCGTAGTGCCGGCTCGCCGTCTCGTACTCCGTGTGGTGGACGTTGATCGTCACGCCGCGCGCCTTCTCTTCAGGGGCGTTGTCGATCTCGTCGTAGCGCTTCGCCGCCGCCAGGCCCTTCTTCGCCAGCACCTGCGTGATCGCGGCCGTCAGGGTCGTCTTTCCGTGGTCGACGTGCCCGATCGTCCCGATGTTCACGTGCGGCTTCGTGCGTTCGAATTTCGACTTGGCCATGACTCTCTCCTGGGTGCAGCGTTAGCGCGATTTAAAGCGCGTTATTCTATCAATTTGCGGCGCCGTTCCGTCAAATCCAAGCTGGGGAAGGGGATCGAACCCTCGACCTTCTCCTTACCATGGAGATGCTCTACCACTGAGCTACCCCAGCGTAAAAGTTCGAATCTGGAGCGGGCGATGGGAATCGAACCCACGTGATCAGCTTGGAAGGCTGACGTTCTGCCACTGAACTACGCCCGCAAAGGAAAACGACGCCGGAATGCGCCAGCATCGCTCGCCTGGAAACAGCTCCAGAAAAATACCCGAGAACTATTGTAGCGAAAGGCGTTCCAGCTTGTCAACCGTCGAGGGAAGGGTGGGTTCTGCGGTCGTTCCAGCAGAATACTCAATCATTGAGTAAAACAACTCAATCAGTGCAGGATATTGGTTCCGATAAGCCTCTTCGGTTGACTGATTGCGAACGCCGAACTCGTCGACGGAACGCGATTGCCGCCCCAGTCGGATAGACTTGACCGGGTTTCGAGCGGACGGATGCAGGTCGGCGCTCGCTTTAATATGGACTGTACCCCGAGCGCCTTATTAAAGAAATATGCTAGTTTCTTAAACATGGAAGGGGCTATGGAAGCCATGTGGAATGAGCCCTACCATAATCATGGAGTGCAAATGACCCGCGCGGGAAGCTATATCAACCAACTGGAAGGGTTTAAGGCTTTTATTCCGGCGCCGCTTCCGCCGCGGCCGCCGATTGCGCTGGATGGCGAACTCGTGAGGATGCTCTCTGATGCCGATCACGCCTTGGGACGGCTCGACGGCATTACGGCCATCTTGCCGAACCCCGACCTGTTCGTCGCCATGTACGTTCGCCACGAGGCCGTCTTAAGCTCGCAGATCGAGGGCACCCAGAGTTCCCTGGATGAAGTCCTGCTGTTCGAACTGGATGAGAAGGGCGCAGAGAGGCCCGCGGACGTGGAAGAGGTCGTCAACTACGTCCGGGCTATGAACTACGGCCTCAAGCGGCTCGGAACGCTGCCGTTGTCCTTGCGGCTCATCCGTGAGATCCATGCTGAGCTTTTGCGTGGAGTGCGTGGGAGCCAGCGGACGCCCGGCGAGTTCCGTCGCAGTCAAAACTGGATCGGGCCGGCCAATGTCGGGTTGAACAAGGCGGCGTTCGTACCGCCGCCGGTCCACGAGATGCACCAGACGCTCGGCAATCTGGAGAAGTTCCTCCATGACGAGTCTTTGCCGGTGTTGATCCAGTGCGGCTTGGCTCATGCCCAGTTCGAAACGATTCACCCCTTCCTTGATGGGAATGGCCGCATCGGGCGCTTGCTCATCACGTTCCTGCTATGTCATCGCAAGGTTCTGCATCAGCCCCTGCTCTATCTGAGCCTCTATCTGAAGGCCCATAGGGCGGAGTATTATGACCGACTCATGGCTGTCCGTAACGACGGCAACTGGGAGGGCTGGCTTAAGTTCTTCCTGCGCGGGGTGGCGGAAGTCAGCGCGGAGGCGGCGGCCACGGCGCACAAGATCATCGCGTTGCGGGAGAGGCACCGTCAATTGATCGGGGAGAAGATTCAGCGCAGTGCGGCGGCCCTGCGGCTTCTCGACGCGATGTTCGAGCGGCCGGTCATGAACCTCGGATTCGTCAAGGACGCGACCCATTGCTCTGCTCCTACCGCGGCTGCGCTTGTCGCCAGGCTGGAGAAGCTGGGATTGCTGCGAGAGGAGACCGGCTATAAGAGGAATCGGCGCTACCGCTACGAGCCGTATCTGCTGCTGTTCGACCAGCCAGCCTGAGGCGGGAGAAAGTGTTGTAGAATATACGGAGCCGGGCAGTTAGCTCAGCGGTAGAGCACTGTCCTCACACGACCCCCAGTATCCTTCCTCCGTTTTGCGCGATCTCGATTCCTCGACGATAGACTTTTCGCGGTAGTCTGCACGGTTTGTGCCGGTTTGCGGGCTTTTGTGGAGAAATTGGACACCACCCTGGACACCAAGAGAAGCGGGACGGCGGCCGTTCAGGATTTGCGGCTTCCCTGCAGTTGAGCCAGGCCGGCGGCGGTGGCGCGGTAGCGTTGTAGGCGGCTCTTGGGCTTGTCAGGAATCGTCATCTCAAGCCAGCCTTTGGCCATCAGCGGCTCGATGTATGTCCTCAGAAAGTGCATCCTGTCATGGAGTCCGAGAAGCCGCTGCAATTCGTCTCGGGCGCAGGGTTCGCGGCACGCCGCCAGCAGTTTGGCGGCTTGAGCTCCGACATGAGGGGTCTCATGAGGGGTGACATGAGGGGTCTCATGAGGGGGAACTGCCAGGCGCACCTGCGCCCGGAAGGTCACGACCGTGGCGCCGGTGATCTCCTCGAATGTGGGCGGCGCGATGCCGTGCTTGCGGCACTGCTCGATCACCCTGTTGGTGCCGCGCCCCCACTTTTCGATGAGGCCGGCACGGTAGAACACGTCGGCAATGAGGGGATTGCGCTGGACGGATAGGTGCTTGCGGGAGAGGGCCTCTGGCGTGATCCCGGAAGGGAGCGCCCCGGCGCTCCAGATCTCGACCCGGTCGTCGAAGATGGCCAGGGAGACGGCCCCGCCCGCCGCCGGCACCGTGATGACCAGGATCTCCAACCCCGACGCCAGGGGCACGCGCTCGACATCGACGCGAGATGGGGGCTCGAAGCCTTCGAGGGCATGGGCGATGTCGCGCAGGGTCTTGTCCGAGACCTGCTGTCCCGCTAGGGTGCCGTCCGGCTTTACACCCACGAGTATGCGGCCGCCCAGGCCGTTCATGAAAGCGCAGGCGGTCTGGAGGGCCTCTTGAAGCTCGCCGGTCGAACGCTTGAACTCGAGCCGGGGGCCTTCGCCCTGCGCCGCGAGACGGCGAAGATCCTTCAGGGTCATGACGGATGAGATTATGCCACAAAATCCCTGGGGCTGGAGGTGGCGAGCAGGCATAGGGGGAGCGAGGTGAAAGCAGGCTTAAATAGGGCTCGGTTGTGGGAAAAAGATGCTGAAGCCGGCTGGTTCCGTTGTATGATTTCCATGGCGATATGGCGGCCAGGCGAAAGTCTCCGCAGGAGAAGAAGGCGATCAGCTACGAGCGCGATCGCCGCAACCACTACGGCCAGAACGCCAAGGGTTCGCGCAAGCGGATCCCGGCCCGCAAGCGGTGGGTGAACCGGGTGTTCCGGCACACGGCCAGCCAGCGGCTATCCGGGGCGCACGGGGCTGTGGACGGGTGCGTCGCCGATGAACTGGATGTTGCGGTCGGCGGCCTGCGACGGAAGAACTGGAGGAAGAGCCCGGACATCCCGCTCAAAGATCACATCGCCGAACAGCTCCGGCGGCGGAAGGTCAGGGTCTGCCGGCGAACGGCCGAGTGTCGGGCCCGAAGGGCGTGGCGGCGATAGTGCCTACTCATCCCTTTCCCCCAAAGATAATACTGGACCTGAAATTCACCATCATTACTTGGGGCGGCGGGATCTTGGCCTCCATTATCCTCTTGTTTTTGTTGATTGCGCTGGGCACCGTAGCGGTCGGGGCGGATACCTCTGTCATAGCCGTGGCGGCCGTGCCATGGCCGGGCTATATGATGGCCTGCGTTATAATCATCGATGCCATGCGGCGCGGGGTGACGAAGAGGCGGGCCCTGGCCCAGAAGCTCCAGCGGCCGTAATATCTGTTCGATGCAGGGTTGGTGGTAGGTTTAGGTACAGGAGCCTGCTCGGAGAGACGATGCGGCGATGCCGGAGCTGCCGGCGACTTTGCGGGGTTATGTTCCCCGTCGGATTGGACACCACCCTGGACACCAAGTTTCGTGACGGGCTTAAGGGATAGCCGAGAAAGTGTTGTAGAATATACGGAGCCGGGCAGTTAGCTCAGCGGTAGAGCACTGTCCTCACACGACAGGGGTCATAGGTTCAAATCCTATACTGCCCACCACTTATAATGAAGAGCCCTCCTCGCGGAGGGCTTTTTCATCGGGCGGGCGTCAATGGCCGGCCAGAGACAGGTAGGCGAAGATGGCGAAAGCGGGAGCGACGACGCTCAGCAGGAACGCGAGCGCGGCCTCGCGCAGGCCTCCGAGCAGGCCGGCGCAGGCGGGGCCCGCGACGAACGTGGACAGCCAGATGATGCTGAACTGCCGGTTCGAGGCGTTCGTCGTCTTGTCCTCGCCCAGCAGGAAGTGCGAGAGGAAGACGCCCGCGAAGGCGAGGGCGACGCCCGCGCCCACCGCGCGCCAGTTTGTCTTCCGGGTTTCGGGGCCGGCCGCCATGGGCAGAGTCTAGCCGCAGCGCAGGGCCCCTGTCAAACGGCCCTGCGATCGACGGCGCAGGTCGCCCAAGGTGGACGGAACTAGGTACAATAGCGCGATGAGCATCGGCTTGTCCCTCGCGGTCGCGGCGGTCTACGCCGCCTACTCCGGCTGCTTCTACGTGATCGACTGGCTCTTCGCCCACGGCCATCCCAGGCTCGCGGCGGTGGCGGCGGGCTCGGCGCTCCTGGTGAACTGGGCGGCGGCCGCGGTCGCGACCTCCGGGCACCGCGAGAGGGTGGGGAACCTGCTCTGGCTGCTGTTCGGAGCGGTCATCCCGTTCCTCGGAGGCGCGGGCCTGGCGCTCTTCGGCAACGGCGGTTCGCATAGGAGCACCGGCTACGCGCTGATGGTCGGCACGCTTCTCCCCGTCGTGGTCTCCCTCTATATCGGCGCGGGCTACCTTCGTGGGCGCCTGTTCCGGAGCGCGCCGCCTCCCGCCCGCTAAAGTTCCTACAATCCAGCATCGTGAAGCCCGCGTGCCGCCGGATCTGCCGCCGGACATCAAGACCCCTGCGAGCTCCTGTTCTTCCTCTATGCCACGCGGGGGCCACCTACATCTCGGCCAGCCGCGCGGTCCTGAGCGGGTCTCAGAGCTCGGCCAGCTTCGCGCGCAGGGCCGCCAGCAGGCCCGCCCAGTACTCGGCGTAGGTCGTGTTCTTCGAGAGGTACGGGGTCAGCACGCACGAGCGCAGGACGAAGACGCTGCGCACCCGGTCCCACTCCGCGTCCGGGATGCCCAGCGAGCGGACGAAGGCGCGCGGCGCGTCGCCGTACTCCGCGTAGTCGAGCGAAGTCTTCGAAGTGATGAAGTCCTTGGCGTAGACCGGCCCCGACTTGTAGGAGAACGCCTCGTAAAGGCGCCGGTTGAGGCTGTTCATGGCGTCGAGGTCATTGCCGCCGGCCTCGTTGAAGGCGAAATCCACCACGTTGAAGTCCGGCCGGACCAGCGGCTTGACGATGAAGCGCCGCCCCCCCGCCTCGAAAGCCTCGGCGGCCAGCAGGGAGCGGTAGAAGTGGTCGGCCCCCTCGATGCTGGCCCCGATGAGGCGGCCGTAGCCCGACACGTCGAGCGGCACCACCTTGTGGGCCATCCAGACCGCGGCCACCGTCGCCCCGGCCTTCGAGCCTTCGAGGATGTAGGAGCCCAGCAGGAGAGGGTTCTCCTCCTTCTTCTCGAAGACGTAGGCCGCGAAGTAGGATACGAGGTCGACCGTCCGCTTGTCCTGGACGGCCACCGCGCCCGCGGCGTAGGGGACGTAGCCCATCTTATGCGGGTCCACCGTGATGGAGTCCGCCTCGGACATGGCCTTGAATGCCTCGTAGACCTCCGGGTCGGGCCACTCGCTCTCAGCGTGGTCGATGCGGCGCTCCCGCAGGGCCTTCCGTGTCTCCGGGAGGCCCATGAAGCGGCCGTCCTCGCCGACGAAGAGGGCGCGGCCGTAGCCGCCGTAGGCCGCGTCGACGTGGATATAGAAGGAGGCGCCGCGCTCCTCGCACTCCCGGCGCAGGCGGACGACCTCGTGGACCGGGTCCACGGCGCCCTCCTCGGTCGAGCCCACCACCGCCACCACGGCCAGGATGGGCTCCCGGGCCTGGATCAAGCCCTCGACGAGCTCCCGCAGATGGCCCATGTCCATGCGGTAGTCCTCGCCGACGCGCACCTGCACGAGGTGGTCCTGTCCGATGCCGAGCACGTCCATGGCCTTGGTCCACGAGTAGTGCTTGGTCTGGGGCACCAGGACCTTGCCCGGCTTCCAGCCGCCGAGCCCCGTGCCGCGGGCGGTGCGGCCGCGCACGGCGTCGAAGCGGCCCGCGGCCTTGGCCGCCTCCAGGAGGTCGAGAGAGCGGCGCACGGGCACGTTCGCGAGCGCCCAGTCGTCGAGGCCGGCCACCGCCTCCGGCATCGCCTCCTTCAGGGCGCGGGGGACCGACTTGAGGTTGCGCGCGAGCCACAGGCCCTCGTAGTTGGCCACGGTCCCGCCGGAGGTGATGTGCCCCCACGCCCGCTTGGGGTCGAAGCCCATGAGCGCGGCCAGCTGACGGCCCACCTCGATCTCGAGCGCCGTGGTCGCCGGGCCGCCCTCGTAGGCGCAGTTGTTCGGGTTGTAGAGGATGGTCAGCATGTAGCCCAGGTTCGCGGCCATGAGCGTGTCCATCGTCATGTGGCCCAGATAGCGCGGGGAGAACCACGGCATCGAGTTCAACTGCAGGTCGCCGGCGAGCTCCGCCAGGGCCTGCCGCGTGCGAAGGATCGTCTCCTGGAACGCGGGGTCCTCCTGTTCCCGGGCTGAGAACGCGGGCTTGTCGTCGGGATGGAAGTCCTTGCGCCACTGGGCGTGGTCGTCCATCAGGAAGCCGAGCATCTCCTTGAAGAACGGATAGTTCTCGGATTTCGGGCCCAGGAAGAGGGCGTTGAAGTCGAGCTGCTTGGGCGGGGGTGTCATAGGGGGACCAGGCTCCTTACGGTGAAGGCGTCCACGGCCCAGAACGCCGCCAGGCTCATCAGGGCGAGGACCGCGGCCGCCGTCCAGCGCTGGCCCGGCCCCGCGTCGGCCCACCTCAGCTCGAACCAGGCGTGGAAGCTCGCGCACTCCAGGGCGAAGGGCGGGAAGCCCAGGTAGCCCAGCCAGGGCATCTCGAAGAGCTTCGGGCCCTTCGGCCAGGGCACCGTGTACACCCACTTCGCCCCGGCCCAGTAGTTGAAGAGCTCCCAGAGCAGGCCGCACACGAGGCCCGAGAGCAAAAGCGCCTTGAAGCGCCCGGTGTTCCCCGAGAGCAGGGCCCGCATCCAGGAGCGCTCCGGCGCCTCGCGGGCCAGCAGGGGCTCGATCAGGAGGAACAGGAAGCCCCACACCAGCCCGAAGAACACCTTCGGCCAGAGCAGGGGCAGGAAGAGGAAGGCCACGCCCAGCGCGGTGGAGCCCCGCTGGACGCCCAGCGGGAAGCCGGCGTCCGGCTTCTCCTTTCCTCTAAAGAGGGCATGCTCCAGCAGGGAAGCCGTCTCCAGGATGGCGGGGAGCACGGTCGCGAAAGCCAGGGCGTAGCCCAGCCAGCGGAATCCCAGAGGGGAAGGCAGGTCCTGGTAGGCCCAGTCGGCGAGCCTCACGTTGAACGCCTCGAAGAACAGCCAGAAGGGCGTCGAGACCGCGGCCATGCGCAGGAAGGAGGCCGGGTCGTCCTGCAAAAGCGAGCGGCCCGAGACCCTCTTGTTGAGCCCGCTCAAGACGAGCAAGGTGGAGGCCCAGACGGGCAGGTAGAAGAACGGGCGGATCCAGGCCGCGCCCAGGAAGAGCGCGGCGAAGGAGGCGGCCAGGCCCGCCGCCCCGAGGAAGATCAAACCCGGAGCCGCTCCCCAGGCTTGCCGGCGGCCTTGAGCGCCTTCTCGACGGCTTCCGCGACCGTGCGCAGGACCTTCGCGCGGGCCCAGAGCTTGTCGTTGGCTTCGATGATCGTCCAGGGGGCCTCGGGCGTGGAGGTCTGCAAAAGCATGTCCGCCACGGCGTCGCGGTAGAGCGGCCACTTCTCGCGGTTGCGCCAGTCCTCGTCGGTGATCTTGTGGCGCTTGTGCTCGAGGCGCTGGCGCTCCTGGAAGCGGCGGAGCTGTTCCTTGGGGCTGATCTGCAGCCAGAACTTGACCACGACCGCGCCCGCCTCGGCCAGCTGGCTCTCGAAGTCGCGGATCTCCTCGTAGGCCCGTCCCCACTGCTCGGGCCGGCAGAAGCCCTCCACGCGCTCGACGAGCACGCGGCCGTACCAGCTGCGGTCGAAGATGGTCCAGTGGCCGGCCTTGGGGATCTGGCGCCAGAAGCGCCAGAGGTAGTGGTGGGCCTTCTCCTCGTTGTCCGGGGCCGCCACCGGGAACACGGTGTAGCCGCGCGGGTCGAGCGCGGTGGCCAGGCGCCGGATGGCGCCGCCCTTGCCCGCCGCGTCCATGCCCTCGAACATCACGATGACGGGCAGGCGCTTGAGGTAGGAGTAGTTCTGCAGCTCCGCGAGGCGGTTGCCGAGTTCGCCCTTGTCCTCCTCGTAGCGCTTGGGCGAGAGCTTCAGGCGCAGGTTGAGGCCCTCGATGGGGTTGTTGCCGGTGGTCACGCGCAGGGGGCCCTTCGGGGCCTCGGCCTTGGCGGCCTTGGCCGCCTTCTCGGCGTTCTTGAGCGCGCGCTCGAAGGCCTCGCAGACCGTGCGGATCACGCTCACGCGCCGGCTGCGCCGGTCGTCGCTCTCGACCCGCGTCCACGGGGCGATGGGGTTGTTCGTCCGGGCGAGGGCCTCCTCCGCGGTCTCGATCCACTCCTCATGGCGCCGGTTCTGCTTCCAGGTCTCCTTGGTCACGCGGAAGGCGTAGGCCGGGTCGTCCTCCCACCGCTTCAGGCGCCGCTTCTGCTCCTTCCTGGAGACGTGCATCCAGAACTTGAGGACGAGCGTGCCTTCCTCGGCGATCATCCGTTCGAACTGGTTCGCTTCGTCGAGCCGGCGCAGGAAGCGGCGGTGCTTGAGGCCGCCCTCGATGCGGGCCTCGAGGAGCTGGTGGTACCAGGAGTTCTCGAAGACCCCGATGCGGCCCTTGCCCGGGAGCCGCGTCCAGTAGCGCCAGAAGAAGGGGCGCATGCGCTCCTCCTCGGTCGGCGCGCCGAGCAGGTGGACGCGGGTGCCGCGGGGGTCGAGACGGGAGAGGAGCAGGTTCGCCGCGTCGCCCCGGCCGGAGGCGTCGAAGCCCTCGAAGAGGATGAGCACCGGGACGCCGGCCTCGTAGAGGCGGCGGTTGAGCAGCTGCAGGCGCGGCATCAGCTTGTCCATCTCGGCCTCGTAGGCGGCCTTGCCCATCCCGTCGGTCTTGGCGTCCCCTTTCATGGTCAGAGCTCCATCAGCGTGATCTTCCGGTGTCGGCCGGAGGACGGCGGGTTCTGCAGGAGATTGTGGCGCGGATTGTGGCGGATCATGAGCTCGCCGGCGATGTCCTTGAGGTCGTCGGCCGACCCGTCGGCGGCCTCGAGGAAGTCGAAGAAGACCTCCTCGTGGGCGCGGCGCAGCTCGGGGACGCTGGGCCGGAGGTTCCCCATCAGGTGGTCGGCGATGTGGTCGTAGAGCGTTCGTTCGAGGGCGAGCCCCACGTAGAGCACCTCCGGCTCGCCCTTGCGGCCGTAGGCGAGGAACTCGTAGACCCCGGGCCGCCGCGGGGCCTGGGCGAGCTCCCCGGGCCGCAGGCGGAAGCAGCGGTCCGAGCGCCTGACCTGGATGCGGCGCTCAGCCGCCGACACGGGGGACGCCGATGAGGCGCAGGATCTCGGGGAGGTCGGCCTCGGACGCGCCGGAGAGCCAGGGGCCCTCGGGCAGGATGAGGACGTTGGGGCCCTGGGCGCAGAGGCCCAGGCAGCCGGCGCGCACGACCCGGATCTCACGGGCGAGCCCCGCGGCCTTGACGGCGGCCTTGAGCGCGCCGCAGAGCGCGGCGCCGGCCCGGTCCGGGTTGCCGCAGGCCTGCGCGCCGCCCTCGCGGGTGTTCGCGCAGACCAGGACGGTCTTCCGGTAGGGCAGGGGGGAGCTCTTCATGGCTTCGCCGATGCTACCAAAATAGTATAATCCCCGTCAGCTTCCTCTATGCGCATCGCCAAGGACGAACTCGCCAAGCTCGTGACCCTGCAGGAGTACGACAGAGTCATCGACGCCCTCCTCGCCGTCCTCGCCGATGTCCCCAAGCAGGTCGCGGCCCTCCAGGCCGAGTCGGCCGCCGAGAAGGCGGCCCTCGCGGAGGTGAAGGACCGGCACACCCAGCTCCTGCTCAGGCGCAAGGAGAAGGAGCTCGACCTGGGCAAGAAGGAAGAGGAGATCAAGAAGCACAACATCGAGCTCAACTCCGTGAAGACCAACGAGGCCTTCCGCGCCATGCAGTCGCAGATCGACCGCTGCAAGGGCGAGGCGAGCGCCATCGAGACCGAGATCCTGGTCTTCATGGAGGAGAGCGACGCCTTCTTGCGGGAAGAGAAGGAGAAATCCACCGCCCTCAAGGCCGCCGAGATCCGCATCGCGGAGAAGATCAAGGTCCTCGAAGGGCAGAAAGCCGAGAGCGAGGGGAAGCTGGCCGCGGAGAGGGCCAAACGCGACGCCTTCGCCGCCGCCATCCCCGGCGAGCTCCTGGGCCACTACGACAACGTGCGCCGGCGCCGCGGAGGCGTCGCCATGGCCCGTCTCGAGGGGGAGACCTGCACGGTCTGCCGGATGAACCAGCCGCCGCAGTCCAAGGTCAACCTGGCCAAGGGGCACGAGATCGTCGCCTGCGAGAGCTGCCAGCGCATCCTCTACCCTTCCGAGCTCGCCGCCGCCAAGCCGGCCTGAACCTCTTCCCCACCGACCCATGACGCTCCTCATCCACATCGACGGCGCCGCCCGCGGGAACCCGGGCCCCGCGTCCCTGGGCGTGGTGATCCAAGACGAGGCCGGCCGCGCCCTGCGCGAGGCCGGCCGCTGCCTGGGCGAGCAGACCAACAACACGGCCGAGTACGAGGCCTTGCTCGAGGCGCTGCGTTTGGCCGCGGAGCTGGGCGGGAGGCGGCTGAAGGTCCGTTCCGATTCCCAGCTGCTGGTGCGGCAGTTCAACGGGCAGTACCGGGTCAAGAACGCGCGCCTGGCGGGCTTCCTTTCCGAAGCGCACCGCCTGGCCCGCGGCTTCGAAAGAGTCGAGCTCGTCCACGTGCCGCGCGAGGAGAACAAGCGGGCCGACGAGCTGGCCAACGAGGCGTTGGACGCGCAGGCGGCGAAGCAGACACAAGGGATTTAGGGGCGGCCGGGGGATCGCCTTTGCGCCTTCGTCGGCGCGGGGGAGGAACTTCCGAACTCCTCAGGACACGGTGCCTGCCGAAAGGCAGGACGTGGGGCTCCAAAGGGCCCTGCGATGGAAAGTGCAACAGAAAAAATACCGCCCTCCCGCAAGGGGGGGTAAGGGTGAAATGGCGTGGGTAAGAGCCCACCAGCCCGGGGGCGACCCCGGGGCTTGGCAAACCCCACCGGGAGCAAGGCAGTTGGGCGGCAGCGTGGTCCGCGCGTGCACCGGCTTCGGCCGGGGCGGCCGCCCGGTAGCCGCATCAGAGAAATGATCCTCACCGGGCCTTTGGCCCGGACAGAATTCGGGGTATAGGCCGCCCCGTATTTGATTATAATGGCAACCTGATGCTGAAGGCGGGGACAGGGTACTCGGAGGAGACCGACTCGAGGAGGGCGGGCAGAGCCGCCGCCGCGTCGGCCTTGAAGAACGGCGGCATCGCCAGCCCGGGGTTCGCCCTGGCGTTCTGCTCGGGGCGCGCCGACGCGGACGCGTTCTACGCGGGCCTGCGCGAAGCGCTCGGCTCCGGGGTGCCCATCCTCGGCGGCTCGGCCGTGGGCGTCATCACGGCCGAGGCCCTGTCCTACAAGGGATCCCCCTCCGGCGTCGCGGTGGTGGAGGGCGTCGGCGCCCGCGCGGCCTTCGTCGGACGCCTCGACCAGGGCGGAGAAGCCGCGGGACGAGCCCTGGCCGACCGGCTGGCCTGCGGTCCAGGCGACAAGGCAGCGCTCCTGTTCTACGACTCCGTGCGCGTTCCCGCCCACCCCGGCGTCCCGCCCGTGCTCAATCCCTCCGCGCCTCTGCTCGCAGGCCTGCAGGCGAGGCTCCCGGCCGGCCTCCCTCTCGTCGGGGCCGGGCTCGTCGGGACCTACGAGTTCGGTGCGACCCGGCAGTTCTGCGGCAGCGAGGTCGGCGCGCAATGCGCGGCGGCGCTGGCGCTCTCCGGCGCCTTCCGGCCCCGCCACCGGATCATGCACGGCTGCATCCCCCTCGACGGGATCTACCGGAAGATCACGAGGATGGAGGGGGACGTGCTCTACGAACTCGACGGCCGGCCCGTCGTGAACGTCATCGACGAGTTCAAGGTCGCCGGCTGGCGCTCGCACCACCCGGTCAACTACCTGACTGTCGGGGTCAACTGCGGCGAGCGCTTCGGGGAGCCTCGCGAAGACCGCTACATCAACCGCCTCATCACCGGCATCACGCCCGACGGCCAGGGGATCGGGATGTTCGAGCCCGACCTCGAGACCGGGATGGAGATCCAGTTCATGATCCGCGACGTGGAGCGGATGGCGGAGTCCTCCGAGGAGAACGCCCGGGCCCTGCTCGGCGAGGCCGGGGGGGCTCCGGCCTTCGGCCTCTACATCGACTGCGCGGGGCGTACGGCGGAGTTCTCCCACACGGCGGAGGAAGAGGCCGCCGGGGTCCAGAAAGTCTTCCGCGAGCGCGGCGTGCCGCTGCTGGGCTTCTACTCCGGCGTCGAGATCGCGCCCCTGATGGGGAAAAGCCGCGGCTTGGACTGGACCGGCGTGCTGCTCGTCCTGACGGAGGAAGGCTGAATGGACCCGCTTGAAGAGGAGCGTGCGCGAGCCCGCTACTACCAGCAGATCGCCCAGCAGACGGGCCGCAAGAGCCTGCAGGAGATCACCGCCCTCGCGCAGGTGGTCGAGGAGCACAAGAAGGCCCTGAAGGCCCTCCAGGAGAGCGAGGCGCGCTACCGCTCTCTGTTCGAGGCCACGGGGAGAGGCATCGCGGTCTACAGGGCGGTCGATGGCGGCGAGGATTTCGTCTTCGAGGATATCAATAAGCCGGGCGAGAGGATCGACGACATCCGGAAGGACGATCTCATCGGGAAACGGGTGACCGAGGTGTTTCCCGGCGTCGAGGAGTTCGGGCTGCTGGCCGTGTTCCGCCGGGTCTGGGAGACCGGCCAATCCGAGCGGTATCCCGTTTCGCTCTACAAGGACGGCCGGGTCCAGGGCTGGCGCGACAACTACGTCTACAAGCTCCCGGATGGGGAACTCGTAGCCGTGTATGAGGATGTCACCGAGAAGAAACAGGCGGAAGAGGCCCTCCGGCAGAAGGACCTCCAGCTCCTGCACGCGCAGAAGATGGAGGCGGTGGGGCGCCTCTCGAGCGGCGTTTCGCACGAGTTCAACAACATCCTCACCGGCATGGTCGGGCTGGCGACTCTCATCAAGAGGGCCTCCGCCGGGCAGGTCGCCGAGGACGCCGAGGGGATCATCGCGTCCTGCAAGAGGGCGGCCGACGTGGTCGCTCGGCTCAAGGCCTTCAGCCAGCGCCGGGCGGCGGCCAAGAGCGTCGTCGATCTGAACAAGGCCGTGGAGGAATTCCGGCGCCTGGCCGTCCCGGGCTTCGGCGAGCGCATCCGCTTCGAGCTGGACCTCGCCCAGGGCCTGGACCCCGTCTGGGCGGACGCCAGCCAGATCGAGCAGGTCCTCATGAACCTGTGCTTGAACTCGCAGGACGCCCTCGGGGGCGTAGGAGTCGTGACCCTCCGGACCCGGGCCGTGTCCTTCGACAAGCCCTTCCGTTCCCCGCACGGCGCCCTCCCGCCCGGGCGCTACGCCCTTCTGCAGGTGGAGGACGCCGGCAAGGGTATCTCGCCGGAAGAGGCCCCGCACGTCTTCGAGCCCTTCTTCACGACCAAGGGCCCCGGCGAAGGCTCCGGGCTCGGGCTCCCCGTCGTCTACGGCATCCTGAGCGATCACGAGGGGCTCGTCACCTTCGAGAGCGAGCGGGGCAAGGGCGCGCGCTTCGAGGTCTACTGGCCGGCCGCCTCCGAACTGTCGCGGAGGGCGCCCGCCGCCGCTGTCCCGGGCGGCACGGAGACCCTCCTGCTGGCCGACGACGAGCCTACCGTGCTCGGCATCCTCCAGCGCATCCTCGAGCCCCGAGGCTACCGACTCCTCTTCGCCGAGAGCGGCGAGCAGGCCGTGAAGGTCTACCGCAGCCATAAAGAGGAGATCGCCCTGCTCGTCCTCGACATCGTCATGCCCGGGCTGGGCGGCTGCGAAGCCCACGCCCTCATCTGCGAGGAGGCGGGCCGGAAGGTCAAGGTCCTCTTCATGAGCGGCTATTCCACCGCTCAGTCGATGGGCAGATGCAGCGAATGCGGCGAGCCGTTCGTCCAGAAGCCCTTCCAGCCCGAGGAGGTCGCGCGCCAGGTGCGCGCGGTCCTGGACGCGTGAGCGCGCGCCTGCTGGTCGTCGACGACGAGGAGGTCATCCGCCAGGTCCTCTCGCGCATGATGGTCCCGAAGGGCTTCGAGGTGCGCTGCGCGTCCAGCGCCGAGGAGGCCCTGGCTCTGCTCGAGAAGGAAGCCTTCGACGTCATCCTGCTCGACAACGTCCTGCCCGGGATGACGGGCTTGAGGGCGCTCGGCGAGATCCTCGCCCGCAGCCGGGCTCCCGTGGTCATGATGACCGGTCACTTCGACCCGGAGTTCCAGAAGGACGCCCGCCTGCTGGGAGCCTCCGCCTTCGTTGCCAAGCCGCTGGACTTCGACGTTTTGGAGGGAGAGATCCGGAAGCTGGTCCCGGAGAAGAGGTAACCTCATGGCAGAAGCCGGCTTCGCCGAATTGGTCGAATCCTCCGTCCGGGCCTCCCTCGCGGCCGAGAGCGTCTTCGAGGGCTATCGCGAGAGCGAGACATCCGGCTCCCAGGCGGCCGCGAACCTGGCGCTCTGGTCCTGCGCCGCGGCCCTGCTCTGCGCCGGGCTGGCCTACGCCCGGCTGGAGGCTCCGCCGGAGCCGCCGATCCTCCTCCTGGCCGCCGCGGCGGGCGCCCTCGGCCTGCTTTTGGCCGGGCTGGCCGGCGCCGCCGCCCTGCACGCCCTGACTTCCCTGGTCGGCAGCGAGGCCCCCTTCGGGAAGAGCCTGCTGCTCGTCTCCCTGCTCTCCCCCATCCTCCTTCCGCACGTGGGGGCGTTCTGGGCGCCCTTCCCCTATCTCTGGCTGGGCACCACGGCCTACGCCGTCTGGCTGTTCACCCGCGGCCTGGTCCGCATGCAGGCCCTCCAGGAGAGCGGGGCCCTGATGGCGGTGGGGTTCCTGGGGATGGCCCTGGCGGGCGCGCAGGCCGCCGTCGTGAAAGAGGGCGCCCGGCTCCGAGAGGCCCTGGAGTCCAAGACCGAGGACGCCGCCAAGCCGGCCGCGCCGGTCGCTCTCTCCGTCCCCGACGCCGCCCCCCGCTCGACGCTGGAGGGCGCTCCGGCCGAACCCGCGCCGGAGGGAACGGCGCCCTCCCCCGACAGCGTCGGCATGGTCCAGGGGACGGACCTCGAGGCCGCCCAGCGCCTGCCCGGCCAACAGGAGGCTTTCGCGCTCGACACGGGAGGGGACCCCGCGAAGACGATGAGCTCCCTCGACAAGTGGAGCCAGAAGCTCGATGAGAACTCCGACCTCGCGCGCGGCATGCCTCCCGAGCAGAGGGAGCAGCTCAAGAAGGTGAAGGAGGCCGTCGACTCGGTGCGCCTGCAGAGCGCTCAGAGCGGGCGCGCGCCCAGCAAGGACGAGGTCCTCCTCAAGGTCATCATGCAGTTGGGGGCCGCGAATCAGCAGCAGTCCGCGCAGGAGCCTCCGGCCCAACCCAAGCCGGTCAAGAAGAAGAGGCCCCGAAGGCGGGACTCCGAAGAGCCCGACCTCGACACCCCGCTCGGGATCGAGTAGCCGGCCGCTACCGTTCCAGGATGTGCGGCTTGGACTCGCTCCAGCCCGCCGGCGTGATGCGGACGAACTTGGCGTTCTTCCAGAGGGCCGGCAGGTCGCGTGCCCCGCAGTAACTCATCCCCGAGCGCAGGCCCCCGGCGAGCTGGTGCACGACCTCCGCGACCTGTCCCCGATAGGGGACGACCGACTCCACGCCCTCCGGCACGACCTCCGCGACGTCCTCGGCCGCGGGCCCCGCGGAGTGTTCCTTGACGCGCCGGCCGATGGCCGCGCCGAGGGAGGCCATGCCGCGGAAGACCTTGTACTTGACCCCGCCGCGCACGGTGGTGTAGCCCGGGCTCTCCTCGGAGCCGGCGAGGAGACTCCCGAGCATCACGCACGAGGCGCCCGCCGCCATCGCCTTCGTGATGTCCCCCGAGTTGCGCACGCCTCCGTCCGCGACGACGGGGACGTGCGCGCCCCGACAGGCGCGCACGCAGTCCATCACCGCGCTGACCTGCGGGACGCCGCAGCCCGTGACGATGCGCGTCGAGCAGGTCGCCCCGGGGCCCACGCCGACCTTGATCCCGTCCGCCCCCGCCCGCAGGAGGTCGCGCGCGCCCTCCCCCGTCGCCACGTTGCCGGCCACCACCTCGGCGGAAGGCCGGGACTTCTTGATGCGCCGCACGGTCTCGAGGACGTGGCCGGAGTGGCCGTGCGCGACGTCCACGACCAGCGCGTCCGCCCCCGCGTCGAGGAGGGCCTGCGCGCGCTCGAGGCAGTCGCCCACGACGCCCACGGCGGCGCCGACGAGCAGGTGGCCCTTGGAGTCCTTGGAGGCGTTGGGGTAGAGCTCGTTCTTGAGCAGGTCCTTGGCGGTGATGAGGCCCTTGAGCTGGCCGGCCTTGTCGATGAGCGGGAGCTTCTCGATCTCGTGTTCCTGCAGGATGCGGCGCGCCTCCTCGGGGGTCACGTCCGGCCGGGCGGTGATGAGCCGGCGGGTCATGACCTTGTCGAGGCGCTTGGCCTCGTCGCGTTCGAAGACGACGTCGCGGGTGGTGACGACGCCGGCGAGGCGGCCGCCCTCGCCCACGACCAGGATGCCGCCGATGCCTCTTTCGCGCATCATGCGCTTGGCGTCGCGCACGGTGTCCGAGGGGGAGAGGGTGTAGGGCTGCTCGATGACGATGCTCTCGGCGCGCTTGACCCGCGCGACCTCGGCCACCTCCTCCTCGATCTTGAGGAAGCGGTGGATCACGCCGAGGCCCCCCACGTGGGCCATCGCGATGGCCATCTCGGACTCGGTGACCGTGTCCATGTTGGCCGAGACGATGGGGGTCTTGAGCGCGATGCGCCGGCAGAAGCGGCCGGTCGTATCGACCTGGCGCCGCGAGGCGATGTCCGAGCGCCGCGGGACGAGGAGGACGTCCGAGAAGGTCAGGGCTTCGTCGAATCTCATAGAAACGGATTATAGTAGAATCCCGCCATGGCATTCCCGACCCAGCGTCTTCGACGGACCCGGGCGACGCCGGCCCTGCGCGAGCTCGTCCGGGAGACGAAGCTCGACCGCGGCGACCTGATCCTCCCGCTCTTCGTGAGGCCCGGCCGGGGCGAGAAGCGCCCCATCCGCTCCATGCCGGGGCAGTTCCAACTCTCCGTAGACGAGCTGGTCAAGCTCGCCAGGGAAGCCCGCAAAGCGGGCATTCCTGGTGTCATCCTCTTCGGCATCCCGGACAAGAAGGACGCCCGCGCGAGCGGCGCCTGGGCGAAGAACGGCATCGTCCAGCGGGCCATCCGGGCGCTCAAGGACAAGACGCCGGAGCTCGCGGTCCTCGCCGACCTCTGCTTCTGCGAGTACACCGACCACGGCCACTGCGGCATCATCCGCAAGGCGAAGGGCGGATTCGTCCTCGACAACGACGCGACGCTCGAGCTCGCGGCCAAGACGGCCTTGAGCCAGGCCGAGGCCGGCGCCGATGTCATCGCGCCGAGCGGGATGGCCGACGGCCAGGTGGGCGCCATCCGCGAAGCCCTCGACAAGGGCGGCTTCTCCCATACGCCCATCCTCGCCTACGCCGCCAAGTACGCGAGCGCCTTCTACGGCCCCTTCCGCGAGGCGGCCGAATCTCCCCCTAAGTTCGGCGACCGCTCGACCTACCAGATGGACCCCGCCAACGCCCGCGAGGCCTTGCGCGAGGTCGCTCTCGACGTGGAGGAAGGGGCCGACATGGTCATGGTCAAGCCGGCCCTGCCCTATCTCGACGTCGTGCGGGCCGTGCGCGAGCGCTTCAGCCTCCCCGTCGCGGCCTACAACGTCTCGGGCGAGTACGCGATGGTGAAGGCGGCGGCTCAGAAGGGCTGGATCGACGAGCGCCGGGTCGTCCTGGAGGCGCTGACCTCCATCAAGCGCGCCGGCGCTGATTTCATCCTCACCTACCACGCCATGGACGCCGCGCGCTGGCTGGAGCAGGGATGAAGCGCCCGCGCTCCGAGGCCCTCTACCGCGCCGCGCGCCGCGTCCTGCCGGGCGGCGTGAACTCGCCGGTGCGGGCCTTCCGCTCGGTGGGTGGGACGCCGGTGTTCATGCGCTCAGGCTCGGGCGCGCGGCTCACGGACGCCGACGGCCGCGAGTACCTGGACTACTGCCTCTCCTGGGGGCCGCTCATCCTCGGCCACTGCCGGCCGGAGGTCGTGAAGGCGGCCTGCAAGGCCGCGCGGATTGGCTCCACCTTCGGCGCGCCGACCGAGGGCGAGACCCGGCTGGCCGAGGCGATCCGGGAAGCCTATCCCTCCATGGAGCTCTTGCGCCTGACGAGCTCGGGCACCGAGGCGGCGATGAGCGTCCTGCGCGCGGCCCGGGCCTTCACCGGCCGCGACCTCGTCCTCAAGTTCTCCGGCTGCTACCACGGCCATGCCGACTCGATGCTGGTGGCGGCCGGCTCGGGCGCGGCCACGCTGGGCGAGCCGAACTCGGAGGGCGTCCCCGCTTCGTGGGCGCAGACGACCCTGGTCGCCGACTATAACGACATCGCGGGGCTTAAGAAGGTCTTCAAGCGCTGGGGAGCCCGCATCGCCGCGGTCATCGTGGAGCCCGTGGCGGCCAACATGGGCCTCGTTTTGCCCGAGCCGGGCTTCCTGGAGACCTTGCGCGACCTCACACGGCATCATGGCGCTTTGCTCGTCTTCGACGAGGTCATCACGGGCTTCCGGCTGGCCTACGGGGGGGCGCAGTCGGTCTACGGCATCCTGCCCGACCTCACCTGCCTGGGCAAGATCATCGGCGGCGGCTATCCCATGGGCGCCTACGGCGGGCGCAGGGACGTGATGGGGCACATCGCCCCCTTGGGCTGCGCCTACCAGGCGGGCACGCTTTCGGGCAACCCCGTCGCGGTCGCGGCCGGCCTCGAGACCCTGCGCCTCCTTATAAAGGAGGACCCTTACGAGCGGGTCGCGGCCCTGGCCGAGACCCTCGCCGCGGGCCTGCGGCGCGAGGCGGCCCGCGCGGGCGTGCCGGCGCAGGTCCACCAGGCGGCGTCCATGCTGACCGTCTTCTTCACGCGCAAGCCCGTTCGGGATTGGCCCTCGGCCGATTGCTGCGACCGCAAGGCGTACGCCCGGTTCTTCCACGGCCTGCTCGATAACGGCGTGTACTTCCCGCCGGCCCAGTTCGAGACCGCGATGCTCTCCTCCTGCCACACGGAGAGGGACGTCGAGCGCACGCTCAAGGCCGCAGCCCGCGCGTTCGCCGCCGTGTGAAGAAGCGCAAGGACAAATCTCCCGAGTTATCCGCCCTGCGCCTGCCGGGCTCGGCCGTCGGCCTGCTCTTTTTGGCCTGGACGGCCCTGCTTTACTGGATGTACCGGCAGAAGAACGTCCGCTTCGACCCTGTCCTCTGGAAGGATTTCTTCACGCTCCTGCCGGAAGCGCTCTCCCGCTTCGGCGCGGGTCTGCTTTCGCGCCTGGCTTGGCTGGCGGCGTTCTGGACGCTGGCCTGTGCGCTGGGCGCCCTGCTTCTGCGGGCCTTGCGCCTGAAGGCCTCCCGCCTGGAGGGGCTCGCGCTTGCCGCGGGCCTGGGCGCGGGGCTGTTGCCCATCCTGCTCTTCGCGCTGGGCCTCGCCGTGTTCACGCCCGCGGCCTTGAAGGGCGGCTTCATCGTCTGCGCGCTCGCCGCACTCCTTACGGCTCCGTGGTGGTGGAAGTTCCTTCCGAACGAGCCGCTCGCCGTCTCCGGCAAGGCCGGTCCCTGGGGCTGGGCCGCGCTGTTCCTCTGCGCCTGCGCGGCGCTCATGAACCTGGTCGCGGCCATGGCGCCCGAGGTGTTCTACGATTCGCTGGTCTACCACCTCGCCCTGCCCGAGCTCTGGCTTCAGCGCGGGCGCATCGGGCCCGTGCCGCACAACATCTACTCAGGGCTCCCGCTCGCCGCGCAGACCCTCTACGGCCTGATGCTCGCGCTCTTAGACGACCGTCTCGCCGCGCTCCTGCACGCTTCCTTCGGGCTGTGGACGGCGGCGGCGGTGTGGCTCATCGGGCGCCGCTGGCTGGGCACGGAGGGGGCCGTCTTCGCGGCCTTCGCCTTCTACCTCTGCCCCGCGGGGCTCTACGCGAGCTGGGGCTGCGGGGTGGACCTGGCCTCGAGCTTTTTGTGCGCGCTGGCTTTGCTCTCGATGATGAGGGGGCTGGAAGAAGAGGAGGGCGGGCGGTGGGCCGTGTGCGCGGGCTTGCTCTGCGGGTTCGCGGCCGGGACGAAGTACAACGTTTTGCCGGTCGCGGCCCTCTTCGTCCTCATCCAGGGCTGGCGGAGCCGTTCGCTGTCGAAGACCCTGCTCATGGTTGGGGCGGCTGCCGCCGCGTTCGCTCCGTGGATGCTGAAGAACCTGCTCTTCTTCAAGAACCCGCTCTATCCTTTCCTGACGGGACTCTTCCCGGGCAAGGAGCTCATCGCCGACTGGGCGGCCTTCCTGGACGCGTCGGGCTCCCGGAACCTGGGGGCGACCTTGTCGAACTGGGCGGGCTGGAAGGAACTGCTGCTCCAGCCTTGGACGACTTCGACGCAGGACTGGCCGCTTGGGGACTGGCCCGGGCCGGTGTTCATCCTGCTCTTGCCGCTCCTGCTCTTCGTGCGCCTGCGCACGCCGGCCGAGCGGGTGCTGGCCGCCGCCGCGGGGGGCGGCTTCCTGCTATGGGGTCTGGCGAGCCGATTGGTGCGCTACCTTCTGCCTTCCTTCCCGATGCTCGCGCTCTGCGCCGCTCTGCCTGTCCGCCGGGGGGTCCTGCCGGGCTGGGTGCGCGCCCTGGCCTGGGCCGCGGCGCTCTACGCGGGGATGTTCGACTTCGAGGCGGCCTACAACCAGGGGACGGGCATCGGGCAGTGGGCCTATTTGCGCGGCGATGTCACGAAGACGGAGTACCTCAAGTCCCAGCGGGTGACCTACGGCCTTCCTTATTATTCGGCCGCGGAGTTCATCAACCGGGAGCTTCCGAAGACCGCGCGGGTGCTGGTGCTGGGGGAGTCTCGGACCTACTATATCGAGAGGGACTGCGTGGCCGCGACCGTGTTCGACTATAACCCGTTCTGGCTGGCCGTGCGGGAGTCGAAGGACGCCGAGGAACTGCTGGCCAGGGTGAAGGGGCTGGGGATCACGCACGTCTTCTTGAGCGCGCGGCAGTTGATGTACCGGGAGTACGCTCGGAACGTGTTCCCGCGCGAGGAGGCGCGGAGCCCCGCCTTCCAGGTGTTCTGGGGCAAGTATCTGCGCCGGGAGTATGAGGACCGGGTGGACGCGGGGCCGGACCCGCGCTGGCTGAGCGTCTATTCTGTGAAGGACGCGCCCAATCCGCCGACGGCGGCGACGCCGAACCCGGTCGTCACGGTGCTGAGGTTCCTGGAGAGCCATGGGAAAGGCTAGCTTGATGGCGCAGCAGGCCGAGCACGTGGTTCTCCGGCGCCTTCTCGCCCGCCTCCCTCGGCGTGTCCCTCAGCCGGTATAGGAACAGCGCGTACATCCCGTCCTCTTTCGTCCTCACGCGCTCCCCGGCCAACTCCACGTAGGCGTCCCAGAACTCCTTGAACGCCGCCTCGCCCTTCTCCGAGAAGGACAGGATGGGCCGCATCCTCTGCAGGCGCATGGCCTCGGCCAGGTTGAGCACCAGGTAGTCGATCCCCTCCTTGCGCAGGCGCTCGCGCAGACCCTCGGCCGTGCCCGCTTCCTCCGCCCACAGCGTCAGGGGCTGGGCCTGGAACACCGTCCCCGACACGATGCGCCCGGGCAGGTAGAGGCTGCGCGCATCGCCGACCAGCAGCACCTTCCCCGGCGGCTGGGAGAGGAGGTCGGGGATGATGGGCGTGCAGGGGTTGAACCAGGAGGCGTGGTCGCGGGAGAGGTAGACCGGCAGGGTCTCGACGCCCAACGCCGGCTTCCAGCCCTCCGTGCGGGCCGTGAAATCCAGGCCGAGCAGGCCGTTGAAGAAGGCCAACGCGGCGGCCGGCAGGCGCAAATCCACGCGGCAGTCGCGCAGCGCCAGGAACAGCAAAGCCAGGGTCGGGAGCAAAAAGCGCACGATCCCGGTCGAGAGCCCCCAGCCCAGCCAGCAGAAAGCCAGCGTCCAGAGCAGGGGCCTGCTCCTCTCGGAGGGCCGCAGGAACGGCAAAGCCCACAGCACGCCCGCCCCGGCGAAATCCATGTCCACCGTCGTGCCCAGGTAGGGCCGCAAAGGCCCCAGCCAGGCGAGCCAGCTCGACGGATGGAGGAGGTCCGCCCTCGAGCCCGAGGCGTCGGCCAGGATGGCCGACATCAATTCGCCGGAGAAGAACGGGTGGACGGGGTTGCCGTAGTGGAGCAGGTTCCTGACCAGCCAGGGCGCCAGCAGGGCGGCGCCGGCGCCCAGGTAGAGCGCGGCGAAACGCTTCGGCCGCTTGAACAGCCAGAAGAAGAACCCCGTGGCCGCCCACGGCAGGGCCGCCAGGTACTTCGTCGAGAGCGCCGCCGCGCAGAACACGCAGCCCAGCGTCCGCCAGCGCTCATCCTCCTTCAGGAGGCAAACCCAGCCCAGCACGAGGAAGAACGCCCAGCCCAGCTCGGTCCCGCCCGAGGCCAGGTTGATGGCCAGGGCGGGCATGGAGAGGAAAAGCAGGCCCGGCACCCAGGAGCCGCTCGCCTGAGCGAGCGCGCCCGCCGCCGCGGCGCAGGCGCCCCAGAGCAGGGCCTTCTGCGGGAAGCCGTAGCCCCAGGCGAGGGTCAAGGCGTTGAGGATGTCCCAGCCCATCGGGAAAGCCGCGAAGTGGGTGAAGGGCATCCGGGTGAAGCTCCCGGCCCGCAAGAACTGCTCCGGCAGGGCGTAGTGGTAGACCGCCGAGTCGTAGAACACCACGGGCGAGAGCGCCGCCAGCAGGTTGGGGCCGAGCAGGAGGAAGGCGAAGACCACCCAGCCGGCGAGGTTCTCCCCGTCGGGACGGCTCGGCTCGATATCCGGCCTGCGCCAGGGGAGGGTGGCGATGAGGCCGAGCGCCGCCGTGAGGGCGAGCAGCCAGCGGACCGCCGCCGGCCGCATGAGGCCGAAGGCCGCCAGGCCGCAGAGCAGGAGGGTGTGCAGGACGAGGCCGGCGCCGAAGGCCTGCGGCCAGCGTCCCAGGAGCGTGGAGTCCTTCAGCCAGCGCTTGAGCAGGGCTTCGCCCGGCAGCCAAACGGCCAAGAGCAGGAGGGCCATCTTGAGCAGGCCGGGCAGGGGGCTCGTCGGGCGGGCGGCGAGGGCCTTGGCGAGGGGGAAGGCCGCGTCCTGCAGGGCGCCCCACGGGAAGAGGCGCAGGGAGAAGACCAGACAGGCCGCCGTCCAGCCCCAGAGACCGAAGCGCTTCAGCGCTTTCCGCTCAGCCATCGGTCGAGCCCGTGCACGTTGGCGTAGAGCTCGGCCATGACCGGACGGCTGTAGAGCCAGAGCCGGCGGGAGAGTTCCTGGACGGAGTCGCTCTTCACCTTGAAGCGGCGCACGGCGAAGGGGTCGCGGCCGGGGGTGTTGGCGCCCACCTGGGTCGTGAAGGCCAGGCGGTAGCCGGCCTCCCTGGCCGTCATGCTCCAGCCGGGCTCGCAGTCGCCCCAGGGCCAGAACACCGCGCCCGACCAGACGCCCAGGCGCTCCTCGATGAGCCGGCGCGACTCGACGAGCTCGCGGCGCAGGTCGGCGTAGGGCTGTTCCCGCCGGAAGTCCCGGTGCGTGTGCGTGTGGGAGGCGACCTCGAAGACGCCGGAGGCGGCCATGGCGTCGAGCTCCCTCCAGGAGAGGAACCCTTCCGGGCCCCGCTCGTCCTTGCGGGTGTCGGGGGAGGCGGCGCCCTCGTCCATCCTATGGCGGAAGGCCGAACGGGCCAGTTCGGCCCTTTCGGTCACGACCGAGACGACCGCGCGCAGGCCGTGCTTCTTGAGCAGGGGGTAGGCGCACACCCAGTTGTCCAGGTAGCCGTCGTCGAAAGTGATCATCGCGGCGCGGCCCGCCGGCTGAGCGCCGGTGAGGTGCGCGCGCAGCTCGGCGAGGCTGAGGGTGCGGAAGCCTTCCCGCTTGAGCAAAAGCAGATGCTCCTCGAAGCCGCGCGGGGTGACCTCGCGGTCGTCGCTGACGTGGTGGTACATCAGGACGGGGACCGAGCTCAAGAAACAAGCTCCGCGTAGGCCGCCTCGAGGCGGTCGGCGACGACCGGCAGGGCGAAGAGCTTTTTCACCCGCTCGGCGCCCTTGTGCACGAAGCCCTCGGCCAGAGTCTTGTCCTGGAGGACGCGCACGATGGCTTTCGCCAGCGCCCCCGGATCGTCGGGCGGCACCAGCAGGCCGGTTTCCCCGTCCAGGAGCACGTCCGGGATGCCGCCCACTCGCGAGGCCACGGCGGGCAGGCCGGCGGTCTGGGCCTCCATGAGCGCGGTCGCGATGCCCTCCTGGAGCGAGGGCATGGCGAAGAGGTGCAGGCCGGCCAGGATGTCCGGCACGTCGCTGCGCTCGCCCAGGATGTCCACCTGGGAGAGGACACCGAGCTCCTCGGCCAGGGGCCGGAGCTGCTCGGTGCCGCGGCCGGCCAGGACGAAGCGCGCGCCGGGGAAGGCCTGCAGGATGTCCTTGGCCGCGCGCAAGAGCACCTGGTGGCCTTTGAAGGGGGCGTAGTGGCCGATGAGGCCGATGCGCGGCGGGCCTTCCGGCGGCTTCGCGTCCCGGCGCGCGCGCGCCTCCTCCCAGCGCGAGAGCTCCACGGCCGAGGGGATGACGCGGATGCGCTCGCGGGCCACGCCGGCCTTCTCGAGCTCGAGGGCCGCGGCCTCGCAGACGGCGATGTAGCGGTCGATGAGGGGGGCGCGGTACTTGAGCGCGCTGAAGGGGTTGAGGCGGATGGGGAAGATGACGCGGCGGGTCACCGCGAGCGGGACGGGGCAGCCCAGGGCCCGGGCGATCAGGCAGACGGCGTGCGCGCGCGGGTGGTGGGCGTGGAGGACTTGCGCGCCCAGCTCACGCGCGAGGGCCTTGATCTTGAGGGCCGCCGGCACGTCGTAGTCCTGGCGCACGCGCAGAAGATGGACGGGGAGCCCCGCCTTCCCGGCCCGTTCGGCCAGGACGCTGCCCTCGGGGCAGACCGTGACGACCTTGTGCCCGCGCTTGGAGAGCTCCCGCGCGGTCAAAAGCATCTGGTTGGTGCCCCCGCTCCAGCCCGGGGCTTCGGTGACGAAGAGGAGGTTCATGGGGTCAATTCCGTCCAGGAGCGGCAGGATTTGGAGGCAATGAGTGTCTCATCTCAACATGCTCAATCATGAAACCATTTGTATTGGAGTGCCCGGCCCAGCGTATGCTTTAGCGGCGTCCATGAGCGGCGACTTCCATCCAAATACGTAGAGTCTTATCATGGCACGAGACAAAGCGACATACAGCATGCATCGCCTGATTTTGTTTATCTGGGCAGCAGGGCGATTTTGCATCCAGCTCAAATCCTCGATTTCATTAGCATTAGCGAACATGACAACAGGCGCCTCGTGGCCTTTGCAGGAGAATACGGTCGTGCACCGCACATGGTCAGGCCGCGTCGCCGGCAATGTGCCGGGATCGTTGCCCTCTTTCCCGCCATAGGCGACGGCTGGAACTCCCACCCTGCTTAGTTCTGTTACAACACGACTCGGCGACTTGATTGACACAACCATGATGCTGCCAGGCGCGACCTTTTCCTCTTCAATCAGGTGTTTGACTTCTTTGGCTAGTTCCGTTAGCGCAACAGCTTTTTCCGTCTGGATTACAATGGGAGTTGTTCCCTGTCGCTCCGCGTACCGAACCTCATATACGCCATCCGGCGAATCCTGTGGGCGAATGAGCAGCCCCGCTTCAGCAAGTTCAGTGACCTTCATAAATACAAGCAGTCCGGATTCTGCTTGGGAATAGATTTGCTTTGGGTCCAGTGCCATGTTGATTGCAAACCCAAGGATAGCCTGCGTTGAGCGATATGTCTCGCGTAAAACGGAGGAACGTCCCTGAAATGAAAGCCGATCCGCGAAATCCCGCTGCTCTGTCGCTGTCGATTTCTCGAGTTCGGTTTTAAATTCCTCTAGAGTCTTTTGCCCATAGATATTCTGCGAATCGTCATGGAACAGCACAAAATTCTTCGATTTCCTGCCAGCCTTGTCGACTTCTTTGCACAGCGAGTACACTTGAACCATTCGTGATGCTTCGAGATCCTGGGCCTCATCTACAAAAACAGCATCAAACTTCTCATTCACGTTGCCGATTGCCGCCTCATGAACCACGCGAATCTGCTTGGCAAGGGAAACACTAACGCCATGGCGTTTACAGGCGTCGTCCAGCATGCGTTCCAGAAGATTCTTCATTCCCTTATTGAAAAACGTAACCAGAATATTTGCCTTGGTTTCCTTTTGTAACAATTTTACGGCCCAATTAGCCAAAATCAAAGACTTCCCACTGCCCGCCACGCCTCGAACAAGATAGTGTCCATCGCCAGGAAGTTTTTCGATAAGCCTGGTCTGTTCCTGTGAGGCAAGGAAATGTCTCCCCGTATTGGCGATTTCTTCTCCAAGGTTGCCCGACACTGCGGTCGGGGCGTCTCCGAATAATGACGACCGCAGCCCAGCAGACCTGGGTACGGCGTGGGCGAGTAATACCTGCTGTCCATTGTCGTCGTAGATTGGCACATCTAATGTTGCCACTCTTAGCAGCCCAGCCAGTCTGCCCAGAATCGGGGTGTTTCTCTCAGCTTGAGATGCGAGAAGGATAAAGCGGTTTCTGGCGCGGCTGACGGCGACATTCAAGAGCATGCCGATTTCAGGTCCGGGCCAGGAAATCGCACCCTTGACTGCATCCAAGATGACCACGCTGCGTTCGGCGCCCTGATGCCGATGAATCGTCCCTACGGAAATTCTTTTTTTGCTGGCCGGGTCCAAGGATCGAATTTTCTTGCGGAGGAGCCGAACCTGTGCGCGGTAAGGAGTCAGGATCAAGACCTCGTCGCCTTTTTCACTCGCGGCAAGAGCCAAGCCGACAGCGATTTTCGCCGAGAAATCACGCTCAGAGCCTCTGCCTGTGGCCGCTTTCTTCGCGCAAACATCCTCCGGCATATGCGCAACCTCATCAAGGATAATGCATGAGGCTCGTTCCTTTGGGAGTTTCAGTGTCGTTGGGTGCTCCCCCACCAACAATTTTGCCGTTTCCGAATCTTTTAGTATGCCGTCATAGGTGAACTCGCTTACTGTTTTGGAGATATCTGGATGCATGCGATACTGCAAATCCAGGAACCGAACATGCGGATATGCCAAGCTTTCCTTAACGCTGACCAAATGGCTAAGTCCCGACTTCAACAGCCACGTCCGGATTTCCTTTGATGTCCCTGGCGGCAAGGTATAAATCGGCCCGATCTGTTTCGGATCTCCTGCAAGCATGACCGATTTCCCCAGGGTTGCCATAGCTGCAGTCGTGAGGCGCGAGACCATACCCGCCTCATCTACAATAACCTTGTCCATGAGTGCTGGATTCTTTCCCTGTCCCACCAGGGCCAGAGCGCGGAAGGTCGTGAGTATAATCACGCGCGCAGCTCCTTTGGTGATAGCGAACATCGTCTCATCAGGTAATGTCGCGCGTAAATCCTGCAACTGCTTGTTTATCCTACTAGCTTCGGTATACAGCTTGCGGTGCCGGGCGTCATCACGCTGCTCGAGCAGTTCATCCATCTTCCTTCGTTTCGCATCGTATCCCTTGGCGTAAGCCTCATCTCGAAGGCACTGTGGGTAATCCTTGCTTAGCTTTTTTCCTGCGCCGCGCCCCCCACGATAAACCAAACAGCCCTTGGGGGTATTTAATTTGCCGCTTCGACTTAATATGCTGCAAATCCTATGCGCGACTTCATCCGCTGCGATGTTGGTAGGAGTAACGACCAATACTTTGCCGATACCTTCTCCCAATGCAAATCGTGCAAGTGCATCGGAGACATTTTGAGTCTTGCCGGTACCTGGCGGCCCCCAGAGCAACGACCAGGGTATTTGCCAGATATCGTCAACGATTCCCTGGTCTTCGGTGCTGGGCAGTTCTGGAATTGGTGCAGGATCGGGATTTTGGATTTCTCCACATGCGAGTCTCAGGACGCCTTTCACCAAGTCAACATGATTCTCCAAACGGGTGAAAGCATTTTCCAGAGCCATGGCAAAATCGAAGGGCTTATACCGCAATTGGAATGCGTGGATATCCCTGTCGCCTTTCAGCGATGGCACATCGACGTAGATTTTTCCAGTGTCCGGATCAAATTCCAAAATTTCCCCGCTCTCGATGACCTCTTCTTCCTTCCCAGGCAACGGGTTGCAGAACTGAATCTGGCCACCGACAGCCCAGGTTTCATCAGCCACGGGATCTGGCACGAAGGCCATCATTTTACCATCGTCAGTGAAGTCGGCTAGATTCTTTATCCGTCTTGCCTTGTATTGAAGCTTCGCGTGCTTGATTGCGATTGTGACATCGGACGGCAGGTGGGTGGTAGGATTTTGGGGCATGGTTTCGACGGGGGGCTGTTAGTTCAAGGTCGCTGTTTCGCAGAAGAAGATTCAAGATGGAACGTCTTCTCCCCGGCTTCAGAAGACGGTGAATCCCGGGTATATGCGCTCAAATCAATCCAAACTGGGGAATAACCGCGCGCGGTTATTTTATGCGCGGCGCCCATACCACGATCCTTTCTTGATTCCTTGCCGGATGAGTTGGCCACTTCGCGCTATTTTTTGGAGTAAGCGGTAAGCTTGGTCCGGCGATAGTCTGCAGAGTTCAGCGGCTTCGCCTCTGGTTATTCGACCATGTTTGTCGACATACTGGAGCACCATCTGTTCATGCTGCATGGGCTCGAAACCGTGTTGGTGTACGTATGCTGCCTTCTCCCCAAGCCGCCTGTAGGTATTGGCGGACAGGTGCCAGTTGCGGCCTTTGCGTTCGCCCCGCGCCTCGATTAGGCCTGTCTCCAAAAGCCGTTGGAGGCTTCCGCGAGTAGCGGTTTCCGGCTTTTGAATCAATCGGGTGGCTTCAGACGTCGTCATCTGTCGATTGAGCCATAAGTGGTTGAGAACGAGCAGGTCATCAAGCGAGAGGGGGCGCTCCGCTTGGATTTCCTCTGCAATGAGTCTCGCAAAAGCGAGGTTTGCTTTTCCGCCGGGCAACGTTAGCGACACGCCAGTCTCGTTGCTTTGCGCGTAGCTGGGGGCGGGCCTGCCGTTTCGGAGCTGCTCGAAGAAAATCGTGTCGATGCCTCGCGCTGTGCGTTCAACGATTCCGGCCCGTTTGAACGCATCGGCCAAAATCGGATTGCGCGGTCGCGGCTGGGTGACAAGCAAGTTGTCTAGCCGCACGCCTTCGGGGAAACCGCCAGGATTGGAGATCTCAATTCGGTCGTCGTGCCATTGGATGTGCACGGCGCCGAGTCGAGTGTAGTCGCGGTGGATGAGGGCATTGGCAATACCCTCGCGGAATGCGGCAGGCGCGTAGTCTGGAACACTAATGCGAAGCATGCCAACCAGCAATTCCTCCTCAAGGTTTTTAGCGCGGAATCGGTTGAACAATTCATCCATTGTCCGTAGCAGCGGCCATCGAAAATGATCATTGACTCTGACTGTGAGCCCGCTCAATATTTGGAAAGCGGCCTCATGCGTTGGGAGTAGCCGCTGCAGGCTCTCTTCGCGCCCAAAAAGAAGAAGACCCAAAACGCAAATGGATGTCTTTGAGCGGTTGACTCGAACCGCTCCCAAGGCTTTCGCCAGGTCCATATCGCTTAAATTCGCCAAGCTCGCATCGCCACGCCCTTGGCTCTCTCGGACGAAGCGGCGATATCGTTCGAATTCCAGAGGGTCTAAATCGTTCCAACAAGCGCTATGAACATCTAGCGTGGAATAGTCGAGTAGGCCGCGGTCGGCCTGCATTCCCTGCATATCATGAAAGTGCATCGGAATGCAGGCGGGTTTGCCGTCTCCGCCTAGAGCGCGGCGCAGATGCTTGCCATCGGCTGTTCCAATGGGCGTCCGAACAAGGGGGACCTCAATGACGATTATGCTCTGCGTGCCCACGCGCACAATTCCGATATGTGTTGAAAGCGATGGCCGTGTGCAATTGGCTATCAGCGCTTGGATCCGCAGAGGGTCGGTTCGGTCGGCATGACGCGCACGTGCTCCGGTAATCCGGCCGTCATCCTCAACGCCGACAAGTAGCCAGCCGGGCTCATTCCCAGGCCTATTGGCAAGGCATACTACGGCATCAACGATGTCTCCATCGGATTGCGGGCGCTTCTCCTCGCCCTTGAACTCTATGTCAAGCGTTTCGCCGGCGGCAATGAGCGAGAGGAGTTTCTCGGGGGTCATGGGCGGCATCCGAGAAATTGGCGGCGACTCATCTACATCTTCTCGGGCGCCGAGACGCCGAGCAGGCTGAGCCCGTCCGCGATGATGCGCGCCACGCCCGCGCAGAGGTTCAGGCGGCTGCCCGAAGTCTCGATCGCATGAGTGTCTACCACGCGGCATTGCTCGTAGAAGGGGTGGAAGAGGCCCGAGAGCTCCATGAGATAGCTCGCCAGGGGATGCGGCGAGAGCTCCCGCTCGCAGTTCCTCAGCGCCTCCGGGAACCAGGCGAGCTTGACCAGCAGGGCCCGCGCCGTGGGCTCCTTGTGGCTGCCCGGGGAGGTCCTCAGCGAGTGCTTCTCGGCTTCCCGGAAGATGGAGTGGATGCGGGCGTGCACGTACTGCACGTAGTAGACCGGGTTCTCCTGCGACTGCTTCTTGGCCAGCTCGATGTCGAAGTTCATGTGCGCGTTCGGGCTGCGCAGGGCGAAGAAGAAGCGGCAGGCGTCGAGGCCCGCCTCCTCCACGAGCTCGCGCAAGGTCACGAACTCGCCGGCGCGCTTGGACATCTTCACGGCTTCCTTGCCGCGGAAGAGGTGCACCAGCTGGTGGATGATGGCGTGGAAGGTGCCCGGGGGGTGCCCCAGCGCCTCGATGGCGGCCCGCATGCGCGGCACGTAGCCGTGGTGGTCGGCGCCCCAGATGTCGATGAGCTCCTTGAAGCCGCGCGCGAGCTTGTCCTCGTGGTAGGCGATGTCCGAGAGGAAATAGGTGGGGCGTCCGTCCGCGCGCACCAGCACGCGGTCCTTATCATCACCGGCCTCGGTGTCGGAGGAGCCGAGCCACACCGCGCCCTCCTTCTCGTACACCCGCCCGAGCTTCCTGAGCTTCTCGAGGGTCCTGTCGAGCGCCTTGGCATCATGCAGTTCGGACTCGCGGAACCAGCGGTCGAAGCGCACCAAGAAGAGCTCCTCGAGGTCGCGCCGGTGCGCCGTGAGCATCCTCTCGACGCCGAAACGGGAGAACTCGGGAGGCCCCCAGCCCTCCGCTTCCGGCGGAGCCTCGGCGGCGAGGGCCTTGATGTATTCGCCGTGGTAGCCGTCCTCGGGGAACTCGGAGGGCTTCCCCTTGAGCTCCGCGAAGCGGGCGTGAAGCGAGCGGCCGAGCAGTTCCACCTGCCGCCCCACGTCGTTGACGTAGTACTCGGTCCTCACCCCGTGCCCGCGCCGGCGCAGGATGCGGGAGAGGGAGTCGCCCAGGGTCGCGGCGCGCGCGGAGGCCACGTGGACCGGGCCGGTGGGGTTGGCCGAGACGAACTCGAGGTTGATCGCCCTCTTGGGCGCGTCGGGGTCAAAGCCGTAGGGAGAGTCCCCGTCCGCCGGGCGGCCCAGCGCCATGGCCAAGTTCCAGACGAGGGCCTGCTCCGAGAGGCGCAGGTTGATGAAGCCGGGCGGCGCGGGCTCGGCCGACTCCAGGAGGGGGAAATCGACCTCCGGACTGCGCAGGTCCTTCAAGCGCGCGGCCAGCTCGGTCGCGACCTCGAGGGGCTTGCGCTTCAAAGCCTTCGCGGCCTGCATCGGGTAGGGCAGGGAGAGGTCGGCCGGGACGTGCGGCGGGACCGGGTTGATGAGGGCTTCTTCAGGGGCGCTCAGGCCCTGCTCGGCCGCCCAGGCGGCGAGCTCGCGGAGGAGCGCCTTGCGCAGGTGCGCCAGGATCATGGCTTCTGGGAGGCGGACATGGAGAGCAGCATCCTCAGGTTCTGCGGGTCGCGGGCCTTCGAGAGGGCGTCGTCGACCTTGACCGCGTTCTGCTTGACGAGGAAGGCGAGGTACTGGTCCATGGAGATCATCCCGAACTTGGCTCCGGCCTCGATGGCGCCGTAGAGCATGTGGGTCTTCCCGTCCCGGATGAGGCTGCCGACCGCGGGGGTCATGGTCATCACCTCCCGGGCGCAGACGCGCCCGTGCCCGTCGGGCCGGGGGAGCAGGATCTGGCTGATGACGGCCTTGAGCACCGTCGAGACCTGGATGCGCACCTGCTGCTGCTGGTGCGGCGGGAACACGTCGATGATGCGGTCCACCGTGGTCGGGGCGTCCTGGGTGTGCAGGGTGCCGAAGCAGAGATGGCCGGTCTCGGCGGCGGTGATGGCGAGGCTGATGGTCTCCAGGTCGCGCATCTCGCCGACCAGGATCACGTCGGGGTCCTGGCGCAGGGAGCGGCGCAGGGCCTCGGAGAAGGACTTGGTCTGCTGTCCGACCTCGCGCTGGAGGATGACCGAGTTCTTGTCCTCGTAGGCGAACTCGATGGGATCCTCGACCGTGACGATGGTCTTGCGCTGGCCGAGGTTGATGGTCTCGATGAGGCTGGCCAGGGTCGTCGTCTTGCCGGAGCCCGTGGGCCCCGTGACCAGCACGAGGCCCCGGGACTCCTTGGTGAGGTTCACCACCGAGGGCATCAGGCCGATCTCCTGGGGGGTCGGGATGTGCCCGGAGATGACCCGCATCACCGCGGCGGGGCCGCGGCGCTGCTGGAACACGTTCACCCGGAAGCGGGAGACCTTCGGCACGGCGAAGGAACAGTCGAGCTCCCAGTCCTTCTCGAACTGGGCGCGCTGGTCCTCGTAGAGGATGGAGTAGATCATCCGCCGCGTCTCATCGGCGTCGAGGGCGGGGGTGCCTTCGAGAGGGACCATCTCGCCATGGATGCGCATCATCGGGGGCTTGCCGATGACGAGGTGCACGTCGCTGGCCCCCTTGGCGACCGCGGCGCTCAAAACGTCGACGAGCTCAGGCATCGGAGACCCTCGTCGTCCGGCAGCCCCGGAAGATCTTCTCGAGGCCGTAGAACTCGCGGGTCTCGGGGCGCATCAGGTGGACCATCACGCCGCCGTAGTCGAGCACGCGCCAGGTGTCGCTGCGGCGCCCTTCGCATCGGGAGAGCCGGGCCTTCCCATCCAGGGCGTCCTCGACCCCGTACTGGAGGGCTTCCAGGTGGGCCGGCGAGGTCGCGCTCGCGATGACCAGGTAGTCGGTGAGCGCGCTGAAGCGCGCGACGTTCAAAAGCACGACGTCCTCGCCCTTCTTGTCGGCGGCCGCTCGGGCCGCCGCCTTCGCGAGCGGGAGCGTCTTGGGGGAAGCGGGCGTCTTGGGCATGTCAGAACTCCGTGGTCTTGACCTTGTTCAGCCTCGAGCGGAAGCCTTCCTCGGTTCGGAAGGAGATGTTCTCGATGGCCGTGGAGATGAGGCGCGCGGTGGTGGTGAGGGCGCGGTCGAGCTCGGTGCGCTCCTCCTCGGAGAGGGGCGCGGCGCGGCGGAAGAGGAAGCAGCCCAGGGCGTGGCGCGGCCCGGGGAAGGAGACCACGTAGGTCTGGTCGTCGAGCCAGCCCGTGCGCCCCTCGGCGGCGGCCTTCTTGGAGGCCTCCGGGACCGAGGCGAAGTCGTCGTGGGTCGCCGCGAGCTCCAGCTCGTCGTTGAACTCGTTGTAGGCGTAGGCGCCGGCGGCCCAGGCTCCGTCCATGTGGGGGGTGATGCGGTCGAGGACGCGGCCCAGGAGGTCGCGCGCGATCGTGAATGGCTCCAGGAGGACCTGGCTCAGGTCGAAGAGCAGGGCCAGCTCGTCGGAGGAGCGGCGCAGGCGTCCCGAGATGACCTGCACCAGCTGAGCGAAGAAGCCCAGCGCGAGCGCGGGGTTGGCCGCGAGCCAGCGGTCGAGGTCCTCGCGGCCCAGACGCAGGAGGACCGTCGGCCCGGACGCGAGGGCGTCGGCTGAGCGGGTCACGGACTCGATGAGGGCCATCTCGCCGAAACAGTCCCCCGGGGCCAGGATGGAGAGGTCTTTGTAGAGCGGCGCCTCGGAGGGAGCCCCCTCCCGGGGCAAAAGCTTCGCGATGCGCACCCGCCCCTCCGCGATGAAGTAGAGGCTGTCGCCCACGGAGCCTTCGTGGAAGACGGCCTCCCCGTCGGCCAGGGTGAGGGGCTTGAGGAACTCCTCGAGCTGGAGGAGCTGCTCCTGCGGGACGCGGCTGAAGAGCTTGAGCGACTTGAGCAGGGTCAGCTTGTCCATGCGGTTCACCCCATGAGCTCTGCGGACATGTTCTTGGGCTTGTAGCCGAGCAGCTGCTCGATGACCTTGGGGCTGTGGGCGTACTGGTAGGCGATGTCGGCCGTGATGAGCTGCTGGCGCACCAGGTCGACGAGGGCCTTGTCCATCGGCACCATGCCGAACTTGGCGCCGGTGTCGATGGCGCCGTAGATCATGTGCGTCTTGCCCTCGCGGATGAGGTTGCTGATGGCGGGGGTCATGACCATGATCTCGCGGGCGGCCACGCGGCCCTGCCCGTCGGCGCGCGGCACCAGGATCTGGCTGACGACGCCCTGCAGGGTGACCGCGAGCTGGACGCGGATCTGGGTCTGCTGGTGCACGGGGAACACGTCGATGATGCGGTCGATGGTCGAAGGCGCGTCCTGGGTGTGCAGGGTGCCGAAGCAGAGGTGGCCGGTCTCGGCGGCGGTGATGGCCAGGCCGATGGTCTCGAGGTCGCGCATC
>DMEZ01000055.1:185313-209183 GCA_003450735.1 Elusimicrobiota bacterium | reverse complement strand
TCGAGGTCGCGCATCTCGCCGACCAGGATGACGTCGGGGTCCTGGCGCAGGGCGCTCTTGAGCGCCGCGGCGAAGCTCTTGGTATTCTGGCCGACCTCGCGCTGGCGGAAGATGCTCTGCTTGGACTCGTAGACGAACTCGATGGGGTCCTCGACCGTGAGGATGTGGCAGGGCTCCTTCTGGTTGATGAGCTCCATCACGCAGGCGAGCGTGGTCGACTTGCCCGAGCCGGTCGGGCCCGTGACCAGGACGAGCCCGCGAGGCAGGTCCGAGAAGCCCGTGATGGCGGCGGTCAGGCGCAGCTGCTCGGGCGTGGGGATCTTCGTCGTGATGACGCGCATGACCGCCTCGACGCCGTTCTTCTGCAGGAGCACGTTGACGCGGAAGCGGGCGAAGCCGCGCACGGCGAAGGAGCAGTCCAGCTCCCAGTTCTCCTCGAAGCGGGCCCGCTGCTCCTCGTAGAGGATCGAGTAGATGAGGCGCTTGGAGTCGTCGGCCGAGATCACGGAGAAGCCGGGGATCTCCTGCATGGCGCCGTCGAGGCGCATCATGGGCGGCTTGCCGATGACGAGGTGGATGTCGCTGGCGCCGGCGCTGACGGCCTGCTTGAGGACTTCGACGAGTTCCATGGGCTCGCTCCTAGAACGGCGTCTCCTCCGCCAGGCGCGTGCAGCGGAGGTGATCCTTGCCGAGGATCACGGTGACGGACGTCTGCGGGTCGGGGACGAGCTCCACCACCGTGTCGGTCTCCGGGCACCCGAGCGCGCTGAGCACGGCCTGCGCGGTCTCCGGCCCCCCGGAGTGGACGACGATGCGGACGGTCGGCTGGACGGATGGAGCGTTCCCGAAATGCACGACGTCGACGCCCCGCCATCTTAATAATTTTGTGGCCCTTAAGGCGACGCCGGAGGCTCCCGAGGCGTTGAGGATCTCGGCGGTGAGGGCGGCTGGGTCCTCGTCCTTCAGCCCCTCGGCGCGGGAGAGCACGGCCGCCGTCAGGTCGGGCACGAGCCGGGCCACCGCTCGGCCGCGCCGCCGGCCCTCGTCCTGGGCCAGGGGCGGGCGGGAGAGGGAGACGGCGTCGGGGCGCAGGCGGGCGAGGCGCCAGGCCAGCAGCAGGGCGTCGTAGGGGCGCAGGCCTCCGGTCCCGCCCAGCCTCTTGAGGCGCCCCGGGAGGCGCAGCCAGAAGAGCGGGTCGGAGGCGGCCGAGGCGAGGGCGCCCCTCAGTTCGACGGGAGAGGGCGTGCGGACGGCTACGGCGAAGCGCAGGAAGAGCGGGTCGGACCCCAGGCCTGAGCCGGAAACCAGCCCCAGGGCGGCTTCCTCGACCGCCGTCCGGCCGCCCCGGGCGAAGAGCCCCTCCAGCGTGCGCGAGGAGGCGTCCACCGCGAGGTTGTCCGGAAGGGAGATGAGGTCGAGGGTGCCCGCCGAGGGCCCGAGCACGAGGGCGTAGAGGTCGGGCGGGGCTTCCTGGTTCCGGACAGAGAGCGAGAGCAAGCCGTTGACGGGCCTGCCCGAGCGCAGGCGGGCCGAGAGGGGCGAGGCGAGATCGAGCCAGAGACAGGCTCCGAGCAGGAGCAGGACGGCGGCCAGGAGAGCGAGGGACCGGCTCATCCGGAGAGGGCGGCGTTCCAGAGCGAGGGCCCCATCGGGTGCATCCACGCGCCGTACTGGAGGACGTGCTGGAGCTTGGCGCGCACGGTCTCCCGGAAGCCCTCCTCCAGGCTCTTCTCGGCCAGGCGGCGGATGCGCGCGGCCTCGGGGAACTCGCGGTCGTCCGAGCAGGCGTCGGCCGCGTAGACCAGCTTCTCGAGGGGGGACATCGTCAAGGCGCCGAGGGTGTGGCTGCGCACGGCCGAGAGGACCTCGGGGTCTTCCACGCCGAAGCGGCGGCGGGCGAGCTCGGCTCCGACGTAGGAGTGCAGGAGGCTCGGGCGGCTGCGCAGGATGCCCTCGTAGTCCGGGGCCCGCACCTTGAACTTCCGGCAGTAGCGGACCATGGCCTTGGGCGTCATCACGCGCCCGCAGTCGTGCAGGAGGCCGGCGAGGGCGGCCTTTTCGGGGTCGAGGCCGTGCAGGTGTGCGAGCCTGAGAGCGGTGCGGGCGACGGCGAGGGTGTGCCGATAGCGGGCGGCCTTGAGCTCGCGGTAGAGGGCGGCGTGGATGTCCCCGCCGTAGAGCCCGAGTTTGTGGACGCGGCGCACGACCTCCTCCTGGAGCATGCCGCGCACGCTCTCTGCGCAGAGCAGGCGCGTGCGCACCTCGGTGGAGGAGACGTCCGGGAACGTCCCGCGCAAGAAACGGGCGCCCGGGAAGGACAACCTCTTCGCGCCAGGCCGGCGGCCGATCACGAAGCGGCAGGCGCGGCGCAGCTCGTCCGGCCGCTTCCAGAGGCGGAAGGTCTCGAGCGAGTCGCTGCCCATGAGGAAGAAGAGCTGTGCGCCGGGGTGAAGGCGCTTCATGCGGCGCAGGGCCTCGTAGGTGAAGGTCTTCTTGCCGCGCTCAAGCTCGAAGCCGTCGATCTCGGCGCCCTCGGGCAGGGCCCGGCGCAAAAGGTCGAGCCGCTGTTTCGCGGACGCGCGGCAGGGCGCCTTGAGGGGGGAGTGGAAGGCGGGGAGAACGAGCGTCCGGTCCGGCTGGAGCTCCCGCATCGCGGCGTCGAGCAGGGCCCGGTGGGCGCGGTGCGGGGGGTCGAAGCTCCCGCCGAAGAGGAGGAGGCGCACCTAGCGTTCCGCCGTCGCGACGGCCCAGAGCCCGCCGGGCCTCTGCTTGGCGGTCAGCTTCATCGGGGACTTCTGCCCGCGGAAGGACTGCTGGAACCGCAGGACGGCGGCGCCGCCGTCCTCGGCCTTCTTGGAGCCCAGGTACTCCAGGGAGAGGTCGCCTCCGGCCGCGTAGACCAGGCTCCTCAGCATCCACTCGTCGAAGGCCTGCCCGTCGAGGGTGAACAGGCGGGAGTAGTCGACGACGGCCTTGACCGCGTCGTCGCGCCGTTGGTTCTTCACCTGCTCTCGGAAGCGCTTGAGCAGGCGCACCACCGAGGGGCCGAGCTCCTCCAGGGCGGCGCCTTCCTTCCGGTTGAGCACGGCGAAATCGGCCCCCTCGAGCTCCTGGACGAGCACCGAGCGCTTATCGCCCTTGAACTCCCAGCCGTCGTTGAGGATGGCCAGCGTGCCGTCCTCGCCGCGCTCATAGGTGACCCCGGCGATGGTCTCATCCCGGAAGACGCTCCCTTCCGGGGTGAAGACGGGCCAGTAGGCCGCCGCGCGGCGCGGGCCGCGCTTGAACTGCGCGAGCGCGGCCAGCTTCCAGCCCAGGCGCGGTTCGCCCTGCATCATGAGCGCCGAGCTCATGGCGGCCTGCTCCTGCTGGGGGCTGATGGGCCGGTCGACGGCCTGGAAGGGCTTGCGGTCCGTCGCATACAGATCCTTGGAGTCGATCTTCGGCGCGCCCTGGTCGACGAGGCTCGCGGCGAAGCGCTGGAGGAGCGCGCTCTCCTTCTCGGCCACGAACTTGTACATCAGGGTCTCGCCCTCCACGACGACCTCGAAGAGGGCGGAGGGCCGGGTCGTCTGCACGGCGAAGGCGGGGAGGGGCAAAGAGAAGGCCTGGAAGTCGAAGGCCTCCCCCTTCTCTCCCTTGCTGCGCTGGATCGCCTTGCGCATGAGCTCCAGGCTCCCCTCCTGGTCGATGAACTGGTCGTCGTTCTTGCGCACGGCCTCCAGGCGCATGGGCGCGTCCTTCGCCTCCCGGGGGATGAACACGACGACCTCGGTGCCGTGGTTGCGCCCGCGGAAGGCCCGGGTGAAGGTGTAGCCCTGCGGTACGTCCACCTTGTAGCCCCAGTAGCCGATGAAGGGATAGGTCTGGCGCTTGGGGGCGCTCGGCCGCGGGCCCGCGGCGCTCAGCAGGAGGACGGCGAGCAGGGGGACGGCCCTTCGGAGCATGGGGCGATTATAGCCCCTATTGACAGGGGGGGGCAAATGCGGGACCATGATGCGCGATGCTCAGGGCCGCGCCGTTCAAGGGCGTACGCTTCGACCCTTCCCAAGACCTCGGCCGGGCGCTCTGCCCGCCCTACGACGTCATCGCGCCGCCCCTGGCTCGCGAACTGCGGGCCTTCCCGGAGAACGCGGTCCACGTCGAGCTCCCGGCCGGGACGGCCGGCGCGCGCTACCGGAACGCCGCCGCCGCCTGGAAGCGCTGGCGCAGACAGGGCCTGCTCGTCCAGGACGGGGAGCCTTCCTACTACGTTTCGGAGCAGAGGACCGTGGCGGAGGGCCGCGACCTGCGCCGGCTCGGGCTCTACGCCGAGCTGGGCGTCGACGACGAGAGCATGGCCGGCGTCCTGGCCCACGAACGGACGCTGGCCAAGCCCAAGGAGGACCGCCTGCGCCTGCTCGAGACCCTGCGGGTGAACACGAGCCCCGTCTTCGCGATCTTCCCGGACGAGGACGGCGGGGTCCGCGCGGCCCTGTTCGCGGCCCAGCGGCGGCAGCCCCTATGGGCGGGCCGGGACCTCCAGGGGAGCGAGCATCGTCTCTGGCGGGTGCAGGGGACGCTCGCGAGGGGCCTGGAGAGGCTCCTGCGGGAGAAGACCTTGCTCATCGCGGACGGGCACCACCGCTGCGCGGTGGCGCGCGAGCATTTCAAGGCGGAGGGCGCCCCGGAGTCGGCCGGCACGCTCGCCTACCTCTGTCCGGAGGAGGATCCCGGGCTCCTCGTCCTGCCCACCCACCGGGTGCTCGAGCCGACCGAGGCCCTCCGCGCGAACCTCGGCCGCGCGCGGCTGCGCGAGACGGCCGACCTGCAGGCGCTGTGCTCGGCCCTCGACGCGGAGCCCTCGCCCTACGCCTTCGGCCTCTTCGACGGGCGCTTCCGCCTGGGCGTCCCCCTGGAGGGGGATCCGGGGGTGCCGAGCGCCTTCGGGACGCAGTGGCTCTCGGAGCGGATCCTGGAGGGGGCGGACCCCCAGAAGATCGTCTACGTCCACGACGCCGCCTGGGCCGTGGAGGCCGCTCTGCGCCGCCGCTCGTGGGCGTTCCTGCTCAAGCGCTTCGCCGTGGCCGACATCCGCCGCGCCGTCCAGAGAGCCGGGCTGCTGCCGCAGAAGTCCACCTACTTCATCCCGAAGGCCCCCGCGGGCCTCGTGTTCCGCGCCCTCGACCCCCTCTGAAAAGCGGAGGGGCCCGCCGAAGGGCGGGCCCCGCGCGTTCCGACGGCGTCTGGATCTAGGGCAGGGCCTTCAGCGCCGCGATGCGCGCCTCGAGCTGCGGGTGGGTCGAGAAGAGCCTCGCGAGCAGGCCGCCTCCCCGCGAGTTGATCTTCATGGTCGCCAGCGCCGCGTGCCGGTCATCGACGAGCTCGGCGCTGCGCTTGAGCGCCTCGAGGGCGTGGATCATCTTCTCTCGGCCGGCCAGGTCGGCGCCGCCCGCGTCGGCGCGGAACTCGCGCCAGCGCGAGAAGCCGTGCACCACGATGGAGGCCAGGATCATGAAGACGACCTCCAGGACCATCACCAGCAGATAGTAGGCGAAGGGCCCGAGGCCGCCCTTGCGGTCGCCGTCTCGCCCGCGCAGGGCCTGGTCGATGGCGAAGGCCGCCACCCTCGCGAAGAACATCACGAAGGTGTTGGCCACGCCCTGGAGCAGGGTCATGGTCACCATGTCCCCGTTGGCCACGTGCGAGAGCTCGTGGCCGAGCACGCCTTCGATGGCCGCCTCGTCCATGCGCTCGAGCAGGCCCGTCGAGACGGCGACGAGCGCCCGGTTCTTGGTCGGCCCGGTCGCGAAGGCGTTGACCTCCGGGCTGGCGTAGATGCCGATCTCGGGGAGGGTCGTGATGCCGGCCCTCGAGGAGAGGATGCGCACCTTCTCCACCAGGGTGCTCTCCGCCGAGCCGCGCGGGTGGGAGGGATCCACGAGCTCCACGCCGAGCGCGAACTTGGCCGTCCAGCGCGAGATGGCCAGCGAGATGAGCGCCCCGCCGAAGCCGAACACCGCGCAGAAGCCCAGCAGCTGCCGGAGGTCGTAGCCGTAGGAGTGGATGCGCGGGCTCAAGCCCAGCACGCCCACGACCAGGGACAGGGTCAGGACGACCAGCAGGTTGACGCCGACGAAGAGGAGAACGCGCTTCATTTCGGCGCGACTTCCCGCACCTTCTTGACGATGACGTCCATGCCGGAGCCCTTCTGGAGAGCGCCGTCGGAACCCCGAAGATGGCCTTCCTTCTGCTCCTTGGCGATGTCGCGGCCGGTCATGATGATGATCTTGGCCTTGGTCTTGGTCTTGTTGCGTATGTCCTGGGCCGGGGTGACCGGGTCGAGGCCCGGCATGCCCATGTCGAGCAGGATGAGCTCGGCCGCGAACGTCTTGAGCTTGGCGGCGATCTGGTCGGCCGAGCCGGCCGAGTCCACCGTGTAGCCCTCGGCTTCCAGCGCGGTCTTCAAGAAGTCCGCCATGTCCGGCTCGTCATCGGCGATCAGGATGTTCTTTGCCATTCTCGCGCCCTCCTCAAGGATACCGGCTATCTACTATAGAACGGACGAGCGCACAGCGTCAAGGTTGAGCTGGCAGCAGCTCGTCGGCCAGGGCGTCCATCCCGTAGACCTTGCGCAAAGCCTCCAGCATGCCGGCCGAGTCCACGGCGAGCGCGCGGGCCTGCTCCTCGCTGAAGGCGTAGTCCAGGACGAGGCTCTGGATGTTCCCGTCGAAGACGAGGCCCACGAGGCGGCCGTCGCGGCCGGTCACCGGGCTGCCCGAGTTGCCGCCGATGATGTCGTTGGTCGAGACGAAGTCCAGCGCGGTGGAGAGGTCGAGCTTGGTTTTGGCCTGCGCGATGCGCGGCGGCAGGTCGAAGGGCGGTTTGTTCGAGAAGCCGGCCGAGCGGTCGAAGAGGCCGTGGAAGGTCGTCTTGGGGGGCACCCGGGTCGTGCCCTCCTCGTAGCCGGCCACCTTGCCGTAGCTCAGGCGCAGGGTGAAGGTCGCATCGGGATAGGCCGAGCGGCCTTCGAGCAGGAAGCGCGCCCGGGCCAGCTTCTGGCCCTCGAGGGCGAGGACGCTCTGGACGCGGTCCTCGTACCATTTCCGGCCTTCGCGGTAGCTCAAGTCGACCCGGCGGGCGAGCGCGACGAGCGGGTCGAAGGAGGCCTGGATCGCCGCCTGGCCGCCCTCCGCCAGGAGCTTGCGGTAGGCCGGGTCGGCGAGCCGCGTGCCGCGCACGGCCTCGGCCGCGACCGCCTCGGGCGAGCGGCCCTGCAGCGCCGCCTTTGTGAAGGGGTGCTCGCCGCCGAGCTCCTCTTGCGCGGTGCGCAGGGCGAGGGCGAGCATCGTCTCCTCGAGGTCGAAGTAGACGGGGGCGGGCGAGAAGGTCTCGAAGCGCAAAGACTCCAGGGCCGAGTCGCGGTACTCCTCGTAGCGCTTCTCGTTGGGCTTCGCGGTCTCGGCCCCCCAGCGCACGAGGGTCTCGGCCAGGCCGAAGAGGCGCGAGCCGCTCGAGCGGCTGCGGAACACGTGCTCCTTGGCGCGCGAAGCCAGCTCCTGCTGGGCGGAGGCGATCTTGTCGAAGGCGCCGGCCAGCGGCGCCGTCTCGGGCCTTGAGAGCATCCGGCTCCGCAGGAGGGCCTCGGCCTTCGCCTTCTCGGCGAGGAGGCCCGGCGTGCGCAGGCCCTCGAGCCCGCCGGTCAGGGCCTTGAGGGAGTTCTCGTAGCCGTAGACCAGGTTCTTGGCCCGGCGTGCGCTCTCGGGATCCCGCGCCGAGAACTCCCGCAGGGCCTTGAGGCGCGTCTGGAGCAGGCGGATGCGGAAGGGCAGGTGGTGGTCGCGCTCGAACTCGAGCTGGGCGAGGGTCTTGAGCCGCTCGGTCTTCCCGGGGTGGCCGGTGACGAAGACGAGGTCGCCTTCCTTCGCCCCGGCCGGGTCCCAGCTCAGCCAGCGCGCGGGGCGGGCGGGGCGGCCGTTCTCGTAGGCCCGGAAGAGGGCCATGTCGAGGTCGTGGCGGGGGAAGGTGAAGTTGTCATAGTCCCCGCCGAAGTACGCCGCCTGCGCCTCCGGGGCGAAGACGAGGCGGACGTCGGTGTACTTCTTGCAGCGGTAGAGCCAGTACTCCCCGCCGTGGTAGAGCTCGACGACGTCCGAGCGCAGGCCGGTCTTCTCGGCGGACTCCTTCTCGATGCGGGCCTGCTCGGCCTTTCGGCGTTCGTTCTGCTCCTTCTCCGGCAGGGCGGGGTTCGCGGCTGTGAGCACGCGGGCGGTGACGTCCTCCATGGAGACGAGCACGTTCAGCTCGAGGTCGGGGCAGGAAAGCTCCTCCTGCCGGGTCTTCGCGTAGAATCCGTCCCGGACGTAGTCGCGCTCGGGGGTGGAGACCTTCTGGAGCTGGCCGAGCGCGACATGGTGGTTGGAGAGGACGAGGCCCTCGGAGGAGACGAAGGAGCCGGAGCCGCCGTCGTCCAAGCGCACCGAGGCGAGGCGCAGGTGCTCGAGGCGCTCGGGGGTGAGCGTGAAGCCGTAGCGCTCCTGGAGCTGGGCGGTGGGCGGGTTGTCGAAGGTCCACATGCCTTCGTCGGCGTAGGCGGCCGCGGGGCTCAGGAGCAGGGCTAAAAGCAGGGTTCGCATGGCAGCCATTGGACCAAATTTTTTCGAAGTTAAATTGACAGCATATTCGGTAAAGACTTGACCATAAAGTGATAGACTGTCCTACCCCATGCCGAGAAGAGTTTCAGTATTCATCGAAGTCACTGCTGTAGAGAAGCAAGAGCTGATGAAGTTGCTTGGCCGCCATCGCGGTAGACGATCACGGGTCCGGGCCGAGATCGTGCTTCGAGCCGCCGAGAAGCAGCCGAATTACTCGATTGCCAAGGTGTTGGGCATCAGTCGGAACACGGTCAAGCACTGGCGCTTCCGGTTCGCGAGGGAGCGGCTTGCGGGACTCAAGACGCGGCCAATCCCAGGTCGCCCTAAGAAGAGAAGGTTGGAAACGGAGGCGTAGGATGAAGCCCATATCGATCATAAAGAAGGTGGTTATCAAGCGATTCCGCAGCTATCCCTCGGCCACGTTGACATTTGATAACCCGCTTTTCGTCGTGGGGTGCAACGGCTCGGGGAAAAGCAATCTCGCCGATATTTTCAGTTTTGTCTCTGAGGCGATGGCATCTCCTCTTCAAGCGGTCTTCGACCGACGGGGTGGTATTACTGCGGTCCGCAATAAGAGTTCAGGAAGAAGCTATCCGCCCAATCTTGGCTTGGCATTTGAGTTCGGGCCAATCAATGGCATTGCAGGCGGTCGATTCGCGTTCGAGGTCAAGGCTCTTCCCAACTATGGCTACCAGATCGTTCAGGAGCAGTGCTTGGTGCGCAAATTGGACGGAACTCGCTGGTGGTTCGATCGGAAGGAAACGGCTTGGGAGAGTAACGCGAAAGGATTGACGCCTGCCTTGGAGGCGTCAGCCCTTTCACTGCCGTTAATCGGTGGGGACGAGAGATTCGCGCCGATCTTTCGCATCCTTAGTTCGATGCGGGTGTACTCGATTGAACCGGCCAAGCTGCGCGAGATGCAGGATCCGGATAGCGGCGTGGCGCTGAGAGCCGACGGAGGAAACGCAGCGAGCGTGTTGCAGGAGCTATCTCGCGGCGACGAAGCGGCGGAGATGAGAAAAGCGATCAACAGCGTCCTTGAGAGCATCGCTCCTGCCACAAAGTCGGTCGCGCCCAAGAAGCATGGGAATAAACTTTCCATGCAGTTTTCTCAAGAGTGGGGCTCCGATAGAAATAAAAGGCTGACGTTCGACGCGTTTAATATGTCGGACGGCACGCTTAGATCTTTGGGGCTTATATTGGCTGTTTTCCAGAAACCCAGTCCTAGCTTGTTGGTCATCGAGGAACCCGAAGCCACCATTCACCCCGGCGCCCTCGGGGCGGTCCTTGATCTCATTCGCCAGGCCGTCAGGTCCATGCAAGTCGTCGTTACCACACACAGCCCGGAGCTTTTGGATGCGAAATGGATCCAAGACAACAATCTGCGCGTCGTTACTTGGCAAAAAGGGGCTTCTCATGTGCTGATGCCCTCGCAGGCCACTCGGAAGGCCATGAGTGAACATTTGATGGGGGCGGGTGAGCTTTTGCGCTCCAACGCCCTGCATGCCGAGGAACTCTTCTCTGGCGGCGACGACTTGCGCGAAGGTGATTTGTTCGAGGATTTGGCATGAAGATTTACCCTATCGTTGAGGGACACGGCGAGGTGCGGGCTGTTCCTGTCTTGCTGCGCCGGCTGCTGGCGGAAGCCCAGTGCTTTGGCGTGGAAGTGGGAAGGCCCATCCTTCGGACTCAGGCGCAATTCCGGAGCAAGGTGGAGGTCGAAAAAGCGGTGAGGCTTGCGCTTTTTCACCCGGATTGCGCCGCCGTGGTGATCCTTTTTGACGGCGAGGACGATTGCCCCAAAGATGTCGCCGATAAGGCGCGCGCCTGGGCGCGTGGGGCTGCGGGACAGATTCCTTGCGATGTCGTGGTCGCCTACCGCGAATACGAGACATGGTTGCTTTCCGCCGTTGAATCTTTGCACGGGGAATGCGGCATCAGCAACGTTGCGACAGCTCCAGACAACCCCGAATCAAGGCGGGACGCCAAGGGAGCGCTCGAAGAGTTCATGCCGGTGCGCCGAGCCTACTCGGAGACGCTCGATCAGCCTGCGATGAGCGCTGTTTTCGACATGGGGATGGCACACCGCCGAAGCCGTTCTTTTCAGAAGTTGGTTAAGGCGGTCGGTGAGGTGCTGGCGCAGCTTAAGCAACCGGTTCCGACATGGCCGCCGACGAAGTGGCGGGATGTGGGAGCGCGATGATGGCCAGTAGCAAAACAAAGTTGGAGTTGACTTGGATTGGGAAGGAGATGGCGAATGAAATTGGAGTTCACAGACGAGCCGCTCTTCACTATCCGAGGGAAAGTCCACCTAGTCAAATCAGGTAGCACAGTCATGGAGACCATGCAATGAAGTCTGACGAGATAGCTCTGAAGGCAGACTGGGATATTCCTATCCGTCTCTCATTGGAGGGCGATAGAGTCGAGGGCTACTTCGTTGGCAGAGAAGCCGAGGTTTCGCACCTTAAGAGCGATCTTCAAAGGCGCAACTCGGGGGCCATCATAGTGATTGGACACAGAGGGGTAGGAAAGACCTCTTTTGTCTACCAAGCTATAGCAGGAGCGCGACAGAAGAACAAGAAAATTGTTCCCGTACTGATGAACGCGACTCAGCTTCACGATGAGAATGAGAAAGAGGCTCCGCTCCGGACCATAGAGAACTTAATTCGACGCCTTTACGCAACGATTGGACAACATTCTCTCAATCGTTCCGTAAAGGCGGAACTCGACAAGCTCTATAAGAAGGCACAATCGAGTTCCGCAAAAGTAACGGAAGCTGTTCGCCACAAGGAGAGTGACGAGGGCAACCAGGTGACGGAGACCTCTTTTTCAATCAAACCAGAAGCATTGGTTTACACCGGTATTGTGCTTATCGTTGCGGCAGCGGGAGGAGCGCTGGTAAGCCGACTTCCGTTTCTGGCGGATATAACGGGAGCCAAAGAGATTGCACGAGGCTTAGTGAGTCTCGGGCTCCCCGCTATTTTCCTCGGCAGGTTCGTTCTTCAGAGGCGGCGTAACATGGTCAGCTTGAGGGAATCCACTGCCGACGAAGTCTATGAAACGGACAAGACGCTCGGTAATTTAGAGCACGACCTGGAGCGCGTGCATAAGCTCATCGCGAATGAGAAATACAAGATTGTCTATGTGGTGGATGAACTCGACAAGCTGGAGATTCTGCAGGCCAAGAAAGTCCTCCAATACTTCAAAAATCTATTTACACTCTCCGATGCACAATTCATCTTCATAGGCAGCGAACGATTTTCTCGCCTAGGTGAGGCGAAGCCGGATGAGGGCGAACTCAGAAGCAAGGAGTATACGCTCTTCTCCTCGAAGTACTTCGTCATGCGTCCCAGGTATTCCGACGTGAGTCAATATCTCGACATGATTGTTGATGGAAATAATGTCTCCGGCGATTCCTGGGAGCGATTCAAGCGCGCCATTTGTTTTGATGCCAGGAACGACTATTTTGACTTGAAGGACAGGATTCGTGACCGAATCAATTCTCATAGTGAGGACGGCTGTCCTGCGATTAGTTTGGATGATTGGGACGGGGGAGACCAACGTCGGCAACAGCTTCACAAGGCCGTAACCATCCTTATCGAGGACAAGTATCTCTATCGATCTCCTTCTTTTTGGGAGTTGAACGAGAAGCTGCAAAGATTGATCTTCGAGCACGCGCACGAGTTATTCCATGCGTTTCCGGGCAACGGATGGAATGATCCCGAGGGCGATGCTCCGGAATCTCAACTAATTCGGGATTTCCACATATTGCTGGAGCGGCACGGGGCGCTAACTGTTGGACAAACAAAGCAGGTCACGCAAAAGGGGAAGAATCTGCAAGTCAGGAACTACACTTACAAAGGGCCCATTGCAGCCTTGATTCCTGATAGGCTGAACGAATTAACCGAGTTTGAGAAGCGGTTTGTGGAAGAGTTTGAAAGGTACTGTGATGCTGTTCGTAGAGTTCTGAATGCGCAGAGGAAAATTCTAGGGCATAACGAGCTGTCTCAGTCCGAGATGCTTGGGGCTCCTCAGACCTACATCGCAGAGCTAAAAACACAGTTCCAGCTCGATGGGGCCAGCATATTAAATCCATATATGGGCCATTACCGTCAGCTCCGCTCAAAAGGTCCGCATCCGGGCCTTCAGCTCGATCAGGTACAAGCATGGTCATCAGAGATTTTGAAAGGAGTCAAACAAATTCAGACAAGTGCGCCGCACATTATTTGCGAAATCATGAAGCGAGACAAAGGTTCAGTTGTGCAGGTTCAGAACATCAATCAAAACGGGAACCTCTTTGGTGGCGCAGCATCACCGATTAGAAATGCGTTATCCAGAGTCGGATGCAACGTGATCTTTGTCGCAGACCTGTCCCGGCAAGTGGCTGTCCCCTTTGGGGGGATAGCAATCCTCGACGGACTAAAGAAGTGCCTGCGTGATAATGCCTCAACCCATCGAGTTGCGCTCGTTTGCGACAGCGATTCCGCTTCTGACAGATTGACTGGCGTTCACATTGTAAGAGTGTCGAAGGTGGAATCGCTAGACAAAGAAATAATTGCTGGCGTTGAGGAGATTCGGAAGTTCTTTTCTGAACAGGGTTAGTGGACTGCCCATGAGCAATCACCGCACGAAGTTGGAGTTGACCTGGATCGGCAAAGAGAATCAGCCGAAGCTGGAGCCGCGGATTCTCATTGAGGAGAAGACGACTTCTTACCACGCGTCCTTCCGCAACAGCGGTAAGGATAATTTTGAGAACAGGCTCATTTTTGGAGATAATCTACTCGCCCTAAAGGCACTTGAGCAGGAATTCGCGGGCAAAATCAGGTGTATCTACGTCGACCCGCCATTTAATACGCACCAGGCCTTTGAGCATTACGATGACGGGATCGAACACTCCCTTTGGCTCTCTCTCATGCGGGATCGCTTCGAGTTACTGCGCAATCTGCTCACGGACGACGGATCGCTTTTCGTTCATATCGACGATAACGAACTGGGGTATCTGATCGTCCTACTCGATGAAGTCTTCGGCCGCAAAAACCGCGGATTTGTCGTGACTTTCAAGCAGGGGTCGGCGACTGGGCATAAGTCAATCAATCCCGGCTGCGTGAACACAACGAACTATGTCGTCCTGTACGCAAAAAACAAGATGGCCTGGAAGCCGAACCGTATTTTTACAGGCAGAGAGCGGGATACAAGATACGGCCAGTTCATCTCCAATAGAGACCAACGCCATGAGGCCTGGAAGATAACGACCTTGATGAAGGCATTCGCGGCCGATCGCGGCATTCTCGAGAAGGAGGCGAGGAAGCTTGTTAAGAATCAGCCTGATTTGATGGACCAGTTTGTTATCGACAATGCAAAGAGCGTAATGAGGCTTGCTCGACCCGATTACGATAGCGTCAGCGCGGATGCGAAGAAGCTGATTGATGCCTCTGGGGCAAAACCCGATCAAATTCTTAGATTGGAACGAAAAGGCTATTCGGACATTTACTTGGTCAATGGCGAACGAATCATATTCTATTCGGACAAGCTCAAGCTAATCGATGGGAAGCACATTACTGGTGAGCCACTCACAACGCTGTGGGACGACATTCTGTCCAATAACCTTCATGCGGAGGGTGGTGTCGAGTTTCCAAAGGGCAAGAAGCCCGAGGCCCTCATCAAGCGGGTTTTGGAGCTTGCGACCGGTGCGGGCGACTGGGTCCTCGACTCCTTCGCCGGCTCCGGCACCACCGGCGCCGTCGCCCACAAAATGGGCCGCCGCTGGATCATGGTCGAACTCGGCGAACACTGCCACACCCACATCATACCCCGCCTAAAAAAAGTCATCGACGGCAAAGACCCCGGCGGCATCACCGAGGCCGTCGGCTGGAAGGGCGGCGGCGGCTTCCGCTACTATCGCCTCGCCCCCTCTCTCCTGGAGAAAGACCAATTCGGCAACTGGGTCATCAACAAAAAATACGATGCCGTCATGCTCGCCGAGGCCATCTGCAAGCTGGAAGGCTTCGTCTATGCCCCAAGCGACTCGCTCTACTGGCGACATGGCCATTCTACCGAGAAAGACTTCATCTATGTCACGACGCAAACCCTCTCCCGCGAGCAGCTCCAGAAGCTCGCAGACGAGGTCGGCGAGGATAGAAGCCTCCTCGTCATGTGCAGCGCATTCCGGATCAAGAATCTCGACGAATTCCCCAACCTGACGGTCAAGAAGATCCCCAAGGCGGTTCTCTCCCGCTGTGAATGGGGCCGCGATGACTACAGCCTGGAGATTAAGAACCTCCCCATGAAGGTTGAGGAAGAAGCCCCGCCAAAGCCGCGTTCCAAGCCGGAGCGCCGGGATCAAGCCCTTCTGTTCGACCTCTCCGGCGCCGAGGGAGGCGCGCAATGAACCCTCATATCAACGCAATCGCCAACCGGCTGAGCCTGCGCCCGCCGCAGAGGACATCGCTCGATATTCTCGCTCGTGTAACCGACATCCTTTCGCTGGAGAAGGGCGCGGATGCCGCCCAGGCCCTCAAAGCCATCCAAGCGGAGTTCCCGACCGTCGAGGACTTCGAGCGGGACTTCCCCTCGCTCTGCTTCGCCCTGGCCACGGGTGTGGGCAAGACGCGCCTTATGGGCGCCTTCATCGCCTATCTCTATAAGAAGGAGGGTATGCGGCATTTCTTCGTCCTGGCCCCCAACCTGACCATCTACAACAAGCTGATCGCCGACTTCACGCCCAACACCCCGAAGTACGTGTTCCAGGGGATTGCCGAGTTCGCGGTCGAGCCGCCCTGGATCGTAACAGGCGACAACTACGAGGACGGCCGCGGTGTTCGCGGAAGCGAGCTGTTCGATACCGCCGTCCACATCAACATCTTCAACATCAGCAAGATTACCAGCACCGAAACCACCGGGGGCGCAACCAGGACCAATGTGCCGCGCTTCCGCCGCCTCCAGGAGTACATCGGCCAGAGCTACTTCGACTATCTCTCCGGTCTGGACGATTTGGTCCTCATCATGGACGAGTCGCACCGCTATCGAGCCTCCGCGGGCCTGAGGGCTCTCAATGAGCTCAAGCCCGTGCTCGGCCTCGAGCTCACGGCCACGCCGCAGATAGAGCGTGGCGGCGGGACTGAGGCATTCCGCAACGTGATCTTCAGCTACCCTCTGTCGAGCGCCATGCAGGACGGCTTCGTCAAAGAACCGGCCGTAGCCACTCGCGAGAACTTCGATGTCCGCAATTACGAGCCCGCCGCCCTGGAGCGCCTGAAGCTCGAGGATGGGGTTCGCATCCATGAGAACACGAAGGTCGAGCTCGAGGTCTACGCTCGCGAAAACGACGCCTCTATCGTCAAGCCGTTCATGCTTGTGATTGCCAGGGAAACTGACCACGCGAATGCCCTATTGAAGCTCATTGAAGAGGAAGCCTTTTTCGAGGGCCGCTACAAAGGCAAGGTCATCACGGTCCACTCGAACCTCCGGGGCGAGGAGAGGGACGACACGATCGAGCAGTTGATCAACGTGGAGAAGCCGGACAACCCGACCGAGATCGTCATCCACGTCAATATGCTCAAGGAGGGATGGGACGTAACGAACCTCTACACGATAGTCCCTCTCCGCGCGGCCAATTCAAAGACCCTGGTCGAACAGTCCATCGGTCGCGGATTGCGCTTGCCTTATGGCAAGCGGACGGGCGTGGACCCGGTGGACCGCCTGACCATCGTCGCTCATGACAAATTCCAGGAGATCGTAGACTACGCCAACAGCCCGGAGTCCATCATCCGCGGCGGCATCAAGATCGTCGGGATTCCCGAGGGAAGGGCGCGGGTGGTCATCGCCGAGCCGGCGATTTATGGGCGCGTCACTGAGAGCGCCATGTCTCAAGAAAAGCTCGTCTTCGGATCTCCAAAGGAACAGGAGGCCGCCAAGGCTACGCTGGAGGTCATTCGACGGGAATATGAGAGCCTGCCTCGTTCCGCAGATCTGGCCAAGCCGGAGATCCTGAAGGAGATCGTTGAGAAGGTCCGTGCGGCGATCACGCCGGCCCAGGCTGAGCTGGACGGCGTGGCCGAGAAAATCAACATCGAGCAGGTAGTGGCCGAGACTGTCAATCTCCGAAACGACCTCTCCATCGACATCCCCCGGATCACGCTCCAGCCGGTGGGCGATGTCACCCGCGGCTTCAAGGAGTTCAAGCTCGATCTCTCAGGTGTCCGGCTGCAGCCGGTGGACAACGAGATCCTGATCCAGGAGCTTCACCGCAGGGAGCAGCACCGCCTGATGGGCGGAACGGGCGTGGTCGCCGAGGAACGGCCGGAAGACCATCTCATCAAAGGGCTCATCGACTTCAACGACATCTGCTACGATAATCATTCGGAGCTCCTCTACAAGCTGGCTGGACAAGCGGTAGCCCATCTGCGTTCGTATCTGAAGGGCCCGGACGAGGTGCTCAACGTCCTGCAGTGCCACCATCAGGCCCTTGTTAACCTCATCCATGCGCAGATGCAGGACCACTACGAGGAGAAGGCCACGGCCTACGAGGCGCACGTCAGCAAGGGGTTCACCACCCTTCGCCCCAATGCCTATTCCGCCTCGGCCGGCGAGGCCGAGCGGGATTTCCGAGCGCCTGTCGCCGAGCGGCAAGACATCCGCAAGATGTTGTTCGGCGGCTTCAAGAAGTGCCTTTATAGTGTCCAGAAATTCGACTCAGACCCGGAGAGACGCTTCGCGGTCGTACTTGAGAGCGATAAGGAAGTCCTCAAGTGGTTCCGGCCCACCAAAGGCGACCTGCAAATCCACCACAGCGGCGAAAGTTCCTATGAGCCGGATTTTGTCGTGGAAACAAAGAAAGCGAAGTTCATCTGCGAGATCAAGAGCTCGGCCGAGTTGACTGACCCGGAAGTCTTAGCCAAGGCGCAGGCCGCGACTGAATGGTGTCGGTACGCCACAGGCCATGCCAAGGCTCACGGCGGGAAGCCGTGGTCATATCTGCTCATACCTCACAATGTGGTCGCCGACAATATGACTCTAGCGGGCTTGGCGGCGGCGCATTCCTAACATGAAATCATTCGGAGAATTATGACCATGACCAAGACCAAGAAAGAGACCCTTCCGTCGGTGGGCGTCCTGATGGGCAGCCGCACCGACCTCGAGACGATGAACGAGTGCGCAAAGCTCCTCGAGGAGCTGGGCATCCCCTACGAGATGAAGGTGCTCTCGGCCCACCGCGCGCCCGAGGCCTTGGTCGAGTACGCCAAGGGGGCCGCTGGCCGGGGGCTCAAGGTCCTCGTCGGCGGGGCGGGGGGAGCGGCGGCCCTGCCGGGGATGCTGGCCTCGCTCACCACCCTGCCGGTCATCGGGGTCCCCATCGAGTCCCGCGCCTTGAAGGGGCTCGACTCTTTGCTCTCCATCGCGCAGATGCCCTCGGGCGTGCCGGTCGCGACGGTGGCCATCGGCGGGGCGAAGAACGCGGCGTGGCTGGCCGCGCGCATCCTGGCGCTGCAGGACGCCGGGCTGGCGGGAAAGCTGAAGGCTCTGCGGGACAAGGCCGCCCAGGCCGTCCCCGAAGACGTCCAGTAGCGGCTTCCTCTATATTGGGATTCAGGTCAGCTTCTGCAGCAGCTCCCGCGCGTGCGGGAAGCGGGCGGCCAGCTCTTCATAGCGGCCGAGCTGGAAGTCGGCGAAGTCGAAGCCCGGCGACACGGTAGCTCCGACGAAAGAGTAGGGAGCGCCTGGGGCCGGCGCGGCCGCGAACCAACAGCCGGCCAGGACGGCGTGCTGGAGCCTTTGCCCGGCGAGGACGTCGGGGCCGAGGGTCAGCGTCTCGACTTTCCCGTCCGGGTGAATCGCGCTCAGCTCGAGAGGGCCGCCCAGGTGGAAGTGCCACAGCTCGTCGGCATGAAGGCGGTGCATCCGGGAGACCGTTCCGGCCGGGAGCAGGAAGAGGATGGCCGTGGAGTAGTGCCGCGGTCCGCTGAAGGCCGCGGGGAGGACCGCCTTGGGGATGGTGCCGGTGGAGCGGTAGGTCTCCTTGAAGAAGCCGCCTTCCGGGTGCGGGAGGAGGCCGTAGAGGCGGACGAGTTCTTCGGCGGTGGGCGCGCTCATCGTGCCCATTCTCCATTTTTTCGTGGGCCGGCCTCAAGTTGGGCTCGCGGCCAAGGCTTCATCGGGCTCCTAGAATCTGCTACATTACGGGCCGCTGAGCGGAGACCGAATGGCCTTCAAGATCCTCGTCGTTGACGACTCCCCCGTCCTGCGGCTCATGCTGCAGGAGATGCTCGAGTCCCTGGGCCACCAGGTCATCGCCCAGGCGGACACCGCCGCCGGGGCCCTCCAGGCCTACAAGGAGCACAAGCCCGAGCTCGTGACCCTCGACGTCTCCCTGCCCGACGGCAACGGCCTCACCGTCCTCAAGGAGCTCCGGCGCATCGACCCCTTCGCCAAGGTCATCATGATCACGGGCAACGACCAGAAGCACCTCCACGAGGAGGCCCTCCAGCTTAAGGCCCTCGCGGTCTTGCGCAAGCCCTTCGACGCCGACGACCTGGCCGCGATCCTCGAGCGCATCCAGGGGAAGCCCTCGTGAACCTCACCCTGGCCCAGAAGGAGATCGTCACCCGCCTCATCGAGTCCGGCGTCAACCGGAGCACCGAGCTGCTCGGGCGCATGTCCCACACCAAGTGGGGCATCGTCACCTCGAGCATCAACGAGATCCCCGTCGTGCGCCTGCTCTCCTGGTACCAGCGCGAGAACGCCCCCCACGTCGGGGCCCGCTTCAAATCCCGGGCCGACGTGCCGCTCGAGATCCTCATCCTCTTCCCCGCCAAGAGCTCCAACTCCGTCACCACCGCCGTCACGAAGCCCTACGGCGAGCGCATGGGCAAGCTCCCCGACCTCGTCAAGCTCACCATCGGCGAGGTCTCCAACGTGCTCGCCCAGGGCGTCATCGGCGCGGTCGCCGACGAGTACGACCTGACCATCATCCTCTCGGTGCCCGAGGTGCTCCAGGGCTCCAAGGCCGAGATCCTCTCCACCGTGCTCGGTGACTACGACGGCCGCGAGGACATCCTCATGATGTCGCACATCGACATGTACGCGGAGAACCTCTCGGCCGACTGCAGCATGATCATCATCGTCAACGCCGAGTCTTTGCGCCGCATCCTGACCCATTGACCTGGAACCCCGCTCGAAAGGGCGGTGTCACAATCCCGACGTCCCCTCAGAGGCCCCGACCATGAAGAACCTGCTTTTGGTTGTGCTTGGACTGCTCCTCGGCGCTGCCCCGCTCAGGGCCGCCTCCCTCGGTGAGGCCGATGAGCTTTTCTCCAAGCACCAGTACCAGAAGGCGCTCAAGCTCTACGAGGACGTCCTGAAGACCGGCCAGGGGGACGAGCGGTGGATGGCCCTCTACCGGGCCTGCGAGTCCGAGGCCCTGCTCTTCCGCTACGGCGACGCGGTCGAGCGCTTCAAGAAGGCGGAGCTGCCCAAGTCCGGACTCTGGCGCTCCAGGCTCCTTCTTCTCAAGGCCGAGCTCTACCGCGAGTTCCTCAAGCAGTACGGCTTCGCCGCCCCGGACGAGGACGTCGCCGATGAGAAGGAGGCGAACCGGCGCCCGGCCTCCGAGCTGCGCGGCGAGGTCGAGTCGGCCTTCCAGGAGCTCTGGGCCGCGCGCGAGTCGCTGGCCGGGCGGAGCATCGATCTGGAAGGCTACTTCGTGGACGTCTCGAAAGCCGACACGGCCCGCTATCCCACCTTCTTCGACTTCTTCGTCCTGCGCTTCGGAAGCTACCTTCTCGACGAGAGCCAGGACCCCGAGGGGCGCGTGAAGCCCGACCCCCAGCTTCTGCTCAAGTCCGATTACGCGCTGGCCTTCTCCGCCAAGGACATGCCCGGCGCGCAGGCCGCCGCCCTCTACGAAGAGGCCTCCAAGCTCTCGATGGCGACCCGCCAGGAAGCCGCCGAGGAGTGGCGCATCGAGCGGGCCCTCTTGCCGTTCAGCCATGGGGGACGCTTCGCCCCTCTGCGCGACCACAACGCCGCCCAGGACGCCGTCGCCGCCCTGTTCGAGCGCTGGATGGGCGAGTTCCGCGGCGCCGAGGCCAAGGCCCGGGCGGGCTTCGAGGCGGCCTCCCTTTATCGCGGGCGTCAGCGCTACGAGGACGCCCTGCGCGTCTGCGCGCGCGTGGCGGAAGGCTGGCGCGGTACGCGGGGGGGAGACCGGTGCGAGCGGCTCTCGGCCGAGATCCGCCGACCGGAGCTCAGCCTGCAGTCCCGCACCAGCCCGCCCGCGGGCAAGGACGCGCTCACCGTTCACAGCCGCAACCTCAAGGAGCTCCACCTGCGCCTCTACCCGGTCACCCCGCAGGAGGCGCTCCAGCTCCGGCAAGACCGGCATGAGCGCGTCACCTGGTCGGGCGCGCTCAACTGGGTCGATCCCAAGGTCCTCAAGGACCTGCAGTGGCGCAAGGCCGAGCGCTCCTGGAGCGTTCCGGTCAAGGGCAGCCTCTACGAGACGCAGACCACCTCCATCGACCTTCCGGACGCGGGGCTCGGCCTCTACATCGCGGTCGCCTGCTCGGACAAGGCCTGCGAGCCCGGCGCGTCCCTGCTCTCGGGGGTCGTTCTGAACGTGACGGGCATCGTGCTCTTCGGCTCGGGCGGCCTGGCCGGCCCCGGCCGGGACCTCGTGTTCCAGCCCCAGGGGCCCTTCGAGACGACCCGGGATGCTTTCTGGTTCTATGCGATGGACGGCTCGAGCGGGCGCGCCCTCTCGGGCGCCGAGCTCGACCTCTTCTTCGGCGACTGGCAGCATTGGGACCGGCGCACGCTCAGGACGGACTCCCTCGGCCGGGTCTCCGCGGCCATGCCCGTCGCTCTCCAGGTGCACTCCAGCTCGCACAAGGTGGCCGACCCCCTGCTCCACCATGGCGAGAGCTGGGCCTATTGGGCGAACCCTCTCGCGGTCGGCTTCAGCCCGCCCCCCTACCTCCAGCTGTTCGTGGAGACGGAGCGCCCCATCTACCGCCCGGGCCAGAAGGTCTCCTGGAAGGCGACGGTGCTCGCGCGCATCCCTCAGGGGTTTAAGACCTACGATGGGCAGTCTTCCGTCCGCGTCCAGCTGATGGACGCCAACTGGCAGGAGGTCGCCTCCCTCACGAAGAAGCCCAACGCCTTCGGCTCCGTAGCCGGCGAGTTCACCCTCCCCGCCGGACGCATGCTCGGGCAGTACCATATCAACGCGGTCATCTCGGAGCACGGCGGCGACTACAACGGCGCGCAGCCCTTCGGCGTCGAGGAATACAAGCGGCCCGAGTTCGAGGTGACCTTGGCCGAGGCCAAGGGCGCCTGGCGCTTCGGGCAGGAGGCGAGCGTCGAAGGCGACGTCAAGTATTACTTCGGCGGCCCGGCCCCGGACGCCAACGTGACCTATATCGTCACCCGCGAGACCTGGCGGCCGTGGTTCTGCTGGTGGTGGGCTTGGCGCCACTCCGGCGGCGACTCCCAGGAAGTCCTGCGGGGGGACACCAAGACCGGCGCGGACGGGCATTTCAAGTTCTCCTTCACGCCCCAGCCGCGCGATCCCAGCGACGAAAACCAGCTCCCCTCGCGCTTCACCGTGAAGATCGAGGCCCGCGAGGCCGGCGGCCGCACCATCACGGCCGAGAAGAGCTATACGGCCGGCGTGAAGGCCACGCTCTTCTCCATCTCGCCCTCCGCGGGCTTCATGGTCGACGACCGCCCCTTCCGGGTGGGTGTGAAGCTCATGAACCTGAACGAACAGCCCGTGGGCGGCAAGGGCCGCTTCACGCTGGTGAAGCTCGTCGGAGAGCCGCCGGTGCTGGACATGGGCGAGGGCTGGAGCGGCTTCCCCGAGAGCCCCTCAATCGAGCAGCTCTACGCGGATGTCCCGGACGGCCCCGAGGTCCGGCGCGGCGACCTGGCCTTCAGGGAGTCCGCCGAGACCCCGGTCCTGCTCAAGGACCTGCCCGCGGGGGCCTACCGCCTCAAGCTCGATGCCGACGATCCCTGGGGTGGGTCGGTCCATCAAGGCATCGTTTTGCTCGCGGCGGACGCCAAGACGAAGCGGCTTCCTCTGCGCATCAGCGCGCTGGCCTTGCCGGAGCACACGGAGTACGCGGTCGGCGAGACCGCGCGCCTGCTCATGGGCTCCTCCGAGCTCAAGAACCTGGCGCACGTGGAGATCTGGGGCGGGGACAACCTGCTCGAGCGCCGCGCCCTGCAGGGCGGCGGCGTCCAGCTCTTCGAGCTGCCCCTCACCGAGGACCACAAGGGCGGGGTGACCTTGCGCTGGTTCGGCGTCGCGGATTTCAAGGCCCGCGCCGGCTCCATCACCCTGGGCGTGCCGTGGAAGGACAAGCGCCTGAGCGTCAAGCTCAAGCACGACAAGGTCCTCAAGCCCGGGCAGAAGGCGGTCTGGTCGCTCTCGGCCAAGGACCCCCAGGGCAAGCCGGTCGAAGGCGAGGCGAGCGTGCGCATGTTCGACCGCTCCCTGGAGTACTACGCGAAGGCCGACGAGACGCCCTTCGACTCGCTCTACGCCGTGCGCGAGATCCCGCAGGGCGCGCAGGGCTCCTACCTCACGCGGCAGGGCACCGAACTGCCGGTGGACCGCGGCTGGATCAAGGCCCTGCTCGAGCTCTTCGGCAAGCGCACCCGGGAGCCCCTGCCGCCGGGCCTGCGCATGAGCCGCGGCCGCATCCACGGCTACGGGCGGCACCGGATGATGCGCGGCATGGACTTCGAGTCCGACGGCATGGTGATGGAGGACCGGATGATGCCCGGGGGGGCGATGCAGAAGTCCTCGAGGATGGAGATGGCCAGCCTGGCGCCTTCGGCCCCGGCCGGAGCGCCGATGGAGGCGGAAGGCCTCTCCGGCGGGGGCGGCGGCGAGATGAAGAAGTCGAAGGCTTCCAACGCCGCCGCTCCGCCCGCTCCGCCGCAGGTGCGCAAGGACTTCTCCGAGACGGCGCTCTACAAGCCCCAACTGAGGCTCACCAAGGGTCGGGCGAGGTTCCCGCTCAAGGCCCCCGAGCGCTTGACCGCCTGGCGCGTCTCGGGCAGCGTCGTGACGCGGGACGTGAAGAGCGGCCTCTTCTCGGCCGAGACGGTGACCCGCAAGGACTTGATGGTCCGCGTCGAGATCCCGCGCTTCCTGCGCGAGGGCGACGAAGCGGAGCTGAGGGCGGTCGTCCACAACGAGACCGAGGCGGAGATGAGCGGGACGCTCTCGCT
>DMEZ01000055.1:113942-185066 GCA_003450735.1 Elusimicrobiota bacterium | reverse complement strand
CGGACGCCGAGGAGCGCGACCTCCCCGTCCTGCCCTCCCGCCAGCGCATCATCGACAGCCTCGTGGCGGCCCTGAACGGGGACGTCGTCAAGAAACTGACGCTCAAGGCCCTGGGCCAGAAGGACGAGTCCAGGGTGGACGAGCTGCTCCAGCTCCAGGTGGACCCCCAGCTCGCCTTGACGGTGCTCAACGCCATCCCGTTCCTGGTGCACTACCCCTACGAGTGCGTGGAGCAGACCTTGAACCGCTACGTGCCGCTCGCCATCGTCAACGCCCTATACAAGAAGTACCCGAACATGGCGAAGGCCGTCGCGAAGGTACCGCGCCGCAAGACCCTCACCCCCGCCTGGGACAAGGACGACCCCAAGCGCCTGACGGCCTTGGTCGAGACGCCCTGGCTCGTCCGGTCGAAGGGCATCGAGAGCCATTGGCCGGTCGTGGACCTGCTCGACCCGGTCATCGTGGACCGGGAGAAGGCCGACGCCTTCGCGAAGCTCCAGCAGGTTCAGCTGGGCGACGGCGGCTTCCCCTGGTTCCCCGGGGGGCGCTCGGACCCCTACATCACCCTGCTGGTGCTCGCCGGCCTCGCCGAGGCCCAGCGCTACGGGGTGGAGGCCCCGCCCGAGCTCGTCGAGAACGCCCTGCGCTACGTGATGTCCGAGATCCCGCGGCACCTCAAGCCCGAGGAGGGAGAGGTCTCGCTGCTGCTCTACGCCTCCTACGTGGTCACCTCGTTCCCGGCCAAGCTCAAGGCCCTGCCCTCGGCGATGAGGGCCGTGAAGTTCGCGAAGGCCTGGCTGGACTTCGCCGGCAAGCACTCGGACGCGATGACCCAGCTCGGCAAGGCCTACGCCGCGCAGGCCTACTTCAGGCTGGGCGACAAGAAGAAGGCGGAGGACTACCTGGACCGCGCGATGGACGGCCTCCGGGTCGACCCCATCGCCGGGGCGTATTGGCAGCCCGAGAAGTACTCCTGGCTGTGGTACCACGACACCCTGGAGACCCACGCCTTCATGCTGCGGACCCTCCAGCTCATGCGCCCCAAGGACGAGAACCTCCCGGGGCTGGTGCAGTGGATCCTGTTCAGCCGCAAGGGAACCGAGTGGAAGTCCACCAAGGCCTCCGCGGCGGCGGTGTTCGCCCTGCTGGAGTTCATGAAGGCGAAGGGCGCCCTGGACAAGGGCGACTCGTACGAAGTGCGCTGGGGCCCGAGCGTCGAGAAAGTCGAGCTCGCCCCGGACGACTGGCTCGAGAAGCCCCTGCGCTGGACGCGCCTGGGCGGGGACATCGCGAAGGCGGGCGCGCCCGAGGTCCGAAAGAGCGGGCCGGGCTTCGCCTTCGCCTCGCTGACCTACGTCTATACCACGGAGAAGCCGGTCGAGGAGTCCGAGCCGGGGATGCTGAACGTGAGCCGCAAGTTCTACCGGCGCTACAAGGAAGGGGACAAGTACCGGCTGACCCCGCTCGCCTTGGGGGACGCCGTGAAGGTGGGCGAGGACATCGAGGTCCAGCTCAAGGTGAACACGCGCTCCCAGTTCGAGTACGTCCAGCTCAAGGACCCGCGCGGGGCGGGCTTCGAGGCCGAAACGCTCACCTCCGGCTGGAAGTGGGACCAGCTTTCGCGCTACGAGGAGCCGCGCGACTCGCTGACCAACTTCTTCGTGTCCTGGCTGCCGCACGGGGAGTACGTGCTCAAGTACCGGATAAAGCCGACGACCCCGGGCAAGTACAAGATCGGCGCGGCCGTCCTGCAGTCCATGTACGCGCCCGAGTTCGCCGCGCACTCGAGCGGGTTCGAGCTGAAAGTCGAGGAGTAGGCGCGGGGAGCATTGCGCAGAATGTCGATGGCTTAGGCGGAGTTCGACCCGTAGAGAGCTGACGGCCCCCAAAGGGGCCGTCAGTCATTTTCGCGCTTTGGGCCGTGCGTTGATGAGAACGCCATGACGCACGGTCCCTGGCCCTTCCTCTGATAGGGCCAGGGGCGCGATGCTTCGCCCCGACTTCGTCGGGACGAAGCTTCTAACGGCAACGTCTACCCAGCTTCGACGTACTCCGCCGAAGCCGCGCCGGCCGGCAGGGGGAGTCCGTCTTCCTTCAGGCCTTCCAGGTGCATCCGGATCGCTTCCTTGATGTTGCTCTCCGTTTCGGGCTGCGTCGCGCCGGTCGCCACGCAGCCGGGCAGGTCCGGACAAAAGGCGGAGTAGTTCTCGCCGGCCTTTTCGAAAACGACCAGATATCTTGTCATTTGAGCCCCGCCTGCTTTAGGATGCTGTTCAAAGTCCCCGGCGCGAGTTCATCCCCCGGATGTCCGGCGATGGTCACACGACCGATTCTGGCCGCATGTTTGAACTGGCGGTGGCTGCCTTTCTGCCTGACAAGCTGCCAGCCGCCAGCTTCAAGCATCTTCAGGATGTCGCGCACCTTCATACAGAGTATACCCCCGGCAAAATCCCCTTTCAACGGCTTCGGTTGGCCGGACTTCGCATACCCACAAGTACGTATGACCCCCTGAAAAAGTTCCCTTATGAAGTGCTAATCTCGAGGAAATGAAGGGCTCAGCGATGGTCCTCATCCCCGCCGGGGAGTTCCTCATGGGCTCCCCGGAGGGGGAGGGCCACGACGACGAGCATCCCCGACGCAAGGTCCATCTGGAGGCCTTCCGGATGGACGAGCACCCGGTCAGCGTGGAGCAGTACCGGGAGTTCTGCCAGTCGGCCGGCCGGACATTCCCCAAACAGCCCGATTGGAGCGCAGACGATCAGCCGGTCGTTTCGGTGAGCTGGGACGACGCGGCGGCCTTCGCCGCCTGGGCGGGCAAACGCCTGCCGACTGAAGCGGAGTGGGAGAAGGCGGCACGCGGCGGGACAAGCACGACGCATCCCTTCGGGGACGAGAGCCTGCTCGGCGAGTACGCCTGGTTCCGGGACAACTCGGACGGGAGGACGCACCCCGTCTCTCAGAAGCGCCCCAACCCCTATGGCCTGTTCGACATGCAGGGCAACGTGTGGGAGTGGACGGCGGACTGGTACGGCGCTCAGTACTATGCGGTGAGTCCGGAGCGATGTCCGAAGGGGCCGGCGACGGGCGAGGCGCGGGTCGCGCGGGGCGGCTCGTGGAAGCTCGAGGCGGTGCTCTGCCGCCCGGCCGCGCGGAACTTCCTGCGGCCGGAGCTCTGCGGCCTCAACCTGGGTTTGCGCTGCGCGCTCTAGGGCGCGGCTTTGCGCGGCGTCCCCGCGTACACGGCGGGGACCCAAACCATGTCTTCCGGCTTCAGGGCGTCCTTGTACACAGCGAGCAAGACCTTCTTGGCTGAGTCGAGACGAGCCGCGGGAAGCTTGTCGTCGTAGACGATGACCAGCTTCAGCTTTACGATGTTCAACTCCACTGAGGAATAGGATTCAGCCTCCGATTTGGATTGCTCGGCGCGCTGGCCGGCGATGCTTGCATTCTGCTTTTGGTACGGGGTGGTCGACGTCTGGATGTTGTTGGATTTCGTCCGCTCATCCGAAAACAGCCCCTCCAACAGATCCTCGGATTGCGGAGCTTGGTCGGTGCTGACAGCGACGGGGTCCAAGCGCCGTTTCTCCTTCGAGGCATGCCCCTTCCCGGACTTCAGGCTTTCGCGCTCCTCGCATCTGAACTCGAGCTTGGCCTTTGCGAACGCGCTGGCCCTCCCCGCCCCGAGCACAGGATCGAGGATGTTCTTCTGGACATGCTCGGCCAAACGGGTCTCGAGCGCCCAGACGTCAAGCGGCGTGAGGCTCTCGCCCGCGTGGGAGAGTGCCGACAGCGAGAGAAGCGGCAACGCCCACAGCAGTGTGATCGTCGATGCTTTCATGACTCCTCCAGAGCAGATGTTGAAGTTAGGGTAACCGATGAGTCCCGCTTTCGCAATTCACACGCAGGCAACTTGCGGTAACACGGCTGTTACCCGGACTTGATTGTCCTCATTGGGTGCTTGGGATCATGCGCGGAAGCGGAATAAAAGGAGTGTTTTCTTGCGCTGGGGCGCCTATTTGATACTCGCCTGCTTTGCCGTATGGTCCCGCCGCCGGTCAAGAGCGCCGGCGGCGGATCGGGCTGATCAACATTCTGCGCAGAATGCTGCGGCCTTCGCTCAGTTGAGCGCGCTCTCGAGCTCGCCGAGCACGATGCTCGCCGGGCGCGCTTTACCGAAGTGCCAGCCCTGCGCGAGGTCGAAGCCGATCTGCCGGGCGAGGCGCGCCTGGGACGCCGTCTCGATCCCTTCGGCCAAAGCCAGCGAGCCCTCCGCCTGGATGTCCCTGACGACCCGGCGCACGGCGTCCAGAACGGCCGGCCCGCCTTCCAGACGCTTCACCACGGTGATGCAGAGCTTCACGATCTCCGGGCTGGCCGCCCGGATGAGCCCCATGTCGGCATAGCCGCAGCCCGCGTCGTCGACGGCAAGCCCCGCCCCGATCTCGCGCAGGCGCGCCGCGCGCTCGGCCAGGAGCGCGGCGTCGATGGGCAGGTGCTCGGTGACCTCGAAGACGGTGCGCGAGGCGCGCCGGGAGTTCGAGAGGAGCTCCAGCAGGGAGGGCGCCTCGAAGAGCTCCGGAGAGAGGTTGACCGAGAGCCAGCGGCCGGCCGGGAGCCGGTCGCAGTCCTTGAGAGCGGCTTCGGCGCAGGCCAGCTCCAGCTCGGAGCGCAGGCCGTAGTAGGACGCCGCTCCGAAGAGATGGTCGGGCCGGGCGACCCCGGTGTCTGCATGCCCGCGCACCAGCGCCTCATAGCCGACCGTCGTCTGTGTCCCCAGCTCGACGATGGGCTGGAGGTGGATGTCGAAGCGTCGGCCGTCCAGGACCTCGCGGAAGCGGCGCGGGCCGACCAGGGGGCAGGTCGCGCCGCGCGGGTGCGCGGAGATGCGGGCCTCGAGCCCCTCGCCCGCGTCGGCCGGAAGGACGCCGAGGTCCACCCCCAGGTTCATGGCCACGGCCGCGCCGAGCCGCGCCTGGATCATCGCCCGCGCCTTCTCGTCGGCCGCGGCGGCGATGCTCTCGCACTGCTCCAGAGGGTCGGCCTCGATGACCTGCCGCTTCATGCGGAAGAGGGCCCACCAGACTCCGAAGCGCGGCGAAGAGGCCGGGCCCAGGGGTTCGTGCTGGCTCAGGACGGAGTCGGCGACGGCTTGAAAATCCCGGGAGAGGTCGCGGCGGATGAGGGTCATGAGCTCGGGGCCGTGGATGCGGTCGAGCCGGTCGGCGCCGTCGAGCCGGAGGTAGAGCGCGTAGGTGTCCATGGTCGTCCTCCCACCCTCACGCTACCTCTCCCGGGAAGCCATGTCAAGCGCTGAAAAGATATACTCTCGTCCGTGGCGGAGAGCCTCCACTTCGTCGGCATCGGCGGCACGGGGATGAGCGCGCTTGCGCAGTTCCATTCCTTCGGCCAGGCGGCGACCACGGGCTCCGACCGTCTCCTCGACCGGGGCCAGATCGCCGAGTGGCGCTCCGGCTTCGAGGCCCTCGGCATCCGCCTCTTCCCCCAGGACGGCAGCGGCATCACCCAGGCGACCGGGCGCGTCGTCGTCTCCACCGCGGTCGAGGACACGAACCCCGACATCGCGAAGGCCAAGGCGCTGGGGCGCCCGCTCGTCCACCGGGCCGACTTTCTGGCCGAGCAGGTGGCCGCCCACCGCGCCCTCGCCGTGAGCGGGACGAGCGGCAAGTCCACCGTCACGGCCATGGTCTACGAGGTCCTCGAGGCGGCGAAGCGCTCGCCCTCCGTCATCACGGGCGGGGGCCTGAGGCTGCTCGAGGCGCGCGGGCTCCTCGGCAACGCCGCGCGGGGCTCCTCCGACCTGCTCGTCATCGAGGCCGACGAGAGCGACGGGAGCCTGGTGCGCTATGCGCCCTGGCTGGGGCTCCTGCTCAACGTCGGCAAGGACCACAAGGACCTCGCCGATCTGATGGAGATCTTCAAGGCCTTCCGCTCGCATTGCGGCCGCTTCGTGGTCAACGGGGACGCGGCCAATCTCGGGGAGTTTCTTCCAGGAGCCAAGACCTTCGGCTTCTCCTCGGGCTGCGCCGTGCGCGGACAGGAGCTGGATCTGGCCCCCGGCCGGATCCGCTTCCGGGCCAACGGCGTCTTCTTCGAGCTGCCCCTGGACGGCGAGCACAACGCCATGAACGCCCTCGCCGCCTCCGCCGCCTGCCTGGAGGCCGGGGTGCCGCTCGAGGCCTCGGCCGAGGCCCTGCGGAGCTACAAAGGGGTGATGCGGCGCTTCGAGCGCGTCGGGACGGCGCGGGGAGTGACCGTGGTGGACGACTACGCCCACAACCCCGACAAGGTGCGGGCCGCGCTGGCGGCCGCGAAGCTCTGCGCGCCTCGCGTGCTGGCCGTCTTCCAGCCGCACGGCTACGGGCCGACGCGCTTCCTCAAGGACGATTTCATCGCCGCCTTCTCCGAGTCCTTGCGGCCCGAGGATCGGCTCTGGATGCCCGAGATCTATTACGCGGGCGGCACCGCGGTCAAGAACATCTCCGCCGCGGATCTGGTGAGCCCCATCGCGGAGCGCGGCCGGAGGGCGTCCTTCCTGCCCGACCGCAAGGACGTGGCGGCGGCCGTGGCGGCCGAGGCGCGCGAGGGGGACCTCGTCCTGCTGATGGGCGCCCGGGACCCGAGCTTGAGCGCCTACGCGCGCAGCCTGCTGGCCGCGCTGGGGTGAGCGCTACTCGGTCTTCCGGACGTTCACGGCGCGGGGGCCCTTCTCGGACTCCTCGATTTCGTACTCCACGCTCTGGTTCTCCGCCAGGTTCCTCAAGCCTTCGCTCGCGAGCGCCGTGTAGTGGACGAACACGTCGCGCGAGCCGTCGTCCGGGGTGATGAACCCGAAGCCTTTCTGGTCGTTGAACCACTTCACTTTGCCGGTGGGCATCGCTGGAATTATATCAGATGGCCCGGGAGGGTTTGATATGATGAACGCCGTGACCCAGACCGCCCTCGTCCTCTTCCTGGCCTTGCCGGCCTTCGCCCTGGATTTCCCCGAGCCGCGCGGCTACGTCAACGACTTCGCCGGGGTGCTGGAGGGAGGCGATGCGGCGCGGCTGGAGAGCGAACTACGGAGCCTGGAATCGGCGAAGGGCGTGCAGATGGCGGTGGTGAGCGTCCAGGACCTGCAGGGCGCTGACGCGGAAACCTACGCCAGCGAGCTCTACAAGGCCTGGGGCATCGGGAAGAAGGGCAGCGACAAGGGCGTGCTCTTCCTGCTGGCCCTCCAGGAGCGCAAGGCGCGCATCGAGCCGGGCTACGGCCTGGAGGGGGTCCTGCCCGACGGCCTCTGCGGGCGCATCCTTCGGGAGCACTCCGTCCCCCATTTCAAGGAAGGACGCTGGTCGCAGGGCATCGTCGCGGGGACCGAGGCGGTCATCCGACGGCTCTCGGGGGAGGCGTCGGCCGCGCCGGACGACGAGGGGGGCGCCTCGCCGGCCGTGCTCGTCCTCATCATCGTCTGCGTCGTGGTGCTGCTCGTCCTGCAGCACCGTTTCGGCGGCCCCTCCAAGGGGTGGCGGCGCCGCAGCCGCTATGACGGCGGCTGGGGCGGAGGGGGAGGCTGGAGCGGCGGCGGAGGCTTCGGCGGGTTCAGCGGGGGCGGAGGCTTCGGCGGCTTCGGCGGCGGCAGTTCCGGCGGCGGCGGCGCGACGGCGAGTTGGTAGAATATCCTTATTGAGGAGAACACGATGAATAAATGGGTCCTCGGCGGCGTCGGAGCGTTCGTCCTGGTCGTCGGCCTCTGGATGGCCGGCGCCTACAACAAGCTGGTCGGCCTGCAGGAGTCGTCCAACAGCGCCTGGGCGCAGGTGGAGAACGTGCTCCAGCGGCGCTTCGACCTCATCCCGAACCTGGTCAACACGGTGAAGGGCTACGCCAAGCACGAGCGGGAGACTTTCGAGGAGGTCACCCGCCTGCGCAGCCAGTGGGGCGCGGCCTCCAGCCGGAGCGACAAGATCAAGACGGCCGGCGAGCTCGAGGGGGTCTTGAGCCGCCTCATGGTCGTCCTGGAGAGATACCCCGACCTGAAGGCCAACCAGAACTTCCTGTCCCTGCAGGATGAGCTGGCCGGCACCGAGAACCGCATCGCGGTCGAGCGCAAGCGCTACAACGAGGTGCTCCGGGACTACAACGTCGGCGTGCGCCGCTTCCCCGCGAACCTGGTGGCCGGGATGTTCGGCTTCCAGAAGAACGAGGCCTACTTCGAGGCCGACAAGGAAGCGAAGTCCGCGCCGAAAGTCGAGTTCTAGCCTTGGCGGAACCCTTCCCCGAGCGGATCGAGTTCGTCGCGCCGGGCCGCCTCCTCACCGAGACCTTCGGCTGGCAGATGGGCGCCTGGGGCGGCATGCTCCTGGTGTTCGCGGGCTCGGCCTTCCTCCAGCCCGGCGGGGCGTCCGTGCTCTGGGTCTGGGGGGTGGGCGCGCTCGGGGCCGCCTTGGCCGGCTATGAGTCCTGGCGTCGGCGGAACCCCACCAGCCTCGCGCTGGGTCCCGATGCGGTGGGCCTCTATCGTGGGGGAGCGCTCGTCGAGAGGATCGGGCGCGAGGGCGTCACGCACTGCCTCCTCGAAGGCGCCAACACCTTCAAGATCCTCTTCGCTCTGGGCTTCTGCTTTTTGGGCTCCGCGGCGCTGGCCTTCGGAACCTGGGTTCAGCCCAACGACGCCTGGTCGCGCATCAACGCGACCGCGCTGGCGGCGGCCTTCGCCTCGGCGTGGGCGAGCTCCTACCGGTCCCGGATGCGCTGCGAGCATTTCATCGTGCCGCGGCCTTCGGGCCGCGGCGAGTGGGTCATGTTCCCGCGGGAGCAGGGCCTTCTCATCATCAACGGCGAGGACGCTCGGGCCTGAGGGCGGCCCGCGCGTTGACCTCGGTCAATGAGAATCCTCAATGAAGGGCGTCAAGCCTAGCGCTTGACGGGCGTCCTCCTGGGCGAGGGAGCGGCAGGGCTACAATAGCCCTGCCGCTCTGGATTTTATGGAGGATGTCATGATCGAACTGCTGATCGCCCTGAGCCTGAGTCCGATGAACCCGCAGACCCTGCCGGCTTCCAAGCCTTTCACGACCTGCCAGATGCCCAACAAGTGCGCCAAGGCCGCGGCCGCCTCGCTGCAGCCCTGCGTGTGGCCCAACACCTGCGCGAAACCCAGCAGCGTCCTGGCCCAGTACCAGCCTTGCGTGTGGCCCAACAAGTGCTCCGGCAGGTCCGAGATCGTCCTCTAAGACCGGCGCCCCCAGGCCGAGCGGAGCCCCCGTGCAGGGGGCTCCCTATTTGGTATCGTATCCGGGCATGATCAAGCTCGTCTTGGGCGACATCACCGTCCAGAAGGTGGACGCCATCGTCAACGCGGCCAACTCAGGCCTGCTGGGGGGCGGCGGGGTGGATGGCGCCATCCACGACGCCGCGGGCCCCGGCCTGCTCGAAGAGTGCCGCACCCTCGGAGGCTGCGAGACGGGCGGCGCCAAGGCCACCTCCGGCTACGGCCTGCCGGCCAAGTGGGTGTTCCACGCCGTGGGTCCGATCTGGAAGGGCGGCGGCCATCGCGAAGACGAGCTGCTGGCTTCCTGCTACCAGCGCTGCCTGGCCCTGGCCGTGGAGAAGGACGCCCGTTCGGTCGCCTTCCCGGCCATCAGCACCGGGATCTACCGCTTCCCGGTCGGCAGGGCCGCGGCCATCGCCGTCCGGGAGGTGAAGGCCTTCCTCCAGGGGCATCCGGACAGGGAGGTGCTCTTCGTCTGCTTCGACAAGGGGACGCTCGCCGCGTACCAGACCCTCTTGTAGGACCTAGGGCCCAATCCGGCTTGGGCCCTGCGGCGCTGGAGCCGCCCCCCCATTAGACCTATCCTATCCAGGAACATGAAGACCGCGGTCCTCCTGCTCATCTTCGCTGTCTCCCCGGCCGGCGCCCAAGACGAGCCCTCCTCAGGCCCGGACGCCCAGACCGGCCCGGCCGCTAACATGCTCGACTTGCGCCTCACCCAGGGCCGCGAGAGCATCCTCTGGGACATCCAGGGCGTGAAGGGCTTCCTGGCGGAGGGCGGCGAGCTCTCCAAGAAGTACACCCCGATGCTGCGCGAGCTCTGGCAGTCGGCCCTCAGGGCGCAGACCTACGAAGAAGTGGCTCCGGCCCTGGAGCGGCTGACCGAGATCAAGAAGCTCCTCTTCGCCGAGCTCCACCCGGGCTACGAGGAGATGAGCGACGAGCAGCTCGTCTCGTCGGTCGACGCCTTCAAGGAGAAGATGCGGATCTTCATCTCCCTTCAGCGCACCCGGGTCAAGCTCGCCCCGGCCCAGCAGAAGCAGCTCGACAAGGTGAAGAGCCTGGTGCTGGCCACCGAGGACCCGGCCGCGCTCGCGGGGCTCTACGACCGCATCAAGAGCTACGGGCCCGGCGACTCGCCCGCCCTCGCATCGAGCGCCATGGGCGAGCTGGCGGGCGCGGCCCGGCAGATGGCAGACCAGGCCCGCTCCGCTCCCTCCGCCCAGCTCCCCCGGGGCCTGAGCGCGCACGGCTCTTCCAGCGTCCCCTCGCCCGGCTCCGCCGGCCTCGCCCGGCTCGCGGCTTTGGCGGAAGCTCCGCAGGCGCCCCTGGGGACCGCCTCCGAGGAGCAGGTCGTCGGGATCGCCAAGCGCATGGGCCTGAGCACCAACATCGTCCGGATGGTCGTGCAGGAATCCAGGCGCCAGGGCGTGGATTATCGGCTGGTTTTGGCCGTCATCCAGCAGGAGTCCGCCTTCAACCCGAAAGCCACGAGCGGCGTCGGCGCGCGCGGCCTGATGCAGATCATGCCGGCTACCGGCCGCGGCCTCGGGGTGCGCAACGCCAACGACCTCTACAACCCGCTCGTGAACATCCGCGCGGGCATCAAGTACCTCAAGCAGCTCTGGGACCGCTTCACGGACTTCTCGTGGTCGCAGCTGGCCTCCTTCAACCCCTTCAACGTCCAGCAGGTCAAGATGGCCGTCGCGGCCTACAACGCCGGACCCGGGGCTGTCTCCCGCTACGGGACCGTGCCGCCCTACCGAGAGACCCGCGACTACGTGGTGAAGGTGCTGCGCAACTACGTGGAGTTCCGCCGGGCCCTGCCCTCCCTCTGAGCTAAAGCCCCCGCACCGCTTCGTCGAGCTCCGCCTTGAGCTCGGCCGCGGCGCTGCGGTAGCGCGCGATGGAGGGCAGCGTCCAGAGGCTGCCGGCGAGCATCCCGTACACCTCGCCCTGGGCCACGCGGACGGGCTCCTTGGAGAGGTCGAGCAGGTGGGGGGCCCGGGCCACGAGGGCGAGGGTCTTGAAGGCCAGCAGGAGCGGCCACGCGGCGGCCGCGCGGAGCCGGAAGCCCGGCATGGCCTCGATGAAGCCTGCGCCGGCCTCCAGCTCCGCGCCGGCCCAGGCCAGCCAGCGCTTGAGCACGGGCTGGAGCGGGGACAAGCTCTTCGGGTCCAGCAGGTCCTTCGGGGTCAGCCCCGCCTGGGCGAGCTCGTCCTGGGGCAGGTAGCAGCGACCGATGCGCAGGTCCTTGGCGGCGTCGCGCAGGATGTTGGTCATCTGCAGGCCCTTGCCCAGCCGCAGGCCCTGCCGCTCGAGCCCGGCGGCGTCGGCCGCGCGCAAGCGCGGCACCTTGAGCAGGCAGAGCCTCGTCCAGAAAAGCCCCGGGGCCCCGCCGATGTGGGCGCAGTAGCGGTCGAGGTGCTCGGCCGAGGGGAGGGCCTGGACGCGGGACTCGTCCTCCCCCGGGAACAGGGTCAGGTCCATGCGCATCCCCTCTATCACGCCGAAGACCACTTCGCGCAGAAGCTCCTTCTCGCTCGCCGGGAAGCGGACCCAGAGGGCGACGCAGTCGTCGAGGCGGGAGAGGAGCTCGCTCTCGGAGGCGTCGGCCTGGTGGCGCCGGAAGTCCTCCGGCAGGGCGAGCTTCGGCGCGGCTCCCGAGCCGAAGGCGGCGCGGTACGTCTCGAGGGCCTTGAGGCGCTCGCCCTGGGGGACGAGGCGGGTGTCCGCGAGGGTGTCGGCGGCGCGGCAGAGCAGGTAGCCCAGGCCCATCGCGTCGGCGACTTCCGCGGGGAGCACCTGGAAGCTGAGGTACATCGAACGGGAGGTGGCCTTGAGGAGGGCCCAGACGTCGCGGCGCAGGGCGCTCATGCGGCCCGGGACCGCGAGGGCCATTCGACGTTCTTGAAGCGGCGGTGGGCCCAGAGCCACTGCTCGGGGTGCGTCCGGATCCAGCGCTCCACCATCGCCGCCAGGATCGCGGTCCCCTGGATGGCGTTCTCCTTGGCGTCCCCGAGGTCGAGCTCGGGCTCGATGATGATGCGCACGAAGCCGTTCTTCTCCCGTACCTGCCGGACGGGGACGATGGGCGTGCCGTAGCGCAAGGCGAGGGGGGGCACCGCGCCCAGGGTGGCCACCTCGACGCCGAAGAAGGGGACCTTGACGCCGACGGGGGGATGGGCGTACTGGTCGAGCACGAAGCCGACGCTCTCGGCCCGGCGCAGGGCCCGCAGGACGCTCGGCATGGTGTCGGGCAGGTAGGCGGCCTTCACCTTCACGGACTTGCGGGCTTCGTCGATCTTCTGGTGCAGCCACTCCGGCTTGAGGTGCCGGGTGACCATGTTCAGCGGGATGCCGGCCATGCAGCCCGCCGCCGCCATGAGCTCCCAGTTGCCCAGATGGGCCGAGACGAAGAGCACGCCCTTGCCCTTGGCGTCGGCCGCGCGCCAGTGGTGGAAGCCCTCGAGGCGCGCCACGCGCCTGGCGTATTCCCGGTAGTGGCCTGGGAAGGGGGAGAGCATGTGCAGGATCTCGAGCGTCAGGATGCCGTAGTGCTCGAAGTTCTCCTTGAGCAGGCGCTCCTGTTCGTCCTCATCGAGCTCGGGCAGGCAATGGCGGATGTTCTCCCGGGCGACGTCGGCGCGGCTGCGGGCCAGAAGCAGGGCCAGCCGGCCCAGCCAGGCTCCGAGGAAGAGTTCCCATCGCCGTGGGAGGAGGGTCACGGCGAGGCCGGCCAAGAAGAGCAGCGCCCTCAGGGGCGTCGACTGCCAGAGCGGCATCTCCCGCCGCGGCCGGCCGCTCATGCCATCAGGCCGCGAGCTTGTCCTTCAGGGCCTGGATCTGTTCGACCGTGCCGAGGACGACCAGGTTCTGCTCCGGCTCGATGCGGGCGTCCGCCGGGGGGTTGATCTCGTTGAGGGCGCCGTCCCGGATGGCCACCACCAGGGCGGCTTTGCCTTCCGCGCCCTTGATCTGGGACAAGCTCTTGCCGACGAAGGGGGAATCCTTCGGGACGAGGACGTCTTCGAAGCGATAGGTGGCCTTGCGGTCGCGGATCATGGAGTCGAGGAAGCCCACGGCCACGGGGCGGACCATCTCGGAGGCCATGCGCAGGCCGCCGATATGGCCCGAGCTGACCGTGGCGTCGGCGCCGCTGCGCAGCATCTTCTCGCGCACCGACTGGTCGTGGAGCTGGGTCACGATGCGGACATTGGGATTGAGCCCCCGGGCCGAGAGCGCGACGAAGGAGTTGTCCCGGTCGTCCGGAAGCGAACAGAAGATGCCGCGGGCCTTCTCGATGCCGGCTTCCTTGAGCGCGTCGTCGCTGAGCGCGTCCCCCTTGAGGACGAGGTGGCCCTTCTCCTCGAAATGGGAGGCCTTCTCGAGGTCCTTCTCGATGAGCACGAACGGGCGCTGGGTCTTCGAGAGCTCCTCGATGATGGTGCGGCCGATGATGCCGCAGCCGCACACGATGAAGTGGTCCTTCAGCGCCGAGATCTTCGCGAGCATGGTGCGCCTCCTGAGCACGTCCGTGAGCTCGCCCTCCACGATGAAGGCGGTCACGGACGAGAACGCATAACCGACGGCGCCGAGGCCGCCGAGGATGAGGAAGATGGTGAACACCCGGCCGGGGGTGTTGAGGGGGAGGGTCTCGCCGTAGCCCACGGTGCCGACCGTGATGACCGTCATGTAGAGGGCGTCGAAGGCCTTCCAGCCCTCGATGAACATGTAGCCCGCGGTGCCGATGAGCAGGGTGCCGAGAAGGATCCCGAGAGCGCGGTAGAGGCGGGCCCAGAGCGCCTGCAGCATGGGCAGGATTATAGCGTTTTTGCGTAGAATACCGGTCCATGAGAGCGGAGCGGGCGTCGAAGGTGCTGAAGCTCCTCGCCGGGGCCTATCCCGAGGCCGGCTGCGAGCTCCGAAGGGCCAGCGCCCTGGACCTGCTGATCGCCACCATCCTATCGGCCCAATGCACCGACAAGAGGGTCAACGAGGTCACGAAGACGCTCTTCAAGAAGTATCGCAGGGCCGAGGACTACGCCCGGGCCAGCCTCCGGACGCTGGAGCGCGAGGTCCACAGCACCGGCTTCTTCCGCAGCAAGGCCCGCCACATCCGCGAGGCCGCCCGCATGCTCGTGGAGCGCCACGGCGGAAAGGTGCCGGACACGATGGAAGCCCTGCTGGAACTTCCCGGGGTGGCCCGCAAGACCGCCAACGTGGTGCTGGGCACCTGGTTCGGGAAAGCCGAGGGGGTCGTGGTGGACACGCACGTCCTGCGCTTGAGCCGGCGCCTCGGCTGGACGAAGGAGAATGACCCGGTCAAGGTCGAGCGCGGCCTCATGGCCCTCTTCCCCCGCGCGGAGTGGACGCTCCTCTCCCACCGCCTCATCCAACACGGCCGCCGGGTCTGCCGCGCGCTCAAGCCCGACTGCCCGGCCTGCCCCGTCCGGGCGCTCTGCCCCAGGCTCGGGGTCAGGCCCTAGGGCGCGGCCCCTCTGAGAGGGCTCCGTAGAGCGCCGGCAGGACCATCAGGGTGAGGAGGGTCGAGGTCGTCAGCCCTCCGATGACGACGATGGCCAGGGGACGCTGGACCTCGGAGCCCGGCCCGGAGGCGAAGAGCATCGGGACCAGGCTGCAGACGGTGATGGCCGCGGTCATCAGCACCGGCCGCATGCGGCGTTCGCAGCCGACGAGGACCGCCTTCTCCGTATCCATCTCCGGCCGCGCCCGGAGCTGGTTGATCGTGGTCACCAGGACCACCCCGTTGAGGACGGCTACGCCGAAGAGGGCGATGAACCCCACCGCGGCCGGAACGGACAGGTAGGTCCCCGACAAGAACAGCGCCAGGACCCCGCCGACCAGCGAAAGCGGCAGATTGAGGAGCACGAGGAGCGCCTGCCTGATCGAATCCAGGGTCACGGCCAGCAGGACGAAGATGAGCAGGATCGCTCCCGGCACGATGACCGCCAGCTTGCGCATGGCCCGCTGCTGGTTCTCGAACTGTCCGCCCCAGGTCAGGTAGTAGCCCGTCGGCAGCGCGACTTCCTTCCGGATCCGTCTTTGCGCTTCGGCCACGAAGCCGCCGAGGTCGCGGCCGAGGACGTTGGCCTCTATCAGGATCCGCCTTTTGCCGGATTCCCGGCCGATCTGCACCGGGCCGTCCTCCCGGCGGATATCCGCCAGCATGGAGAGCGGCAGGCGCGGGCCCTCCGCGGGCGCGGCGATGATGAGGCGGTTGAGGGCCGCGATGGAGGCCCTCTCGGCCTCAGGGAGCCGGATGGCCACATCGAAGGCGCGGTCGCCCTCGTAGACGGAGCCGGCGGGTTTTCCGCCCAAGGCGATCTCCATGACGTCGTGCAGGTCCGAGACGTTGAGCCCGTAGCGCGAGATGCTGTCCCGCTTGACGTCCACGTTGATGTAGGACTGCCCCTCCTGGCGCTCCATGGCCAGGTCGGTGACCCCTCGTATCCCGGAAAGAGAGCGCACGATCTCCTGTCCTTTCCGGCCGAGGAGCGCCAGGTCGTCGCCGTAGAGCCGTATCGCCAGCTGCGACCGGGCTCCGGCCACGAGCTCGTCCACCCGGCATTGGATGGGCTGGCTGAAGCCCACCACGACGCCCGGGATGATCTTGACCGCGGCCCGCATCTTCTCGAAAAGCTCCTCCCGCGTCCTGGCCGTGACCCATTCCCGCTTCGGCTTGAGCACGCCGAGGAAGCCGGTCTTCTCCACTCCGCGCGCTTCGATGGCCCGGCCGGTCCATCCGGTGCGGGACACGACGGTCTCGAGCTCCGGGAACGTCATCAGCCGCTCTTCGATCGTCCGGGCGACCCCGGCGGAGGTCTCCAAGGAGGCTCCCGGCGCGATGGAGGTGTCCATGTCGAAAGAGCCCTCGTCCATGATCGGGACGAATTCGGTGCCCAGGAATGGGACCAGGCAGAGGCTTCCAGCCAGGAGGACGCCGCTGCCGGTCAGGACGGCCGCTTTGTGGGCCAGGCCCCATCGCAGCAAGGGCAGGTAGGCCCGTTTGGCCCAGGTCACGATGGGGCTCTCGTCGTCCTGGGCCGGCCTGAGGATGAGCACGCAGAGCGTGGGGATGACCAGGATCGACAAAAGCAGCGACGAGAACAGCGCGAGCATGATGGTCAGGGCGAGCGGCTGGAACATCTTGCCCTCGATCCCTTCCAGGGCGAGGATGGGAAGGAAGGTCAGGGCGATGATCAGCTCGCCGAAGATGCTGGGCTTGCGGACCTCCAGGATGGCCTTCGTGACCGCGCTGATCCGGGCGGGAAGGGACTCTTCCCGCGGAAGGTGGTGGAGCGCGTTCTCCACCTGGATGATGGTCGAGTCGATGATCATCCCGATGGAGATGGCCAGTCCCCCCAGGGACATGAGGTTGCCGGTCAGCCCCAGGGGCCGCATGAGGATCGCGGTCATCAAGGCGGCCAAGGGAAGCGCCAGGATGATGACGAGGGACCCGCGCAGGCTCAGGAGGAACAGATAGACGGCGGCCACGACGACCAGGGAGCCTTCGCCGAGGGCCTTGGAGATGGTGCGGATGCTTTCGGTGATGACGGTGTCGCGGGTGTAGAAGGGGCGCACAGCCGTCCCCGCGGGGAGGACGCCGCTCCCGTTGATCTCCCGCACTTTGCGCTCGACCTCCCGGACGACCCTCCTGCTGTCGGCCCCGCGCAGCATCATGACGACCCCGCCGACCACCTCCCGCTTGCCGTCCTGGAAGGACGCTCCTTGCCGGACGGCATGGCCGATGCGCACCTGCGCGACGTCCTTGACGAGGATGGGAGAGCCTTTCCGGGTCGCGACCACGATGCGTTCGATGTCCTCCGTGCCGCGGATGCGCCCGATGCCGCGGATGAGGTGCTGTTCTCCGCCCGCTTCCAGGATCCCTCCCCCGACGTTGGAATTGTTGCGGGCCACCGCCTCGTAGAGGGATTTGAGGTCGACCCCATACTGCGCGATGCGGTCGGGGAGGGCGACGACCTGATATTCCTTGATATAGCCCCCGAAGGAGTGGACCTCGTTGACCCCGTCCACTCCCTTGAGCAGGGGGGCGATCACCCAATCCTGCAGCGTCCGCAGTTCGGCCAGGGAGTCCGCGGAGGCTTCCAGTCCCGGCGCGTCCAGCGTGTACTGGTAGATCTCGCCCATGGCCGTGGCGATGGGGCCGATCGTGACCTCGACGCCCTTCCCGAAGCGCTCCCGGATCTCGCCGAGCCGCTCGCTCACCTGCTGGCGAGCGAAGTAGATGTCGGTGCCGTCCTTGAACACGACCGTGATCACGGAGATGCCGTACTTCGAGACCGAGCGCAGCCCGGTCATGCCGGGGACTCCCCGCAGGGAGTTCTCGACGGGAGTGGTAACGAATCCCTCGATCTCCAAGGGCGACTTCCCGGGCGCGGTGCAGACGACCTCGACCTGGACGTTGGTCACGTCAGGGAAGGCGTCGATGGGCAGTTCGCGGACGGCGAAGAGCCCCCCGATGGAGACCAGCGCCGTTCCAAAGAGCACCAGCCAGCGATGACGTATCGCGCCCGCGATGATCGCATCAAGCATGGGTCCCTCTCGGTCCGAGGTCAGTGCCCGTGCTCATCGAGCTGTCCTTTGAGCATCTCCGACTTGACCAAAAAAGCCTTCTCGACGACCACGGCGTCGCCGGGCTTGAGCCCGGCGAGGATCTGCACCCAGTCGCCCTGCTCGCGGCCGAGCGTCACCGGGGCCGGCTGGAAGGCGTCCGGCCCCGTCCGGAGGAAGACGAGCGGGCCCTCCGGGCCGGTCTGGACGGCGGCTCGCGGGATGAAAAGGCCTCGCGACCCGGAATCCAGCCGCACGGTCGCGTCCAGGAACATGCCCAGCTTGAGCCGTCCCTCGGGATTCCCGATGGCCACCCGCGCCTTGACGGTGCGGGTGACTCCGTCGATCTCCGGGGAGACGAAGATGATCTTCCCGTGGAACAGGGCGTCCGGATAGGCCGCCGTACGGATGTCGACCGGCTGGCCGACGCGGATTTTCGCCAAACTCCTCTCATGGATGTCCAGGACGCCCCAGAGGGGATCGATTTCCGTGATGCTGAAAAGGAACTCTCCGTCCTCCACCGGGTCGCCCGGGCCGGCGTGCGCGGCGGTGACGACGCCGGCGTATTCGGATAGGACGGGAGCCTCCTTCCCGTCCCGGCTTCGGATGAGGGCCAATTCGCTCCCCTTGGCGACCTTCTGCCCGAGGGCGGCGGTGAGGGACTTCACCGTCCCGCCCGACTTGGCCGGGACATGGTGGCAGGTCTGAGCGTCCTGCAGGATCCGCCCCACGACGGTCAGGGTCTCCGGCCTGGAGGTGGCCTGGACCTGTTCGACCTTCAAGCCGATGGCGGCCTGCGACTCCGGCGAGATGAGGATCCCGCGGAGCTCTCCCTCGGGATGCTCGGCCGGCTCGGGCGCGGCGGCCTCCTGGCCGCGGCAGGCGGCGAACGCCAAGAACGCGGGAAGGGTGAGCAGAGCGCGGCGGCTTGTCGGTCTCATGGATCCTCCTGTTCGTGCTGGAGCGAGGCGCACAGGGCCTGCTCCAGTTCGGCGTCTTTATCGTGGTATTCCTGCAAAGCGTCGAGGTAGCTGATGTTCTGCTCCAGGAACACGCGGTTGCCTTCATAATAGGCCGCCAGGTCGATCTTCCCGGCGAGATAATCCCGGGAGTTGACCTCGCGCAGTTCGTCGACGGCCAGGACGTTCCTCCTCATGGCAAAGACCCGGGCCCTGGCGAGGCCGCGGGAGAGCCAGGAGCGGTAGACCTCGTAGGACGCGGCGTTCTCTAGGCGCCGCTCATCCTCCGCTCGCGCGGCCAGGCCGCTGCGCGCCTCGTCGATGGCGGCCCGGTTCCGGTTCCAGAGGGGCAGCTCGATCCCCAGGAGGAGCTTGTTGAAATCGACGTCGCTTTCGGTGCTCCGGGCGAAGCCGACGCTCAGGTCGGGGATGCGCCGATGCCGCTCGAGGCGCAGCGAGAGCTCCGCGGCCCGCCGGCGCAGGCCGGCGGCTTGGAGGTCTCGCCGGCCCGCAAGCGCCTCGGCGAGGTAGCGGTCGAAGCCGGCCTCGCTCTCGGCCGGCTGCAGGACGAGCGCATCGGCGGACGGGAAGGACAGCGGCTCATCGGGGCGGCGGCCCATGGCGCGGTTCAACGCCGCCCGCGCCAGCAGCATCCGCGTCTTGGCCGCTTCCAGGTTGAATCGGGACAGCTCCAGCTCCACTTTCGCCCTGGCGGCATCCACGTTCCGGGCGTCGCCCACCAGGAGCCGGGCCTGCACCTTGTTGAGCACGTTCAGCGCGAAGCCCCGGTTGGAGTCCTCGAACTGGGCCCTCGATTCGGCGAGCCTGAAGGCGAAATACGCCTTCTTGGCGGAGGCGACCAGGGACGCTTCCTTGGCGGACAACTCCCTGCGGCGGGCCTCTGCCTCTGCGCGGGCGGCGTCCCTCGCCAGCGAGAGACGTCGCGTCAGGATGAGGGGCTGAGTCAGGCTGATTTCGCGCGACTGCCCGGCATCGGGACGGCTCTGCTCCGCCTCGAAGGCGGGGTTGGGGTAGGCCGAGGCCTTGGCGGCGGCCGCCTCCAGGGAGGCGATCTCCTGGCGCATCGCCGCGAGTTCGGGGTTGGAGGCGCGGAGGGCTTCTAGGACTCCGCCCAGCGTCATCGCTCCGGATGGCCCATCGGCTGAGGCCGGGTGCGAGAGAGTCATAACCAAAATCATCGCGAATACGGTCATCCTCACGGCGGGCTCCTGTGATCCTAAGTCCTACGCAGGGATAGCGCTCAGCGGGCGCTGCGCGAACGCTATGGTCTGATGCGGCCGAGCGAGATCAGGCGGAGGGCGGGTGGAAGATCTGTTTCGGGAAGAGGGTCTCGGCCGTGCGCTGGGGCAGGGGCCTCAGCCAGCCCCGCGCGGGGTCTGGAACGATGACAGCCGGCGACCCGGGGTCGTTGAGATGGGAGCAGCAGGCATGCCCGCAGCAGGCGGCGTGGCCGTCATCGCTGAGGTCGTGGTGGTGGAAAGCCTCGGCGAGGCTGCCGGACGCCAGGAACGCGGCCAAGAGACCCGCGAAGAACGTCTTCACGCGGACATTATAGCATCGTCCCACGGCCCGCCGCTCAGAAGGTGCAGGTCGCGCCCAGGGTCGTGCGCCAGCGCGGGCTCACGTCCTCCAGGCCCCAGCCGATGCCGATGTCGAAGGCCAGCCGCGGGGTCGGCTCGAAGAGGAGTCCCCAGAACCAGGTCGCTCGCCACTCCTCACGGGAGCGGTCGGGATTCTCCCCGCCGAGGATCTCGCTGAGCAGAAAGAGCGGCCGTCTCTTGATCTCGACGAGGCGGTAGTCCAGGGACGTCCCGTATTGGAAGGCGTCCCGGATGTCCTCGTCCTGGCCGAAGGCGAAGGCTTCGCCGGCCATCGCGTTGAGCTGGAAGCGCCCCAGGTCCTTCGAGCCGACCCCGAAGAGCCCCAGCTCCCGGTAGCCCGCGCCCAGCCCATGGCGATGTTTGCCGCTGTCGCTGCGCCAGCTCGCCAGGGCGGTCAGGGCGGGGCGATGGCCGTCCTCCTTGACCGCCTGGAACTTGAAGTAAGCCATGACATCGCCCAGGCCTCCCCGCCGGGCCTCTTCCTCGGGCTTGAGCAGGACGAAGGGCAAGGCGACCGCGGCTTCGAGGCGCTCGGTCAGGCCGTAGGAGGGGACGAGCAAGAGATAGTCCTCTATCTCCCTGTCCGGCATGCTCAGGCGGTCCCAGCTCGACTCGAGCTGGAGCTTGCCTTTCCCGACCACGCCGGCGTCTTCCGTCGTCAGCGGGCGGTAGGCCCGCGCGGAAAGGGGGAAAAGCGCGGCGGCGAGAGCGAGCGCCGCTCCCGCCGCCGTCCTGGTCTTCACGCCGGTCCTACTTCAGGATCTCGAGCAGCTCGACTTCGAAGACGAGGGTCGCGCCGCCTGGGATGACGGGGGGGGCGCCCCGGTCGCCGTAGGCGACGGAGGAGGGGCAGACGAGCTTGGCCTTGCCGCCCACCTTGATCTTCTGGACGCCTTCCGTCCAGCAGGGGATGACCCCGTTGAGCGGGAACTCGGCCGGCTCGCCGCGCTGGACGGAGCTGTCGAAGACCTTTCCGTCGACGAGCGTGCCGTGGTAGTGCACCTTGACCTTGTCGGTCGCCTTGGGGGAGTCGCCCATCCCGGCCTTGATCTCCTTGTAGATGACGCCGGAGGGGAGCGCGACCGCGCCCGGCTCCTTGGCGGCCTTCTCCAGGAAGCCCTTGGCCTTGGATTTCTCCTTCTCGGCCTTCTTGCCCATGCGGGCCTTCTGGAAGTCCTCGAGCTTGGGGCCGTACACCTGCAGCTCGACCTTGGGCTCCTTGCCGAGGGCCGAGTCGCGCAGGCCCATCTCGACGAACTTCATCTCCGCAGGGGTGAGGGAGAAGGTGCCGAGGTTGCGGCCCACGGCCAGGCCGAGGGCGTAGAGGACCTTCTCTTCCTCGGTTCCGAGCGCGGCCTTGGGGGCCGCGGCCTTCGGGGACGGGGCGGCGGCGGGCTGGGCGGCCGGGGCATCGCCGACCCACGCGGCGGTTGAGAAAGCGAACAGGAAGACGGCGATCAGGGTTGTCATTTCTCTCCTTGGTGATTGCATCGGATGCGGCATTATACCGTTTTTGACTATTTTTTCTTCTTGAAGAGGGCGTCGAAGGAGGCCTTCGCTTTGCCCTGGGCGGGGTCGACGAACCGCCGCGCGGGAACGCCCGCAGCCGGGCGCGGATGGAAGTACTCGCAGAAGACGGACTTCTCCTTGTCGACGACACGGTCGGCCTGGCTCTCCTTGCACTCGTTGTTGAGCCGGGGGTCGTAAAGCCCGCAGTTGCGGCAGCAGCGGGTTTCCGAGCGGCAGCCGGGGCAGGTCTCGCCCCGGGCGTAGTCGCCCGGATCCAGAGGCCGTCCGCAGCGCCAGCAGGTCCCCGACTTGTCCGTGCTCATAATCGTGCGGCCTCCTTGGGGGTGAGGGGGCGCCAGGTTCCGGGGGCGAGCCCTTCCAGCCGAAGACGCCCGATGGCCGTACGCACCAGGCGCAGGGTCGGGTGCCCCACGGCCGCCGTCATCCGGCGCACCTGGCGGTTGCGGCCCTCGGTCAGAACGAGCTCGAGCCAGGCGGTGGGAACCGACTTCCGGAAGCGGATGGGGGGGGTGCGGGGCGGCAGGTCCGGCTCGCTTGCGAGCAGGCGGGCCCGGCAGGGGCGGGTGCGTCCGTCCTTGAGCTCGATCCCGGCGGCGAGGCGCGCGAGCGCCTCGGGGCGCGGGACGCGCTCGACCTGGGCGAGGTAGGTGCGCGGGTGGCCCCAGCGCGGGTCGCAGAGGCGGTGGTGGAGCGCCCCGTCCGCGGTCAGCAAAAGCAGGCCTTCGCTGTCATGGTCGAGCCGGCCCGCCGGGTAGAGCCCCTTGGGGAGGCTGTAGCCGGACAGCGACGGGTGGGCGTCCCGGGGGGTGAACTGGGAGAGCACCCCGTAGGGCTTGTGAAAGAGGACGGTCTCCGCGAAGCTACCGGACCTGCGCCGACTGTCCCGATACGACGCGGTAGGTGTCCCTCGCGATGAGGAGTTCTTCATTGGTGGGGATGACGTAGGCTTTGAGCTTGGAATCCTCGCGCGTGATGAGCCCTTCCTCGCCGGCGCCGATGTGGTCGTTGGCGCTGGTGTCGAGCAGCAGGTCGAGGCACTCGAGGCCCTGGCAGACGCGCCTGCGGATGGCGGAGGAGCGCTCGCCGATGCCGCCCGTGAAGATCACCGCGTCCGCCCCGCCCATCTCCGCGAGGTAGCCGCCGATGTAGCGCTTGAGGCGCGTGCAGAAGATGTCGATGGCCAGCCGCGCCCGCTTGTCGTGGGTCTCGGCCTCGCGCTTGAGGAGCTCGCGCATGTCGTTGGTGAACCCCGAGATGCCGAGCAGGCCCGACTTCTTGTTGCACAGGGTGTCGAGGTCGTGCAGGGACATGTTGTCCTTGTGAGCGATGTACTCGAGGATGCTCGCATCCATGTCCCCCGTCCGTGTCCCCATCAGCAGGCCCTCGAGGGGGGTGAACCCCATGGAGGTGTTGACGGACACGCCCCGCTTGATGGCGCAGGCCGAGCAGCCGTTGCCCAGGTGCAGGGTGATGATGTTCACCTTGTCGGTGGGGATGTCGAGCATCTTCTGGTAGCGGTAGGCCACGTAGCGGTGCGAGGTGCCGTGGAAGCCGTAGCGCCGGATCTTGTGGCGCAGGTAGTACTCGTAGGGCAAGCCGTAGATATAGGAGGTCTCCGGCATGGTGGCGTGGAAGGCGGTGTCGAAGACCGCGACGTTGGGCACGGAGGGCCCGACGACGTCCATGGCCGCGCGGATGCCCTTGAGGTTGGGCGGGTTGTGGAGCGGGGCCAGGTCGATGAACTCCTCGACCGCGGCGAGCACCTTGTCGTCGATGAGGGTCGAGTCCTGGAACTTCTCGCCGCCGTGCACGACGCGGTGGCCGATCGCGTGGATGTCGGAGTGGGACTTGATGCCCTCGAGGCTGGCCTGGGGGGAGATGATCCAGTCCAGGATGTGCTCGATGGCGGCGCGGTAGTCCGCGATGGGGACGTTCTCCTTGGACGAGGGCTTGCCCGTCGCCTGGTAGGTCACCATGGTCTTTGGGCCGGCCATCTCGATGAGGCCCTTGGCGAGACAGAGGTCCGAGTCCTTCTCGATGAGGGCGTCGTCGGTCTGGATGACCTGGAATTTGACGGAAGAGGAGCCGCAGTTCAGGACGAGGACGTTCATAGTGCCTCCGATTATATTAAATCCGCGCTCAAGGGCGGGGGTCCCCGCCGGCGCTCTCACCGCGCCGGCTGATGCGCCCGAACAGGGCGTTGAGGCCCACGAACACCCCGGCGAGGGCGGTGAAGGGCACGATCACGGCGACTCCGGCGAAGAAGTTCATCCGGTCCAGGATGAAGAGGAGGGCGAAGGCCACGCCGGCCATGGCGCTCAGGTCCCAGAGGCGGTTGAAGCCTGGCTGTTCGTCGAAAGAGGCGGCCTTCGAGGAGAAGGCCAGCGTCGCCGCGGAGCTGACCAGGGGCAGGTAATAGACCACCACGTTCAGAGCCAGGAGGCTCTTGCGCAGGATGAGAGTGGAGTAGGCCAGGACGAGCAGCAGCGAGACGCCCTGCAGGACGGCCAGGTGCGTGGGGACCGTCGCGAAGAGCGCGGCGCTTCGGGGAGAGGCCTTCTTGAAGAGCGGGCCGAGGAGCAGGGTGGCCAGGGGCAGGGCGAAGAGCCAGGCCAGCACGGGAGTGGGGTTCTGGCTCAGGAGATGAAGCGCCCGGTCGATGGTGTAGTCCTGCATGGTCGGCCTCCTCTATCCCACTAGAATACAAAAGCCGAGCCTAATCATGATATACTCCCCGCACCCCGATGACGCACAAAGTGCTCGTCGTCAACCCCGGTTCGACCTCCGATGAGATCGCCTTCTTCTGCGGCGAGGAGCAGGTGTTCCATACCGTCGTCCGCTACGGGCCCGGCGAGCTGAAGCCTTTCGAGCGGCAGAAGGTGACGGCCCAGTTCCAGTTCCGCAAGGACGTCGTGCTCAAGGCGCTCAAGGAGCACGGCATCGATCCCGCGGGCCTCGACGCGGCCATCGGCCGCGGCGGCCTCATCCGGCCCATCCCGAGCGGCACCTACCGCGTGGACGACCGCCTGCTCGGCGACCTGCGCGTGGGCGTACTGGGCGACCACCCCTCGAACCTCGGCGGCCTCATCGCCTACGAGATCGCCGCGCTCGCCAAGGCGCCGGCCTTCATCGCCGACCCCGTCGTGGTCGACGAGATGGACCCGATCGCCCGCTACTCCGGCATGCCGGAGAATCCCCGCATCTCCATCTTCCACGCCCTCAACCAGAAGCGCGTGGGCCGTCTGGCGGCCGAGAAGCTCGAGAAGCGCTACGAGGACTGCCGCCTCATCATCCTGCACGGCGGCGGCGGCGTCTCGGTCGGCGCCCACTGCCTGGGCCGCGTCATCGACGTCAACAACGCCCTCGACGGGGAGGGGCCCTTCACCCCCCAGCGCAGCGGCGGCGTGCCTTCGGGCGGGCTGGCGAAGATGTGCTTCTCGGGCAGCTACACCCACGACGACATCAAGCTGAAGCTCAAGGGCCGGGGCGGGCTCGTGGCCTACACGGGCACCTCCGACATCGTGGCCCTCAAGAAGTACATCGCGGGAGAGTCCTTCCCCGAGAGCTCCCACCTCGACCCCCGCAAGGTCACCCCGGAGGGCGCCAAGGAGTGCCTGCTCGCGATGGCCTACCAGATCGCCAAGGAGATCGGGGCGATGGCCGCCGTCCTCCAGGGGAAGGTGGACGCGATCGTCCTGACGGGCGGCATCGTCTACGATGAGGACCTCCTCGTCCCCGCCATCGAGGAGCGGGTGCGCTGGATCGCCCCCATCCTGAAGTTCCCGGGCGGCGACGAGATGCGGGCCCTGCGCGACGCGGCGGTCCGCGCCCTGCGGGACCCCGCCTCGATCCGCGGCTACTGATTGGCAAGAACGGTGCAAATGGACCTCATGGGGAGGAACGCATAATGAAATTCAAGGGTTTCGACGATTTGATGAACATGGTGCGGGGCAAGTCCAACCGCATCGTGGTGCCGGGGGCCAACAACCCCGAGGCGCTCGAGGCGTGCAAGATCGCCGACGACAACGGCCTGCTCTCGGGCGGCGTCTTCATCGGCGACACGGCGATGATCAGGGATATGGCGGCCAAGGTCGGCCTCAAGCTCGACAAGTTCGAGCTGAAGGACTGCAAGGATATGGCCGAGATGTGCCGGCTGGCCGTCCAGCTTGTGAAGGAAGGGAAGGGCGACTTCCTGGTGAAGGGCCTGGTGGACTCGAGCCTCTACCTGAAGGCCATCCTGAACAAGGACGCCGGCATGGTCGAGCCCGGGACGACGCTGAGCCACTTCGTGCTCTTCGAGACCGCGCACTACCCCAAACTCTTCGCGCTGGCCGACGCCGCCATCCTCATCGCGCCCGACTTGGAGCACAAGCGCAAGATCGTCCAGAACACGGTCAACCTCCTGCGCCAGATGGGCGTCGAGAAGCCGAAGGTCTCGATGGTCTGCCCGGTCGAGAAGGTGAACCCGAAGATCCAGAGCACGGTCGACGCCGCCGAGCTCGTGAAGATGAGCCAGGACGGGCGCCTGCAGAACTGCGTCGTCGAGGGCCCCTACGACATCTACATCACCTTCTCGCGCAAGCTGGCCGACGAGAAGGGCATCAAGGGCGGCGTGGTCCCCGGCGACGTGGACGCCATCGTCCTGCCGGACCTCAACTCCGCCAACCCGACCTACAAGAGCATCACCTTCTTCGCGGCCGGGATGAAGTCGGCGGCGCTGGTGGCCGGGGCGAAGGTGCCGGTCATCCTGCCCTCGCGTACCGACCCGCCGCAGACCAAGGCGCACTCCATCGCCCTGGCCTCGCTGCTCAAGGGACAGAAGGTCGCGGCGTAAGCCGTCACTAGAGACCGCCCCTTCCCTCCAGGAAGGGGCGGCTTCTTTGGTAGGATGGGGGCATGACCTGGACGGCGGTCGTCATCGCCCTGGCCGCGGGCCTGGGTCTGGTAGTCGCTAGGAGCCTGCGCCGGAGCTTGGGGCCCAAGCGTCCCCGCGTCTGCGGCCATTCCTGGCGCAAGGCCGTGCCGACTCTCCATGTCGACGACGCCGACTGCGACCTGGAGCATTGCTCCCTCTGCGGCGCCTGGCGGCTCTACGCCTGCGGCCCGCAGGGGGCTAGGGCCCTCGCGCTGGACGACCGCTCTGCCGAGGAACTCGCGACCGCGGTCACGGACGAAGCCAGGTCGTCCTGGGTGAGGAAGCGCCTCTCCTGAGCTTGGCCGCTACGGGAGAAGGCGTAAAGCAGGGCCAAGCTCACCTTCAGGGCCTTTTCGCTCCTCAGCAGACCTGCCAGCATCGCCACTCCGCGTTCGGTCAGGGCGCAGGGCAGCAGGCGCCCGGACTTCAGGCGGAGGTCCTCGGCTTCGGTGGGGCTCAATTGGAAGATGAGCCCGTCCGGGAGGTCCTCCAGGAGGCGGTCGAGCAGCTCCTGCAGGTTCCGGCCGTCGATCCCGTAGAGCAGGGAGGCGTCCGCGTCCAGCAGGACTTCATGGCCGCGGATGCGGTAGAGGCGGCGGCGAGCTTCTTCGGCAAGGCGCAGGTCGGGGTTTTCCATACCCACAAGTACGTATGTGGGCCCTAAAAAGTTCCCTTGCCGAGGGAACTCTCTTGCGGTCTGGAACGTACTTGCGGGCATGGAGTACCGCGTTCGCGACGCCCGGGGATGTCCGCTCGCTCTATCCCACCAGAGGTGTAAAGGTGAAGCACCAGGCACCTCCGTTAGGGGGCTTGGAAGTGCTTGGGCCCGGAGAGCCTGGATGTTCGAGGAAGGTCGTCCAGCCTTGCGCGGGTGGACATGATCGCCCGATGCAGCCTGGCCTTGAGCAGGTCTAACCGGGGGAGTTCCGTCATGTATTCGGCCACCCGGATGCCGCATCGGTCGAGTCGAAGAAGAGAGACCTCTTCCTGGTTCTTGCCGGCGCACAGGATCAAGCCGATGGGAGCCGCCTCTCCGGGTTGTCGCTCATGCGCCTCCAGCCAGCGGAGATAGAGTTCCATCTGACCTTTGAATTCGGCCTTGAATCTCTCGAGCTTCAACTCGATGGCGACCAACCGCTTCAATTTCCTGTGATAGAAGAGCAGGTCGAGATAATGGTCGCGATCGCCGATCTGCATGCGTTTCTGGCGGGCCACGAATGAGAAGCCGACGCCGAGTTCCAGGATGAAGGCTTCCATCTCGCGCAGGATGGCCGCCTCGAGATCCGTTTCCTGGTAGTTCCCATGCAGGTCGAGGAAGTCCAGCAGGTAGGGGTCGCGGAAGACCATGTCTGGTGTGAGCTTGTCGGCTTCGCGGAGTCCTTTGAGCTCCAATTCGGCCAGCTTTTCGGGCTTCTTGGATAGGGCCGTTCTTTCATACAGCATGCTTCCGATCTTCATCCTTAAGGTCCGGACGCTCCAGCGTTCCAGCCGGCACATCTCGGCGTAGAAATCCAGCCTCAGCCGGTCATCCAGTGGAATGAGCTCCACGAAATGGCTCCAGCCCAATTGTTGCGACAGTGTCGCAACAATCTCCTGCTTGGCGAACTTTGTCGCAAACTGGGCCATGCGGACGAGCGCGGGCTTGGTGAAGCCTCGTCCGAATTCGCTGGTCAGTTTGTCCGACAATTCCTCCAAGACGCGTTCGCCGTAGGCCGCGCGCCGGCCTTGGAGCACTTCCGTGCTGATCCGCCTGCCGATGGCCCTGTCCTGTCCAGTCTAAATTAAAGCGGTCGCGAAAGCACGTGAACGGGTCCGGGGATGCGTGAGCTCTTGGGCGGCGTGCCTGAGCAAGGTCTTTGAAAGGGGACCTCGCCAAAAACTCCGACGTTGTTTGCCTAAGGCTTGTCTTTCGGTGTCGTCTCGGCCTGAGGCTTTGGCTCTTCCTTCGGCTTGGGCTCTTCCTTCAACTGATACCAGGAGCAATTCTTCGAGTCGCAGTAGACCAGCCCGGCCTGGCCCTTGCGCTTCTCGAACAGGATGGCGTCCGAGGATAAGACCGGCGGTTTGAGCCCCTCCGGTCCCTGCTTGACCGGCCCCTTCTTGAAGATCTTCCACTGGTCGACCCAGGCCCAATCCCCTCCGCCGCCGGCGTCCGTGCCCGCGCCCAGCAGGTGCCAGGCGCCCGAGGAGAGGAACACCGCGACGCCCAGGGCGCCCGTGGTCCTCTTGCGCACCATCGTCGCCGCGTCTTGCCGGCCGTCGCCCTCGAAGTCGGCCTCCAGCACGCAGGGGCGGAACTGGGGCAGGCAGGCCAATTCGTAGCGGCTGCTGAGCTTCTTCTGATAGAGCTGCTGGGCCCACTTGGGCAGCTTCTTCTGCTGGGGCGGGGCGTGGGCGGCCCAGGAGGCCGAGGCCAGCAGGAGGCAGGCCAGGAGGGCCTTCACTTGAGCGCCTCGAACTCCCCCTTGTCCCGGTTCTTGCGCACGTTGCTCCAGGGGAAGCAGCGGCCGTTCATGGCGATGTACACCCCGGGGGGCAGGCTCTGGGCGAAGGAGAGCGCCGAGCCCAGGTTGAACATCCCGTCGGAGGAGCCGAACTTGTAGGGCACCATCGCCCCGGTGAGGACGACCGTCTTCTCCTCGATGGCGCGGCCCAGGACCTTCGCGGTCTCGGTCATCGTGTCGGTGCCGTGGGCGACGACGATGCGGTCGGCCTTCGACTTGCGGCAGGCGGCCAGGATGCGCCGGCGGTGGGAGGGCTTCATGAGGAGGCTGTCGATCATCATCAGGGTGCGCACCCGCACGTCCAGCCGGCAGCGCCCCAGGCGGAGCATCTCGCCTAAGTGGCTCTCGCGGAAGAAGAGCCGCCCCGTGAGCTCGTCGTACTCCTTGTCGAAGGTTCCGCCGGTGACGAGGATCTCGATGCGCATGCGCTAGCCCGCCTTGCGGTCGTCCTGCAGGAAGGCCTTGAGGCCCTTGTAGGTCATGAAGATGTCGAGCTTGCCCGCCATCTCCCAGGGGGAGTGCATGGAGATGACGCCCACGCCGCAGTCCACCACGTCCATCCCGTAGCGGGCCATGCAGAGGGCGATGGTGCCGCCGCCGCCCTGGTCCACCTTGCCCAGCTCGCCCGTCTGCCAGAGCACGCCGGCCTTGTCGAAGACCCGGCGTATGTCGGCCACGAATTCGGCGTTCGCGTCGCTCGAGCCCGACTTGCCGCGCGCCCCGCCGTACTTGGAGAGGGAGGTGCCCTGGTTGATGAAGGAGGCGTTCTTCTTCTCCATGATGGAGGGGTAGAGCGGGTCGTAGAGCGAGTTCACGTCGGCCGAGATCATGCGCGAGGCCGACATCGCCCGGCGCAAAGTCAGGCCGTCGTGCTTGCCGTGGGCCAGGGCGAGGATCTCGGCGAGGATGTTCTCGAAGAAGTTGGACTCCATCCCGGTCGAGCCGTAGGAGCCGATCTCCTCCTTGTCGCAGAGGAGCACCATGGCCGTGTGCTCGGGGGTCTTCTGGAGGTCGAGGAGGGCGCGCAGGGCCGTGTAGGAGCAGACCCGGTCGTCGTGCCCGTAGCCCAGGATCATCGAACGGTCGAAGCCCACCTCTCGGGGCAGGCCCGCCGGGACGAACTCGAGCTCGGCCGAGAGGAAGTCCTCCTCGCTGACGCCGAAGCGCTCCTTGAGGAGCTCGAGGACGCGGTACTTGATCTTCTCCTTGTGCTTCTTGTCCTTGCAGGGCGCCGAGCCCACGACGACGTCGAGGCCCTCGCCGGCGATCCCCTCGGCCAGGCTCTTCTTCATCTGGTCGCCCGCCATGTGGGGCAGGAGGTCGGAGATGAAGAACACGGGGTCGCCGGGGTCCTCGCCCACCTTCACGACGACCTTCGTCCCGTCCTTCTTGACGAAGACGCCGTGGAGGGCGAGGGGCAGGGCCGTCCACTGGTACTTCTTGATGCCGCCGTAGTAGTGCGTGTCGAGGAGGGCCATGTCGCCGTCCTCGTAGAGGGGGTTCTGCTTGACGTCGAGCCGCGGGGAGTCCGTGTGCCCGCCCACGATGTGCAGGCCCCGCTCCAGGGGCTTCTTCCCGATGAGCGCCGCGAGCAGGGTCTTGCCGCACCAGCTCTTGAAGATCCTGTCGCCCGGCTTGAGGGACGCGCCGCCCGCGATGAGCTCGTCGAGATCCTTGAAGCCGGCCGCCAGGAGGAGCTTCACGCCCTCGTCGTGGGCTTCCCTTTCCGTCTTGCTCGCGCCCAGGAAGGCCATGTAGTCCCGGCAGACCTCCTCCAGCTTCTTGAGGTCGGCGGCGGAGATGCGCTCGTAGCCGTTCTTGCGCTCGTAGGACAGGCTCTTCTTGGCGGCGGTCTTGTTGGGCATAGTGAGGGCATTTGACCAAATCGAAAATGGGGTTGCAACGAAGGGAGCGGGGCATTGTTGTAGAATCCCTGACGATGAGCCTCCTGCTGGGCTTCCTGCTCGGCCTGCTGAGCGCGGCCGGCCTCTTCATCCTGTGGCAGAAGCGGGTGCGCCGGGCGCTCGCCTCGGAGCCCTCGGCCGCGCCCGACGCCGACGTCCAGCCGGGCACGGTCCTCCAGGGCAACTACCGCGTCGAGCGGGAGGTGGGCCGCGGGGGGATGAGCGTGGTCTACGAAGCCGCGGACCTCGCCCTCGACCGGAAGGTGGCCATCAAGCTCATGCGCACCGACGTCTCCAAGGCCGGCCTCGACCCCGAGATGTTCCTCAACGAGGCGCGGCTGGTCGCCGGGCTCAGGCACCCCAACATCGTCGCCATCCACACGGCCTTCAAGGACGCGGACCGTCTCTTCCTGGTCTTCGAGTACGTCAGCGGCAAGTCCCTGGGGAACCTGCTCGAGAAGGGCCAGCGCATCTCCCTGCGCTCGACGAAGACCGTCATCCGCCAGGTGGCCGAGGCGCTCGACTACGCGCACCGGAACAAGATCATCCACCGCGACCTCAAGCCGGGCAACATCATGATCACCCAGGACGGCACGGCCAAGGTCATGGACTTCGGCATCGCCCACGTGGCCCGGGTCACCGCCGCCACGGCCAACCGCGCCGAAGCGTGCGGGACGCCGGAGTACATGGCCCCCGAGCAGGAGCTCGGCGTGGTCTCCCGGGAGTCGGACCTCTACGCGCTGGGGGTGCTGCTCTACGAGATGCTCGTCGGCCGACGCCCCTTCGAGGGCCCGGATTATCTGGCCGAGAAGCAGGCCATGCGCTACCGGCCGCCCTCCCAGGCTTTGCGCGACATCTCCGCCGGCGTCGACGAGGTCATCCGCCGGGCCCTCCAGCCCGAGGTCCAGCATCGCTTCCACACCGGGCAGGAGCTCGTCGACGCCCTGGAGGCGGTGCTGTGAGGAGGCTCGCGGGGGCGAAAGGCGCGGCCGAGCTCAAGGCCCTGCGGGGCTTCGTGGACTGCGCCTCGACGGCGGCGGGCGGGCTCGGCTTCGCGCCGGAGCGGCTCCTCGAGATCGAGCTGGTCGTAGAAGAGGCGCTCACCAACGTCTGCAAGTACTCGGGCCTCGGCCGGGCCGCCGCGGTCGAGGTGGCCTGCTTCGAGGGCGAGGGTGTCTTCGCGGTGGAGGTCTCGGACGACGGGAAGCCCTTCGACCCGACCGCCCTCCCCGCCCCCGACCTCGCCGCTCCCCTTGAGAGGAAGCCCATCGGCGGGCTGGGCGTCCACCTCATCCGGAAGCTCTGCGACAAGGTCTCTTACCGGCGGGAGGGCGAGCGCAACGTCCTCCGCCTGGAGTTCGGGAAGCCGGCCCTATGATCAAGGACAAGGGTCTCGCCTTCAAGCTGACCTTGATCCTCTCGGCCAGCGCCCTGCTGGTCTTCCTCCTCGTCTTCGGCTCCTTCTACCACTTCACCCGGAAGGCCCTCTGGCGGGACATCGAGACGAGCTCCCGCTTCCTGGCCGAGAGCACCGTCCACAAGATCGACGGTGTCCTGCGGCCCGTCCAGGAGGTTCCGGAGGCGATGGCGGAGTTCCTGGAGGAAGGCGCCTCCGGCCGCGAGGCGACCCTGCGCATCCTGAGATCCCTGGTGGACAACAATCGGGCGATCTACGGCAGCGCCATCGCCTTCGAGCCCTACAGCGTCGACAAGGGCGCCCTCTACCACGCCCCCTACTACTACAAGAAGGACGGACGGTTGAAGTTCAGGATGCTTGGGGGGAAGAACTACCGCTACTTCGAGATGGACTGGTACCGCGTCCCCAAGGAGACGGATAAGCCGTTCTGGACCGAACCCTACCTGGACGAGGGCGGCGGCGACATCCTCATGGCGACCTACGCGGTCCCCTTCTACCGCCTGGAGGGCGGGAAGCACGTCTTCGCCGGGGTGGCGACCGCGGACGTCTCCCTGGACTGGCTCTCGCAGACCATCTCCTCCATCAAAGTCCTCGAGACCGGGGACGCCTTCCTCATCTCGAGGAAGGGCACCTTCGTGGCGCACAGGCTCAAGCGGCTCGTCATGAAGGAGACCCTTTTCAAGACGGCCGAGGCCCGGGGCGACTGGGTCCTCAAGGGCATCGGCGAGCGGATGGTCCACGGCGAGAAGGGGTTCGTGCCCTACATCCGCATGACCACCGGCATGCCCAGCCACATGTACTTCGCGCCCATCCTCTCCACGGGCTGGTCGCTGGCGGTGGTCTTCCCGGACGCGGAGCTCATGGCGGACATGGGCCGGCTCAGCTGGACCATCGTCCTCTTGGGAGCATTCGGCCTGCTCGTCCTCGTCCTGGCCGTGGCTTCCGAGTGCCGCTCCATCACGGGCCCGCTCTCGGCCATGACGGAGGCCACGGAATCGCTGGCGGAAGGCAACCTGGACGTGGAGCTCCCTCCCGCCCGCAGCAAGGACGAAGTCGGCCGGCTCACCGAGGCCTTCCGGAGGATGACGGAATCGCTCAAGGAGCACATCCGCAAGCTCACCGAGACCACCGCGGCCAAGCAGAGGATCGAGAGCGAGCTGAACATCGCCCGCGAGATCCAGATGAGCACCCTGCCCAAGATCTTCCCGCCCCTGCCCGACATCCAAGAGCTCGAGATGTACGCGATGATCGAGCCGGCGCGGGAGGTGGGCGGCGACCTCTACGACTTCTACCTGACCGCCCCCGAGCGCTTCTGCTTCGTCATCGGCGACGTCTCCGGCAAGGGGGTCCCGGCCTCCCTCTTCATGGCGGTCTCGAAGACCCTGCTCAAGTCGATGGCCGACCATTTCCGCTCTCCCGCGGAGGTTTTGCGGCACGTCAACGACGACCTGAGCGACGGCAACGAGAAGGCCATGTTCGTCACGGTCTTCTTCGCGGCCGTCGACACGAAGACCGGCGAGGTGGAGTACTCCAACGGCGGCCACAACCCGCCCCTGCTGATGCGCAAGGGCGCCGCGCCGGAGTTCCTGGCCGGGGGGGAGGGGATGGCGGTCGGCGCCCTGAAGGGGGCGGGCTTCTCCAAGGCGGCGCTGAAGTTCGCGCCCGGGGACAGGCTTTTCCTTTATACGGACGGCGTGACCGAGGCGATGGACCCGAGCGGCGCGCTCTACGGGGAGGAGCGGATGCTGGAGGTTTTGCGGGCCGGCGCGGGGAAGACCCCGAAAGCGATGATCCTCGACCTGCTCGAGAGCGTCCACGCCTTCTCCAAGGGCGAGCACTCCGACGACATCACGATGATGGCGCTGGACTACCTCGGGCCGGACGGGAGGAAAGCATGATGGAGGAGAGGACCATGCAGGCCAGGAAGATCGAGGACACCCTATACTGGGTCGGCGCGATGGACTGGGACCGGCGGATGTTCGACGAGCTCATCCCCCTGCCCGACGGGACCAGCTACAACGCGTACCTGCTCCAGGGCGGCGGCAAGGCCGTGCTCTTCGACGCGGTGGACCCGCCCATGGCCGCCACCCTCTTCGCCCGGCTCGAGAGCCTGAAGGTCGAGAGGATCGACTACCTGGTGGCCCACCACGCCGAGCAGGACCACTCCGGGTCCATCCCGGAGGTGCTCGAGCGCTTCCCCATGGCCCAGGTGCTCTGCACTCCGAAGTGCAAAACGATGCTCATCGAGCACGTGCACCTGAAGGAGGAGCGCATCCGCGAAGTGAAGGACGGCGAGGTCCTCTCCCTGGGGGACCTGACGCTCAAGTTCATCCATTTCCCCTGGGTGCACTGGCCCGAGACGATGCTGACCTGGTGCCCGGAGCGGAAGCTGCTCTTCACCTGCGACCTCTTCGGCTCCCACAAGGCCGCGAGCGGCGTCTTCGTCCAGGACGAGGCCCTCGTGCTCTCCGAGGCGAAGCGCTACTACGCCGAGATCATGATGCCCTTCGCGTCGATGATCAGCAAGAGCATGGCGAAGCTCGAGGGTCTCGACATCCGCCTCATCCTTCCGAGCCACGGCCCCGTCTACCAGCGTCCGGCTCTCATCCTGGACGCCTATCGGGACTGGCTGAACGCTCCGCCCAAGAACCTGGCCGTCGTGGCTTTCGTCTCCATGCACGGCAGCACCCGGCTCATGGCCGAGGCGCTGGTGGACGCGTTGGGGGCACGGGGCGTCCGGGTCGAACAGTACGACCTGAGCAAGGCCGATATCGGCAAGCTGGCCTGCGACCTCGTGGATGCCGCGACCGTGGCGCTGGGCTCGCCGACCGTGCTCGGCGGGGCGCACCCCGCGGCGGCGAGCGCCGCCTACCTGGCCAACCTCCTGCGGCCCAAGACGAAGTGGCTGGCCGTGTTCGGCTCCTACGGCTGGGGCGGCAAGCTCGCCGAAGGGTTGGGCGCCATGCTGGGCGCGGTGAAGGCCGAGCTTCTGCCGCCGGTCCTGGTGAAGGGCCTGCCGCGCCGGGCCGACTACGCGGCCATCGAGAAGCTGGCCGACGAGATCGCGGCGCGGCACGCGACGCTCAAAGAGAAGCCCCCGGCCTAGTCCGCGTAGATCGTCCGCTTCATGTGCCGGCCGCCGTCCACGTAGAGCACCTGTCCGGTGACGAAGGGGCTTTGGACGAGGAAGAGGACGGCCTCGGCCACGTCTTGGGCGCTGCCGTGCGTCCCGAGCGGGTTGGTGTGCTTGAGGCGCTCGAGGTAGGCGCCGCTCTCGCCCTCGGGGGGGAGGATGAGGCCGGGGGCGACCGCGTTGACCCGCACGCGGGGGGCGAACTCGATGGCGGACATGCGCGTGATGGTGAAGAGCATGCGCTTGCTGAGGTGGTAGGCGGCGTGCTTCGCGTCGTAGTCGGCGATGCGGCAGTCGAGCAGGTTGACGACGCAGTCGGCGCTCTTCTGCCGGGCGAAGGCGCGGGTCAGCAGCAGGGGCGCCATCGCGTTGAGGGCCACGGCCTCGGAGAGCTCCTCCGGCGTGAAGCTGGAGAGCCGGCTCTCCTTGAAGACCGAGGCGCTGTTGACCAGGACATCGATGCGGCCGGCCGCCCTGCGCGCCAGCGCGAAGAGCGCCTGGGCTTGGACGGGGTCGGAGAGGTCGGCCTCGAGCACCCAGGCGCGTCGGCCGAGGGCTCGTATCTCCGAGGCGGTCTTCCGCGCGTCCTTGGCGGAACGGTTGCAGTGGACGACGACATCCAGCCCAGCGCGGGCCAAGGCGAGGGCGATGGCCTTGCCCAGGCGCCTGCCTCCTCCGGTCACGAGCGCGGTGTTCTTCGCCATGGAGAGATGATATCAAGTCCGGGCCCGCGATTAGGTAAGATGGGCTCATGACGAAGGCACTCCTGCTGGCGCTGGCCGTTCTGAACCCGGTCCTGGCCCTGGCCACTCCCTCGGGACAAGTCTGGATCCCCTCCACCGATATCCAGAAGCACAAGACGATCCACCTGAACTTCGACACCTACCTGCGCACCCGCAGGGAGCCGGACGGCTCGCGCAAAGCCCCGATGTCCATGCTGGGCCCGACGGTGGGCGTCCTTCCCTGGGAGAAGCTGCAGGGCGAGGTCGGCTTCGACCTGATCTACTCCGGGGACCAGGTCCCGGACAACTCCCCGTTCTATTTCCACGGGAAGCTCGGCACGCCCGAGAACTCCCTGCTCGCGGGCTCGCCCTCGCTGGCCGTGGGCGGCTACAACTTCGGCACGAAATCCGGCGTGACCAACCAGGACATCGTCTACGGCCTAGCCGCGCGCACCCTGCCCGTGGTCGGCAGGCTGACGGCCGGCTATTACGTCGGCAATCGGGCGGTCCTCGTGGACCAGCACGGCAACACGGCCGACAACGGCCTCCTGCTGGCCTGGGATAGGACCATGAAGGAGCTCTCGGAAAAGCTCTGGCTCGCCATGGACTACCAGGGCGGCAAGTCCGCCGTGGGCCAGACCGGCTTCTGCGCGGGCTGGTGGTTCACGCCGAGCACCCTGGTGATCGTCGGCTACAACATCTTCAACGACCGCACGGTCGCCGGGCAGAACACCTTGAGCTTCCAGGTCGACATCAACTTCTGATGCTCGCGATGGGCCTGCTCCTGACGGGACTCTCCTGCGCGGGGAGCCTTCCGGTCGGAAAAGCCGTCCTGAAGGACTTCGACCAGGCCCGTCAGCTCGAGTGGCTGCTCGGCAACGGGCTGGGCGGCTTCGCCTTCGGCACCGTCGCGGGCGCCAACACCTACCGCTACCACGGCCTGCTCATCGCCTCGGGGGCCGACCGCAGGCACCTGCTGTCCGACTACCAGGAGACGCTGGGGGTGGACGGGAAGGACCACGGCCTCGACCGGACCAGGCACGCGGAAACGTTCCAGCTCTACCCCGTCCCGACCTGGACCTACGCCCTGGCCGGGGTGAGGCTCGAGAAGCGGGTCTTCATGCCGCACGGGGAGAACGCCGTGCTGGCGATGTACCGCCTGCTCGAAGCCCCCAAGGGAGCGCGGGTGACGCTGAGCCTGCGGCCCCTGCTGACCGGCCGAAGCTACCATGCCCTGGCCAAGGAGCGCCCGGAGGTCCCCGGCCTGAGCTTTACCGCGGACCCGGAGGCCGGGTTCGAGAACGACCCCCGCTGGGTGGAAGGCGGGGACTATCTAAAGGAAGGAGAGCTCCTGGGCGGGCTGGTCCGCGAGGACTTTTATTCGCCCGGACGCTTCACCCTGACGTTGGAGCCGGGCGGCGCGGGAGCTTTGCTGGCCTCGGCCGAACCGCATGCCCCCATCGACGCGGAGAAGCTGCTCGCCGCCGAGACGGCCCGGCTGGAGGCCCTGCTGGCCGCCTCGAAGCTCGAGGATGAGACTTCCTGCCGGCTCGTTCTGGCGGGCGACCGGTTTCTCTTCAAGCGGCCCGACGGCCTGGACTCGGTCATCGCCGGCTACCCGTGGTTCACGGACTGGGGCCGGGACACGATGATCTCCCTCCCGGGCCTGACCCTGGCCACGGGCCGCCACGCGGAGGCGAAGCGCATCCTCGAGACCTTCGCCCGATATGAAAATGGGGGGATGATCCCCAACCTGTTCCCGGACGGGAAAGCCGAGCCGGCCTACAATACGGTGGACGCTTCCTTGTGGATGTTCTGGGCCGTCCAAAAGTACGCGGAGCAAACGGGGGACTACGCCTTCATCCAGAACGCGCTCTACGCCGTGCTGGTCGACGTCCTCACCCGGCATCGGACGGGGACCCGCTTCAACATCCGCATGGACGAGGACGGCCTCATCGTCGCGGGGCAGGAGGGCGTCCAGCTGACCTGGATGGATGCGAAGGCCGGCGACTGGGTGGTCACCCCGCGCATGGGCAAGCCGGTCGAGATCCAGGCGCTCTGGTTCAACGCCCTGAAGGTGATGGAGGACCTGTCCGAGCGCTTCGGCAGGAAGGCGGAGGCCGAAGAGTACCGCGCCCTGGCCGGTAAAGTCCAGGCGAGCTTCAGCGAGAGGTTCTGGAACGCGGACGCCGGCTGTCTCTATGACGTGGTCGACGACCTGAAGACCGGGAAGCCGGACGCGAGCGTCAGGCCCAACCAGCTTCTGGCCTTAAGTCTGCCCTACCCGATACTGAGGGGCGAGCGGGCCGAGAGCGTCCTGAAGACCGTGGAGCGCGAGCTTTTGACCCCCTTCGGCCTGCGCACCCTCTCGCCCAAGGACAAGGCCTACCAGGGCCGCTACAACGGCGACATGAAGACGAGGGACGCGGCCTACCACCAGGGGACCGTATGGGCCTGGCTGATGGGCCCCTACGTGGACGCCCTCTTCAGCGTTCGCGGCGACACGCCGAAGACGCGGAAGACGGCCGCAAGGGCCTTAGGGCCCCTGCGAAAGCACCTTTTGGACGCGGCCCTGGGCACGGTCTCCGAGATCTTCGAAGGCGACGCGCCGCACGCGCCCAGGGGCTGCCCGGCCCAGGCCTGGAGCGTCGCCGAGCTTTTGCGGGTCCGAGCCGAGCGCCATCTGTCGAAGTAGGCCCTAGGACCTATCCGATCCTGGGCCCGAGGGCTCAACCAATATAGGCCTTCAGGTTTTACACTTTCTTTAATCAGGACCGGAGGTGGTGGATGCGCCGAATCCTTATCGCTCTCAGCAGTGCCGCCCTGTTCGCCCTCCTCGTGACGCCTCAAGCCCCCCAACTCGTCGACGACGGGTTCCTCCCCGAGAACGACATGAAGATCCCGGTGGGCTCGAAGTCCGCCAAGGGCATGAGCGAGGCCCAGTTCAACAAGGTGCTCGACAAGGTGGAGGCCCTCTACGGCCCCATCATCCAGGAGAAGGGCGGCGTCCTCGAGATCAACCGGCTCTGGGAAGACTCCACCGTCAACGCCTCCACCCAGCGCATCGGCAACCGCTACATCCTGAACATGTACGGCGGCCTGGCCCGGCACGACGCCATCACCCAGGACGGCTTCGCCCTGGTCGTCTGCCACGAACTCGGCCACCAGGTCGGCGGCGCCCCGAAATACGCCTACCAGTGGGCGTCCAACGAAGGACAGGCCGACTACTACGCTTCGCTCAAGTGCATGCGCAAGGTGTTCTCCTCCGCGAGCACCAAGGACTTCAGCCGTATGGCCGCCAGCGACCCCGTCGCCGAGCAGGCCTGCGCGGCCGCGCACAAGTCGGCCGCTCAGCGCGCCCTCTGCGTGCGCAACGCGATGGCCGGGCTCTCGGTCACCGGGCTCTTCGCCTCCTTCGGCAACGGCCCGGCGCCCAAGCTCGACACGCCCGACCCGAAGGTGGTCGCCTCCACCCAGGACAAGCACCCGGCCTCCCAGTGCCGCCTGGACACGTACTTCCAGGGCTCGCTCTGCCCGGTGTCGGCCTCCAAGGACGTCAGCGACGACGACGCGGCCCTCGGCACCTGCACGGCCTCGCAGGGCCACTCGGTCGGCCTGCGGCCGCGCTGCTGGTACAAGCCGCCCTCCAGCGAGAGCCTGAACATCGCGGCCAAGTTCGGCGCGCCGGCCGCGGACGTGAAGGCTTCCATGGCGAAGAGCGGCGCGTTCTCCCAGCTCAACAACAGCAGCGTGGTCTGGTAGCAGGCTGATTCCGAAAGACAGAGCTGGCACGCCGAAAGGCGTGCCAGCTCTGTCTTATGCCTTGAATCCATTACGTTTTTCATATATAATATCGCTATGACGATAACAATATCGTTATAATGATATGAGCTATGAAGCACTTGAACGCTATCGGAAGGCCCTGGTGTCGAACGTCCGGCGGCTCCGGCTCGAACGCCGATGGACGCAAGCGCGCTTGGCCCGATTGCTCGGCGTCTCGCAGGGTTGGATTTCAGACATCGAGCGGGGAAGGGGGTCGTTCACGGCGGAGCAGTTGGTCGCGATCCTCGCGGCGTTCAACGCGGATCTCGATAGGCTCGCTTCGTGCGGCCAGGAGGGAGGCGCCCGCGTTCAGAACGCGCTTGCCCGACTCGGGGCCAGCCATCTGCACGCGCGTTCCGACGCAATCCCGAGCGAACGAGTCAGGGAAGCGTCGGACGCGGTGCGGGAGGCGTTGGCGGCGGCCGATTCTCCGAGGCTCCTGACCGCGGTGGCGCCGGTCCTGGTGGAGAACATCGACCGGGTCAACCTCGGTCAGTTGAGAAGCCAGTTGCTCGACCTGGGCTTGGGACAGCGGCTGGGCTGGGCGCTGGAGTGCACGCTGGAAGCCCTGCGCCGGGAGCTCGCCGAGGGACTGCCTCGCGATTGGGCGCTGAGATACCGGCGGGCGGAAGTCCTGATCAAGGCCTTCCTGTCCCTCGAATGGCCTGGGAGGGGCGCAGCCCGGGGAAAGGACGTCCTCGACGGCGAGATCGTGAGCGAGCGGTCGCTGGAAGAGGTCTGGGCAGACGGCTCAGCACAGTCCCGGGAGTGGGGGATCGTCACCCGGATCCAGGTGGACGACTTCAGCCAGGCGCTGAGGCTTGCGCGTGAAACCCATTGAAGAGTTCCTGCGGGCGATCGACCGCGGATGGAAGCCGGCGGGCGCAGGCAGGATCACGCTCCAGGTCATCGGCTCGACCGCGCTCATGCTTCGGGCGGGCTATGAGCGAGGAACGAAGGACAGCGACGTCCTGGAGACCCCGGACATCACGCCGGAGATCAAGAAGGCCCTGCTAGACCTTGCCGGCAAAGGCAGCGCCCTCTTCCGCGCCCATAGGATGTATGTCGACGTGGTGTTCCGGGCCTTGCTGTTCCTGCCGACGCGGCCCCTCTTCCATCCGGTGCCCGCGCTGGACGGCTTGAAGAACTTCCGGGTGGAAGCGCTCGACCCGGTCGACGTCGCGGTCAGCAAGCTCGCCCGGTTCAGCGCCAACGACTCGTACGACATCAAAGCCATGGCCGACTTGGGGCTGATCGAGCACGGCCGCCTGCTGGAGCGGTTCAGGCTGGCGATGGACGCATTCTCAACGGACGCCCGCGCCGAGGACATCCCGAAATTCGTTAAAAACCTGCATGCGGTCGAGCGCGACCATCTGCTGGCGCCGGAGTCCGAGATCGACCTGCCGGACTGGATGCAGGACAGGCAGTAGAACGGCTTTTCCCGTTGGGCCTTTGGACCCAGGGCGGCGTGGTGCCTTGGACAACTGCCGGGATGCGCGCGCGCGTATATACTGAAAGCATGAAAGCTTCCCTGGCCCTCCTCCTCCTGATGGGCTCCGCCGCTCAGGCCGCGGACTGGGGAGCGGACGTCTCTGCGAGCGCTTCCTCGGCGCTCCAGGCTTTCCAGGCCAAGCAGGCCGCCCCGGCGAAAGCCGCAGCCGCCCTCAAAGAAGCCGACTGCGGCTCGGAGTGGGTCTCGGTGGTTTCCCAGGACGAGGAGACGGCCGCCCTGGCCTGCGAGGGCTTCCGGCGCGCGCTGGGCTTCATGCTGGCACGGGGCTATCAGCCTAAGTCCAAGCTCACGATCATCGCGGCCGACCGGTTCCCGGACCGCTACCGGGAGATGGTCGGCGACCTCATCGACAACATGCACGGCTTCTACGACACCGACACGCGCGAGGTGTACATGAAGTCCCTGCGCTGGTTCATGGAGAGCGAGGCGGAGCGCACCCCGTTGGGCGTGGGACCCAGCCGGGAGCTCTACGTGTCCTATTTCGCTCACGAGGCGGGGCACCACCTCTCGGTGCAGGCTTTCGCCAAGGCCCCCCAGCTCATCGCGCGGCCGCACGGGGAGTTCATCTCCTACGCGCTCCAGCTCGAGACGATGGCGGAGGGGCTCAAAAACAACCTGTTCAAGCGCTTCGAGGCCGCGGGCGGCGGGGCGTTCTCCTCGGTGGAGTCCATCAACGGCTTCGCGCACGACGCCGACCCGCAGAGCTTCGCGGTGAAGTCCTACCTCTTTCTGAAGGGCCCGGAGGGGGAGAAGACCCTGCAGGGCTTCATGGACGCCAAGATCGAACCGCCGGCCGCCTTCTAGGTCCCCGCCGCCCGAAGTCGTATAATCCCCAGCGATGCAGCCGTTCACGCGCTTCTCCTCCGTCACCTCCAAGACCGACCTCGCCAGGCTGGACTTCGACTGGCACGAGAAGGATCTCCCCGAGCGGGATAGGACCAAGCACGTGCACCGCCTCCACCCCTACCTGGGCAAGTACGTGCCCCAGCTCGTCGAGGTCTTCCTGCGCAAGTACGCCCGGCGGATTGTGCTGGACCCCTTCTCCGGCTCCGGCACCACCCTGGTCGAGGCCTCCACCCTCGGCTTCGACGCGGTCGGCGTGGACGTCTCCCTCTTCAACTGCCTGCTGGCCAAGGTCAAGACCGACGTCTATGACGTCCAGAAGCTCGAACGCGAGGCCCGGGACATCGCCCAGGCCTTCCTCGACGAGCCCGCATCGGACGAGGCGGGCACCCCCTACCTCCGGGAGTGGCTCCACCCACGGTCTTTGCGCGAGCTCCTTCGCTTCCGCCGCCTGATCCGGGGCAGAAGGTACGAGGACCTCTACAAGGTCGTGCTCTGCCGCTCGGCCCGCTCGGCCCGCCTCGCTCCGCACCACGAGCTGGACTTCCCCAAGGAGCCCGTCTCGGGGCCTTACCGCTGCCGCAAGCACTCGCGCCTCTGCCGGCCCACCCAGGGCGCGGCCAAGTTCCTCCGCCGCTACCTCGAGGACACGCTCGAGCGGGTGCGCGAATACGCCCGCCTGCGCAAGCCGGTCTCGGTGAGGCTGCTCCACGGCGACGCGCGCTCCCTGCGGCTCCCGCTCGTGGACACGGTGATGACCTCTCCGCCCTACGTGGGGCTCATCGACTACCACGAGCAGCACCGCTACGCCTACGAACTCCTCGGCCTCCCGCGCCACGACGGCTCGGAGATCGGCCCGGCGAGCCGGGGCTCCTCCAGGAAGGCCAAGGCCGACTACCGCGAGGGCATCGCGGCCGTGTTCGCCAACTGCGCCCGCCGCCTGGAGAAGGGCGGCCACGCCGTCATCGTGGTCGGCGACCGCCACGACCTCTATTCCGACCTCCATAAGGAGTGCGGGTTCGAGCTGGTAGACCGCTTCGAGCGCCATGTGAACCGCCGCACTGGCCTGCGCAGTCACGATTTCTACGAAAGCATCCTGGTCTGGCGGCGCTGAAAACAGCCCGGACTTTGCTATAATAGACCTAGGGAGACGGTTTCCCTAAAACACAGACGCATGTCTGAGACGACGCAAAACAGAGGAATACAAGCATAATGGCTACCGGAAAAGTGAAGTGGTTCAACGACCAGAAGGGCTTCGGGTTCATCACGCCGGATGACGGTTCCAAGGATCTTTTCGTTCACCACTCGTCCATCCTGGGCGACGGGTTCAAGACTTTGGCCGAAAATCAGGCCGTCGAGTTCGAGACCCAGCAGTCCGACAAGGGTCCTCGCGCCGGCAACGTCCGGAAGGTCTAAGACCTCCGACGGTCCAAGACTGCCCGCCCCCTAGCGGTGCGGGCAGTCTCTTTTTCCCCTCTTAATGGCCATCCTCCTGAGCTGTCAGAACCTCTCCAAGAGCTACGGCGCCCGCCCGCTCTTCGAGAACCTGTCCTTCGGCCTCTTTGAGGGCGAGCGCACCGGCCTCATCGGTCCCAACGGCGGCGGCAAGTCCACCCTGCTCAAGATCCTGGCCGGGCTGGAGCATCCCGATGAGGGGCTCTTCGCTCCCCGCCGCGGCGTCCGGGTCGGCTGCCTGCCCCAGCAGGACCGCTTCGAGGACGCCGCTTTCGGCCTCACCGTCCGCGAGTCGGCCGTGAACGCCATCCAGGACCTCGGCCTGGAGGACTGGGAGGTCGACCGCCGCGTCGAGGAGGGCCTCCTGGAGGCCGGCTTCGCCGACCCCGCCCAGCCCGTGGCCAAGCTCTCCGGAGGCTGGCGCAAGCGGCTCGCGATCCTGGGCCAGGTCCTGCGCGAGCCCGACCTTCTGCTCCTGGACGAGCCCACCAACCACCTGGACCTCGACGGCGTCCTCTGGCTCGAGCGCTTCCTTCAGGGCCTGCGCTTCTCCTTCCTCGTCGTCACCCACGACCGCCGTTTCCTCGAGCGGGTCACCAACCGCCTCATCGAGCTCGACAAGCGCTACCCGGAGGGCCATTTCAGCAGCCAGGGCAGCTACAGCGACTTCCTGGAGAACCGCGAGGCCTTCTACGACGCCCAGACCTCCCGCGAGGACTCGGTGCGCAACATCGTCCGCGGCGAGATCGAGTGGCTGCGCAAGGGCCCCAAGGCGCGCACGACCAAGCAGCAGGCGCGCATCGAGCGGGCGGGCGAGCTCATCGACGAGCTGGGCGAGCTCGAGTACCGCAACTCCCAGGGCCGCGCCGCCGTGATCGACTTCGCCGGCTCCAGGCGCGAGAGCAAGCGCCTGATCGAGGCGGTGGGCGTGAGCAAGAGCCTGGGCGGGCGCAGGCTCTTCGGCCCGCTCGACCTCCACCTGGGGCCGGGCGACAAGCTGGGTTTGCTGGGCGAGAACGGCAGCGGCAAGACCACCCTGCTCAGGATCATCGCCGGGACGCTGGCGCCGGACACGGGGAAGCTCAAGCAGGCCGACGACCTCAAGGTCGTCACCTTCGACCAGCACCGCGACCAGCTCGACCTGAACATGAGCTTGAAGCAGGCGCTCTGCGGCGCGGGCGAGCACGTCCTCTATAAGGGGTCGCGCATCCACGTCTACGGCTGGGCCAACCGCTTCCTGTTCCGTCAGGAACAGCTCGAGTACCCGCTGCGCAAGCTCTCGGGAGGCGAGCAGGCGCGCCTGCTCATCGCCCAGCTGATGCTCCAGCCGGCCGACGTGCTCCTGCTCGACGAACCCACCAACGACCTCGACCTCCGCTCGCTCGAAGTCCTGGAGAGCAGCATGAGCGAGTTCCCGGGCGCCCTCGTTCTGGTCACGCACGACCGCTATCTGCTTGACCGCGTCTGCCGCGGCATCCTGGCTTTGGACGGCAAGGGAGGCGCGCGCGCTTTCGCCGACCTGTCGCAGTGGGAGGACTGGAAGGGGCGGGAGATCGAGATCCGGCCTCAGGCGAAGGGCGCGCCCGCGCCGGGACCCAAGCCCCCGCTGAGCCCGAAGGAGTTCAAGGAGTGGTCGCGCATGGAAGCCGCCATCCATGCCGCCGAGGAGCAGGCGGCTCGGGCGGCCGAGGCTTTAGAGGACCCGGCCGTCGCGAGCGACTGCGTAGAGCTGGCCAAGAGGCAGGAGAAGCTCGACGAGGCCCAGCGGAAGGTGCAGGCCCTCTTCGAGCGCTGGGAAGAGCTGGAAGCCCGGAGACGTTAGGACGTTCTCAGCTCGGGCGGCGGGGGCGCTTCGAGTGCGAGGGTCTCGCCGGTCGCCGGGTGGGGCAGGGCCAGGCGCAGGGCGTGCAGGAGATAGCCTGTCTCGCCCGGCCGGGCGGCGGCCCGGACGCCTTCAACCGTGTAGAGCGGGTCGCCGACGAGCGGGTGTCCGCAGGCGGCCAGGTGGATGCGGATCTGGTGCGGGCGGCCGGTCTCGATGCGCACTTCGACCAAGGACGTCCCTTCCCGCTTCTCCAGGACCTGGACGTGACTGCGCGCGGGCTTGCCGCGCGGGCTGGCCGCGTGGACGCTCCCCATGAGCGGATGCGGCACGGGGCCGATGGGCGTCTCCACCTTGAAGGCGTCCTTCGCGGGCGTCCCTTCCACGAGCGCGCGGTAGATCTTGCTGACCTGGTGCTCGCGCCAGGAGCGCTCGAGGGTCTTCGCCGCGGCCGCGGTCTTCGCGAACAGGACGACGCCGGAGGTCCCGCGGCCCAGACGGTGGACCGGCGAGGCGCCGGGATAACGCTGGCGCACGCGGAAAAGGAGCGTATTCTCGAGGTAGCCACCGCCCGGCAGGGTGGGCAGCCCCGAGGGCTTCGAGACCGCCAAAACGTGGGCATCCTCGTGGAGCACGGCGTAGTCGAGCGGGACTTCGGGCTCCTCCCAGGGCGGACGCGCCCAGGAGACGCTCTGCCCGCGCCGCAGGCGCGCGTCGGGGCTGGGCCGGCGGCCGTCCACGAGCACCCGCCCCTCGGCGATGCGCTCAAGCCACTCGCCTTCGAGGCTGTGGCCGTAGCGCTCGGCGAGGTAGGCCGAGAGCGGGCGGCCATCGCCGAGCCGGTCGATTTTCTCGGTGTAGGTGAAGCCGTTGTTCACGAAGATACTGTACTATTTTATGCTGTCAAGTACACTTGACATAAAAAATAATGCAGCTATAATATAGTTATAAATAATGCATATCGAAACAGTCAGCGCCATTGCGGAGGCGCATTCTCTCAACAATAGCGGGATCGCCGTGGCGGCGGGGGTCTCTCGGCAGGCCGTATCCTTTTGGTTCAAGACCGCCGACAACGGCGTCGCCAGCGTGAAGACCGAGCATCTTCTGAACTTGAGCAGGACGCTCGGCATCAGCTTGGATGAGCTCGCGGCCCCCGCGCCGGCCCTCGATGAAGCGGCCGCCGCTCGCCAGAGCGCCGAACTCCTCTGGGACGGTCTTTATCCAGACCTCGTCGCGTTCGCGGCCGCCGTCTGCCGCTGGGAACTGCGCGCCGTGGCGCGGCTGGTCGAAGTCCACGGGCTCTACAGCGGCGCGCGGATGGCGGGCCCCGGAGTGCGGGAGCGCTTCCCTGAATACAAGGGCTTCATCAAGCCCGGCCGCAGAAACGACCTGGAGCGGGTATGGCGATACTGGAACGACCAAGCCCTGAATTAGCCCTCAAGGTCCTGCCGCCCCCGCTCCACCGCGCGCTCCGGCACGTGTTCGCGCAGAAGCTGTCCGGCTGCATGCTGGTCGGCGGGACGGCTCTCGCCGGCTACTACGCCGGCCACCGCCGCTCGGACGACATCGACCTCTTCACGGCCGACAGCGCGAGCCAGGAAGCGGCCGTGCTGGCCGTGCTCTCGCTCGAGGGCATCGGCGCCGCCGTGGAGCCGCGCCACCGCTCGGCCCAGTACTTCAAGGCGTTCTGCCTGCTCGACGGGCACCGCTTCACGGCGGACGTCGCGCTCCACGCGTCCATCTTCCGCGCGGGGCGCGCTGTCCCGCTTCCCGACGGCGCGGCCGTGGCCGACCTGGACACCCTGCTCATGATGAAGGCCGCCGCCCTGCTGAGCCGCTGCGCGGAGAAGGACCTCTTCGACCTGTTCTTCATCCTGGAGGGGCGCGAGGGCCTGAGCGTCGAGTCGCTGGTGGAAAGAGCCGCGGCCCTCGACGCCGGGGCGACGCCCGAGAACCTGCTCATCGCCGTCCTAGGCGCGGAACTGCGGGAGGAGGCCTGCGATTTCTCCCTGGACCCCGCCTGGACGGCCAAGGCGGTGTTCCAGCGGGTCAGCCGGTTCCGCGGGGAGCTCGCGAAAGCCTTCGACGCGCTCGCGAAGAAGCAGCCGCTCCCGCCCATCGGCAAGCTCATCGAGAAAGTCCGGCGCGTCGGCCCCCCGGGCTTCAGGTCCAAGGAATACACCTCCGGCTTCTTCCCCGCAGATACGCGCTTCCCGGAGCCGATCCGGGACGCGCCCATGCCCCCGGACGCGGACGCCGGCTCCATCGAGGAGACCGCGCACGTGCTGAATTACGTCACGCCGGAAGGCCGCTACTGCGAGCTGTGGTGGAAGGGCGGGGACGGGGGGCTTCCGCTCCTGGCCTATCTCGTCGATGAGAAGGGGGCGCATTACCTGTCCCGGCTTTCCCAGCCCAAGGCGGAGGGCCGGCGCAAGTACAAGTCCCTGGAAGAGGCCCGCGACATCTTCCGGGCGCTGGCCAAGGCCCATTACGGGGAATAGCCGCATCGGCATATTGACATGACTTTGCAGATGAGTAAAATAGAGTATGCCTGAAAACACTCATGCCGCTAGCGGATCACTACGCCGCTACTTGTGGAAGCCCGTACGCGATGATCTGGCGCGCAAGATGGTGTTCGTCGGCGGGCCGCGCCAGGTCGGAAAGACCACCTTCGCCTTGGGCTTCCTGAAGTCTCCTCCCAGGAACGAGACGCATCCTGCCTACATGAACTGGGACCGGAGCGAGCACAGGGAGCGCCTGTTGGGCGGCGAGATGCCGCCGGGCGAGAAAATCGTCCTCCTGGATGAGATCCATAAGTACGCGCGCTGGCGCGGCCTCGTCAAAGGGCTCTACGACACGCAGCGGTCGCATCTTTCCATCCTGGTGACGGGGTCCGCCAGGCTGGATTACTATCGCAAGGGCGGCGATTCTCTGCAGGGGCGGTACCATTATTACCGGCTGCATCCGATCTCGCTGCGCGAGTTGGATTCCGAGGCCGGCGCGAAGGCGGCGCGGCTCCTGCTCAGATTCGGAGGCTTCCCGGAGCCTCTGTTCACGGGCAGCGACCGGGAGCATCGCCGCTGGCAGAAAGAACATCAGGAGCGCGTCATCTACGATGATCTGCGGGATCTGGAGCGGGTCAGGGAAGTGTCCCTGATCGAACTCCTCGTGCATCATCTCCCGCGCTGCGTCGGCTCGCCCCTTTCGGTCAAGAGCTTGAGCGGGCTGCTGCAGGTAGCTCATGAGTCGGCGGAGCGCTGGCTGACGATACTCGAGCGGCTGTATTTCTGCTTCCGCATCGGCCCTTACGGGAGCGCCCGGATCCGGGCGGTCAAGAAGGAGCGCAAGCTCTACTTGTGGGACTGGTCCCAGGCGCCCGAGGGCGGGCCGCGCTTCGAGAACATGGTCGCCTCCCAGCTCCTCAAGTACTGCCACTGGCGGGAGGACACGCAGGGCTACCGGATGGAGCTGCGCTATCTGCGCGACACCGACAAGCGCGAGGTCGATTTCGTGGTCCTGCGCGACGGAGCGGCGGAGTTCGCCGTGGAATGCAAGACGGGAGAGAGCGGGGTCTCTCCGGCGTGCATCTATTTCAAGGAGCGCACCAAGATCCCGGCATTCTATCAGGTGCACCTTGGGTCCAAGGATTACACGCACGCGGGGAGCGGCGTGCGAGTCCTGCCGTTTTGGCGCTTCTGCAAGGAGTTGGAGCTCCCATAACGGAGAAGGACACGAACGCGTCACAAGCGGGGCTCTCGGCGGGAGCGCCGAACTGAAATATTGTTGTAGAATCAGCACTTCGCCGTCCCGACTTCGTCGGGACAGGCGGCCCGGTAAAGTTGTTCGCCGACGTAGCTCAGCGGTAGAGCAACCGCCTTGTAAGCGGTAGGTCGGGAGTTCGACTCTCCCCGTCGGCTGGCGTTTTCATGCTCAAGAACCCGCTCAAGGACCTCACCCTCAAGGACTGGCCCGCCGACTCCTTCGGCGGCCTGGCCGCGATGCTCGTCGCCCTGCCGCAGGCCATCGCCTTCGGCGTGGTCATCTACTCCGCCCTCGGCCCCGGCCACTCCGCGGCCGGCGCCATGGCCGGCCTCATCGGCGCGGCCGCCATCGGCGTCCTCGCCCCGCTCTTCGGGGGCGCGCCCCGCCTCATCTCGGCCCCCTGCGCGCCCGCGGCCGCGGTCATGGCCGCGCTCGCCGCGGTCCTGGCGGCCAGGGCCGCCGGGGGCGATCCCGCGCGCCTGACCCTCCTGCTCGTCCTCGCCGGCCTCATCTCCGGCGCCCTGCAGATCGTCTACGGCGCGGCGGGCGGCGGGCGGCTCATCAAGTACATCCCCTACCCCGTCGTGACCGGGTACCTGAGCGGCGTCGCGGTCATCATCTTCCTCGGCCAGTTCCCCAAGCTCCTCGGCCTGACGCCCGGCATAGATCTGAGGACCGGCCTCCTCTTTCCTGGGGCCTGGCAGCTTCCCGCCATCCTCATCGGCCTCGCGGCGATGGCCGTGATGGCGCTCGCGCCCAGGATCACCAAGAAGGTGCCCGGCCCCATCCTCGGCCTCCTCGGCGGCACGCTCGTCTACTGGGCCCTGAGCCTCGTCTGGCCCGACCTGCGCAGCCTGGAGGGCAACCGGTTCGTGGTCGGCCCGCTGGGCGGCGGCGAGGGCGGCGGCGGGCTGGGCCTCGAGCGCTGGCTGGCCCTACCGAAGCTCGGCCTCGGCGATCTGCAGGCCATCCTGGTTCCCTCGCTCACCCTTTCCATCCTGCTCTCCATGGACACCCTCAAGACCTGCGTGGTCCTCGACGCCCTCACCCACTCCCGCCACGACTCCAACCGCGAGCTCATCGGGCAGGGCCTGGGCAACACCGCCTCCGCCCTGCTCGGCGGGGTGCCCGGGGCCGGCACCATGGGGGCCTCGCTGGTCAACCTGCAGAGCGGCGGCAAGACTCGGCTCTCGGGCGTCCTGGAGGGGGTCTTCTCGCTCGTCGCCTTCCTGCTGCTCAGCCGCCTCATCGCCTGGGTGCCCATCTCGGCTTTGGCGGGCATCCTCATCGTGGTCGCCTGGAAGATGTTCGACCGGAAGAGCTTCGCCCTCCTGCGCAAGCGCTCGACCGTCTTCGATTTCTTCGTCACCGCGAGCGTGGTGGCCACCGCCGTCGCCGCCGGCCTCATGGCCGCGGCCGGGGTCGGGCTCGCGCTCGCCATCCTCCTCTTCATCCGCGAGCAGATCCAGGGCTCGGTCATCCGCCGCAAGAGCACCGGCGACAAGCTCTTCTCCAAAGAGCGGCGCCTGCCCGTCGAGATGGAAGTGCTCGAGCGCGAGGGCCGCAAGACGGTCGTCTGCGAGCTCCAGGGCACCCTCTTCTTCGGCACCACCGACCAGCTGCTCACCGAGCTCGACGCCGACCTCAAGACCCGCCGCTTCATCATCCTCGACCTGCGGCGCGTGCAGTCCATCGACTTCACCGCGGCCCACATGCTCGAGCAGATCGAGGGGAGCATCCGTTCGCGCAAAGGGGCCCTGCTTTTGAGCAGCCTTCCCCAGAGCCTGCCCAGCGGGCAGGACCTCAAGGGCTACTTCGACGAAGTCGGCCTCGTCGCCCCCGAGAAGGGCGCCATCGTCTTCGACGCCTTGGACGACGCCCTCGCCTGGGCCGAGGACCGCCTGCTCGAGGAGGCCAAGCTCCAGATCCCGCCCGGGGCGCCGCCGCTCGGCCTGGAGGCCATCGACCTCTTCCGGGACTTCGAGCCCGAGCTGCGGACGGCGCTCTATGCCTGCCTCGTGGAGCGCTCCTGCAAGGCCTCCGAGAAGATCTTCGGCCGCGGCGATATGGGCGACGAGCTCTTCATCGTGCGAAAGGGCAAGGTGCGCGTCCTGCTCCCGCTCGAGGGCGGGCGCTCCTATCACCTGGCCACCTTCCGCCGGGGGGACTTCTTCGGCGACATGGCCTTCGTGGACCGCAACGCCCGCTCGGCCGACGCGGTGGCGACGGCCGACACGGAGCTCTACGTGCTCTCCCGCGCGCGCTTCAACGACTCCGTGCGCGAGCATCCTGTCATGGGCACCCGCCTCTTCGCCCGCCTCGCCCGGGCGCTGGCTTTGCGCCTGCGCCAGACCGACGGGGAGCTGCGGGCCTTGCAGGAGTCCTAAAGCCCTTGTTATGATGCGGGACATGAAGAGAACGACGGCCCTCGCCGCGGCGCTCTTCGTCTCCGGCGTCTTTTTGGTGTCCGCCTGCCGGCCTCCCAAGTCCCTGCGCTACACATCCGGGGCGGGCGACTTCCAGGCCGAGGTCCCCTACGGCTGGCAGGTGTTCTTCGACGGGGCGGGCTCCGGGTTCGCCAACACCACCTTCGTCGGCCCCTTCGACGCGGACTTCTTCCGCGGCGCGCCCAGCCTCAGCGTGCGCTGGCACGCCTACGGGGCCCCGCACGCCATGCCGTTGACCGCGCAGGAGGAGAGCTACTTCACCGCCGAGGATTACATCGACACCACCCTGAAGGAGGTGTACGGTGAGGACGCCGCCATGGAGCAGCCGCTTCAGCGCATCGAGGTCTCCGGGCGCGAAGCCAAGCACTTCATCGTCGCGGCCCCGCTCGAGGTCGGGAAGGGCGCGCGCTACGGCGTGTCCAGGGACGGCGAGGGGAACCTGGCCGTCCTGCGCTACCACGAGTACGTCGTCCTGCCGATGAACAGCGGCTTCTACGCCATCATCTACCCCGCCACCAAGGACGGCTACCCCAAGCACAAGGACGAGTTCCTCCGGCTCGTCAACAGCTTCAAGGCCCTCCGCGACGGCCCCGGCGGGCGCGAGCTCGAGTAGGCTTGCCGCCGCCGGAAAAGCGAGAGGCCCCGGAAGGGGCCTCTCGCTTTCTGGGGACGCTCGGTCAGTCGCCCGACCAGGGGTTGAAGCCGCCGCCGCGCACCGGGGCCTCGGCCGTCAGCTTCTCGAAGAGCTTGAGCTGTTCCGGCGTCGCGCCGCGCAGCTCCAGGCTGTGGTAGGCCTGGTACCAGGCGTAGTTGTATTCCGTCGAGGACCACGGGCGGCCCTTGTAGGAGGCCGTGCCCTGGGCCGCGCCCTTCACCTGCTCGTCGGTGACCCCGCCCAGGGCCAGGGCGGACTTCACGATGTTCTCGGAAGAGAGGGCTTTGGCGGCGTCGGCGGCGGAGGCGCCTTCGCGGACGGCGACCTTGAGGGCCCCTTCCATGTCCTTGATCACGCTGAGGCCGTGCTTGCGCAGAAGGCCGGCGAGGTCGTCCTCGCTCACCGAGGCCTCGATGCGGATGCCGCCGGCGTTGAGCACGACCTTCTCATGCAGGGTCAGGACGAGCTGGCGCTGCCAGGGGATATCGAGCTTGAGCGGCGTCGCGTAGAGGACGATGCCCGCGGTCTCGAGCGACGCGGCCGCCTGCGCGGCGGTCCTGCCTTCCTCGACGCCGACCGTCCAGGCCCCGTCGCGCTCCGCCGAGAGGACGCGCAGGCCGAGCTCGCGCAGGAGCGCGCCGATGTCGCCCTCGTTGACGCCGGTCTCGACGTTGAGGCCGCCGAAGCTCACGACGGTCTTCTTCTTGAAGACGACCTGGAGGCGGCGCTCCTCGGGGATGGCGGTCTTCACGGGCGTCGCGTACACCACAAGGCCCTGGCCTGAGAGCTCGCGCGCGACCTTATCGGCCTCCGCCGCGCCGGTCACGGCGACCTTGTAGATCCCGTCCCAGCCCTTGGTGAGGACGCGCAGGCCGTGCTCCTCGAGGAACTTCTCGATGTCCTGGGCGGTGACCTGCGCTTCCACGTTGAGGCCGCCTGCGTTCACGACCATCGTCTTGCGGAAGCGGAGGGTGAGCTGCTTCTCCTCGGCCGCGGGCGGGTCGGGAAGGCGGGAGAGGGCGGGCTGGAGGGTCTTGAGAGCGATGACGGCCTTGAAGGAGCCGAGATTGGTCTCGCTCTGCTTCCAGTCCACGGTGAAGATGACTCGGTCGCCGGCCTTGTTGGCCGCGGCCGAGCGCACGGTCACAGCCGGCGCCCCGGGGCCCTCGAGCTTGAGGCCCATGCGCGCGAGCTCGCGCGTCCAGCCCGCCTTGCGCCGGGAGAGGGTCTCGGCAAGGAGAGCCTGGTGCTCGGCCGAGACGCCCTCGGCGTAGGAGACGCCGGCGATGAGGGGTTGGCTCCGCTTGGACAGCCCGGAGGCGCGCGGGGCGGCGAAGAGGGCGCCTTCGACAGGGGCGGCCTCGGAGGCCTGGGGTCGGGCCTGGAAAGGGGAGAAGATGCGCTCGCCCGCGCCGCGGGCGGAGTCGTTCGAGAGCGAGCCTTCCTTGACCGCCTGGATGTCGGGGGCGATGGCCTGGGTGAAGCCTTCGAGCCTCACCGCTTCACGGCTCACCGCAGCCGGGATGGACAACGGAGCCGCGTTGACGACGGCCAGAGCTTTCGGCTGGGCCACGGCGGGGGCCGGCTGGAGGACGGGCAGAGCGCTCGGGAGGAAGCTGGGCGTCAGGACAGGGCTCAAATGGAGGCTCGGGGAGACAAGGGGCGAGGTCAGGCTGACGCCGGGAAGGGCGGGGACGCCGACGATGGGAGCGGCGACCCTGCCGCTCACGGTCTGGGCGGAAGAGGGAAGGGGGAGGATGAGGGCGAGCGAGCAAAGAGGGACGAGCTTCATCTTGGAAGCCTCCATGGATTATCCAACGTTTACATTATAGCGGCGTCAGCCGGGAACTCCTTGGGCCGGACGGGGCAGAGGCGGACCGGATGTCGGCCTAGAGGGAAATGGGCCTTTTAGGGACGCGAGACCATCCTAGGTCCAAAGGCCCAGGCGGGACAGGGTTCCAGCCGCTACAATCATCAGAGTGCACGTCCATCATGGGTCCACCCGATGAGACGCTGTAGGTTCGTCGCCTCGGCGTCTTTGGTCGCGGCTATTTCAGCCCTCGGCCTTTCTCTGTTCTATGGAGGGCGCCCGCTTCATCCCCTCGTCCCCCAGGACCTCCGGGACGCCCCGCGTTCGGATGATCGCCTGGGTCGGGCTTCCCGCGCGCTGGAAGGCGCCGCGCTCGAGCTGGGAGGGGACTTCGCTCCGGCCCAGGCGCCCGAGGTCGGCGCTTCGGCGCAGGTCGCAGCCGGGGCTCGGTCCGCCGGCAGGGCGGACCTGAGCCGGGAGTTCCCGGACAGGCCCAACCGCAACCAGAGCGACATCGGAAGCTGCCACGACTTCGCCACCGTGGCCCTGCTCGAGGCCGCGATCTTCCGCAAGACGGGCTCGCATGAGAGGCTCTCCGAAGCGGACATCTTCCTGACCCGGACGCTGGCGTCGGAAGACGCCTACAAGAGCTTCATCCAGCGCGGCGAGACAAGCTTGCGCGAGGGGAATTTCCTCTCGACCGACCTCTCCTACGCGCTGCGCCGGGGTATCGCGACAAGCTTGGACTATTCGGAGTTCTACCGCCTCTACGACGAGTTCCGGGACGCCGAGACCCCGGAGCTCAAACGGCTGAACTCCAGGCTGCAGCGCTTCCTCCCCTATCACCGCAACGACCCGGGATTCGCCGAGGCCAAGCGCGAGTTCTACGCCGATGACCTGGCTGACACGAGCCTGCGGCCCAAGGTGGTGGACAAGGTCCACGCGCTCTGGCCCGGGCTCGAAGGGGAACGCGAGGCGACGGCCAAGCTCCTCTCGGGCGTGGTCCAGGAGCAGTACCCCGCCGGCGGGCCCCCGGATTGGCGCCAGGCCGACGCTTCCGCGTGCGCGGAGAAGGCGAAGCGCCTGGAAGGCATCCTGCGGGGCTACCTGGACGCGGGCATCCCCATGGGGATCGACGCGGACATCGGGGGCATGGACTCCTGGAAGAACGCGGACAGCGGCATCGCGGCGCATGGGTTCCTGTTCGTGGGCTACGAAGCCTCTTCGGATGGGACCGTCCTTTTCAAGACGCGCAATTCCTGGGCCGGCCTGAACCCGGATTTCAAGGCGTCGGACCTCTGCCGCGTGCGGAGCCTGCATTGGGTCCTGACTCCCGCCGAACAAGCAAGCCGCAGATAGGCCTTCCGTCCACTTGCGGGTCCAGCCCCAAAAGCCATACACTACCCGCACCGTGAAAATACGCATCCACTACCACCATACCGACTGCGGCGGGGTCGTCTACTACGCCAACTACCTCAAGTTCCTGGAGGAGGGCCGCACCGAGTGCCTCGACGCGCTGGGGGTCTCGGTCAAGGCGCTCAAGGACGCGGGCACCCAGTTCGTGGTCTTCCGCCAGGAGATCGACTACAAGCACCCCGCCTACTACAATGACGTGCTCGAGGTGAAGACCTGGATCTCGGGCTTCACCGGCGTGCGCACCGAGTTCCTCTACGAGATCAAGAACCAGGACGGGCGGCTGGTCTCGCGGGCCAAGACGGTGCTGGTCTGCGTCAACCAGTACCTCGAGCCGCACGCGCCGCCCGACGACATCGCCGCGAAGCTGCAGGCCGCCGCCGCGGCGATGCGATGACGCTCCCGCTGCAAGGAATAAAATGAAACGAACGCTCCTCCCCGTCCTCCTCCTCTCCCTCTCCGGCTGCGTCACGACCAAGACCTACGAGAAGCTCAAGACCGAGTCCGGGGCCGCGCAGAAGCAGCTGGCCCAGACCCAGGCCGTCCTCGCCGAGGAACAGAAGAAGGTCGAGGCCTTTACGGCCGAGACCGCGGGCCTTCGGGTCCAGCTCACCGAGGCGGGACGGGAGCTGGCCCAGGTGAAGGAGAGCTTCGCGCGCGCGAGCGCCCGGGCCGAGTCGGTCGAGAAGGAGCGCGACGGGCTCCAGCAGAGCAACCAGAACCTCTCCCAGTCCCTCGGCGCCAAGCAGGACGAGCTCTCCAAGACGGTCACCCAGCTGCAAAGCCAGCTCGACGAGTCGCGCAAGTCCCTCTCGATCGCCCAGAGCCGTCTCGCCGATTTCGAGAAGCGCGGCGCCGAGCTCAGCGCGCGGCTCGACCAGGCTTCGGCCAAGACGGCCGCGCTCGAGAAGGAGCGCGGGGAGCTCCTCAAGTCGAACGCCGACCTCTCCAAGTCGATGAACGCCAAGCAGGACGAGCTCTCGAAGACCGTGACGGTCCTGAGCAACGAGAAGCGCGGGCTCGAGGGGCGCGTCGCCGAGCTGAGCCGTGCGGCCGAGGAGCTCAAGGCCCGCCAGGAGCGCGAGCTCGCCCAGACGAAGGGCACCTACGAGAGCCTGGTCGGCGAGCTCAAGGGCGAGATCGCCCAGGGCCAGGTCAAGATCGAGCAGTTCCAGGGCAAGCTCTCGGTCAACGTGGCCGAGACCATCTTCTTCGACTCGGGCAAGGCCGAGATCAAGGTGAGCGGGCGCAAGGTGCTCCAGCGCGTGGGCGACGTCCTCAAGCACGTCCCCGACAAGGCCATCCGCATCGAGGGGCACACCGACGACGTCCCCATCCGCAGCACCCTGCGCGAGAAATATCCGAGCAACTGGGAGCTCTCGACCGCCCGCGCGACCACGGTGGCGCGCTTCCTGCAGGAGAAGGCCGGCATCGACCCCGCCCTCCTGACCGCGGCGGGCTACGGCGAGTACCGTCCCGTCGCCTCCAACGACGCGGAGGACGGGCGGGCCAGGAACCGGCGCATCGAGATCGTGCTCATCGACAGGGAGGTCGGCCGGGCGGCCGCCGCTCCATGAGATGAAGCTGAAGATCCTCGTCATCGACGACGAAGAAGCCATCCGCGACATCATCCGCCACGGCTTCGAGGCCGGCTATGAGGTCCATGCGGCGGGGGACGGCCGGACGGGGATCGAGCAATACAAGAAGTACGACCCCGACCTCATCTTCCTCGACATGAACCTCCCCGACATGACGGGCCTCGAGATCTTCAGCGTCCTGAAGGCCCGCGGCTGCCGGGCCGTCGTCATCATGCTGACCGGCAACGAGGACCTCGCGCTGGCCCAAAGAGCCCTCGACAAGGGCATCTCGCAGTACGTCACGAAGCCTTTCGACCTCGAATACCTCCGCGGGGCCGTGCAGGACGCCTTGAGCAAACGCCCCGGAGGCGGGGGGCGGCCCTGGCGCATCCAGCCCTGAAGGCCGCTATCCGTCTCCGCCGGCGCATCGCCCGGCTCATCAGCGGATAGGCGGCCCGGTTCCCCAGGGAACTTCCTGACCCCCTCATACGTACTTGTAGGCATGAGACCCTCACGTCCATGGGAGGAGCGCTGCGTCTTCCGGGTGGCCTACCGCCTGCTGACCCGCTCGCCGCGGCCCGCGCTCGATCATAGACTCCAGGCCGCCCTGCTGGCCCAGGCCGACCTGGGCGGGGCCAGGCTCGCCGAGCTCGGGCGCTGGCAGGCCTGGGGCGCGCCCAGGACGGGGCGCGGCCGGGAGGAGTCGGCGCGGGCCGCGGCCCAGGCGATGGAGGCGCTCCGGGAGCTGCTCGCCGCGCTCTGCCGGCTCTACGGAGTGGCCGTCTCGCAGCGTCCCGGCGGCGATCGGCTCGTCTGCGTCCTGGAGGCGCGCGCGCCGGAGGGGTACGCCCCCGCTTTGGCCCGGCCGGGTCCCGTTCCCGCCGCGGGCGAAGCGGACCTCGAGTTCTTCCTGCGGCTGCTCTTCGGGAAGGCCGGCTTCCGGCCCGGGCAGCGCGAGGCCCTCGCGCGGCTTCTGGAGGGCCGCGACGCCTTCGTCGTCTTGCCCACCGGAGCCGGCAAGTCCCTCGTCTACCAGCTCGCCGGCCTGCTGCTCCCCGGGGTGTGCCTGGTGGTCGAGCCGACCCTCTCGCTCATCGACGACCAGAGGGAGGGCCTAGCCCGGGCCGGCCTCGGGAGGACCGCCGCCCTCACGAGCGACATGGACGCCGCCTTCGAGCGGGCGCGCGCGATGGCCGAGCTCATCCGTGGAGAGTGCCGCTTCTTCTTCGTCTCGCCCGAGCGGCTCCAGACGCCCGAGTTCCGCCGCGCCCTGGCGCTCGCCTGCGCCGGGCCGGGCGTCAATCTCGCCGCGGTGGACGAGGCCCACTGCGTCTCGGAGTGGGGGCACGACTTCCGCACGGCGTACCTGAGGGTCGGCGACGCCCTGAGCCGGCTCGAGCCCCGGCCGCCGGTCGCGGCCATGACAGGCACCGCGGGGCCGCGCGCGAGAGAGGACGTCGCGCGCCTGCTGGGCCTGCAGACGGGCTCGCTCATCGCGCCCCCGGGCCTGGGCCGCGAGGAGCTCTCGTTCAGTGTCCTGCGCTGTCCGATGAGGGATAAGCCGGAGCGGCTGGCCGCCCTCCTCGGGAGCGGAGGGCGGCTCGTGTTCTGCCCGCACGCCCAGGGCCCTTTCGGCGCGCAGGAGGCCGCCCGAGGCCTGAGGGCGCGCGGGCATGAGCCCGGAGTGTACCACGGCCGGCCTCCTGCGGGGCAGGACGAGCGCCTCTGGCGAGCGGCCCGGCGGGCGGCGGCGGCGGCGTTCCGGGACGACCCGGAGGGCCTGCTCGTGGCGACCAAGGCCTTCGGGCTGGGCATCGACAAGCCGGACGTCCGCCGGACGCTCCACCTGGGCTTGCCCGGCTCCCTGGAGGCCCTATGGCAGGAGGCGGGCCGCGCCGGCCGGGACGGGCGGCCGGCCGAGTGCTGGGTGCTGCTCGACGTCGAGGGCCTGAGCCGCGCGCGGCGGCTGCTGGACCCGCGCGCGCCGCTCGAGCGGGTGCGGGCCGAGGTGGAGGCCGTCCCCTCCGGGGAGAGGGACGACGTTTTGCGGGCCCTCGCCCTGCACCTGAGCGCCTTCCGCGGGATCGGGCGCGAGCTCGAGGACGCCCTGGAGGTCTATGGACGGCTCGAAGCCGGGCGGCTGGACATGCCCACCCAGCACCCGCCGCTGGTCGAGAGGGCCCTCTACCGCCTGCATCGGGCCGGCGCGGTCGAGGATTACGCCGTGCGCTACGGCGAGGGGGGCTTCGACGTCGTCCTGGGAGAGGAGAGGCTCGGCCGCTGCGCGCTCGAGGCGGCTTTGCGCCGGGAGCTCGCGGCCGTCTACGGCGAGATCGAGCCGGAGCGCCGGGCGGCGCTGAGGGACCTGGTGGAAGCCTGCCTGGAGGGCCGCATCCGGGAGCGGACCGCGCTGCGGCTGGGCGCTCAGAACCTGCCGCGCGCGGTCTCGAAGAACTCGGAGCCGGCGGAGGAGGGCGGCTCCTTGGGCTTGGGCGGCTTCCAGCCCAGGGCGTGGAGCATCTGGAAGTACGCGGTGAAGAAGGCGAGGAGCGCTGCGTCCGCGATGAAGTTCACGTTCTCGTAGTTGTTGTCGTCGGCGTTGGCGGTGTAGTTGTAGGAGCCGGTCTCCAGCAGCTTCCCGTCCACGACCATGAACTTGTTGTGCATCTTCTCGAACATCCAGGCCCCGTGCGGGTCGGGCCCGGAGAGGAGCCTCACGTCGAAATCGTTGTAGGCGAACCACTCGTCGAGCTTCATGTTCTTGGACTGGGAGGCGTCGAGCACGATGCGCACCTGCACGCCGCGCTGCTTGGCGCGCAGGAGGGCCTCGGCGATGTCCTGGGAGTAGAAGGTGAACATGGCCAGCTCGATGCTCGCGCGCGCGGCGTCGATGGCCCGGATGAGGGTCGCGGCGATCGCCCCGCCGGGGGAGAACATCGCGCGCGGGAAGCTCTGGCCGTTGAGCTCGACGGGCTGGTCGAAGTCGGCCGGCGGTTCGCCGGGGTCGAGGGTCGACCACTCGAAATCCTCGGCCTCGTCGAAGGGCTGGGAGGCGGCCCGCATCCAGTCCCAGTATTTCTGGTAGAGCGCCACCCGTCCGGGCTCGGCGGTGAAGTTCAGGTTCTCGAAGTGGTTGAACTCGGCGGTGTCCGACCAGTTGAAGGAGCCGAACTCCGCGAGCTTCCCGTCGGCCACCATGAATTTGTTGTGCATGATCCCCATGCGCCCATAGCCCTTCAGGACGGTGACGTTGAAGCCTTCGTCGATGAGGGCCTGGATCTCGGGCTTGCGCCGCGCCGCCGCGCCGTCGCGGCCGTGGGGGAAGACGTGGGAGTAGTCGAGGATGATCTCGACGTCCACGCCGCGGGCCTTCGCGCGCCGCAGGGCTTGGAGGGCGTCCTTGAGGTTGAACTCGTAGAGGGCGATGCGCAGGGTCTTCTGCGAGGCGTCGATGGCCTTCACGAGGAGCACGGAAAGCTCGGCCTGGGGCCGTGCCGCGGCGGCGGGCAGACGCACCCCGTTGAAGTCCACCTGCGGGACGGCCGGCAGGACAGGGTAGGCCGGGAGCTTGGGCAGGGACGCACGCTCCTTCCTGAGCTCGTCGGTGAGCTCCCCGTCGGAGGGCAGCGCGGGCTGGACGTCGGGGGGCAGGAGGCGCTCGGCGCTTCTGCTCCCGTAGAGGGCGCTGAAGAGGGCGGCGTACGCGGCGACGTCCTTCTCGTCCTGGAGGAACTGCAGGTTCTCGAAGCTCATCTGGAAGGCGTTCTTCGTCCAGTTCATCGAGCCCGTCAGCAGCAGCTCCTTGTCGGCCACGAGGAACTGATGGGCCATCCTGCCGGGGCTCCGGGAGTCGACGCGGGGGCCGGCGGTCAGCTTGACCGGGACGTTGTGGAGGGCGAGCCAGTCGGCATAGGCCTTCATGTGGTCCCGGCCGGACTGGCTCTTGTCGAAGAGGACGCGGATCTTGACGCCCCGCTCCTGGGCCCTGAGCAGGGCCTCGGCGATGCGGGTCGAGCGGAAGGTGTACATCGCCAGGTCGAGGCTCTTCCTGGAGGCGTCGATCACCTGGATGATCGCATCCTCGGCGGCGCCGCCCGGGGAGAACACCCAGGCCGGCAAACGCACCCCGTTGAACTCCACGGGCAGGGTGTCGTCGGCGGGGGGCGCCGGGGCGTCCTTGGGCCAGGCGTGGTCGCGCGCGGAGGCGAGCGGCTGCGAGAGGGAGCGCAGGTACTGCCAGTAGCGCGCCAGGGCGTCGACGCGGCCTTCGTCGTTCGTGAACTGGGCGCTGTCGTGGTCGTTGGCGTCGGCGTCGCCGACCCAGCGCGCCGAGCCGAAGGAGGCGAACTCTCCGTCGATGAGGGCCAGGCGGTTGTGCTGGAGGCCGTAGAGCCAGAGCCCGTTGAGCACGCTCACGTCGAAGCCTTCGTTGAGCAAAAGCTGGAGCTGGACGTCCCGGCGTCCCGGGAAGACGACCCCTTCCTTGTAGCCCTGGCGGACGGGGTAGAGAGCGGTGTGGTCCACGACGATATGGACCTCCACGCCCCGCTCGCGGGCGCGGCGCAGGGCCCGCAGGACGCCGTGCATGCGGAACTCGTGCATCGCGATGTGGACGGTCTTCTGCGCGGCGTCGATGGCCTTGACCAGGAGCGGTTCGAACTCGGCGTACGGGCGGGAGACGACGGAGGGGAAATCCTTGCCGTTGAAGCGGAGGCGGCGCCCCGGGTAGGCGGGGATGAAGGCTTCTTGGGAGGAGGCTTTGGCGGCCTCGGCGTCAACCGCATCCGCAAAGCCCTGCTCTCCCTGGACGCCGCCGAAGGCCTTCTGGTTGAAGAAGCCGGCCGCCTGCGAGTTCTGCGCCTCGGAGGAGGCGTCCGCGTCCGGCGCGGCGGTCTCGGAGCCGAGCCGGCCGAGGGCCGGGAAGAGCTTCTGGGCGGCCGGATTCTGGGACAGCGCGGCCGCGGCGGAGTCGAGCATCCGGCGCAGGGGCGAAGCCGCCGGAGCCGCCTGGACGGCCGGAGCCGGAGCCGCCTGGGCTGGCGCCGCGATGGGGGCGGCCGGCTGGAGGGCGGCGGCCGGGAGACGCAGAGGGCTTGGGGCGGCCTGGAGCGCGGCCGGGGCGTAAAGAGAGGGAAGGGCCGGAGCCGGCGAGAGGGCGAGGGAGGCGCCGGAGAGGGCGGAAAGCATGGGCGCGGCCGCGGCGGGCGGCACCGCGGCGACGAGGGTCTGGCCGCCGGCGGGCGCGACGCTGCGCACCACCTGGGCGGGAGCGGCCGCCTCGAGGAGGAGCGTGAGAGCGAGGGTCAGCGACAGGATCCGCCTCATCCTGGATAGGATGGACCCTCGGAGAAGGGGTTCACAGGTTCGAAGGGCCCAAGGGGCCTCCCGCAGGCGGCCCAAGACCTTCTGGGCCTATCGGGGCCGGCGGCTCCTCCTTAAATGTGCCCTGAATCCGACGAGGGGCTGGGTAAAAATAGCGGAAAAAGCGGGAGCGCCGGCGCCGATCAAAAAGGCTTTGACGGGCGGGCCCGGATTTGACATAGTAGCGAGCGATGCACGACTGGAACTGGAAGACCATCATCGAGCCTTTCAAGATCAAGTGCGTCGAGCCGCTCGGCTTCACCGACCGGCCCGAGCGCGAGTGCGTGCTCCGGGACGCCGGCTTCAACCTCTTCAACGTTCCGGCCGACAAGATCCTCATCGACCTCCTCACCGATTCGGGCACTTCCGCCATGTCCGGCGAGCAGTGGGGCGGCATCATGCGCGGGGACGAGTCCTATGCGGGAGCGCGCAGTTTCTACGCGTTCGAGCGCGCCGTCCGCGAACTGACCGGCCTGCGCGAGGTCATCCCCGTCCACCAGGGGCGCGCCGCCGAGCGCATCCTCTTCTCCATCCTCGGCGGGCCTGGCAAGACGGTCATCGCGAACACCCACTTCGACACCACGCGCGCCAACGTCGAGGTCTCGGGGGCCGAGGCGGTGGATCTGCCCGCGGCCGGCGCCCTGCGCTTCGACAAGCCCGGCCCCTTCAAGGGCGACATCGACACGGCCGCCCTCGAGGCGAAGATCAGGGAGAAGGGCCGCGAGAACGTTCCGCTCGTCGTCATGACCGTGACCAACAACTCGCTGGGCGGCCAGCCCGTCTCGATGCGCAACCTGCGCGAGACGGCCGAGATCTGCCGCTTCCACAAGATCCCCCTCTTCCTCGACTGCGCCCGCTTCGCCGAGAACGCCTACTTCATCAAGCTGCGGGAGCCCGGCTATGCGGGCAGGAGCGTCCGCGAGATCGCCCGGGAGATGTTCTCCTACGTCGACGGCTGCATGATGAGCGCCAAGAAGGACGCCTTCGTCAACATCGGGGGGTTCTTCGCCGTCAACGACAAGGCTCTGGCCCGCCGCGCCCGCGAGATCCTCATCATCGGCGAGGGCTTCTCCACCTACGGGGGGCTCGCCGGCCGCGACCTCGAAGCCATGGCCATCGGCCTCGGCGAGATCCTGGAGGAGGAGTACCTCCAGTACCGCATCCGCTCGATCGAGTATCTGGGCGAGGGCCTCCGGCGCCACGGGGTGCCCATCGTGGAGCCGCCCGGCGGCCACGGCGTCTACGTGGACGCCAAGCGCTTCCTCGACCACATCGCCCCGGAACGCTACCCCGGCCAGGCCCTCGTCTGCGAGCTCTACCTCACGGGAGGCATCCGGAGCTGCGAGATCGGCTCGCTGATGTTCGGCCGCCGCGGCAAGGACGGCGCCTTCGAGCCGGCTCCGATGGAGCTCGTGCGCCTGGCCGTCCCTCGCCGGGTGTACACGCAGAGCCACATCGACTTCGTCGTCGAAGTCTTCGGCGACATCGCTTCCCGGGCCAAGTCCCTGAAGGGGATGCGCCTGCTCGAGGCTTCCGAGGTCTTGAGCCATTTCACGGCGAGGCTCGCTCCGGAGGCCTGATGGGGGCGAAGCTGCGCATCGTCCTCATCACCTCGGACAAGGCCCTCGCGGAAGCCTACGCGAAGGCCTGCGAGGTGCGCTCGGCCCTCTTGGACGCCACCCACACCATCCAGGACGCGCGCCGGCTCTGGCGCAAGGACGAGAGCACCCAGCTCGCCGGCGTCATCGCGGACGCGCAGTCTTTGCGCGAGCAGGAGCGGCGCTACCTGATGCAGCTCCACCTCGAGCCGGGCGCCCCGCCGCTCATCTTTCTCGATCCCCAGCAGCAGCCCAATCCAGCCGCCTCGACCGAGCCGGTCATGCGGTTGCACTGGCCGCTCGACCAGGCGGTCATGGACGGGCTGCGCGCGCTCGGGACGACCCCGATGGTCTTCCTCGCCGACCAGACCCTCTACATGACCGGCATGCTCCAGGCCCGCCTGCAGTCCATCGGCCTGCAGCCCCTCGTCGCCGAGTCCACCGTGGGCATCGTCGAGATGTTCCGGCTCTCACAGCCCAAGCCCGCCGCGGAGGACGAGGGGAAGAAGAAGGGCTGGACGCTCTCCCGCCTCATCGGCTCCGAGAAGAAGGAGGAGAAGCCGCCCGAGGAGCCCGCGAAGGGGCCGCCGACCTCCGTCGTCGTGCTCTGGAAGGGCGACGTCTTCGACGCCGAGATCGTGGACCAGCGCCTGCGCCAGGACATCCCGAACATGCGCTGCTTCCTGGTGTCGAGCCTCGGCTTCCTCCACCTCGTCGAGCGGGCCATGAAGCGCCAGCGCCCGGGGTTCCTGCCGCGCGCCTTCTTCGGGCAGGCCCTCGACCTCCTGCTCGGCCGCCGCGTGGAGGACCCGCGCGAGCTGGGCCGGGTGCTCTACTGCGACAACTTCAAGCCCTCGCTGGTGCAGGTCGCGGCCAGCCTGATGGCCGACGGCTTCGAGGTGACCGCCTCGATGAAGGGCGACGAGGCCATCGAGCTCGCGCAGACCGACCGCTACCACATCGCGGTCGTGGGCGCGGCCCTGGCCTACGCCCAGCACACCGGCATCGAGCTCGCCCAGAAGATGCGCGAGTTCGACCCGGACATGCGCCTCATCCTGATGGTCGACCGCTACCCCCTCCAGACGGCCCTGCAGGGGGTCTCCCAGGTGGTCGAGATCGGCCTGGACGACGCCCTCCTCAAGCCGGTGGAGCCCTCCCGGCTCAAGTTCTCCATCACGCGCGCGCTCGAGCGGCGGCGCCTGATGCTCGAGAACGCGCGCCTCATCGAGGAGCTCAAGGTCAGCAACCTCCAGCTCGAGGAGCTCAACAACTTCCAGAAGAAGTTCTTCGCCACGGTGGCCCACGACGTCAAGAACCCGCTCACCGCCATCCGCGGCTACGCGGAGCTGCTCTCCTGGAAGGTCAAGGAGCCGGACATCCTCAAGTGCATCAACCACATCATGTCCTCCTCCAAGACCCTCGAGGGGCTCATCAGCGACCTCGTCGACTTCGCCGCCATCGAGTCGGGCAAGCTCCGCGTCAACATCGCCGAGATGGACCTCGCCCAGGTGGTCGCCGACGTCCGCTCGCGGGTGCAGGTCGTGGCGGACAAGCGGCAGATCAACCTCCAGGTCAGCGTGCCCGAGACCCTGCCGAAGTTCAACGGCGACCCCCTGCGCATCGGCCAGGTCATCCAGAACCTCTGCACGAACGCCATCCAGTACACCCCCGAGAAGGGCGCGGTCTACGTGCACGTCCAGGTCGGCCCGACCTTCTCGACCATCAGCGTGCGCGACACCGGCATCGGCATCTCGAAGGAAGACCTGCCCAAGATCTTCAACCGGTTCTTCCAGACGGAGGCCGCCCAGAAGATGCGCCGCGCGGGCTTCGGCCTGGGCCTGAAGATCGCGCAGGAGATCGTGAAGGCGCACGGCGGCGGCATGGGCGTGGATTCCGAGGTCGGCAAGGGCTCGGTGTTCTACTTCACCCTCCCCCTCCCCGCCCCGGCCGCCCCCGCCCAGCCGCCCCAGCCGGCACAGCCGGGGATGCCGGGCGCGGCCCCGGGGATGCCCACCGTGGGGGGGCCCTACACCCCGCCGCCGAAGCAGCCCTAGCTTCCGGGGGCTCATGCCCAGAGACCTGTCCTCGCTCAAGCGCCTGCTCCCCGGCCGGGTCTACGACGGCGAAGCCGACCGTTTGACCTACGCCTATGACGCTTCCCTCGAGCGCTCGCGCCCGGACGGGGCCGTCCTTGCGCGCCGCGAGGACGACGTCGCCTTGGCCGTGCGCTGGTGCGCCGAGCGGCGGATCCCCTTCGTCGTACGCGGCGCCGGCACGAATCTGAGCGGCGGCTGCGTCCCCCTGCGGGGGGGCGTGGTCGTTTCGACGGCGCGCATGGACCGCGTCCTCTCCGTGGACGCGCCCTCCCGCGAGGCGCTCGTCGAGCCCGGCGCCGTCAACCTGGCGCTCCAGAAGCGCCTTGAGCCCCACCATCTCTTCTACGCCCCCGACCCGGCTTCCTACCGGGTCTGCACCCTGGGCGGCAACATCGGCGAGAACGCGGGCGGGCCGCGCTGCCTGCGCTACGGCGTGACCGCCCACCACGTCCGCGCCCTCGACGCGGTGATGCCGGACGGCTCGATCGCCCATTTCTCGCTCGAGGACGAGGGGCCGGAGCTGATGAGCCTGCTCATCGGCTCCGAGGGCACCCTGGGGCTGGTCACGAAGGCCTGGCTCAACTGCGTGCCGGAGCCCCCCGAGATCGTCGCGGTGCTCGCGGCTTTCCGCTCCATCGAGGAGTCGGTCGCCTGCGTGGCCGCCATCGTGGCCTCGGGCGTCCTGCCCCGCGACATGGAGGCGATGGACCGCTTCACGCTCGACTGCATCGAAGCCTACGCGCACCCCGGCTACCCGCAGGCGGAGGCCGTCCTGCTCATCGAGCTGGAGGGGGAGGGCGCCGGCCTCGCGCTGCAGCTCGACAAGGTGCGGGAGCTGTGCTCCCGGCACGGGACGCTCGAACTGCGCCTGGCCAAGGACGCGGCCGAGCGCGACCGGCTCTGGGAGGGCCGCCGCAGCGCCTACGCCGCCCTGACCCGCCGCTCCACGAACGTGCTCGTCGAGGACGGCGTGGTGCCGAGGAGCCGCCTGCCCGAGGCCGCGCGGCGGGTGCGCGCCATCGCGCAGGCCCACCAGTCCCCCTCGAGCCTGCTCTTCCATGCCGGGGACGGGAACCTGCACCCCCACCTGTTCTTCGACGAACGCGACCGCGAGGGGACGGCGCGGGCCCATCGCGCGGGCCAGGAGATGCTCAAGGCCTGCGTCGAGCTCGGCGGCTCCATCTCGGGCGAGCACGGCATCGGCATCGAAAAGCGCGCCGCGATGGGCTGGCTGTTCCCGCCCGAGACCCTCGGGCTCTTCCGGCGCATCAAGGCGGCCTTCGACCCGGAGAACCTCGCGAACCCGGACAAGATGTTCCCCCTGCCGGGGGAGCCCCTGCCCGCCCCGGTCCGCCCGGCCCGGCCCTGCTCGCCCGCGGCCCAGGCGCTCATCGACGCCGTGCGCGAGCGCGCCGCCGAGCGCCGCCCCTTCTCCCTCTTTGGAGCCCGCTCGAAGATCCTGAAGGCCGTCGCCGACCGGGAGAAGGGGTGGCTGACCACCCGGCCGCTCTCGGCCATCCTGGAGCTCGAGCGAGAGGACTTCACGGTCACGGCGGAGGCCGGCATCAGCTTGAGCGAGCTGAAGTCCCGCCTCGATCCGGAGGGTTTCTTCGTCCCGCTTCCCGTCTCGACGGGCACGCTGGGGGGCCTGCTTGCGACGAAGCCCTGGCCGGGGGTGCGCGACGGGATCCTCGGGATGCGCGTCCTGCTCCCCGACGGGACCGTGCACGACCTGGGCGGCAAGGTCATGAAGAACGTGGCCGGCTACGACGTGCCGCGCCTGCTTCTAGGCTCGTGGGGCACCCTCGCCATCCTCCTGGACGTGACTTTGCGCCTCTCGCCCATCCCGCCCGAGCTGCCCGGCGAGCTGCCCAAGCCGAAGCTCCCGCGCATGGTGTCCTGGCACCGCCGCCTCAAGCGGGCGTTCGATCCGCAGGCCCTGCTCAATGGCTGGTTCGAGGAGCCCCGGTGAAGTCCCTGGGCCGCCTGAGGACCGCGCTGGGTGAGCGGAGCGACTACGATGCCGTCGCTCAGTGCAGCCGCTGCGGCTACTGCGAGCAGGCCTGCCCCACCTACAAGGCGACGGGGCGGGAGGCGCAGTCCGCGCGGGGCCGCAACCAGATCGTGAGGCAGTTCCTGGAGGGGAAGTTCGAGGATCCCTCGAGCGCCGAGGAGGCGCTCTCGACCTGCCTGCTCTGCGGCGCCTGCACCACGGCCTGCCCTGCCCGCGTCCCGACCCCCGACCTGGTGCTCGAGGCCCGCAGGGAGATCCTCGGCCAGCCCGAATGGGCCAGGAGGCTCCTGCGCCACCTCCTGGTCGTCCGTCCCGATCTGCTCGCGAAGGCTGTCCGCGCGGGCTTCGCCTTGAAGCGCATGGGCCTCGCGGGCCTGGCGGCCAAGACCGGGCTTCTGCGACTGCTGGGTTTGCGCGCGCTCGCGGAGGCCGACGCGCACGTGAAGGAGACCCCCGAGCGCACCCTGGCCGAAGCCTTGCGCGAGGACGCTTCCCTGCGCGCGGGCCCGGACGCCGCCTGGAGCTATTTCGCCGCCTGCGGCACGAACTTCGTGTTCCCGCGCGTGGGTTTGGCCTCCCTGCGGATCCTGCACCGCGTGCACGGCCGCGGCGCCTTCCTGGACAACCCCTGCTGCGGCCTCCTCGCCTTCAACTACGGCGACCTCGAGACCGCCCGCGAGCTCGCGCGCCTGAACATCCAGCGCTGGGAAGACCGGCGTTCGGACGCCCCGGTGTTCGCCGACTGCTCCTCCTGCGCGGCCTTCCTCAAGAGCTACCCCCAGCTCTTCCTCCGGGACCCGGCCTGGCGCGAAAGAGCCGAGGCGTTCGCCGCCAGGGTGAAGGACATCGTCGAAGTCGAGGCCCCCGTGCGGCCCGGCGTCCTGCCGGGCCTCGTGACCCTGCACGACTCCTGCCGCGCCCGGCACGGACAGGGCCTCTTCAAGGAGCCCCGCGCGGCCGTGAAGGCGGCTGCCGCCGCCTTCGCGGAGATGGAGTGCTCCGACGACTGCTGCGGCGGGGCGGGGCTCTTCGCCTTCAAGCACCCGGAGCTCTCGGAGGAGCTTTTGCGCCGCAAGATCGGGCACGCGAAAGCGGCGGGCGCCAGGACGGTCTGCGCCTCGGGCACTTCCTGCCTCATCCAGCTTGCGCGGGGACTAGAGAAATACTACCCTGAAGGAAGAGTCGTCCATTGGTCGGAAGCGGTCTGCGAAGCGTTGGACGGGAGCGATGGGTAGACGCCAAGAGCTGGAGCGCAGACAGATGTTATTGGCCCGTTTCGGCCGCCGCATCGCGGCCGAGACCCGCATTGACAGCCTCCTCACCATCATCGCCGAAGAAGTCCGCCATATCCTGGGAGCCGACCGCTGCTCCGTCTTCCTCATCGACCACGACAAGCACGAGCTCTGGACGAAGGTCGCCCTGGGCGTGGGCGAGAAGGTTTTGCGCGTCCCGATGGGACAGGGCATCGCGGGCTTCGTGGCCAAGACGGGCTCGGCCGTCAACATCCGCGACGCCTACCGCGACCGGCGCTTCACCCAGGACCTCGACAAGCTGACGGGCTACCAGACCAAGAGCCTGCTCGCCGTCCCGCTCAAGGACCGCGAGGGAAAGGCGCTGGGGGTCTTCGAGGTCCTCAACAAATCCAAGGGGCCTTTCAACGACGAGGACGAGGGCTTCCTCCGCATCCTGGCCGCCATCGCCTCCTCCTCCATCGAGAACGCGCGGCTCTACGAGAACCTGCGCAGGTCGCACCTGGAGACCATCTACCGGCTGGCCATGGTGGCCGAGTACCGCGACCAGCAGGACACGGCCTCGCACCTGCGGCGCATCTCGAAGTACACGGCCATCATCTCGGCCCAGCTGGGCCTCGCCTACGACCTGGTCGAGGACCTGCGCTACGCGAGCCCGCTCCACGACATCGGCAAGGTGGCCATCCCGGACGCGATCCTGCTCAAGCCGGGCAAGCTGACCCCCGACGAGTACGAGGAGATGAAGAAGCACCCGGTCTACGGGGCGAAGATGCTCGAGGGCGCGGAGTCGCGCCTGCTCAAGCTGGCCCGGAACATCGCGATGGCCCACCACGAGCACTGGGACGGGACGGGCTACCCGCACGGCCTCAAGGGCGAGGAGATCCCCTTGGAAGCCCGCATCGTCTCGGTGGTGGACGTCTTCGACGCCTTGACCACCCGCCGCGTCTACAAGGGCGCCTGGACGATGGACGAGACCTTCCAGTACATGCACGACCAGTCGGGCCGCCTCTTCGACCCGGCCATCATCGACGCCTTCCACCAGTGCAAGCCGCAGATCGAGGAGATGTGCCTCGACGAGCGCGCGCGCGACAGCCAGGAAGCGACGGCGTAGCCGTCC
>DMEZ01000055.1:91337-113757 GCA_003450735.1 Elusimicrobiota bacterium | reverse complement strand
GGGGGTGGAAAGGGCTTGACAATTGTAGCCTATGGGCTACACTATGGGGGATGGCGAGATGGTTCAGGGAAAGATTACGATTGCGGTCTACATCGATACCGATGGGCGCAGCCCATTCGATGATTGGATCGATTCATTGCAGGATCGGGGAATCGCCCATCGGATCAGAAGCCAGGTCGGTCGAATCCGGGTGGGGAATCTCGGGCATTTCAGATCGTTGGGCGGCGGCATCTGTGAAATCAAGATCGACATGGGGCCCGGGTACAGGGTCTATTTCGCCTTCTGGGGTGAGAATCGAGTCATGCTTCTGTGTGGAGGCAGCAAGAAGACGCAGGAGGCCGACATCCTGAAGGCGAAGAGATATCGCGCCTACCATCAAGGGAGATTCTATGAAGCATGAACGGAGTTATTTGATCGGGCTGTATAAGGCGTTGCGCGACCCCAAGGAGGCCGCAGGCTATCTGAACGCAGCTCTCGAGGACGGCGACCCCGCTGTGTTTCTCTTGGCGTTGAACGATGTGACTCGAGCGAACGGCGGGATGAGCAAGTTCTCCAAGAAATGCGGCCTGAACCGGGTCAGCATGTACCGGATGCTCTCCCGGCGCGGGAACCCGGCTCTGCTGGGGGTGGAGCACCTCTTGAACGCGATGGGATTGCGCTTCGTTGTGGCCCCCAGGGGGAGGTAGAGGGTTCCAGGAATTTGCTATATTTGGGTTGTCGCGGGCGTCGTACAGTGGTAGTACGCTACCTTGCCAAGGTAGAGATGGGAGTTCGATTCTCCTCGCCCGCTCCAGATTTCTAGCGCAGTTCTTCGACGACGGCTGACGGTCGGCCGTCGTTTTCGTTTGTGGGGAAGAGGGCGGAACTACGAGGCCGAGACCATCTCTCTCAGAAGCGATTCGACTCGGGCGGCGCGTTCAGTAGAGCCGGCGGCCGAGGGCAGATGCCCTGGAAGGGCCTCGAGAAAAAGCTCCTCGGTGAGAAGTCTATTGAATTTGTCCCTCAGGTAGCTCTTGACCGGTCCCGGCGCGGTTCGTATGGCTTCGGCAGCGTCAGGAGCGCCGTCGAGTACGGCGACGACGTCCTCGATGTCACGGCTTGTCGCGAAGTCGCCCCCTCCCCGATCCTCAAAAGCTTCCAGTTTCGAAGCGAGGAGATACGGTATGGAGAAGATGCGTATGTTCATGCCCTCGGGGAGTGTCGCCGGTCGCGAGTTGGAGAAACCTTCCGGATACCACCTGTTCTTGAACGTCAGGATCTTGCCCTCGGTCGGCATGACATCGACACGTACGCCTTTGTAGTTCCAGCGGCAGATCGGAGCCCCCGCGTCTGTCGAATGCTGGAATCCCAGGCCGCGAAGCTTTTCTTCGAGTTGGTAGTAATCCGACCGGCTGACAAGTTCAGCCACGCAATCAACGTCCTCGGTCGGGCGCACTTGCGGGGCCGTGGGGTCCGTGATATAGAGCTCGATGGTGGCCCCGCCCACGAATACGACCTTATCCTTCAACTCTCCGAGGCCATGCGCGACATGGGCGAGCATCTCCAGGTTTTTCATGCGTGCGCGGATTTTCCCAGGATCCGTCTTTCCAGTTCCTCGGCAGCCAGCTTCTTCTCTCGGGCGCGTCCCACGCGCAGGGCGTCTAAAAGAGCGAGAAGCTCGTAAAGATGGGTGTCCTTCATGGCGGCTTTGACGACCGAGGGATAGATGGGGACAACCGTCTGGCCGCGCTCATTTCCGAATTCATACGGCCAGACGTACTTGTCGCCCTCTTCCGCGACGATCATCCGATTGAGGGGAGGAGCCGAATGCGCCGTGGGAATCCCCCTATCGACCGGGCCCAGCTTGGCCGGTATGACGTGCCTGAGGCCGTGGATGAGAAACCCGCAGAACGCGGACCTGATCACCCTTTTCTTGTCAGGGGTCAACAGGCCCGAATTGACGCAGCGCTGGAGCGAAAAGCTGATTTCCGCTTGCGAGAGGCCCAGGGCGTCGACCAAGTCCATGTGACGCCAATTCTGCTCTTTGAGGAGCGTGAGCTTGAGCAGGACAAGGATATCCTGGGGTTTAATGCCTGAAAGAGACCTCATAGTGCAAGTATAGCCGTATTTATTACATATTGCAATATGTAATATATGCTCATCGCCTTATGCGGCTCGGACGAGTTTGGCCCCGCACCAGCTGTCGTTTCCGTTTGGTATGATGATGTCCGCTGAGGAAGGAGGCAACGATGGCGGAATACCGGCTCGAATCCGACAAGCTCGTCTGCGTCTTCACTGGGAAGATGGACACCGTCGCGGCCATGAAGCTGGAGAACGAGGTGGACATCCAGGTGCACCAGGCCAAGAAGCCCGTCGTCTTCGACCTAGCCGGGGTGGGCTACATCTCCTCGTCGTTCATCCGCATCTGCATGCAGACCGTCAAGACGGCCGGCCAGGGCAACTTCAAGATCGTGAACGCCACCGACGAGGTCAAGCGCATCTTCCGGGTCGCCGGCCTCGAGGGCTTCCTCGGCTGAGCCGGGAGCTCGCGCAAAGGCGGAGGCCCCGATGAAAAAGTGGTACGAAGAGCTCTTCACGAACTACGCCCGCTCCTATGAGAAAGAAGTCTACACCCGGGGCACGCTCCAGGAGGTCGGCTTCATCGAGCGCGAGATCAGGCGCGACCGCCGCGTCCGCATCCTGGACGTGGGCTGCGGCACCGGCCGGCACTCCATCGAGCTCGCCAAGCGCGGCTACCGCGTCACCGGCATCGACCTCTCCGCGTCCCAGCTCGCCTACGCCAGACGGAAGGCCCGCGCCGCGGGCGTGAAGGTGGACTTCCGGCGCAAGGACGCCCGCTCGTTCGACTTCCAGGGCAAGTTCGGGCTCGTCATCATGCTCTGCGAAGGGGGGTTCTCCCTCATGGAGACCGACGAGGAGAACTACCGCATCCTCGCCGGCTGCGCCCGCTCTCTGCGGACGGGCGGCAAGCTCATCTTCACGGCGCTCAACGCCCTCTTCCCGCTCGGCCAGTCCGTCAAGAAGTTCCATCAGGCCAACGAGATCCAGACGAGTACGACGAAGCTCTCCTTCGACCTCGCGACCCTCCGCCAGACGTCCACCCTGGAGCTGCACGACGACACGGGGAAGAAGAAAGTCCTCCGCTGCAACGAGCGGTACTACATGCCCTCCGAGCTGGCCTGGATGCTCCGCTCCCTCGGCTTCAGGAAGGTCGAGGTCTTCGGCTGCACCGTGGGCCGCTTCGGCCGGAAGGCGAAGCCCTCGCCCAGAGAGTTCGAACTGCTGACGATCGCGCAGCGCTGAGAGGGCCGAAGGGCCCAAGAGCGGGGGAGGCGGAGGGCTTCCGCTCGGGGCCCCATCCGACCCTCGGGGTCCGGCGAAGGCCCTTATATACTTTCGTATGCGCGCGTTGAGGAAGCTCCTCGCCCTCCTCCTCTCGTCCGGACTGCTCTCCCAGCCGGCGCTCGCGCAGACCCGCGCCGCTCCCGTCTCGGCCGCCGCTTCGGCCGGCGCGGTCGTCCTCCCGCAGGCCCCCGTCCTGCCGGGCTCTCTCTCTCTCCCGCAGGGCGCTTTATCGGCCCCGCTCTCGTCGGCGCTCCCCCTCCCGTCCGCGCCCAAGCCGCTCGCGGATCAGGCTCCTCGCGCGGCCCTCGCCCTCCCGGCTCCCGCTGCGGTCTCGGCGCGGGTCGCCCCGATCTCGGCCGCCGCCCCGGCCGCTCAGCCGGCCGAGGCCCAGGAGCGCCCCGATTTCAGTTTGAAGGTGCAGGAGCTGGCCGCCGGCGTCGCGAAAGACGCCCAGGCCGCGGCCGAAGAAGCCGACGGGGGCCGCGGCGCCGCCGACCGCCAGTTCCGCCGGCTCACCGGGGAAGCCTCCCGCGAGGTCGCCGGCGAAGAGCTCGTCTTGGCCGAGGGGATCGATTTCTCCGAGAGCCAGCTCCAAAGGGTGAGCGGGACGAGCGCCGCGCTCGAGCGGGCCGTCGCCTTCGCGGCCGGCGCCGTGTTCCAGGGGGCGCTTGTGCAGGTGCGTTCGCGCGGCTCCTCTGCGCGGCTCACCCACAGCGAGGAGAACCCCGACTACGACGTGATGGCGCGGCTGCCGCAGGCCTGGACGCCGGAGCAGGCGGCCGAAGCCATCGAGAAGAGCCTGCCAGCTCTCAAGGCCGCCCTCACCCAGAGCGTGCGCTGTGAGGCCGCGGCCTTCTTCCCGGGCGTCGAGATCAAGGTCTCGGTGGAGGACCTCGTCGCGCTCAACGATCCCTCCGACGGACGCCGGGCCGTGGGCGTCTACATGCTCCCGGTCCACGTGTCCGGCCCCCAGGGCCTCCTCATCGACGCGGACGTCACCTTCACGGGCCGCCCCGACTACGCCAACGACTACCCCGGGTACTTCGACGACCAGCTCGCCTCCGTCCGGCGCCTCGGCGGCGAAGCCGGCGTGCAAAGGCTCCTGCGCGACATCCGCCTGGCCAAGCGCCTCTTCACGACGGCCATCGGCTCCTACAAGCCCTGGCACGGCGGGCCCAGCGGGGTGGGCGTCGAGCAGCTCGTCATGCAGTCGGGGAGGGTCTCCGACGCCGACAAGGGGCGCACCGTCCTCGAGGCCGGGAGCTTCGACAAGCTCATGGACCGGGTCTACGCGGCCGCCTTCGACTCGGAAGGCCGTTCGCGCGGCTTCAAGAAGGCCAAGCGGGCCTGGACCGTGCACAACGCCTTCATGCGCCCCGACAGCTTCCTCGAGCTCATGAGCGAGGGCGCTTGGGACCGCCTCGCGCAGTCGGCCCGGCTCTACCGCGAAGCCCGGGCTCTCGGGAGGCCGATCCCCATCAAGGCGCTGCGCTGGGAGAAGCCCGCCCCCGCGCCGGCCCTCCGGCCGGCCGAGCGCCGGGTCCCGGCGCTCGAGACCCCGGCCCCGAAGACCCTCACGCTGCTCATGACCTCCAGCCTGCGTTTGCTCAAAACCCAGCGGCTCGTCGTTTCCGCTCTGCGCGACTTCGAGAAGGCGGAGGGCGTCCGGGTCGAGCGCTCCCGCGTCTCTCTGCGGCGTCTGGACGGGAAGAACGTCTACGCCATCGCCCTCCAGCTGCCGGCCTCCGCCGACGCCGCGCAGGCCTCGCAGCGCCTGCGCGCGCTCCTCCTCGCCGCCGAGCCCGGTGCCGCGGTCGAGGAGGCGCCCGGCGAGCCCGCCTTCCGGATCGCCGACGCCCAGCTCCAGCTCCAGCCCAAGCCCGGGCCCAAGGCCCGGGAGCAAGTCGAGCGAGCCGCGGAGCGCCTCGCCCGCGCGCTCGGCCTCGAGCGGCCGGAGGTGTCCCGGCGGCCCGACGAGAAGGGCGTCTTCAGCGTCGGCTTCCTCCTCGGGGACCTCGGACGCGAGAAGTTCGCCGCCGAGGTCGTCGACTACTTCAAGACGAGGGCCGGGCTGCTGCTGGCCGCCATCGCCTACCCGACCGCCGACGCGCCGGCGAAGAGGACGGGCGCCGAGCCGGGCGCGCTGACGCTGGAGATGCTTCAGCGCTTCACCCAGCGGGGGCCCTCGCCGGCGGAGCGCGGCGACGCCTACCTCTACGCCCAGGGCGCCAAGCTCCTCCCCTCAGGCCTGGAGGGGGCGGCGCGCGCCGAAGCGCGGCTGGAGGAGGATGCTCGCGCCAGCCGGACCCGCACGCTCTTCCTGCGCCGCAACGGGCGCAGCTACGTGATGCTCGACACCTTCGATCAGGAGGGGGAGCCCGTGACGCGCCCGGTGAAGGTCCCCGCGCGCCTGACCCAGGGACTGGTCTCGGACACGCTGGTGGAGGTCTCCTACGACGAGCAGGGTGTGCGCGGCCTGCGCCCGATCGGGAGCTACCCCGCCGACGTGATCATCGGGCGCGTCGAGCCCTCCCCGGACGGGACGCCGCGCCTCTCGCCGCTCTTCGGGCACGACGCCGCGCGGGCCCTCTATGGGCCGCTCCCCATCGCGGGGCAGGCGAAGGCGGGGGAGCTCCTCCAGGCGTTCGTGCGCCCCGCGCCCGGGGGCTATGAAGCGGTGCCGCTCATGGGACTCGGGACCGCGCTCACGCCGGAGATCGCCGCGCGGGAGATCGCCTTGCGGCACGGCGCGCGCGGCTATTTCGAGGAGGGGGTCCTCCGGCAGGCCGAGGAGATCGGCCGCTCCCAGGACCCCGACGCGGACTTCCGCCGCATGAAGGCCTCGAAGGGCCGGGCCGAGGACCTGCGCGCGCTGTCCTTCGTCACCATCGACCCGGTCGGGGCCGGAGACCTCGACGACGCCTACTTCGCGCGCAAGGAGGCCGACGGGAGCACTACCTGGTATCTCGCCACCGCCGACGTGGCCCAGTACGTCCGGCCGGGCACGCCGGCCTTCCGCGCCGCGGCCCGCATCGGGAACACCTTCTACTCGGTGGACAAGGACGGCGTCCCGGAGTACCCGATGAACCACCCGGTGATCTCGAAATCCGTCTCGAGCCTGCTCGCGGGCAAGGACTCGCTGGCGATGATCTCGAAGATGCGCTTCAGCCCGGAGGGGAAGTTCCTGCTCGAGGAGTCCGAGGTGTTCCTCGGCCTCGTCCGCGTGCAGGGGCGCTACACCTACGACCAGGTCGCCGCGCTCTGGAGGGGGGAGAGCGGGCACGGCATCGAGCATCTCGACCAGGTCGCGCTCGCCCGGGAACTCTCCGCGAAGCTCGACGCCGCCGACGGCGAGCGCGGCAAGCTCAAGCTCCACCTGCGCCAGACCGAGCACCGCAAGAACCCCGCGGGGGCTTGGGCGACCGTCGTCGTCGAGGAGGACCCGCTCCTCGCCGAATCGCACCGCCTCATCGAGGAGCTCAAGGTCTACGGGAACCGGGCCATCGCCGTGCGCCTGGAAGCCATCGCGGAGGAGGCGGGGATCCCGCACATCAGCCGCGTGCACCCCGCGCAGGAGGAGCGCGTCAACGAGCGCCTGCGCAAGGAGCTCTCCGGGATCGGCGCGCCCTGGCCCAAAAACCAGACGCTCTGGCAGTACCTCGCGAGCCTGCACGAGCGCGCCGACCTTCGCGAGGAAGTGCGCGAGACGGCGCAGATGCTGGCCCTGCTCAGCCGCAGCTCGGCCCTCTACTCCGCCGACGACGCCAAGGGCCACGAGGGGCTCGCCCTGGAGGCGAAGGCCTACGACCATCCCTCGACGCCGATCCGCCGCTTCTCGGACATGTACAACCGGGCGCTGCTCGAGGCCTACCTCGAGGGCTCCGACCCCCGGGCCGTCTACGAGGCCGCGCTGGCCGACCTGAAGGGGATGGGCTTCGCGGACTTCGAGGAATACCTGCTCCACCTCAACGGGCGCGAGCAGGCGGCTCGGCAGATGGACCGCGAGTTCGACGAGTTCATGTCCGTCCTGACCCTCTCCCGGCCCGAGAACCGGGGCCGCCCGCTGAGCGGCTACGTGAAGATGGTGAAGGAGGGGAAGAACGCCTCGGCGCTCATCCAGCTGCGCGAGTTCCCAGCGACGATCGTCCTGCGCGGCGAGGAGGCCCGCTCTTTCCGCCTCCTCGACGAGGTGAGCGTCGTCGTCCGGGGCGCGGACCTCACCCGGCTCGAGGTCGACGCGAGCGTCCGCAAACTCGAGAAGCGCTGACCTAAGCCCCGCTCAGGGCGCGGGGGCGGAGGGCCACCAGGGCTTCTCGGCTCCGAACAGCGCCGGCCCGCGTTGGTCCAGGCTCTGGCCGGGAACCTTCCGCAGGACGGCCTTCCCCAAAGTCCGCTCGTGCTCGCTGACGAGGGCGTTGAGGATGAAGGTGCTCGTCCAGCGCGGAGTGAACTCCTCGTTGCCGCGGCGGGACCAGGCGGAGCGGGCGAAGCCGACCGCCTTGAGGCGCTCCCCGAGCCGTCCGGCGAGGGCGCCCAGGAGGGCGGCGCGCCTGCGGATCTCCTCCGCGCTCTCCGGCCACATCGTCGAGGAAAGAGCGTCCTGGTCGATGGAGAGAAGGACGCTGCTCCCAGGGACATCGGCCGTCTCCAGGCTGGTGGCGACCGCGCTGGTGACGGCGGGGTTCGGCTTGAGATAGACGTGGGGGGGCTGCACCCAGATGGCCGTCGTGACCAGCCCTGAGAGCTTCAGCGCGGTGACCCAGTTGCCGGTCAGGGTCGTTCCGGTGTTCGGCTCGTCGTCGGGATGGAAATCGTAGAGGAACAGGCTCGCGCCCGGCCCGGGCAGGGCCAGCAGCTTGACGAAGGGAACCATCTCGTCGTGGTCGAAGGATTCCAGGGCCGGGATGGTCCGGCTTCCAGCTTCGAAATGGGACAGGGTCACGTAGGAGCGCTCAGGGGCGTCACCCGTCTTGGAGGTCTCGCTCAGGTCATAGCCGCTGAACAGCCAGGGAGAGTCGCCCGGCGTCTCGAGCCATACGCGCGGGGCGCCGCCCGGCTCATAGTCCGCATGCAGGGATCTTCCGCCGCCCAGAGCCAGCGTCTTGTGAACGGCGACAAGCCCTTGGTTTCCGTGGATCTGCAGGCTGCGGATCTGGCCGAGCTCGTCGTACTGGAACGTCCATCGGGCCAGCGTGCGGCCGTCCTCATGGACCGAGAAGCCTTTCACCTTCGGGGCCCGGCCCTTGGCGGCCACGGAGGGCAGGCCCCCGGGTCCGCTCAGGGTGACGCGCAGGGTCTGCTCCGCTTTCGCGGCGGAGCAGCACAGGGCCAGCGCGGACAGGCACGTCCCGAAGAGCCTCACGATTAAATCGGAGTCGAGAGCGCCTTCTTGAGCCGCCGGAGCCCTTCCTCTGTAGAGACCTTCGGCTGGTAGCCCAGGTCCCGCTTCGCCGCGCTCAGGTCGAACCAGTGCGAAGTCGAGAGCTCCTCGGCCACGAAGCGCGTCATGCGCGGCTCGCCGGATAGGTCGAAGAAGGCGTAGGCCAGCTCGAACGCCCATCCCGCCGCATAGGCGAGGCGGGGGGAGACGCTGCGCCTGAGCGGCGGCAGGCCCGCGGCGCCCAGGATCCGGTCCACCAGCTCCCAGACCGGCAGGGGCTCGCCGTTCGAGATGAAGTACGCCTTCCCCGCTGGCGGCGCGCCCGGGGCCAGGCGGTCGGCGGCGAGCAGGTGGGCGTCGGCCGCGTTGTCGATGAAGGTCGAATCCACCTTCTTGGGAGGACCGCTCAAGCGCAGCAGCTTCCCCTCCCGCGCGCGGGACACGATGCGAGGCACCAGGTGGTTGTCGCCCGGGCCCCAGATGAGGTGCGGGCGCAGGGCGAGAGTCGCGAGGTCGGGCCCGTTCGCGGCTAGGACGAGCCTCTCCGCCTCGGCCTTGGTCTTGGGATACTCCGCCTTGTAATCGGCGGGGGAGGGCGCCGACTCGTCGATCCCTTCCATGTCCCTGCCGTCGAAGACCACGCTGGGCGAGCTGGTGAAGACCAGGCGCCGGACGCCGTGTTCGCGGCAGGCGTCCACGACGTTCCGGGTGCCCACGACGTTGGCCTGGCGGTAGTCCTCCGCCGGGCCCCAGACCCCGGCCTTGGCGGCCGTGTGGAACACGACGTCCATGCCCTGGACGGCCTTCCCGACCGCCTCGGCGTCGGCGACGTCCCCGCGCAGGGCCTCGACGCCCGTTCTCTCGGTCCCGAAGCGGGCGCTTCGGCAGAGGGTGCGCACGCAGTCGCCTCTCTCGAGCAGGCGGCGGACGATGGCCCCGCCCAGGAAGCCGCCGCCGCCGGTGACCAGGGCCTTCATGCCAGCTTACGGGCGGCCCAGCGGGCGAGGGCTTCGCGGTCGATCTTCGCGTTGTGGCGGATGTCCACGGGCAGGGACGGGTGGAAGAGCAGGTCCTTGATGGAGGCGGTCATCGGCGCCGCCTCCGCGAAGACCAGGAGCTCGCGCTTGAGGCTCTCGGAGGCCGGCGCTCCTTGCGCGAGTTCGACGACGATGACGGGGCGCTGTCCCACGCCGACCAGGGCCGAGCGGCGCACGGAGGGGTGGGCGTTGAAGACGGCCTCGCAGGGCACGCTGAAGAGCGCGCCCTGCGGGGTGCGGACGCGGTGCGCCTTGCGGCCGTAGAACCAGACCCGCCCCCGCTCGTCAAAGCGGCCCAGGTCGCCCATGCGGTGGAAGAACGAGCCGTCGGCGCAGGCGATCTTGGCGAGCGCGTCGCAGTCCGGGCGGCCGAAGTAGGAGCGCGTCACGTTGGGGCCGCGGACGGCCAGCTCGCCCACCTCTCCGCTCGGAGCGCAGAGGTTCTCCGACCAGCGCGGGAGGGGGCCGTCGCTGATGCGCAGGATGCGCAGCTCCACGCCGGGCAGGGGCCGGCCCACGCAGGTGCCCAGCGCGCCGGTCTCCGACAAGATCTCGTCTGAACCGATGGAGCAGACCGGCAGGGCCTCGGTGGCCCCGTAGGGCGTGTGCACCTGGACGCCGGGCCTGAGCAGCTTGGCGAAGGTCTCGATCACCCGCGCAGGCACCGGCGCCCCGGCCGAGACGACGCGTCTGAGCGAGGGGAGCTTGACGCCCCGCTCGGCGCCGTAGCGCCCCACGCGGTCGAGCAGGGCGGGGGAGCCGAAGAGATGGGTCACCTTGCGGCGGAGGATGGGGCCGAGGATGTTCTCGGGATCGACGCTCCCGGGGCGGGTGAAGTCCATCTCGGGGATGATCGCGGTCATCTTCAGGGCGGGGGCGAAGAGCGCGAAGAGCGGGAAGGTCGGCAGATCCACCTCGCCGGGTTCCACGCCGAAGTGGCCTTGGAGCAGGGCGACCTGCGCGGCGAAGTTCCCGTGCGTGTACACGGCTCCTTTGGGAACGCCGGTGCTGCCGGAGGTGAACAGGATGGCGGCCGTCTCATCCGGCCGAGAGCCTCCGGAGGGCGGGGGAGCGGCGCGGCCGAGTGCGCGCATCTCGTCGAGCGTGAGCAGGCCCGGCAGGAACCCGGGGCCGATGATGATGCGGGTCTTGAGCGTGCGCTTCGCCCAGCCCAGGAGGCTGCGCAGAGCGTGGGCCAGCGGGACGCCGATGAAGGCCTCCGGCGCGGCCGTGTCGAGGCACTCGCCCAGGTTCCTGCGGCCCATGCCCGGGTCGACGAGGACGGGGACGGCGCCGATGCGGAACATCGCGAAGGTCAGGGCGAAGAACTCGGGGCCGGGGCGCAGCATCAGGACCGTGCGGGTCCCCCGGCGGATGCCCGAAGCCTCCAGGCCCCGTGCGAGCAGGCCGACCTCGTCCTCGAGGCGCCGGTACGACCAGGCCCGCTCGCGCCCTCCCTTGAGGAAGACGATGGCCTCGCGCTCCGGTTCGCGCTCGGCCGTCTCGGCCAGCGGGGCGGATAGGTCGAGGGCGCTCATGCGGGGTGCCGGGCCAGGAAGTCCTTCACCCGCGCCGCGATGGCCGGGCCCTCGTCCTCCAGGACGTAATGGCCGGCGTCGGGGAAGCGGTGCACCTCGGCCTTGGGGAAGCGCGTCTCCCAGCCCGCAAGGAAGTCCGCGTCGAAGACGAAGTCCTTCATCCCCCAGCAGACGAGCATGGGCTTGCCCACGAAGAGGGAGAGGCGGTCCTGCGTCTCCTTCGCCAAAGCATAAGCCCTGTCCTCGGGGACCAAGGGGATGTCCTGGACGAAGCGCAGGGTGGCGATGCGCTCGGCCCAGGAGCCGTAGGGGGCCAGGTAGGCCGCTCGGGTCTCGGGAGCCATCGGATGGACGGTCCCGAGATCGGCCGCGCCGCGGGCGAATGCGTTGCAGCCGCGGATGAGCAGGGCCCCGAGAGCCGAGTCCCGCCCCAGCTTGAGCTGCCAGGGCAGTCTCTTGCCCGCGGGCAGGAGGAAGGCGGCGGTGTTGAGGATGACCAGGCGGGAGACCTTCTCGGGGCGGCGCGCGGCCCAGGCCATGCCGATCATGCCGCCCCAATCGTGCAGGACGAGGGTCACGCGCTCCCTCACGCCCAGGTTCTCCAGCAGCGCCTCCAGGTCCTGGACGCGGCGCGAGAGCGTGTAATCGTAGCGATCGTCGCCCGGCTTGTCCGAGAGGCCCATCCCGACGTGGTCGGGGGCGATGCAGCGGCAGGAGCCCTTCAGGGCGTCTATCAGGCCGCGGTAGTAGTACGACCAGGAGGGGTTGCCGTGCAGCATCACGACGGGGTCGCCCGAGCCCTCGTCGCGGTAGTGCATGCGCAGGCCGCCCAGGTCGAAGGAGCGGTTCGGCGAAGTCACCATTCGAGGCCCAGCATCAGGCAGTTGAGCCCGCTGCCGATGCCGAGGAGGGCGGCCTTGTGCCCCGGCTCGACGTGGCCGCGCTCGGCGGCCAAGGCCAGGGTGAGGGGCAGCGAGACGGTGCCGATGTTGCCCAGGTGTTCGAAGGTGGTGAAGTCCTTCTCGGGCGGGATGCCCAGGGCCTTGAGGATCTCGTCCTGGTGGGCCTTCCCGACCTGGTGGCAGACGACCCGGTCGACGCCCTCGGGCGTCCAGGCCAGCTCCCGCAGGAGATCATTCCAGGTCTGACGCCCAAGCGCCACGCCGTTCTTGAGCACCGCCACGGGGTCGGTGACCATGACCTCCCGCATCTGCGCGTGGGCCGGGACGGCGTCAGGCGCGGGCTCGACGCCCCAGCGGCAGAGGCGATGGTGCTCCGGCGCGGCGCGCACCGCGCCGCCGAGCAGGCGGTGCCCGCCGGGGCCGAAAGAGCCGTCGCTCAAAAGCACCGCGGCCGCGCCCGAGCCGCCGGTCAGGGTGGCCAGCGAGGCTGAGAACTCCTCGAGCGCCGGCCGCTCCAGCATGCGGGCGAGGGCCAGCTCGACGATGTCGCGGGCCGACTCGCAGGAGACGACCAGGGCCGCGCGCGTGCGCCCCAGCTCGATGCGGTCGGCCGCGAGGACCATGCCGTTGAGGACGCCCAGGCAGGCGTTGGAGACGTCGAGCACTTCCACGGCACCGCCGACGCCGATGCGGTCGGCTACGGCGCAGGCGGTGGCGGGTTCGAAGCCCTCGCGGCAGACGCCGGCGTAGGCCAGCAGGCCGAGGTCCGAGGGCTTCACGGCGCTCGCTTCCAGGGCCTTCAGGCCGGCGCGCGCGGCGCCCTCCGAGAGCCGGAAGCCGGGGTCCCACCAGCGCCGCTCGCGGATGCCGGTGAAAGCTTCGAGCTGGCCGGGCTTGAGGGCGAGGGCGCGGTAGACGGGCGCCAAGCGCTCCTCGAGAGAGAGGGAGGAGACCACGTTGGGCGCCAGCTCGTAGCCGAGGGCCTCGACGCGGACCTTGGAGTACCTCACGGCTCGACGAGCCCCAGCGAGAAGTCCTTCATCTGATAGATGAGCAGACCGTCCACCTTGAGGAAGCCGTCGGCGCGGAGCACGCGCGCCGCGTCATCGCTCTCGGTGATGACCGCTTCGACGACGACCTGCTTGTTCTTGGGGATGACCTGGCCGCGGTACACCCACTCGTGCGGCCGGCCTAGGACCATGGGCGTGAAGCGGGCCCCGTCCTTGGCGCGCCAGCGCTCGCGGGCCACCCGCTTGAGCAGCTGGAGGAAGGACTCCAGGCCCAGCGAGCCGGGGCAGACCGGGTCCTGGTAGAAGTGCGCCTGGAAGAACCACTCGCCCGGGTCCACCTTCTTGACCCCGCGGATGAAGCCGAGGCCGTTGGGGCCGCCGTCGGGCAGGTAGAGGTCCACGGAGTCGAACATCCGCAGGGCACGCGAGGGCATCGGCAAACCCGAGGAGGGGGAGGATTCCCGGTCCTCCGGGTTGCGGGGCAGGAAATCCTCGACGGGCAGGGGCAGGCCCACCGTCTCGCCCGGGGCGTAGGGCTCGACGCCCAGGATGCCCTTCTGGTCGGAGAGCGCTTTCTTCGAGAAGAAGCCGAAGTAGGTGTCGCCCTGGTAGACGACCCGGCCGCCCTGGCGCACCTCCAGGTCGTAGTACTGGATGATCATCCCGGCCGAGCGCGACACCCGGGTCATCTTCACCCGCGTGCTCAGCGTACCGGCGTCCGGGCGCACCTCCTCGAGGACGACGGCCTTCCCGCCCAGGTTCCGGAAGGAGAGGTCGACGTCGCTGTGCAGCGCGCTGCCCAGGTAGGCGGCCAGCCAGCCGCAGGGCTGGAGGGCCACCTCGAGGAGCACGCCGAAGGGCATGCTGCTTTGCCGGTTGGCGCGGAAATACCAGGCGTCGGGCGGGACGTCGTACTCGGTCGTGATGTCCGCGCCGGCTTCGAGGACCCAGGGGCGGCAGTTCCGGATGTCCGTGACGCGGTCGAGGAACTGGTAGGGCGGGCCGGGAAGCCGGGCGATGATGCGCTCCGAGTCGAAGACCTTGTAGCGCTCGCCGAAGGCCTCGGAGGGTTTGCCCACCGCGAAGGCGCGGATGCTCTCGGGGCCGTAGAGAATCTTCTTCTGTGCGGGCTTGCGCTCCTTCCAGAGGGCTTCCACGGCCTCGCGGGAGAGTCCGGCGATGCGCACCGACATGTCGGTGATGAGCACGATGGGCTTGCCGTCGGCGTACATCAAAGCGTCGGCGACGGCGAAGGGCTCGGGGCCGTAGCCGAGCTCCTTGATGGAGATCTCGTAGGCGACCTTCTTCGTGCCCGCGAGGACCTGCCCGCGGCACTTGAGCTGGCTGTGCACTCCCGGCACGGGCTCGTACCAGCACGAGGGGGACTCGCCCACCCAGCCCATGCGCAGCAGGAAGACGCGCAGGGTGTGCAGGCAGCATTCGTACATCAGGGTGCCGGGCATCACCTGGTCGTCGGAGAAATGGCAGGTGAGGAACCAGTCGTCCGGGTGGATGTCCGCCTCGGCCTTGATGAGCCCGAGGCCGAAGCGCCCGCCCGAGGGGTCGATGTCGAGCACGCGGTCGAGCAGGCGCATGCGGCCCGTCGCTCCCGGGATCCTCAGGGGTTGCCTGAGCGGCAGGCCCTCGAAAGCGGGGCCGAAGGCTCGGGCGAGGTCGCCTTCTCTCAGGGCGGCGACGGCCGCGTCGTCCAAGGCGCCGCGCTCCATCGGCGCGAGCTCGGCCCAGTCGGCCGGGCGGCGCCCCGGCTGAGGCCGGCGCTCGAGCTCGGTGAAGACGATGCCGCGCCCCTCCTCGAGCTGCCTCGGCGTGAAGAAACCGGCGCAGCCGCTCTTCATGCTCAGCAGGGGCACTCCGTCCACCGTGCTCTCGAACTCGAAGAAGAAGATGTGGGTGTCCCCCTGCCGGGCGAAGCGGAGGATCTTGATGTCGTAGCGGATGGTCTGGCCGGGGACGGGCAGGCTCCGGTGGAAGGTCACCACCGCGTCGAGCAGGCGGTACATCGCGAGGCCCTTCGTCTGCAGGTCGATGCCGAGCCAGCCCGAGAGGAACAAGTCCGCCTGCCCCGCCTCGACCGCGATGCAGGTGGGGATGCGCCCGCCGTCGAGATACCAGGCGCCTTCCTTCACGTCGTGCTCGGTGACCACGGCCCCCGAGGTCAGGGAGAGCGGCTCGCCCTCGACCGAGACGATGCGGTCGACGAGCATGAGGGGCTCATCGGGCAGGCGCACGCGGGTCGGGTGCGCGTCGATGGCGGCGAAGGCGGGGCCCAGGGCCTCGCCGATCTTCCCCACCGCGAAGCGCAGGCAGCCGTCCCGGTCGAGGAAGACCTTCCTGGCGGGAGGAGCATCGGCGACCGCGACCGGAGCCCCGTTCAGGATCCTCAGCCGGGCCTGCGCGTTCTCCTCGGCCAGGCGCAGGTAGGCGGCGTGGGCTTTGGCCGTCGCGCTCTGCGCGGCGAGCACGCCGGCGAGGACGGGGTGCAGCGCCGGCTCATGGGAGGGCGTCGGGGCCGGAGCCGGGCGCGGCGGCGTCCCCTTCGGCTTCCCAGCGCCTACGGGGACGGGCGAGGGGAGGACGGCATCGCCCGCCGGCGGCAGACCGCGATGGATGGGGATGCGCACGGGGTCCTTGAGCGGGCGGGCCGGCTCGGCGTGGTCCGCGGCGCAGGTCTCGGCTCCGTAGAGCGCGGCCAGGTTCACGGGGATGCGCTCGGCCAGGAGGGCCGCGAGCAGCCGCAGGAGCGTGGAGATCCCGTCCTGGTCGCGCACGCAGGCGGAGCGGGCCAGGTGGGGCCGCTCGCCCAGGATGCGGGAGACCATGCGCGAGGCCGAGTTGCGCGGCCCCATCTCCAGGAACACCCGGAAGCCGTCCTGATAGGCGCGCTCGACGACGGCCGGGAAGTCGATGCCGGAGACGGCCTGGGCGGTGACGGCCTGCGCCGCCGTGTCCTGGTCGACCAGGTAGGAGCGGCCCCAGGCCCCGCTGAAGAAGCGCACGCCGGGGGGGGCTTCGGTCGGGAGCTTGTGGAGCGCGCGGTAGGCGTCCTCGACCTCGCGCGCGACCTTGCAGTGCACGGTCGTCACGCCCTCGAGGGGCAGGAAGGTCGCGCCGAGTCCGGACACCAGCCGGCTCACCGCCGCCTTCGCTCCGCCGACCACGCACTCCTTGGGGGTGTTGACGATGAGGAGGAAGACCTTCTCCATCTTGTCGACCGCGGTGCGCACCAGCTTCTCGGGACGGTCGATGACGCCCAGCGTCCAGTCCACCGCCTCGTGCGCGGCCAGGCCCCAGGTCTTGCGCGCGGCGTTGCAGGGGCCGGTCAGGTCGCTGACGAAAAGGCTGGACTGCTCCATGCGGCGCAGCATGAGGTCGCGGTCCTTCCAGGCCCGCAAAGCGAAGAAGCCCGCCGTCTCGCCGAGGCTGTAGCCGATGACGCCGGCGGGCTCGACGCCCAGGGAGCGGACGAGATCGCTCAAGGCTACGCCGTGGGACACCTGTCCGAAGATCATCGCGCGGTGGTCGCGGCCCAGGCGCTCGAGCGCGGCCGCCTCCCAGCCTTCCGGCCAGGAGCGGCCCCACGGCACGAAGAGCTCCGGCTGGAACTGGTCCTTCAAACGGGCGTTCTCCGAGTCCTGGCGCCGCAAGACCTCGGGCCACTGAGCATCGATGGAGGCGCCCATGCCGATGTATTGGTTCCCGGAGCCCGGGAACACGAAGGCGACTTTGCCCTTCGAGCCCTGCGGCTCGAAGGCGTAGAACACGCGGTCCATCCCCTGGATGGGTGCGGCGGGATCCTGGATGAGCGAGCGCTCGGCGAGGGCGAGCTGCTCGGAGAGCTCTTCGAGTGTCCTCGGGACGAAGGCGACGGCGAGCTTGCGGTTCTGCGAGCCCTCCGGCCGGGCGGCCGCCCAGTCCCGGGCGAGAGCCTCGATGCCGCGGTCGGCGGGCTGGGACTTCAGCCACCTGCGCAGGTTCGAGATGCCCGCAACCAGGGCCGGAGGGGTGTCCTCCTCGACGGCGAAGAGGGCCTCGCGGCGGGCCCCGAGCGGCTGGCGGCGCTCGGCCGCGGCTTTGGGCGGGAGGGGGCGGCCCTCGAGCGCCTCGAGCACTGCGTGCGCGCAGGTCCCGCCGAAACCCATCGCGCTCACGCCCGCGCGCCGGGGGCCCTCCTGCCGGTTGCGGTGCCAGTACTGGGGAAGGCGCGGCGCGTGGAAGCGCTCGCCCGCCCGGCGGAACTCGTCGCGGGCCTCGCGCAGGGGGAGCGGGGGGAGGATCTCCTGATAGAGGGCCAGCGCCGCCTTCACGAGGGAGGCCATCCCCGCGGCCGCGCCGGCATGGCCGACGACGGTCTTCGCACTGCCCAGGGCGAGGCAGGGCCTCTCGGCCGAGCCGAAGAAGGCGGCGAGCGCGGCGCCCTCCGCCGCGTCCTCGGCGGGGATGCCGCTGCCGTGCCCTTCCAGATAGGAGACCGAGGCGGGCTCGACGGCGGCGTCCGCGTAAGCCCGTTCCAAGGCCGCCGCGTAGTCCGAGGCGCAACCGACGCCGCGCACGACTCCGTAGACCCGGTCGCCGTCCCTCAGAGCGTCGTCGAGGCGCTTGAGCACGACCGCGGCCGCGCCCTCGCCCGCCGTCCAGCCCTCGGAGGCCTGGTCGAAGGGGACGGCGGCCTTCGCGGGCTCGAGGCCGCGCGCCCGGGCGAAAGCGAGCTGGGAGCGTTTGTCGCCGCTCAAGTCCACCGCGCCGGCCAGAGCCAGGTCGAGCTCCCCGCGCTGGAGCGCGCGCACCGCGGCCTCCAGGGCCCGCAGGCCGGAGGTCTCCTCGGCGGCGAGGGTGAAGCTGGGGCCCCCGATGCGGAACTCCCGGGCGATGCGGCTGGCGATGATGCCGCCCAGGGCGCCGACGGTCCGGTTGGCCGAGAGTGCGGGTCCGGCGTGGGCGCGCTCGCTCTCCGGCAAGGACCAGCGGAGGCTGAAGTCGGCCGTATGGACGTCGAGCTCCATGCCGATGAACACGCCGGTGCGCTCGTGGTCGCGGGCCAGGGCGCCGGCGTCGCGCAGGGCCGCCTCGGCCGTCTGGAGCATGAGCACCTGCTGGGGCAGCATCTCGCAGAGCTCCTTGGGCGGGATGCGGAAAGCGGTGGGGGCGAGCTCCAGTTCGCGCACGAGGAGGCTCTTCGCCGGAGCGCCGCCCAGCACGGCCTCCTGGAAGGCGCGCAGGCCCGGAAGCTCCCCGAAGCGGGCTTCCATGCCGACGATGGCGACCGGCTCGGGGCGGGGCTTGGGGCGAGGCTTCGCTCGCCAGCGCCGGGGTGCGTACTCCTCGAGCAGGACGTGCGCGTTGATGCCGCCGAAGCCGAAGGCGGAGACCGCGGCTTTGCGCGTGACGCTCTCGCTGCGCGGCTTCCAGGGCTCCGGCTGGACCTGCACGCGGAAGGGGCTCTGCTCCAGCGCGATGCGCCGGCTGGGGCGCTCGAAGTTCGCGGCGGGGGGCAGAGTCGAGTGCTTGAGGCTCAGCAGCACCTTCATCAGCCCCGCCGCGCCCGCGCCCGTGAGGAGGTGGCCCACGTTGGACTTGACGGAGCCGAGCGCGCACTGCCCGGCCTTCCAGCCCGTCTCGCCCCAGAGGGTCTGCAGGCTCTTGAACTCCGCGGCGTCGCCCACCGGGGTGCCGGTCGCATGGCACTCGATGAGGTCCGCGTCGGAAGGCTGCCAGCCGGCCTGGGCGTAGGCCGCTCGCATCGCCCTCAGCTGGCCGCCGCCCTCCGGGGCCAGGAGGCTGCCGTCGATGTCGTTGGAGAGCCCGATGCCGCGGACGACCGCGTAGATCTCGTCCTCGTCCTTCTCCGCGTCCTCGAGCCGCTTGAGCAGGAAGACCCCCGCGCCCTCCCCGACCACGAGGCCGTCGGCGGCATCGTCGAAGGCGGAGCAGCGGCCGGAGGGGGAGAGAGCCCTCAGCTGGCTGAAGCCCATCTGGGTGTAGAGGCAGTCCGGGCGGGAGACCCCGCCGGCCAGCATCGCGTCGGCCCGGCCCTCCAGGAGCTCGTCGCAGGCCAGCTTCAAAGCGTAGAGCGAGGAGGCGCAGGCCGCGTCCAGCGTGAAGGCGCCTCCGCCGAGGCCGAGGGCCCGGGCCAGGAGAGCGCCGGGGAGGCCCGCGGCGAAGCGGTTGAGCGGGGAGAGCTTGGCTTCGGGCTCCGGGCGCCAGGAGGGCAGCCGTTCGCGGAGCTCCTCAACCAGAACCGAGCGGCTGAACGCCGAGAAGGAGTCGGTCGGCAGGGCGATGTTGCCCAGGATGACCCCGACGCGGCGGCGGTCGAGCTTCTCCGTGACCCCGTCCTCGAAGGCCATGCGCCCGGCGTGCAGGGCGAAGTGGAAGACCAAGTCGAGCTCCCGGAGCAGGGCCGCGTCGAGGCGGAGGCCCTCGGCCGGGACCTGGAAGGGGTCCACGAAGCAGGCGCGCTTGGAGTAGACCTTGTCCGGCGCCCCGACGGCCGGGTCGTAAGCCTTCTCGGGCGGGAGGATCCAGCGGCCGGGCGGCACGTCGCGGGCCGCGGAGCGCCGCGCGAGGATGTCGGCCCAAAAGCCGTCGAGCCCGGGGGTCCCTGGGAAGAGGCCTCCGATGCCGACGACGGCGACGGCCGGAGCGGGGCGGCTAGGCGGCGGCTTTCTCTTCAATCTTCCTCTTCTTGAACGCCTCGGCCAGCGAGGAGTCGATGGTGTGCTCGGAGTCTTCGATGCGGGCGACGAGCGCTCCCTGCGCGTCCACGAATTCGACGTCGGCCAGGGCCGCGTGCTCGCCTCGCCGGACGACCCGCAGCACGGCGCGCAGACCTTCCTTCGGGAACTCGGAGCGGTACTGCCGGTAGCTGCCCACGCGCCAGGGCAGGCAGCCGGAGCCGGACTGCTCGTAGCTCCAGAGGATGACGGCCTGGAAGGCCGCGTCCACGGCCATCGGGTCGGAGAGCCAGGCGCTGCGCGGCGGGTCCTTGAGCCAGCGCGCGGGCGCCGGGGCGGCGAGGGCGCGCACCGCGATGCCCTCGGGCGAGCAGCCCTCGACGGCCAAGAGGCCCCGCAAGTCGGGCCCGTGGAAGAGCACCTCCTCGTAGGCGGCCTCGACGCCGCGCGGGTAAGGGTGCAGGGGGACCTGCGCCTTGGGCGCGGGGGCCTGGGGCAGGCGCGCGCGCAAAACGACCTCCGCCCGCGCGTGGAGCGCCGCCGGGTCGTCGCTGACCATCTCGACCGGGACGCGGAAGGACTCTCCCTCGCGCCGGGCCTTGCCGGCGCTCACCCGCAGGCGCAGGGCCTTGCCGGGGTTGAGGATGACGCCCTTGAAGACGCGCAGATCGTCGATGCCGTGGAAGGCGAGACCGGGGTTGCCGTGCAGGGCGCCGTGGGCCAGCCACTCGAGCGTGAGGGCGAGGGGCAGGACGGGACGCCCGTTGATGACGTGGGAGGACAGGAACGGATGGACCGCGAGGTCCATCTCGCGGGTGAAGGCGGTGGGCAGGCCGCGCCGGGGCTTGGCCGTGCGCGTCGGGGCGCCCACGAGGGTCTCCGCCGGGGCCTGAGGACCGGCCGAGAGGTCCTGGGCAAGGTGGCGCGAGCCGGCGCCGAGGTCGAGGACGCCCACGCCTTCCCGCTCGAAGACCTTGAGCAGGGCGGGGGTGACCATGCCGCCGTTCCAGGGGCCCCAGTTGATGGCGGACACCCGGCAGGAGGAGCGGCGCGCGGCCTGGCTGCGGGCGATCTTGTTGAGGGCCTCGTTGGCCGCCGCGTAGTCCGACTGCCCGACGCGGCCGACGCGGCCGCTGATGGAGGAGAAGAGCACGAGGGCCTTCAGGTCGTCGCCGGCCGAGGCCTTGAGCAGGGCGCGCAGTCCCGCGACCTTGGTGTCGAACACCTCGTCGAACTGGGCCTGCGTCTTGTCGGCGATGAGCTTGTCGGCCAGCACGCCCGCGCCGTGGACGAGGGCGCGCACGGGGCCCAGGCGCCGGGCCTCCTCGAGCACGCGGGCCGCCGCGGCCTCGTCGCGCACGTCCGCGGAGCGGTAGACGACCTTCGCCCCCGCCGCCTCGATGCGGGCGATGCTGGCGATGATCTCGCGGTTGGCCATGTAGCGGCGGTAGTACTCGCCGATGGCCTTGGGGGTGGGCGGCGTGCCCTTGGCGTTGGCGTGGATGGCCTGCTTGATGGCGGCCTCCTCGCTCAAGCCCTTGAGCCAGTCGGGCTCGGGCTGGGGCTCGGGGGTCCGCCCGACCAGGAGGAGCGTGGGCCGGTACGCCTCGGCGAGCGCGGCCGCGCACTCCGCGGTGACTCCGCGGGCGCCTCCGGTGACGACCACCACGTCGCCCGGCTCCAGGGCGGGCTTGGCCGCGGCGGCGGGCGTCCACTCGACCAGGTCGAGGGTCGTGCGGCCCTCGGTGGAGAGCGCGACCTCGGCGGGGCCGCTCAGGAGGAGCTCCTCGGCGAGGGCGGCGGCGAGGCTCTCGTCGTCGGCGAAGCCGCCCGCGTCGAGGGCCTTGCAGTGCACTCCCGTCCACTCGAGGCGGGCCGTCTTGGCCAGCCCGGCGAGCCCGCCGAGCACGGGGTCGGCGTCGGCGAGGCCGCGCAGGCCGAAGCCGCCGTCAAGGCGGGAGACGGTCGCGAAGAGGGCGCCGGACCTGGCCCCGTTCTTCTGCAGGGCGCCGGCGGCCGAGCGGCAGAGCCCGAAGGCGTCCTTGAGCCAGCGCTCCGAGTCGGCCGGCCAGAGTCCGTCGGCGCCGACGCGGGAGGCTGGGGCGAGCAGGACGAGGCCCGCGAGGCCGGCGGGGACCGGCTTGCCCCAATCCTTGCGGGCGACGACCTTGGCGCTCAAGCCCTCGGCCGAGAGCTTCTCGGCCAGGGCCTTGGAGAGTTTGGAGCCGTCCTCGGTGACCCAGACCTCCGAGCGCGCGGCGAGAGCGATCTTCTTGCGGCCCTCTTCGAGCGGGATGAGCGCGAGCGAGAAGCACTCCACGCGCGGCGGCTCCTGAGGCGCGGCGGCGCGAATGTCGTTCTCCGCTCGCGCCGTCCCCGCGGCGCTAGGGTTCGCCGCGGGGACAGTCGAGACAGGAGCCGTCGCGCCCGCCGAGAGGAACTCGATGATCTGGCGCAGGGTGCGCAGGGTGCCGAGGTGCTCGGGCCCGATCACCGGGGCCTCGGGCAGGCGCTCG
>DMEZ01000055.1:90932-91207 GCA_003450735.1 Elusimicrobiota bacterium | reverse complement strand
TGATGGAGTCGATGCCGAGGTCGGATTCCAAGCCCATGTCGAGGTCGAGGGTCTCGGCGGGGTAGCCGGTCTGCTCGGAGACGACCGCAAGCAAGGCCGTGGAGACTGCAGAAGAGTCGAGGGCGCCAGCGGCGCGCGGGTCGTTCTCCGCTCGCGCCGCCCCTGCGGCGCTAAGGTTCGCCGCTGGGGCCGAGAGGAACTCGATGATCTGGCGCAGGGTGCGCAGGGTGCCGAGGTGCTCGGGGCCGATGGCCGGGGCCTCGGGCAGGCGCTCG
>DMEZ01000055.1:31026-90811 GCA_003450735.1 Elusimicrobiota bacterium | reverse complement strand
TGATGGAGTCGATGCCGAGGTCGCTCTCGAGGCCCATGTCGAGGTCGAGGGTCTCGGCGGGGTAGCCGGTCTGCTCGGAGACCACGGCGAGCAAGGCTGAGGAGATCTTGGATCCGTCGGCGGCGCGCGGGCCGTTCTCCGCTCGCGCCGCCCCTGCGGCGCTAAGGTTCGCCGCAGGGGCCGATGCCGGAGCTGGTTGCGCCGGGACGGCCTGGGGCATTGGAGCCTGCACGACGGGCATGGGCTGGCCCTGGAGCGCCGCGAGCAGAGCCTTCTGCACCGCTTCCTGTCCTTCGAGGAACTTCATGTGCAGCTGGGCGGTCTGCTCCTGCAGGCGGGCTAGTGCGGTGAGCCCATCGGAAGCCGCCGGAGCGAGCACGGCGGCGGGGGCCTGCGGCGCCGCTGCAGGCGGAGGGGGCATCTTCGCGGGCTGGAGGCTCTTCGGGTTGAGGGGCGTCGCGCCGCTGACCTTCACCGAGACCTTCGGCTTCTTGCGAGAAAGGATGTCCCGCACGCCGGCCTCGCCGCCCTGCCAGGGCTTGAGGTCGACGCTCGCGCCGAGGGCCGCGAGCTGGGCCAGGGCGCGGGCGAGGTCCACCGCGCCGTTCCTGCGGCCGTTCGACGCGTCGAGGGCGAGGGCGGAGTGGGGCTTGCCCTCGAGGATGGAGCCGACGAGGCCGGTGAGCTTCGCGCCGGGTCCGACCTCCACGAAAACGCGCACGCCGTCCTGGTGCATGCGCTCGATGAGGGCCATGAACTCCACCGGGGCGGCGAGCTGGCCGGCGAGGAGCTCGCGCGAGGCGTCGCCCGCGGCCGGGTAGGGCTGGGCCGTCGTGTTGGCATAGACGGGGAAGGCGGCCGGGGCGAAGGCGACCGGGCCCAGGGCGGCGCGGAAGGGGGCCTTCGCGTCGGAGACGAGCGGGCTGTGGAACGCGGCCGAGACCGGCAGGGGGACGGCGCGGATGCCGCGCTTGGCGAGGGCCTCGGCGGCCCGGGCGATGAGGTCCGATCGTCCCGAGAGGACCGCCTGGGCCGGTGCGTTGCGGTTGGCCAGGACGAGGTCGAGCTTCTCCTCGGCCAGGACGCGCTCGAGGTCGGCGAGCGGGGCCATGGCCGCGAGCATCGAGCCCTTGTCGCCGCCGCCCGCGGCCATCAGCTGGCCTCGGAGCTTGGAGAGCGAGTGCAGACTCGAAGGGTCGATGCGGCCCGCGGCGCAGAGCGCGGTGAGCTCGCCGTAGCTGTGGCCCGCGGCGGCTTCCGGCTTGACGCCGAAGAGCGCGAGCACGCGCAGGGCCCCCAGGCTGAGGGCGCCGAGGGCCGGCTGGGCGGCCGTCGTGGCGCGCAAAGCCGCCTCCGCGGCGGCCGCGGCTCCCTCGCCGAAGGCGGGCTGGGGGTAGATGAGGTCGGTGAGGCGCGAGCCGAAGGCGTGGTCGGCCTCGACCAGGGTGTCATGCATCTCGGGGAACAGGCAGGCGAGGTCGCGGCCCATCCCGACGTACTGCGAGCCCTGTCCCGGGAAGACGAAGGCGACCTTGCCCTGCAGGGGCCCCTCGCCGGCGAAGGCCCCGTCCTGGGGGCTCCAGGACTCGAAGGCCCTGGCGTGGGGGCGGCCCTTCTCCAGGACGACGAGGAGGCGGAAGGCGTGCTCGCGGTTGAAGGCGCGGCGGGAGCGCTCGGCCTTCACTCGCAGGGCGTCCCAGCTCCCCTCGGCGGCCCAGGCGGCGCACTCGGCGCGGAGGGCCTCGGCGCTGGGGGCCGAAAGGGCGGCCAGCTCGACGTCTCCGTCCCAGTCGGGCTCGGCCTTGGAGGGGTGGTGCTCCTCGAGCACCGCGTGGAAGTTGCTGCCGCCGAAGCCGAAGGCCGACACGGCGGCGCGGCGCGGGTGGCCCGGCTGGGTCAGCCAGGGGCGCTTCTCGGTGCTGGCGTAGAACGGGGTCTTCCCCGAGGCGAGCTCGGGCAAGGGCTGGCGGATCTTGAGGGTGGGCGGCAGGACCTTGTGGTGGAGGGCCAGGGCGGCCTTGATGAGCCCGGCCGAGCCGGCCGCGGCCTTGGTGTGGCCGATGGAGGACTTGACCGATCCCAGCGCGCACCAGGCGCCGTCCTTGCGGGCCTCGCGGTACACCTCGTTGAGGGCGCTCAGCTCGGCCGCGTCGCCCGCCTTGGTGCCGGTGCCGTGCGCTTCGACGAGCTCGATGGTGTCCGGCGAGACGCCGGCCAGGCGGTAGGCGTTCTTCAGGGCCTGCATCTGCCCCTCGGGGCTCGGGGCGTAGATGGCCTTGCCCTTGCCGTCGCTCGAGGAGCCGATGGCCTTGAGCACCGCGTAGATGCGGTCGCCGTCCCGCTCCGCGTCGGCCAGGCGCTTGAGCACCACCATCCCCAGGCCCTCGCCCAGGATGGTGCCGTCGCCCGCGCTGTCGAAGGCGCGGCAGTCGCCCGTGGGGGAGAGGGCGGGCGTCTTGGAGAAGCACATGAACATGAAGATGTCGTTGAAGCAGTCCACGCCGCCGGTGATGGCCATGTCGGCGCGCCCGGTGATCAGCTCGAGGCTGGCCATGTGGGCGGCGCTCATGGAGCTTCCGCAGGCGGCGTCCACGACGCAGTTCGTGCCGCCCAGGTCGAGTCGGTTGGCGATGCGCCCGGCGACGACGTTGCCGAGCAGGCCCGGGAAGGAGTTCTCCTGCCACTCCACGTAGTGGTCGGCGATGCGCGAGAGGACCGCCTCGGCGCGCTCGCCCTCGATGCCGGCCTCGCGCAGGGCCTTGCGCCAGACCGGGTGGCCCAGGCGCGCGCCGAGGGGGACGACGGTCTCGAGGGCGCCGGTGACGCCCAGGATGACGCTCACCCTGCGCCGGTCGAAAGCGCGCTCGGGGCCGTAGCCCGCATCGCGCAGGGCCTGCTGGGCGACCAGAAGACCGAGCAGCTGGGCGGGGTCGGTGGCCGGGATGTTGTTGGGAGAGATGCCGAACTCGGTCGGGTCGAAGTCGACGGGCTCGAGGAAGCCTCCGCGGCGGCCGTAGGTGCGGTCGGGGGAGGCGGGGTCGGAGTGGTAGTACGCGTCCGCGCTCCAGTGGCTGGCGGGCACGTCGGAGATGCCGTCCACGCGGTTCTTGATGTTGGCCCAGTAGCTCCCGAGGCCCTCGGCCTTGGGGAACATGCAGCCGATGCCGACGATGGCGAGAGGGGTCTGCTTCTCAACTTGGTTCATGATGTCTCCGTCAGGGTTTTTCAAGGCAGGCTTCCAGCTCCGTCAGGGTCTTGGGAGAGAGATCGTCGAGCCCGGCCGGCAGGGCGGCGCCCTGGCGGCGCGCGGCGTCGAGGCGCCAGAGGGCGGCGGCCCCGACGAGCAGGTTCAAGGCCACGGTTCCGGCGCGGCGCTCCTGGACGCGCTCCAGGAAGGAGCCCTTGGTCCATTCGTTGAAGGCGCCCATCGCGGGGCCGCACCAGACCTGGTAGTCGAGCTGGCGCGTCGGCTCGCCGGCGTTCGCCCAGCGCGAGGCGTGGGCCAGGTACCAGCGGAAGACGAGGGCCATGCGGTGCTTGGGCTCCGTCTCGCCGCGCGCGGCCTGCGCGGCGGCGAAGCCGCCGTCTCGCTGGAGGAAGAAGCTCTTCGTCTGCGCCCAGATCTCGGCGAAGGGGGCGCGGAAGAGGTCGCGCTCGAGCGCGGCGCGCTGGTCGGCCGGGATGGCGTCGAAGGAGTCGTGGGCGCGGTAGAGGTCGTAGAGCTTGGCCGCGCGCATGGCGAACATGGTGCCGCGCTTGAGCACCTGGACCTTCACGCCCATCTCGAACATGTCGGCCGCCGGGGCCATGGCGGTGTCGGCCTGTCCGCACTGGGCCAGCAGCTCGCGCACGCGGGGGCAGGTGCCGGACTCGGCGCAGGCCTGGTTGACCGAGCCGGTCATGACGTAGGCCGCGCCCATCGCGAAGGCCGCGGCCGCGGAGGCCGGGGTCGCGATGCCGCCCGCGGCTCCGATGCGAGGAGCGAAGCCGTGCTTCGAGCGCAGGCGCGCGCGCAAGGCAAGCAGGGCGGGCAGGAGGGTGACGAGCGGGCGGTTGTCGGTATGCCCGCCCGAGTCGGCCTCGGCGGTGACGTCCTGGGCCATCGGGACACCGGCGGCGAGGGAAGCCTGCTCGGGCGTGAGCTCACGGGCGTCCACGAGGGCCTTGAGGAAGCGCTCGGGGGGCGGGGACATGAACTTCTCGGCCACCTCGACGCGGGAGACCTTGGCCATGATGCGGTTGGGGGCCAGGACGGAACCGTCGGGCCCGCGCCGGATGCCGTGCGTGCGGTAGCGCACGAGAGGGAGGGTGAGGTCGAGGTAGGCCGAGGCCTCGATGAGGGTCACCTCGCGGCGGAGGTAGAGGTCCACGAGGGCCGCCTCAAGGCCGGTCTCGTTGGGGCTGAAGATGAGGTTGAAGCCGTGGGGCTTCGAGCCGAGGCTCTGCTGGAGGCGGTCGATGGCGGCCTCGACCTCGGCGAGCGGCAGGCCCGCGGCGCCGAAGAAACCGAGCCCTCCCAGGCGGGCCATAGCTTCGACGAGCTCGCGGGAGGCGATGCCGTTGGCCATGGAGCCTGCGGCGTAGGGGTAGCGCAGGCCATGGTCGGCGAGGAAGGAGGGGTCGCCGAGGGCCTCGGGGCGGCAGGCGGGGACGAAGGCCTTCAGGCACAGGGCGCCGGAAGGCTGGGCCCCGAAGGAGGCCGAGCCCGCGTCCGAGGCGGCGAGCTGGCCGTCCTTCTCGAAGAGGAAAAGGGGGGAGCCGACCCTGTGGAAGAGGCGGCGCAGGCCCTCGAGCCCGGAAATAGGCATTGCCCCCTCGGGGCGCCACCAGCCCGGGAGGGCGGTCTCGGCGGAAAGCGGTGTCGTAGTCAACGTAATCCGGGAACGGTCCGATTCTCTATGAGAGGCGGGATTCTACCATTTTGGCCGGGGGGGTCGGGGCGGGGCGTCCTGAAGGCCCCTTGACAGAGAATATGTAAAACATTATCCAAATAGTATGCGCTTCGTCTATCTTGTTGGAATCGGCCTTCTCCTAGCGCGGCTGGGTTTTTGTCATGATGATGCCGGCGGGCAGAACTCGCCGGATCAGAACAAGCCGCTGACGAAGCCGCAGATCAAAGAAAATATCCACAGGATCCGCGACAAACACAGATTCGACGATGTTGAACGTTCAGTCGGTGGCGCGCAGCATGTCGACCGGCAGCGCTGGGGACGGCGCTTGGGTGGCTTCAATCGAAGCTTGGGCGGCGCCCAGACGCAGGGCGTCTTCGACAGCCTTGGCGGGCTCGTCCTCGACCAGATCAAGCAGCAGGCCTTCCGCGACCTCAACCCGAGCGCGCCCAAGGAAGCGGGCCTGACCGAAGCCTCCCGCCAGAAGTTCTTCAACGACGGCGCTCAGTCCATGCAGAAGGCCGGCCAGGAGCTGGCCGGCGCGCAGAAAGGGATCCAGGGCCGCTTCAAGGATGCCGCCGCCCTGGACGGCCGCGGCATCGCCGGCGGCGAGAACTCCGCCATGGGGAATCTGGCCGGGCGGGGGGGGCCCGCGGTCCAAGTCCAGCAGGGCACGATGGAGCGTCCTGTCGCCTTCCTGGGACAGAAGAGCGGTCGAGGCTCCGCCAGCCTCAGCCGCGGAGGGCCCATCGAGGCTTCGGACACGGCTCCTGCGAAGGCGGGCGGCGCCAAGAATGCGGCCGAACACGCGCGAAACGCCGACGCCGCCATCCTCTCGGACCGCTGGAACGACGCCTTGAATTCCGTGAACGCCGGCCTGCGCCAGGCCCCTGGGGACGCGAAACTGCTCGGCCGCCGCGCGCTGGCCTTGAACCTCCTTGGCCGCTACGCCGAGGCCCGCGAGGCCGCCAAGGACGCCATCGCCGCGAACCCGAAGCTCTGGGACGCCTGGTACTCTCTCGCGGTCGCCGAGGCGGGGCTTGGCAACCGCAGGGAGAGCCTCGCCGCGCTGGAGCAGGCGGCTCAACTCAACCCCGAGCAGGTCGGCCCGCTCTACGAGAAGGCGCTCCAGCTCCCCGAGACCGGCGACCTGCTTGCTCTGCTCTTGGGCAGAGAGGCCGTCCCGGGCGCTCCGGGCGCGAGCCGCTTCTGGAAATATCTGGCCCTCGTTTTGTTGGGACTGGGCGGCGGGGCGGTTGCGGTGGCGCTCGCGCTGCGCCGCCGGCGCATCGCCGGTCCCACCCGCGCTTCCCTGGCCGCATCGATCAGCGCCCTGGCCGGCGGCGAGCGCGCCCTGCCTTCCGGCTACCGGCTCGTCAGGCCGATGGGCTCGGGCGGGATGGGAGCCGTGTACGAGGCGGTGGATGTCGCCCTCGAACGCCGGGTGGCCCTCAAGCGCATGCGCGAGGAGATACGCCGCGAGAAGAGCCTGCGCGCGCGCTTCGCCGCCGAAGCGCGCCTCGTGGCCAAGCTCAAGCATCCCAACATCATCGAGATCTTCTCCGTCATCGACGAGGGCGACGACCTCTGCCTGGTCTTCGAGTTCGTCGACGGACACACCCTGCACGCCCTGCGGGCCGAGGCCGGGAAGCTCTCCTTCGAGCGCTGCCGCCATCTCCTGAGGCAGGCTTGCGCGGGCCTGGGCTACGCGCACCGCTCCGGCGTCATCCACCGCGACCTCAAGCCGGCGAACATCATGGTCAGCCGCGAGGGGCAGGTGAAGCTCATGGACTTCGGCGTCGCGCGGCAGGTGGCCGATGCGCTCTCGGTGACGGGGACGGTGGCGGGCACGCCGCGCTTCATGGCGCCCGAGATGGAAGGCGGCGTGGTGCGGCGCGAGTCCGACCTCTACTCCCTGGCTCTGTGCTTCTATGAGATGCTGGCCGGCGAGCCGGCCTTCGGCGGCTCGGCTATGGCCTCGAGCAAGAGGGAGATGGAGTTCGCTCCGGTCTCCCGCAAGGCGGCCGGCCTGCCCTCCGGCATCGACACGTTCTTCGCCCGCGCGCTCCAGGTCGACCCGGAGCGTCGCTTCGCAACGGCCGAGGAGCTCTCGGCCGCCTTCGACGCGCTCAAGGTTTGAGGATCCCCGTCAAAGTCAGCTCTTCCCGGTCGTGATAAAGGTGGCGCGCCTTCAGCGCGCGGCAGAGGGTCTCGAGGCCGCGGGCTTCCCTCAGCAGGGGGAGGGGGTCGTTGCGGCCGAACTTGAGGTTGACGACGAAGCGGCGGCACCAGCCGGCCTCGACCCAGCGCCGCAGAAGGTCCAGCGCCTTGCGGGGCTCTTCGAGGAGATCGCAGAACAGCCAATCGACGCGCTGGGCGGGCTTGAACTTGAAGGCGTCCTCCGCCCGGTGCTCGATGAGCGGATGCTCCGCCGCCCCGCCCTTGAGCGGGCCGTTGTCCACCGCGAGCACGCGCGCGCCGCGCTTGGCCGCGCTGAAGCTCCACCCGCCCGGCGCGGCGCCGAGGTCCACGACGCTCTGCCCCTTGGCTGGGGCCTCGCCCAGCACGAGGTAGGCCTCCTCGACCTTGAGGTACGAGCGTGAGGGGGCCTGCGCGTCGTCGGCCATGCGCCGCTGTCCTCCGCCGAAAGCCCGGCGCGAGGCGAAGGCTCGCTTGAAATCGACGAAGTGGACGAAGAGGCCGCGGCTCTCTCCCGGGCCGGGGCGCCCCTGCTCGGCCAGCTTCATCACGCGCGCCATCCGGCTCGTCTTCTCGAGGAAGGCCTTCTCGACCGTGCGGGCGCGCGCTGAGAGCCCCTCGGCGCCGGCCGCCTCGAAGCAGAGCGGCCAGGGCGCCTCGTAGCGCTCCGAGCGGCTGGTCTCGAGGAAGAAATCCGCGATCTTGCCGGCCAGGGCGTTGGCGGTGGGCGCTTCGAAGACGGCGGGCTCCAGGAGCGAGAGGTGGGCGAAGCAGAGGTCCTGGCGGGCTTCCTGGGAGAGGACCCAGCCTGGACCCTTCTCGAGCGGGGAGCCGGCCTCTTTGGCGAGGAAGGCCTCGAAGCCTTTCTGTCCGACGTGCAGCGCCGTGGGCACGGGCGCATCCTATCTTATCCGCGGCCATGAAGGCATCCTGGACTCCTGCTCTGGCCGGCCCGCTTGGGACTTGGTATCCTAAGGCGCGTAAGGGATTCTCCGCGCGCGGGAGGTCGGATGGAGGTTATTGGGATCCTCGGCGTCGTTCTGATCGCGGGCGGCATCGGGCTGTTCGTGGCCCGACGCTCGGCCCTCAAGAAGCTGGAGGCGCTCTCGCGCACCGAGACTTTCACGGCCGGCTCCCTCAACGAGCTGTACGCCGCGAGCCTTCAGGATATGGCGAAGGGGGGATTCCGGTGCGCGGCGGAGGTGAAGGGTCGGGTGGTCTGTGCCGAGCCCTTGACCTCGATGTTCTCCCAGGAGCGGTGCGTCGCGTATCAGAACGAGGTCGTTCGTGAGTACGAAGAGACCGTCTGGGATGAAGACCGGCAGACCCGCCGGCGCCGGTCCAGGCGGGTGCGCAGGACCGAGACCGTCAGCCGCAACGAGATGGCCGTGCCTTTCGAGCTGGAGGATGAGACCGGCCGCGTCCGGGTGGACCCGCAAGGAGCGGATATCGATTGGATGCCGGGCGTGGACCGCTTCGAGCCTGCGTCAGGAGCCGCTGTTTCGGAGGGGCGGATCACGCTGGGCGGCTTCACGCTCCCCCTGCTCGCTGACCCCTCTCTGTCCCAAGGGGGGCAGCAGACCCTCGGCTACCACTACAGTGAGCGCATTTTCCCGATCGATCGCTTCGCTTTCGTCCTGGGCGAGGCGTCGGACGCCGGCGGCGGATTGACGCTCGGTCGGCCGACCCTGCCCGAGGGGTGCTTTGTGATCTCGGCCAAGTCCGAGGAGGAACTCTCGGCTGGGGCCCGGGCGAACATCCTCTGGCTCGGCGTCGGCGCAGGCCTCTCGATCCTCGCCGGCGGCGCTCTCCTGATCGTCATGGCGCTGTCGTGAGCATGCCGCGTGAAGAGGAAGGCGTTTTCGTCGGACAGGGGGCGTTCGGGATCGACCCCAGCCGAGCCCTGCGCGTCCTGCGCGAGCGGCAGATCGATCCGAGCGTCTCCAGGATGGCGCTCTGGGTCCGCGCCGCGGTCATGCGGAAAGCCGCCCGCATCGAGTTCGTCTGGGACACCGCCGAGCTGACCATCCGCTTCGACGGCAAGCCCTTCTCAACCGAAGAGCTCGCTGACCCCTTCTCGGGGCTGCTGGAAGAAGGCGGTTCGGGGGAGACCCGCTGGCTCGCCCTCGCCCTCCTGCACACCGCGCTCCCCGAGGTGAGGGTGCGGGTGGAGTCCGGCCCTCCCGGCGCGCGCCGCGCGGTCCTGCAGGATGAGGAAGGGATACGCCCAACGAAGCCCTCCACCCGCCACGCGGATACCGCCGTGGCCGTGAGCTGGCCCTTCTTCCTGTCGACCGCCGGCTTGGACCATCCGAGCCGGTGGGCCCCGAGAGGCCTGACCCTTGAGGAACTCGCCTCCTGCCCCCTGCGGATCAGGACGATGTGGAAGGGGGAGAAGCGGTCTCCCTGGAGCTTCATCCCGATGAAGTCCAACACTCGGCGGCACAACGCCGCACGCCTGCGGCTGGGGAAGACGGAGCTGCTCCTGTGCGTCTCGGAGGGCCTCCCCGGGATCTGCCTGCGCGTCGCCCCGGCGGGGGTCTCCCTGGGGTGGACGGCGACTTTGCCCTCTCCCCTCTCCCTGAGCGTCTGGGTGGATGACCCCGGCCTCTCCCTGGATGCGTCCTTGCGGAGCCCGGCGAAGGACGAGGAGTTTCAGCGCGTCCTGGCGGCGGTGCAGGAGGCGGCCGGCCGCTTCGTTTTGGACGTGCTCGCGCGCCATCGGCGCTCCATGAAGCTGGCGGGAGGCCTGCTCGCGTCCAGCCCCGCCCTCGCCCGCCGGTGGGCCAAGCAGATGGGCGGGGAGGGGTCCCGCGGATTGTCGCTCTCCGTCGGCTGGGTCAACGCCTGGGGACCCTTTTTCCCCCGGCTTTCCGGCGACGCGAAGCGGGTGGATGAGTGCGTGCGCATGACGAAGCTCCTGCGCGAGGCGGCCCTCGTCTCCCTGACGGACCGCGGCGCCGGCCGCTTCCTCCTGAACGAACCGCTCTTCTTCGACGACCAGGGCCGGCCGCTGACGCTGGAGGACGTCCTCCCCATGAAGCAGATCTGCTTCTGGGGCGGGTCCGCCCCCGCCAGCGTCCATCAGCCCGGAAGGGTCTGGGAGCTCTCGCAGACCGACCCGGTCTTCCTGCACATCATCCGCTCGCGCAACCTGGCCTGCCCCTACGGGACTTGAAATCCCAGCAGCGTGCTCTGGTTCCGGCCGCGGTTCGTTCCGTGGAGTGTGTGCTTTGGAAAGCCGGAGGGTTTTCAATATAATACGCCCGCATATAGGAACAGCCCAAGGAGGATGTGATGAGATTCCTCGCTGCAGTCATGCTCCTGACCGTTTCGGCGGTCAGCTCGAGCGCCGGAGATTACGCCTACGAAGCCGCTGATTTCCAGGACCCCGCCAGGATGGCCGGGAAACTGACCGACCACAATCTCGGCAAGCTCGAGAAGTGGAAGGCCGGCAAGATCGTGCTGGTGGAATTTGCCGGAGAGTTCCTCCAGAGCAAGGAGGTCACCAGCAGCGTCTTCTCCCAGAGGGCGACCGGACAGGTGACGACGAAGACCTCCACCATCCAGCTCGGCGGCGACTACTACGACTCGGTCATCAACCGTTTCTACGACATGGTGAAGGCGGCATTCGAGGAGAACGGCTATCCTATCGTCCCCAGGGATAATCTGGCCTCCCTGGAGCGCTACAAATCCCTCGAGCTGGATATGGAGAAGACCACCAAGGGCTATAAAGGCAGCGCGTTCAGCGATGGGGTCTCCACCAAGGGGTTGAAGATCTCGGCGGAAGGGCTCGGGCTTTTCCCCACGAACCCGCTGAAGGCCATCAAGCTCGCCGTACGCCTTGCTGAACTCACCCATGACGCCGAAGCCGGTTCTGCGATGCGCGTCAGCTTCTACGTGGACAAGGGCAAGAAGGGCGCTCCAGTGCTCAAATCCATGGATATCGTCCTCTACGCGGATATGGAGGCGAACGAAGTCGGCTTCGCCGGGAACAAGAAGATGTCTTATGGATTCAAGCGCCAGAATGAGACGATCTTCAAGCTCTCCAAGCCCATGGTCAACAAAGTCGATATCTCCGGGCCCGAGAAAGGCTCGGTGGATATGGAGAAATATGACCAGGGGCTCATGGCGCTCCTGGGCGCAGCCGTCGACATGCTCAAGGCCGACCTCAAGGAAGCCAAGAAGGACTGATCGTCCCGAGGGTGGAGCTGGATATGCCTGTCAAGCGCGTGCTCATCACAGGGGCCTCCTCCGGCCTCGGCCGAGAGATGGCCCTGCAGCTCGCCCGCGAGGGCTGCCGCCTCGCCCTGACCGGCCGCCGAGAGGACCGTCTCCAGGAGACCGCCGCCGCGGTGAGGGCGGCGGGCGGGGAGGCCCTGGCGCTGCTGGGGGATGTCGGCGACCACGCCTGCGTGCTGCGCCACTACGCCCTCGTCAAGGAGAAGCTCGGCGGCCTGGACTGGGCGGTCATGAACGCCGGCGTCTCCAAGTCCGGCAGCGCGCTCAAGGGCTACCACGCGGCGGACTTCCGGCTGGTCTACGAGTCCAACGTGTTCGGCCTGGTCAACTGGATCGAGGCGGTCCTGCCGGACATGCTCGCCGCCGGCGCTGGGACCATCGCCGGCATCGCGAGCGTGGCGGGCTTCCGCGGCCTGCCCCGCTCGGGGCCCTACAGCTCGAGCAAGGCGGCGGCCATCGCCATCCTGGAGTCCTTGCGGGTGGACCTGCGGGGGACCGGCGTGAAGGTGGTGATCGTCTGCCCGGGCTTCATCCGCACTCCGCTCACCGACAAGTGGAAGTCCGAGGACATGCCCTTCCTGATGGAGCCCGAGGAGGCGGCGAAGAAGTCCCTCGCGGGCATCCGCGCGGGCCGGCGCCTGGTGCACTTCCCCTGGGTGTTCTCGGCGGCGGTGAGGTACGGCGTGCGCAACCTGCCGGGCTTCCTCTACGACCGGATCGCCGGCGGGGCGACGAAGCGCCGTCCGAAGTAGCTTATTTCCCCGCGCCGCAGCACTTCTTGAACTTCTTGCCGCTCTTGCACGGGCAGGGGTCGTTGCGCCCGACCTCGGGCTCGGACTTCACGAAGGTCTTGGGCTTCTCGGGGGTCTTGGCGAACTCGCCGGAGGAGATCGCCTTCTGGTTCTTCTCGACCCAGGCCTTCACGGCGGCCTGGTCCTTGATGTTCACGCCCTCGGCCTGCATCTTGTCCGAGATGGCCTTGAGCTGGGAGACGAAGGCCGGGTCCTTCCAATGGCGGAAGAACTGCCGCAGAAGCCCCTTCTTCTCGATCTCCTTCATGTCCGGGAAGGTGCCGGCCGCGGCGACGGCGGCGGCCTCGGCCATCTTGGGCTCGACGGGCGCGGCCTTCTCCTCGGCGGCGGCCTTGCCGGTGAACTTCTCTTTGATAGCCTTCAGGGGATTCCACATGGCGTTTCTCCTTGGGCCTTGATTATCCTAGTTTTCCCGGCTTCCCGCAACAGAGCAGGAGGCAGAGGCCCAGGAGGTACGCCGCGATGCCGAGCATACCCACAAGTACGTATGAGGGGGGCGAAAGGTTCCATCCGAATGGGCAGAAAAGAAGACCCCGGCCGTTAAGCCGGGGTCTGTCTCGTCTTAGATGGCGGAGGGGCGGGGATTCGAACCCCGGAGGCGGGGTTGCCGCCTAACAGTTTTCGAGACTGTCCGTTTCAACCGCTCACGCACCCCTCCAGATGCGCGGTTTTCAGCGGCGCCTATCATATCATTTCCCAGGTTGGACGAGGTTCTTGCTCCGGACGTCCGGAGGGGCGCGGAACCCTGACGCGCGGGCCAAGATGGCTGAGGAGTCGGAGCGGTTCGTTGTCGTTGAGGCTGACGGCCACGGGCACGAGCTCGGCCGAGCATTCGCGGAAAGAAACAGGGATGTTTCGGCTTCCCTCGGAGCTAAGCCGGCCTCAGGGCCCCTTGCGCCTTGCCTTGGGCGGCTCCGCCTCCCGCCACCAGGGAGTCGGCTCGAAGACGCCGAAAGCGGTCATGCTCCGGCCCAGGGAGTATGCCTTCAGTGCCCCGGAGAACTCGCGCAGAGCTGGTGCGCCGAAGAGGCGCAGGTAGATGCGGCCAAGACGATCGAGACGGTCCTTGAGCCTCTCGTAGCCCGAGTCGAACGTCTTGCGTTTGGAGTAGGGCCTGCCCGAGATGGGGTCGACGCCGGGATCCTGCCCGTCGTCGCGGTCCCAACCCTTATGGTGCATGGCTTCGGCACGCGTGTACGCCTGCCATGTGCGGGACATCTCCCCGGCAACGAGGCCCTGCGCGCAGGGCCTGAGGGCGCCGAGATACTCGGACAAGGGGATGTCCTGCGGCGCGGCCGCGGGTCGGTCCGGGAATCGAATGGTGTGCTTCCCGCCGCACCCAAAATCCCCGTAGGAGACCTGCCGGCCGCCTTGCTTCAACAGGATCTGGCAGGCATACCTCCGCTGCTCGCCGTCGCCGAACACGGCCCCGGTCTCGTCCTGGACGTACTCCTGCTTCTGGTCGAGCACGCCGATGTAGCACCGCGCATCCTCCAGCGTGCGGGCCTGCTTGTCCGGCGCTTCGAACGTGGTCGCGGCGATGGAGTTTCCGTAGGCGACCACGAACCCATAGGCTTGGCGGGGATCGAAGGCGCCGGATTCGGCCGGGGCCGCGCCGGCTGCTCCAGTCAGCATCCCCAAGCAGACCGACATCGGGGCGGCGAACACGATCTTGCGCAGCTCCATGAATTTCCCCCAGAGGTTCCATAATAGTAAATCAACTGCACCGATTGACCGATGGCTCAAGCGGCCGCCGGACATGGTACAGTACGCTTCCATGAAGCGGCAAAAGCTCGCAGCGCTGATGACGATAGCATCCGCCATGCTTCCAGGAGCCGGCTCGTGCCGCCGCATGGGGACCGCAAGGAGCGATGGAGCTTGCGGGACATGTTCTGGACACTGCTGGGACGGCCTCCCGCCGTCATCGTACCTCCCCCGCAGATGCCTGAGTGGCGGAGATACGAGCTCGGCGGCCAAAAGGCCGTGCAGGCCGTCTTCGATGAGCTCCGGGCATTGAGCCAAGCTAAGTAAGGCGGGTCGGACGAGGTTCCGGCTCCTGCCCTCTGGCAGGCCTTCGCGATTCCTTCGCCATTGAGGCGCATGGCGGGGCTATACTCATGATGAGATGAAACGGAGGCTGTCATGCTGAACATCCTGCTGTCCGCAGTTTTCGGCGCCGTCCCTGTTCTAGGGGCGGCGGCCGAAGCGCAGCCCGCCGCGCCGGAGAAGGGCGCGGAGGCGGCGCGGCCGGCCAAGCCCGCGGGCTCCCAGTGGTTCAAGAACCTGCTGATGGGGCTTCAGAAGAGCGCAGTCGAGAGCCGCTACCGCAGGGTCCGCAGTTCCGCCGTGGCGTCCGTGCGCGGGGCCGGGCAGGAAGAAGCCGACCCTCAGAAGCCGTACTGGAAAGGCGGGCTCTCCGAGCGGCAGGCCCTGCAGACGCGCAAGGAGCGCGAGGAGTTCGCCGGGGCCGTGGATGCGATCCTGGCCGGCAGATACGATGAAGGAGGGGCGAAGCTCGACGAGTTCGGGAAAGCCCACCCCGCCAGCAAGTATCTCAACGACGTCAAGGATGCTCGGGCGAAACTCGAAGAGCTCAGGGCGCATGGCGCGGTGGCGGAAGAGCCGGCTCCGGCCCCCGAGCCGGAATAACCTTCAGGTCCTTCCCGGCGCAGCCCATCGGGACGATAAAACGTAGAATGACGCCCATGGACAAGGCCACCCGAGGCGGGATGCCGGGCCTCAGCGAGCCGCCGCTCAGGCGCAGGGCGCTCTGCGCCATCGCCTATACGCCGGAGGAGTTCGAGGTCCTTCGGCTCGGCGCGGCCGACCCCAACGTCTCGATCTGGTACTTCATCTTCGAGGAGGAGGGCAGGCTCTTCTTCTGCGACCGCGCGGAGGGGCAAGTGGAGTACGTGGCTCATTTCGAGCCCCGGGGAGAATGGGTCGTTCTCCACGGCATCCAGCTGACCGACGACGAAGCCGATCGGAGGGCTGTGCATCCGGGGGACGTGGATGCCGCCGCGAGGGTGTGGATGGCCATCGAGCGCTGTCTGCTCAGGCGCTTCCCCGAGGACGAGTGGGGCGAGTTCCGGGAGTCGTTCCAGGTCACGCCCGAGATGGACGACGCGACGGTCGCGCCGGACATCTACGAGCGGGCGACGCTCTTCGCCATCCGGGCCTTCTTCAAGAAGCGCGCCAGGACGCTCTGATGGCCGAGCTGGGCGGCCAGGCCCGCGGCATGATGCTCGGCCTCGCCATCGGCGACGCGCTGGGTGGAAGGCATCGAGCGGCGGGCTGATCTGGAGAGGCTGGCCGACCGGCTGGCGGCCTAGTCCGCGTCGTCGGCCGAGGGCTCGGCGTCCGGCAATTGCGGCTCCACGGTCCCCAATTCGATGGGAGCGTCGTCCGATGCGTCCTCTTTCTCCGGCTCCTGCGTCTCGCCGGCGTCCTCGGCTTCGGGGCCGGGGTTTTCGGACTTCGAGCGCTGGTAGGCCGAGAACTGGTCGCGGAGCTTGAAGTTATCCGTGCCGATGGCCGAGAAGAACTTCTCCACCTGCTCCGGCCCTTCCAGGGCCAAGGACTGATCCTCGAGCAGCTTCGGCTCGAATTTCATCGAGGCCAGGATCTTCTGCGCGGACTTGCGCAGGGCTTCGGAAAGCCCCAGCAGCTTCAAGGACGGCGTGCGGTGGAAATGGGCGGAGGCGTCCGCGACGCCCTTGATGAAGGAGGTCTTCCACTCGGGGTTCGACCACACCCAGCGCGGGGCCTGCGGGGCCTCGCCGCCGGACTTGAGGTCGAGCTTGGCCAGGAAGTCCCCGGTGTCCTTGGAGGGGAAGGCCGCGATCTGCTCCTTGCGGTCCTCCGTCATCGAGAGGACCGGCTTCGTGCCGAAGAGGGTCTCGCTCAGGCGCGCCCAGGCGCCGGCGAAGTTCTGGCCCATGCGCCGGTCGGCGTGCAGGCGCAGTTCCTCGCCTTCCAGCTTGCCCGCCGCGAAGAAGACGCCCGTCCAGTAGGCGAGCCGCTCCGAGTACTTGACCGGCCCGCCTAAGACCGGCTTGGGGCCCTGTTTGGGCTGGGGCTTCGCCTGCCGGGGCGGCTGCGGCTTGCGCGGCTGGCGGGCCTTGGGCTGCTGAGGGGCCGGCTTCTCGCGTTTGCGGGGCTCCTGCCGGCGGGGCTGGCGGGTCCGGCGGCCGCGCTCGGAGCGCTCCGGCTTGGCCTCCCGCTTCGCCGGGGCCGGCGGCGGGGGCGGCGCCTTCGGGGGCGGGGTGTGCGCCACGACCTGGAACTCGCGCCTCAGCTCGCTGACGGGCGGGGCTTCGATGCCGAACTCCTGGGCCAGGCGCTGGAGAGCGTGGTAGGGGACGAGGGTCCTTCCGCTGATCCAGTCGGAAACCACCGCGGCCACGGTGCCCGCGGCGTGCGCGATGCGCTCGAGGCGTCCGGCCCGCTTCTGGATCTTCTCGAAGAAGTTCCGGCGGTGCTCGTCCGAAAGGACGGCGCAGGTGACGGGGATCAGCTCTTCACGGCTTCTGAGTATGCCCATGACAGCGAAACGGGATTATAGCGGATTTTTCTCCGGCTTCGGAGGTCCGAACAGGGCTTCGTCGAAGGCGGAAGCGAACGCGGCGGCGGTGCGGGGGCGCTGGTCGGGCTCGGGGCGCAGGGCCCGGCTGAAGAAAGCGTCGAGCGCGGGGGGCAGGCCGGCCCGGCGCTGGCTCAGGGGCCGGAAGTTCATGTTCAGCTTGTTGAGCAGGATGCCCGCGCCGATCCCGGCGAAAGGATGCTCGCCGCAGAGCGCCTCGTAGGCCACGATGGCCAGCGAGTAGAGGTCGCTCTCGGGGCGCACCACCCCCTGCTCGCTCTCGGGGGCCATGTACTGCGGCGTCCCAGCTACCGTGTTGGTCAAAGAGAGCTTGTCCATCGCGTCCTTGGCCTGCCGGGCGATGCCGAGGTCCATCACCTTGATGCGGCCCTCCCCGGTGATCATGATGTTGGAGGGCTTGAGGTCGCGGTGGATGATCCCGCGCCCGTGCGCGTAGGCGAGCGCGGCGCAGGATTGGCGGACCAGCGAGCGGGCCTGCTCCAGCGAGAGAGGCTTCTCGGCCAGGAACTGGTCGAGGGTGCGCCCGTCGATGAACTCGAAGACGAGATAGAGCTCTCCCTCGTTCTCGAGGATGTGGTAGATCTCGATGATGTTCTCGTGCTTGAGCTTGGCGACGAGGCGCGCCTCGGTCAGGAAGCGCTCGCACTCGCGCGGATCGCTGCGGATCTCCTCGCGCATGCGCTTGATGGCCACCCGGCGCTGGAGCGAGACGTCCTCGGCCTCGTAGACCGCGCCCATCCCGCCGGAGCCGATCTGGCGCAGGACGCGGTAGCCGGTCGGGATGCTTCCTCCCCCCGCCTCCTCCCCGCCCGCGGAGGGCGTCGGGGCCGCGCTCATGAGCCCGGAGGAGCGCCGGCGGAAGAAGAGGAAGAAGGTGGTGAGAGCGCCGACGACCAGGCCCGCGCCGAGCAGGATCGAGACGGGGAAGGGGGAGGCGGGGGGCGCCTGCGCCGCCGGCTGCGTCTGGGTCTCGTCGAAGAGGGCCAGCAGGTCGGCCTCGTCAGGGAGCTTCAAGGCCAGGCGGTAGCGCCCGCCGTAGGCCGGACCGTCGATCATGGCGGCCTGGCGCAGGGCGGCGATCATGGCCTCGCGCGACCCCAGGCCGGCCTCGGCGCGAGCCAGGTCGTTGAAGGCCTTGGCGGACTTCGGGTCGGCCTTCAGCGCGCGCTCCGCGGCCGCCTTCATGTCCCGGTAGCGGCTCAGCTTGTCCTGGGCGAGCCTCTGCAGGCGCAGCCAGTTCTCGCGGTTGCCCACCCCGCGGCGCAGGGTCTCCTCGATGTCGCGCTCGGCCTCCGCGAAGCGGCGCAAACGCAGGAGGGCCTCGGCGCGCTGGGCGTAGGCGACGGAGAGGCGCGGGTCCTTCTCGATGAGCGTGTTGAGCTCTTTCAGGGCGCCGGCGTAGTCCTTGACGCGCATCGCGCGTTCGAGCCGGTCGGCGGCCGCGCGCAGGTCGGGCGGCAGCCCGGAGGGGCCCTGCACGGCCCCCGGGCCGGTCAAAGACGGGAAGTCCCCGCCGCCGGCTTCGTCGGCCGCTCCCTGGTCCGCGCTCGAGGGGCCGCCCCGGCCGGCGGAGAGCTTGATGATCGCGAGGGCGTTCGGGTTGGCCGGGTCCTTGGCCAGCACGCGGTCGGCGGCGCTCACCGCGCCGGCCCAGTCGCCCAGTTGGGCGAGGGCGCTCGCCTGCTTGAGCAGGGCGGCCGCGTTCGCGGGGTCCTTCGCCAGCGCGCGGCGGGCCTCCTCCAGGGCGCGCCGGTAGTACTCCTGGCGCTGCTCCTCGTCCATGTCGGCGATGTCGGGCGGGAGGATGGGGCCCGGCGGAGGGTCGTCCGGCTTGGGCAGGCCCGGGTAGCCCGACTGCTCGAGGTCCGGACGGAGCACCTGGAAATAGAGCTCCCGCGTCCGCGTGTCCATCTCGGTCTGGAGGACTCCGTTCATGGAGTCGTAGACTTGCCCCCGCTCCCTGCGGTACTGCTCCGGGGTCAGCTGGTCCTTGCGCTTCTCGATGTCGTCGATGCGGTCGTAGAGCTCCTCCATCTCGACGGCGTAGCGCTCGGCCGCCTCGGGGTCGCCGGTCCGCCGGAGGAAATCGTCGTAGCGGGCCCGCTCGGCGGGGGACATGTCGGCGAGAGCCTTGCGCCGGCGCTCCTCCCAGGTGTCCTCCACCGGGGAGGGGCCGAACTGGGCGAGGGCCGCGGGCGCGCCCAGGGCGAGGAGGCCGAGCAGGAGGAGCGTTCTAGGCATCGACCGGCTGGGGTTTGGCTTCGGCGCTATTGTTCGCCCGCTGGCCGGAGGGGGCGGCGGCGGAGTGGTCCGGCCAGGTGAGGTCGGGCTTCTCGCCGAAGAAGAGGTTGGCCGAGAGGTAGCGCTCCATGTACTTCATGAAGGCGTACTCCTCGGAGATGAAGCGCTTGCGGAGCTTCTCGACGATGCCCTCGCAGAAGCGCGCAAAGACCTCTTTCGCCACGGCGAGGGGGAAGACGCGCGGCCCGGTGGCCTTGAAGAACCAGCGCACGCTGCGGTAGTAGGGGAAGTGCTTCCAGCGCAGGAAATCGATGTCCCGCGAGGAGAGGTGCCGGGTGCGCACGTTCGCGAAGTGGCCCGAGTAGCGCCGCAGGTCGCGGTTGACGATGAGCCCCTGGGCCTCCAGGTCGGAGGTCATCTGGACCTTGGGGTAGGGCGTCAAGACCTGGACAAGATAGGAGTCGAGGGCCTCCTCCTCCATGAAGCGGAACTGCTCGAGCAGGTCTTCGGCGGAGTCGTCCGGACTGCCGAGGATGAAGCCGCCCATGATCATCATCCGGTTGCGGCGCAGTTCCTGGAGCACGCCCCGGGTCATGCCGGTGATGTCTCCCTTCTTGTAGGTCAGGAGGTTGCGCTTGGAGACGTTCTCGATGCCGAGGAAGACCAAGTTGAAGCCGGCTCGGGCCATGCGCTCGATGGTCCCCCCGTCCCTTCCCAGGCCGCTGACGGAGGCCTGGGTGGAGAGGCGCAGGCGCTTGTTGAGGCCCCGCTCGATGAGCCCGTCGCAGAGGGCCTCCAAGTGGCCCTCGACCAGGGTGATGTTGTCGTCGGTGAAGAAGATCTCCTTGGCGCCCAGCCGCGCGGCCTCCTCGAGGTCGTCGAGGATGCGCCCGATGGGGTAGGTGCGGAAGGTCCTCCCGTACATCTGGGTGATGGAGCAGAAGTTGCAGGGCAGGGTGCAGCCGCGCGAGGTCTCCGCGGTGTCGAAGCCCATCCCGTGGATGCGGTAGCCCTTCCAGAGGCGGCTGCGGCGGTCGGGCAGGGGGACGTCCTCGAGCGCGAGGAGCGGGCGGTCGGGGTTGTGCCGGAACTCCGTCCCGTCGCGCCAGGAGAGGCCCAGCAGGTTCTCGAAGCGGGTCCGGCCGGCCTTGAGCGCGCGGACGAACTCGCGGAAGGTCACCTCGCCCTCGCCCCGGCAGATGAAATCAAAGAGGGCTCCGTCCTCGCGCGCGATGGTCTCGTGCATGATGGTCGGGTGGTAGCCGCCCAGGATGATGGGGACGTTCGGATTCCAGCGTCGGATGAGCTCGGCGATCTTCCGGGCCGTCCAATACTGGAAGGTCATGCAGGAGAGGCCCACCAGGTCGGGCCGGACCGTCTCGAGAGCCTCAACGACCGCTTTCTGGACGTCGTCCCGCCTGAGGATGAGGTCGGCGACCTTCACCTCGGCCTCGTCCTTGACGCTCCCGGCCAGGGAGGTCAGGCCCAGGTTCGGGGGGCGGCAGAAGCGCGGATAGAGCGGATGCGTCCCATCCGGCATCGAGAAAAGCAGGATCTTCATGGCCGCGGGGACCTACTGGTGAAAGTATAACATGCCGGGACCCTGAAAACTCTAAAAAAGCGGTAAAATGATGCCCCCATGAAGAAAGAGGGCGCCTTCTGGCCTCGGAGCGCGGTCTATGCCGCCGTCGGGACCGTGCTTGTCTTCGCCGCCCAGCTGCTGCGCCTGCCGCCGCTCCGGGACGCGGCCACCGGCGGACCTCTGTGGGAGTTCGCCCTCGAGTTCCCGCTCTGGCACCTGCTCACCACTCCCTTCTCGGCCTTCGCCGATTGGGTGACCTTCAACGGTCTCAGCCAGGACAAGGTCCTGCTGGCCTGGCTGCTCGCCGCCTACTGGGCGTTCTGGCTCAAGCGTCGGCTCCGGCGGGAAGGCTTCCCCGCGCCGCGCCAGGAGAGCCGCCTCCGGGCGGCCGGGCGGGCCCTGGGGGGCTACCTCCTCTACCTCATCGTCGTCGCGGGCTTCCTGGCCTGGGCCACCCTCTCGCCGCGCCCCATGGCCCGCCTGCGCGCGCCGCATCCAGACGACCTCGTCCTCGACTTCCACTCCCACACCTCCCGCTCCTGGGACGGGCGCCGCTCCTTCACCCCGCGCGCCAACATGGCCTGGCACGCCGCGGGCGGCTTCTCCGCCGCCTTCGTGACCGACCACAACACCGTCCCCGGCTCGGCCGAGGCCCGGCAGATCTCCAGGGAGGAGCACGGCAAGACCGGCTACCGCTCCCTCTTCGGCGAGGAGCTCAGCCTCGACCGCTGTCACATCGTCGTCCTCTCGCCCAAGGAGTGGATCGACAACCGGCCCTACGACGGGAGCCTGGAGGGCCTTCAGCGGCTCTTGGGGGAGTGCGGAACGAAGCATGGCGCGCTCTGCGTGCTCAGCCTGCCGGAATACTGGCTCAGGCATTGGGAGCGCGTCGGGCAGCTGGCCGACTGGGGCGCCCAGGGCGTCGAGATCGTCAACTCGGCGCCCAAGGGGCTCGACTTCCCCGCCGGCAAGAAGCGGGAGATCATCGAGCTCTGCCGCAGGAAGAACCTCTTCATGGTCGGGGCCACCGACAACCACGGCTGGAGCCGGGCGGTCCTCGTGTGGAACGTGATGCGGGTGCCGGGGCACTCGGCGATGGGGCCCGACGAGCTGGAGAAAACCGTGAAGGAGACCCTGCTCCGCGAGGGCTTCGGCGCCGTGCGCGTCGTCGAGAGGGTGCGCCGCGAGCCGGCCGGCGTCCTGTCCCTGGCCTTCGACCCCCTGCTGGGGCTCTGGACGATGGCCCGCACCTTCACCCTCCTCCAGGCGGCCGTCTCGGCGGCCTGGTTCTGGCTGCTGGCAGCCCTGTTCTGGAAGCTGCCGAAGATCCCGGACTAGGGCCCCTTCGGACTCCCACAATCGATGCCTTCAGCATCGACTGTCCTCAGGGGCCATGCGAGAGGAGAACGGCATCGCATGGAACCTTTTAGGGCCCACATCCGTACTAGTGGGTATGGAACCTCATGAAGACCTGCCGGAAGCCTTGCACCGCTGCGCGGCCCTGAGCGACGAGGAACTCCTCGCCGGCCTGGCCGCTTCGGCGGAAGACGAGCGGCGCGCCCAGAGCGCGCTCATCGCCCTGCTCGCGGAGTTCGACGCCCGCAAGCTCTTCACGGAGGAGGGCTTCCCGTCCCTCTACGCCTACTGCACTGAGAAGCTCGGCTACTCGGGCGGGGAGGCGGCCTGGCGCATGCACACCGCGCGGGCGGTGCGCCGCTTCCCGGAGGTGCTCGGCCTGCTGGAGAGGGGGGAGACCCACATGGGTGCGGTGGTCACGCTCGGGCCGCTGATGACCCAGGACAACCATGAGCGCCTTCTCAAGGAAGCCCGCGGCAAGAACCGAAGAGAATTGGACTTCATGGTCGCGAGCCTGCTGACCCCGCCCGCGTCGACGCCCGCTCCCGAGGGAGAGCCCGCTTCCGCGGCCCCGCCGCCTCCGCCCGGCATCCGCGACCGTATCGAGCCCCTCTCGGCCGACTGGGTGCGCCTGAGCTTCGTGACCGGGGCGGGCTTCCTCTCCCTGCTCGACCGAGGGCGCGACCTTTTGCGCCGCAAGCATCCTTCCGGGCGCATGGGCGAGGTGCTGGCCGAGGGGCTCGACGCCCTGCTGGACGGGAAGGACCCCGACCGCAAGACGCCCGCGAGACCCGTCGAGGGGCCTCCCGACCACAAGCGGCGCATCCCGCAGTGGGTCAAGGACGAGGTCTGGAAGCGCGACGGCGGCCGCTGCACCTTCGTCGCGGGCGACGGCCGCCGCTGCGCCGAGACCGGCGGGCTCGAGTACGACCACCTCATCCCCTGGGCGCTGGGCGGGCCCTCCAACGACCCGCGCAACATCCGCCTGCTCTGCCGCGCGCACAACCAGGCGCTGGCGAGGAAGGCCTTCGGGGGCGGGTCTTGACGGATGGTAAACTATAGTTTACACTATGGATATCCTCGCCACGCCGGAGTTCAGGGAATGGCTTGACCTGCAGGATGCCAAGGGGCGGACGCAGATAGACGATCGGCTGGACCGGATCCGCGAGCAGGCCTATTTCGGTGATGCGAGATATCTGGAAGAAGGCCTGTTCGAGTTGCGATGGCGGAGCGGGCGGAGAGTCTACTACACGATAGCCGAAGGCGGGGATGGGGACATGGTCATCATCCTGCTGGGGGGCGGCAAGAATGGACAAAGTCGAGACATTGCGCACGCGAGGAAGCTTCTCGGGCGTGAGACGGCGTAAGCTCGCCGCAGGGGCGAAGGCTCGGCCCTATGATCCTTCCGCCAGTCTCAGCGACCCGGGCTTCGTGCAGAAAGCCATCCTGCAGGCACTGCTGGAGGGGGATTTCGACGCGGTCATCGGCATCTACCGGGCTCATCTGCGCGTCCTGAACCGCTCCCATACCGCTAAGTCGCTGAACGTATCGCGGCAGTACATCCATAAGATGCTCAAGCCCGGCAATACGCCCTCTCTTCGGACGTTCGCGGCGTTCATGAGACTGCTGCGGGAGCGGGTGGCTTGAGGCGCGAGTCTGTCCGTTCACCGCTACGACGGGGATGTAATACTCCGGCCGCCTTGCGCGAATACTAAGTGAAGAGGCTCGTCACGCCGGGGCAGGCCGAGGCGCTATGACCGACAACGCGGCAGAGGATTTCGGCGACTTCTACGAAGAGTGGTTCCCAAGGGTCTACAACTACGCCCTCCATCGGACAGGCTTAGCCAGCCGGGCCGATGAGATCGTCTCCGAGACTTTCGCGAGGGTCCTCGAATCATGGGCCGGCTTCGACTCCGAAAAGGGGGACAGGCGGACGTGGCTGTTCTCCATCGCCTTCAGGGCCGTGGCCGACCATTACCGGTCCGAGAAGCGCAGGCGCTGGTTCGGCTTGGACGCTCTGCTTGGGGCTGAGCCCGCCGAGCGCGGCCCCGAGAGCAGTCTGGAGCAGTGCCAGGAGAGCGAGCGCCTGCTGGGCGTCTTGGGCGCGCTCAGCGAGGAGCACCGGGAGATCGTCGCCCTCAAGGTCTTCGGCGGTCTGACGAACCGCGCCATCGCGAAGCTGCTGAGCCTTACCGAAACCAACGTGGGCGTCATCCTTTTCCGGTCCGTGCGCCTGATGAGGAAGAGCCTCTCGGGCGCGGAGGCTTGATATGAACGAGATCCAGGAAGCGGAGCGCTTCACCCAGGAGCTGGACGGCCTGCTGGCCGGGAGCAAGAGCGCCGAGGGGCTGGGCCCCGAGCTCGCAAAGGACCTGGAGTTCGCGGGACGCATGCACGCCTCGGACTTGAGCGCCCGGAGCGCGGTCCGCCGCAACCTCAAGGCGCGGCTCCTCGACAGCCTCAAGAAGCAGCCGGCGCGGTCCTGGCTGCCGTCGGTCTTCAGCCCCAGGCTGGCGACTGTCGGTGCCTGCCTAGCCTTGATGGTGGTCGCTTCCGGGGTCGTCCTGCGGTGGCTCGATTCCAGGCAAGGCCCCATGCTCTATATGTTGATGGGGTCGGTGAATTCGGTAGGCGGCGGCAGCTATTCAGTGCCCAATAGGGTGGATTTGATGAAAAGCGGCGCCGCGAGGGGACATGTGATGTCGGCGCCGCAGGACGGGGGCAGGGATTACAATAAGAATCTCGGAGGATCGTTGTCCTACTTGAAGGAAAAGATGGAGTTTGAGAAAGCGTTGGATTTGAAGTGGAAGAAAGCAGGCAGCGTCCAGCCCTCGGAATTACCCTCACCGCCGCCCGCGGACCGGGAAGGCTACAGCCACATGCAGGAGAACGAGTTCCAGAAGGCGTCTGACCAGCCGCTCTCCACCTTCTCCATCGACGTGGACGCGGCCTCCTACGCCAACAGCCGCCGCTTCCTCAACGCGGGCCGGCTCCCTCCGCCGGACGCGGTGCGCATCGAGGAGTTCGTCAACTACTTCGGCTACGACTACCCGGAGCCGCAGGGAGAGCACCCCTTCTCCATCATCACGGACGCCGCCTCCTGCCCGTGGAATCCGGAGCATCAGCTCGTGCGCATCGCCATCAAGGGCAAGACCATCCCCAAGGCGGAGCTTCCGCCCAGCAACTTCGTCTTCCTCATCGACAGCTCGGGCTCCATGCAGGACGAGAACAAGCTTCCCCTGGTCCAGAAGGCTCTGCGCCTCCTCGTCCAGGAACTCCGTCCGAAGGATCGCGTCGCCATCGTCACCTATGCCGGCTCGGCCGGGCTGGTCCTGGACTCGACTTCCGGGGGTGAGAAGGCCGACATCCTCGCGGCCATCGACCGGCTCCAGGCCGGCGGCTCGACGGCGGGTGCCCAAGGCATCCAACTGGCCTACCAGGTCGCCGCGGCGAACCTGCTCAAGAAGGGGAACAACCGCGTCATCCTGGCGACGGACGGCGACTTCAACGTAGGCGTCACGAGCGACGGCGAGCTCGTGCGCCTCATCGAGAAGGAGCGCGAGAAGGGGGTCTTCCTGACGGTGCTCGGCGTGGGCGAAGGGAACTATCAGGATGCCAAGATGCAGCAGCTCGCCGACAAGGGCAACGGCAACTACGCTTATCTGGACGACATCCTGGAAGCCCAGAAGGTCCTGGTCTCGCAGCTGGCCGGGACGCTGTATGCGGTGGCGAAGGACATGAAGATCCAGGTCGAGTTCAATCCGGCGAGGGTCCAAGCCTACCGCCTCATCGGCTACGAGAAGCGAGCGCTCAAGGCGCAGGACTTCAACGACGACAAGAAGGACGCGGGTGAGCTCGGCGCCGGCCATACCGTCACCGCGCTCTATGAGCTCGTCCCGCCCGGCCTGCATGAGGGGCTTCCCGATGTCGATGAGCTGAAATACCAGAAGACGGCGCTCTCCCCTGCCGCGGCGGACCGGGAGCTTCTGACGGTCAAGGTGCGCTACAAGGACCCAGATGGAACCAAGAGCAAGCTCCTCGCGCGGCCCCTCGCGGATGGTCATCGGCCTTGGGCCGACGCGCCGCAGGATCTCCGGTTCGCGGCAGCCGCCGCGGGCTTCGGCATGCTCCTGCGCGGCTCGGCCTTCTCCGGCGACCTGACCTATGACAAGGTCTCGAAGATGGCGCAGTCGTCCGTGGGCAAGGATCCCGGCGGCACTCGCGGCGAGTTCATCCGCCTCGTCGAGAAGGCGCGCCTCCTGCATACGCAGCCGTCTCGATAGGATATCCGAGAGGGCACCTGCTCGCTTTTTCAGTAGGAGGACGCTCGTCGAGGGTTTTGTCGCATGTCTGCGGAGTGACCGACCAGGTCTGAAGTTCAGCCGAGCGCGGGTCGCTTGCGGTGTTGAGATGCGACAAAACTTCCGAGGTGCTTCAGGGAATCATGGATCTTCTGTGTCTCCCCCCGTCCGTCCGGGGGGGGTGCTTTCAAATAATGTTTATAAAACAAAGCAAATCAACATCGTCCGGACGATGTTGATTCTGTTGGAAAAATAAGCAGAATCTCAGATGGGTGGGGGTGGGTGCGCCCAGTCGGGGCCGGAGGGCCGCAGTTTTGGTAGCATGAGCCCATGAAGACGATCTATGTGCTCTTGGGCTGCGCGCTCCTCTGGTTCGCCTACCGGACATGGTCGGGAGGCGGCGCGGCCGACCTCTACGACCCTTCCCGGGACGCCGCCGCGGACATCGAGACGTCCCTCGACGTGGCCAAGAACAGCGGCCGGCGCGTCCTGATCGTCGTGGGCAACAACGGCTGCGGCTGGTGCCTGCGGCTGCACGAGTTCATCCAGGACGACGCCGAGCTCCGCGGCCTCCAGGACAGCCGCTTCGTCACGGTGCACGTCAACATGAGCCCGCAGAAGCCCAACGCCGAGGTCCTCGGGCGTTATCCCGGCCTGGCGGGGACGCCGCACCTCTTCGTTCTGGATAAGGACGGGACCTTGCTGCATTCCCAGGACACGGAGCAGCTGGAGGCGGGGGAATCGTACGACCGCGCGAAGCTGCTCGATTTCCTGAAAAGCTGGTAGGGGGGGCGTCAGTTCCCGTCTTGTTCCGGCTTCGGCTGGGGCGCGAAGGGGTCGGTCTTGCGGTCCTTGTAGCCCAGGGAGTCCACCAAGCCATCGAAGTCGCCCTTGTCGCCGTAGTCGCGGATGCTCGCGAGGTGCTCGAGGTACTCGCACACCGACTCGGGCGCCTTCATCTTCCCTGTCGCGAACTTGCCGATGCTCGCCCGGGCGAAGGAGAGCTTCTCTCCCGTCGGGTCGATGATCTTCAGCCACCAATATTCGCTCTGGAAGGCGAGCTTCTCGCCCTTGCGCACCTGCACCGGGTTCAGCTCGCCGGCGAAATGGTCGCGCGTGTGGCCCGCTTCGTGGACGGCGGTGGCCGCCGCGAAGTCGTCGCCCAGGAAGCGCTGGAGGAGGCGCATCCCCTTGTTGAAGATGATCTTGATGGCCGAGTCCTTGGTGTAGACGTAGGCGCCGATCTGGCCGGGCTGGAGCTCGTCCTCCTGGTCGTAGTACATCTTGCTGGCCTTGCGCATCGCCTCGCCGTACTGGTAGGCCCCGAGCATCTGGTCCTGCGCCGGGGGCGGGACGTCGTTGGTCTCGAGGCCTTCGCGCATCTTCTGCATGAGGCCGTCCACGCTCTCCTCGCTGCGCAGGTCGGGCTTCTTCCAGCCACGGAGGTTCACCGCGGGGACGTCGGCCGTGGTCTCCTCGGGGAGGCGCTCGAAGAGGCGGCTGGCGAGGGCGTGGATGTCCTGGTTGTCCAAAGTAGGATTGGCGACGGCGTCCTTCAGCTCGGTGGCCTTGTCCTCGAGGTAGTCCACGCGCTGGCTCTCCTCGGCGGAGGAGGCCGAGAAGGACGCTTGCGCGGCGGCGCCTGAGGAGGGGGCGAACGCCGCGAAGGCCGCGAGGACGAGGGGGGTGAGGCTTGAGACTTTCTTCGCCATCCTATGGATATATTAGATGGTCCCAGAGGGGGGCGCCTGCAACAAGGGGCCCAGGCCGGTCTGGGCCCAAGGACCTACCTGGCCGGGGCGGGGGCGGGCTGCGCAGCCGCCGGGGTCTTGCGGACGCTGATGTTCCCCGTGCCGGAGCCGGCCGAGACGCGGAACCCGCCTCGGGCGGGCTCCGCGAATTCGTTGACGAGCTTGCCGGCGGCCGAGAGGGCTTTGACCGCGAGCTTGGCCTCCGGGGGGAAGGTCAGCGAGATGTCGCCGCTGCCGGTGCGCACCTCGCAGCGGCCGCTGCGAGGCTTGGAGGCCCAGGCCAGGGCGATCTCGCCGTTGCCGGTCTGAGCGGACACCCCGCCCTTGAGGCCCCGGACGCGTATGGCCCCGTTGCCGGTCATGAGGTCGACCGAGCCCGTGTCCGCTTCACCCTCGATGGAGGCCGAACCCACCTTGGCGCTCACGGCTCCCGAGACGCCGACGAGGCTCACGTTGCCGGTGCCGGTGCGGATGCTCAGCCTGCCCGCGTGGGAGGCGGCCTCGACGCTGCCGGTGCCCGTCGCGATCTCGAGCGCCAGCCCCTTGGGCAGCTGGACGCGGAAGCCGGAGGGGCATTGGGTGGAGTCGAAGAGCCAGGCTCGCGGCCGCTCGGCCTTGAGCAGGAGGGTCTTGCCGCGCCGCTCCATGTGGAGGCGGCATTTCACCGGGTCGGAGTCGAGGACGTCCACCTTCACCGCTTTCGCGTCCGCTCCGGCGACGCGCACGGGGCCCAGCTCGGTCTGGATGTCGACGAGATGGATCTTGTCCGCGGGGAACTCCTTGGACATGGGCTGGTCCTGGGCATCGGCCAGGACGGGCAGCAGGGCGAGGGCTAGGGCGAGGGTCTTCATTCGTTCCACCTTCCGCGGGTATTGTAATAAAAGCGGGGAAGCGTTCAATGCCGGAAGTGGCGTACGCCGGTGAAGACCATCGCCAGCTTGTGCTTGTCCGCCGCGGCCACGACCTCGGCGTCGCGCACCGAGCCGCCCGGCTGGATGATCGCCGTGGCCCCCGCTTTGGCGGCCTCCTCGATGCCGTCCGCGAAGGGGAAGAAGGCGTCCGAGGCCAGGGCGAGGGCTTCCGGCGGGAGGCTCTCCGTGCGGTAGGCCGCATACTTGCCGGCGGCCACGCGCACCGAGTCCACCCGGGACATCTGCCCCGCCCCGATGCCCACGGAAGCGCTGGGCCCCGCGAGGACGATCGCGTTGGAGCGCACGTGCTTGCACACGGCCCAGGCGAAGCGCAGGGCCCGCTCCTCCGCCTCGCTGGGCTTGCGGGCGGTGACGACCTTCCAGTCCGGGCCCAGGAGGAGCCGGTCGGGCTCGCAGGCCAGCACCCCGCGCCCGAGGGAGCGGAACGTCAGCTCGGAGCCGGGCCGGGCCTTCATGGCGACCAGGCGGAGGTTGGGCTTCTTCTGGAGGATGTCGAGGGCCACGGGCTCGAAGGAGGGCGCGGCCAGCACCTCTACGAAGCGTTTGAGAAGGGCCTTCGCCACGGCGACGTCCACCGGCCGGGTGAAGGCGAGGACTCCGCCGAAGGCGCTGGCGGGGTCGCAGGCCCAGGCCTTGGCGAGGGCGTCGGCGAGCGTCTTCCCCGTCGCTGCTCCGCAGGGCGTGACGTGCTTGAAGAGGACCACGGCCGGGTCCTCGAACTCGCAGGCGGCTTCCCAGGCGCCGAAGGCGTCGAGCAGGTTGTTGTAGGAGAGCTCCTTGCCGTGGAGCTGCTCGAAGCCCGGCTCACCGCCCGCGGGCTCGTAGAGCGCGGCCTTCTGATGGGGGTTCTCCCCGTAGCGGAGCGGGAGGGTCTTCTCGAGGCGCAGTTCGAGGACGCCCGGCAGGGCGCTCGGGCTCTCGGCCGCCCACTTGCGCGCGATCGTCGCGTCGTAGCGGGCCGTGTGCTCGAAGGCCTTGCGCGAGAGCTCCTGGCGCGTCGTCTGCGAGAGCGCCCCGGCGCGGCCGAGCTCCTCCAGGACCGTCGGATAGTCCTGGGGGGAGACGACCACCGCCACGTCCGGGAAGTTCTTCGCGGCGGCGCGGAGGAGCGCCACCCCGCCGATGTCGATGTTCTCGACGGCCTGCGGGCTGAAGGGGGCGGCGGCGCGGGCGGCTTCCTCGAAGGGATAGAGGTTCACCGCCACCAGGTCGATGGGTTCGATGCCGTGGACGGAGGCTTCGCGCAGATCGCTCTCCTCCGAGCGGCGCATGAGGATGCCGCCGTGGACGCGCGGGTGCAGGGTCTTCACCCGGCCGCCGAGGATCTCGGGGAAGCCGGTGAGGCTCTCGAGAGGGCGCACCGCCACGCCGGCCTCCTGCAGGGCCCGGGCCGTCCCGGAGGTCGAGACGATCTCGATGCCGAGGTGCTCGAGGCCCCGCGCGAAGTCGGCGAGGCCGGTCTTGTCCGAGACCGAGAGCAGGGCCCGGCGCGTGCGGGGGGGCGTCTTGAGGGGGAGGATGCGGACCAGGCCGCACTCCATCCGGATCCGGCCCTCGCCGAAAAGGCGCAGGGCCTCCGGGTAGAGCTGGTGCTCCCGGGCCAGCACGCGGCGGGCCAGGAGGTCGGCGGTGTCGCCGGGGAGCACGCTCACGCAGGTCTGCAGGACGATGGGGCCGTGGTCGTAGCGGTCGTCGACGAGGTGGACGGTGCACCCGGTGACCTGGACGCCGGCCTTGAGCACGGCCTCGTGCACGCGCAGGCCGTAGAAGCCCTTCCCCCCGAAGGCCGGGAGCAGGGAGGGGTGGACGTTGAGGACGCGGTCCGGGTAGGCCTCGAGCAGGGGGGCGGCGAGCTTGGGCAGGAAGCCGGCCAGGCAGATGAGGTCGACGCTGCGCTTGGAGCACTCCGCGGCGAGGCGGGCGCTGAAGGCCTCCGGGGTCGGGAAGTCCTTCGGGGCCACGCAGAGGGTCTCGATCCCCGCTTTCTCGGCCCGCTTGAGCGCGCCCGCCTCCGGCTTGCTCGCGACGACCAGGACCACGGCGGCCGGGAAGCCCGGCCGCTTCGCGGCGTCGAGCAGCGACTGCAGGTTCGTTCCCTCTCCCGAAGCGAAGACCGCGGCGCGGAGCATGCTACTCCAGGTCGACCCCGGGCTCGCCGGGGACGATGCGGCCGACGATCTTCGCCTCCGGCAGGAGCCGGAGCGCGAGCTTCGCGGACTCGGGCCGGACCACGGCGAGCATGCCGAGGCCCATGTTGAAGGTGAGCCACAGGTCTTTCTCCGGGACCCCGCCGCGCCGCTGGATCTCGCGGAAGACGGCGGGCACCCGCCAGGCGCCTTTGCGCAGGACGGCGCGGCAGCGCCGCGGCAGGACGCGCGGCAGGTTCTCCGGCAGGCCGCCGCCCGTGATGTGGGCAAGGGCGAGCACCCGCTGCCGGGCGCTTCGCAGGCCTTCGCAGAGCCTCTGGACCTCCGGCACGTAGATGCGGGTCGGGGTGAGCAGGCGGCGCTTGACCGCCTTGGGGGCCCGGCCCATCACCTTGCGCACCAGGGAGAAGCCGTTGGAGTGGACCCCCGAGGAGGGCAGGCCGAGGATCAGGTCGCCCGGCCGGATGCGGGAGCCGTCGATGACCTCGCTCTTGTGCACGATGCCGACCGCGAAGCCGGCGAGGTCGTACTCTCCCGGCGGGTAGAAGCCCGGCATCTCGGCCGTCTCCCCGCCCAGCAGGACGAGGCGGCCCTGGCGGCAGCCCTCCAGGATGCCATCGAGGATGCGCTTGGAGCGGCGCAGGTCGAGCTTGCCCATGGCGTAGTAGTCCAGGAACAGCAGGGGCCGCGCGCCGCAGGTGATGAGGTCGTTGACGCACATGGCGACCAGGTCGATGCCCACCGTCTCGTGGCGGTCGAGCTCGAAGGCGAACTTGAGCTTGGTGCCCACGCCGTCGGTGGTGGCGGCGAGCAGCCAGTCCTTGTTCCCCGGGCCCAGGGGCATCAGTCCGGAGAAGCCCCCGATGGCGGGGGCCTTCTCCTGGATGTAGTCCACGAGCTTGTCCGCGAGGGCGATGTCGACGCCGGCTTTCTTATAGGTCCAGTGTGCCATAGGGGTTCATCCGGGACGGCTGCCGGGCTTCTCGACCGTCCGGCCTTCCGCGCAGAGGGGGCAGGCGTGCCGCTCGAAGGCGCGGGCGGGCCAGTGGGCGAGGCTGCGGAAGGGCACGCCCAGCGCGGGCTCGGACTCGCCGCGCAGGACGATGGACACCGCGCCGACGGGCTCGGCCCCGAAGGAGCGCACCAGCGAGAGGGTCTCCTTGGTCGAGCGGCCGGTCGTGACCACGTCCTCGACGATGAGGACGCGCTGGCCGGGCTTCAGGGCGAAGCCCCGGCGCAGTTCGAGCCCGCCGTCGGGGTCGCGCTCCGCGAAGAGCGCCTTGAGGCCCAGGGCCCGCGCCGTCTCGTGGCCGATGACGACGCCGCCGAGGGCGGGCGAGACCACCACGTCCGGTTTCCAGGGCTCCCGTCGGACCGCCTCGCCCAGCGCGCCGCCGAGGAGCGTGGCCGTCCGGGGCTCGCAGAGCAGGAGGGCGCATTGGAAGTACTGGTCGCTGTGGAGGCCCGACGACAGGCGGAAGTGGCCTCCCAGCATGGCGCCCGTCTCGCGGAAGAGCGTCTTGAGTTCCTGGTCGTTCATCCTTTCAGCCTCGCGTTGCGGATCTCGGCCAGGACGGCCATGGCGGCATTCCTCGGCTCGGGATCGTGGGTGATGGGGCGTCCGACCACGGCGAAGCGGATGCCGAGCTCGACCGCCTGGGCCGGGGTCACGACGCGTTTCTGGTCGTGGACGGCGTGGCCTTCCGGGCGGATGCCCGGCACGATGAAGCAGGGATCCTCCCCGAGGGCCTTGCGCAAGGGCCGCACCTCGTGGCCCGAGCAGATGATCCCGTCAAGCCGGGCGGCCTTGGCGGTCTGGGCCAAATGGAGGGCCAGGGTGTGGGCGCTCATGTGCGGGAAGATGGCCGCCACGTCGGCGTCGCTGAAGCTCGTCAGGACGGTCACGCCCCACAGCTTCGGTCGCGGGCGGACCTCGGCGGCGGCGCGCAGCATGTCCAGGCCGCCGAGGGTGTGGAGGCTCAGCGAGGCGACCCCCATCTTCTGCGCTTCCTGGACGGCGTGGGCCACGGTCTGGGGGATGTCGTGGAGCTTGAGGTCGAGGAAGACCTCGCCGCCCGCCCGGTGGACGAGCTCGACGGCGCGGCGCCCGTGCGCGGTGAAGAGGCGCAGGCCGACCTTGAAGAAGCGCACGACGCCGTGGAGCTTGTCGAGCAGGGCCTGCTCGTCGGCGAGGCTCTCGAGGTCGAGGGCGGCGATGATCTCGGTCGTGTTCTCGCTCATCAGTCGGGGGCGGGCACGGGAGCGTCCGCTGAGGCGGGCGAGAGGGCGTGGGAGCGGCCGACCGCTTCGCCGACGCGGCTGAGGCCGTGGTCGAGCAGGAGGCGCGCGAGGCCTTCCTGCACCTCGCCGAGCAGGCCCAGGCCGCGGTAGACCAGGCCGGTGTAGAGCTGAACGAGGCTCGCTCCGGCCCGGATCTTCTCGTAGGCGTCCTCGGCCGAGAAGATGCCGCCGCAGCCGATGATGGGGAGGCGGCCGCCGCTCAGGCGGTACACCTCCCGGATGGCCCGGGTCGAGAGCTCCCGCAGGGGCGCGCCGCTCAAGCCTCCGCGGGTCGAGGCGGCGTCCTGGGACAGGCGCGTGCCGAGCAGGGCCGGGTCGCGGGAGAGAGAGGTGTTCGTGCACACGACGCCCGAGGAGGCCTCGAGCAGGAGGGGGATGAGGCCCTCGAGCTCCGCGAGCTCCAGGTCGGGCGAGAGCTTCACGAAGACGGGCTTGGCGAAGCGGTTGACGCCCTGAAGGGCGGCGAGGATCTTCTCGAGGCGGAGCTTCTCCTGCAGGCGCCGCAGGCCCTGCTGGTTGGGGCAGGAGACGTTCACGACGAAATAGTCCCCGTGGGGGGCGAGCCGGGTGAAGGCCCGGACGTAGGCCGCGGGGGCCTCCTCGGCGGGGACGTCCGCGTTGACTCCCAGGTTGAGGCCGAGGGGGACCGGGCGCGGCCCCAGGGCGGCCAGGCGGCGCGACGCCGCCTCGACCCCGTCGTTGTTGAAGCCCATCCGGTTGACCACGGCCCGGCTCTCGGGGTAGCGGAACAGGCGCGGGCGAGGGTTGCCGCCCTGGGGCTCGGCGGTGAGGGTGCCGGCCTCGATGAAGCCGAAGCCGGCCGCCGCGAGGGCGCTCAGGGCCCGGCAGTCCTTGTCGAAGCCGGCCGCCAGGCCCACGGGGTTGGGGAAGTCGAGCCCCGCGACCCGGGTCCGAAGCGAAGGGTGCTCGAAGGCGTAGAGGCTCTTGAGCAGGGAACGCGCCGGGGGGAGGGCCCCGGCAGCGGCGAGTGCGTCGACGGCCAGCGCGTGCGCGGTCTCGGGGTCCAGGCGGAAGGCCAGAGGCCTGAGCCAGCGCTCGTAGAAGGTCACTTGAGGGCTTCCACCCGCACGTACTCCGCCTCGAGGTAGGGGTCGGGGTTCGAGCCCCACGGGGAGCGGAGCGTCCCGCGCACCATCAGCTTCTCTCCGCCCTGGAGGGTGAGGATGCGCTTCTTGTCCTCCAGCGGCATCTTGGCGTAGCGGCACTGCAGGCGCTTCACGTCGTCGATCCAGAAGTACTGCGTCGCGTAGCCCACTTCCCCGCCGGAGGTGAAGCGGCCGCGGATGGAGACCCGCTGGTCGTAGAATCCTTTATCGGAGAGCAGCTTGGACGCCGGGACGGCGGGCTGGGCCGCGAGCTTCTGCTCGACCGCCCGGAGCTGGGAGAGGGTCTCCTTCTCCTTGTCGGGCTCCTGGCGGAACTGCAGGCTCTTGAGGAGCTCCTGCCGGGCGGAGTCCCAGTCCTGCTTCTTGATGTGCTCCAGGGCGTTCGTGTAGGGGTCTCCCGGCGCTTCCTGCTCGCCCGCGAGGCTGACCTCGCCGCCCCCGCCGCCGCTGGAGGTCGAGGAGGCCCCGCCGCCGCTCTCCGGAGCGGGGGCCTCCTTCTCAGGCTCATCGCCGCAGGCGCAGAGCAGGAAGAGGGGAATGAGGGGCAGAAGACGCTTCATGGCTTTCCTCCCTTGCGAAGGAAGACGACGCGGCCCGAGACGACGGCGGCCCGCGCGCGCCCGACGAGCGCGCGGCCGAGGAAGGGGGAGTTCCGGCTCTTCGAGACGGGGTCGTCGAAGCGCCAGCGCGCGCGCGGGTCGATGAGGACCGCGTCGGCGTCGGCCCCGCGGCGAAGATGGCCCTTCGAGCGCAGGCCGAGGATGCGGGCCGGGGCGTACGAGAGCCGCCGGGCGAGCTCGAGGCGCGTGAGGCGGCCCGAGCGCACCAGGGCGAGGGAGAGCGGGACGAGCGTCTCCAGCCCGATGATCCCGAAGGGGGCGCGCGAGAGGCCCCGCCTCTTCTTGGCCGGCGCGTGGGGGGCGTGGTCGGTGGCGATGGCGTCGATGGTGCCCTCGGCCAAGCCAGCGATGAGCGCCTCGCGGTCCTCCGGCCGGCGCAGGGGGGGCTTCATCTTGAAATCCGCGGCGCGGCGGGAGCGGGGGATGTCCCCGGCGGTCAGGGTGAAATGGTGGGGCGCGGCCTCGGCGGTGACGTCGGCCCCGCGGCGCTTGGCCTCGCGCAGGAGCTCCACGGTCGCCGCGCAGGAGACGTGGCAGAGGTGCAGGCGGCCTCCGGTCATGGCGGCGAGAGCGAGGTCGCGGCTGACCGCCAAGACCTCCGAGGCGGCCGAGAAGCCCTCGTCCTCGGCGTGGTCGAGGAGGGGGAGCCCCAGGCGCTTGGTCGCGAGCAGGGCCCGGCGCAGGAGTTCGGAGTTCCTCACCGGGCGTCCGTCGTCGCTGAAGGCGGCGGCGCCCGCCCCGGCCAGGGCTTTGAAATCGGTGAGCTCGCGGCCCTTCTGGCCGCGGGTCACGCAGGCGGCGAAGAGCGCGTGGATGGGCGCATTCCGGGCCTTGGTCTGGAGCGCGCGCAGGGCCTTGGGCGTGTCGACGGGAGGGCGGGTGTTGGGCATCGCCACGAGCGTCGTCACCCCGCCCGCGGCGGCGGCGCGCGTCCCCGAGGCGATGCTTTCGTCTTGCGTGCCGCGGCCGAAGGCGGGCTCGCGCAGGTGGACGTGCAGGTCGATGAGGCCCGGGAGCACCCAGAGGCCCCGGGCGTCGAGGCGTTCTACGCCCTTGAGCCCGGGTCGTGAACCCAGGCCCCGGGCGCAGTCCTTCACCTTCCCGTCCTCGAGGAGCAGGTCGCGGACCTCGTCCAAGCTCTGCTCCGGGTCGACGACCAGCCCGCCTTCGATCAGCAGGCGCATGAGGCGCAGGCTCCGATGTCCTTGCGGAAGTGCATGCCTTCGAAATGGATGCGCCCGGCGGCCTCGTAGGCCTTGCGGCGGGCCGAGCCCAGGTCCGGCCCGACCGCGCACACGCCCAGCACGCGCCCGCCCGCGGTGCTCCAGCTTTTCCCGGCCCGCTTCGTCCCGGCGTGGAAGACCAGCGCGTCCGCGGCGTCCAGGCCTTCGATGGGGCGTCCCGTCTTCGGCTGATCGGGATAGCCCTCGGAGGCCAGCACGACGCAGACGCTCGAGCCCTCGTAGGCTCGGAGGGGGGCGTCCTCCAGGCGGCCTTCCGCCGCCGAGTGGAGCAGTTCCAGGAGGTCGGCGTCGAGCAGGGGCAGGACCGCCTGGGTCTCGGGGTCGCCGAAGCGCACGTTGAACTCCAGCAGCTTCGGGCCCTCGCGGGTCAGCATGAGGCCCGCGTAGAGCACCCCGCGGTAGTCGAGGCCGTCCTTGCGCAGGCCCTCGAGGGCCCGGTCGAAGATCTCGCCGCGGATCCGCGACAGGAGCGCCTGCGTCAAAGCCGGCGCCGGCGAGACAGCCCCCATGCCCCCCGTGTTGGGGCCTTGGTCGCCCTCGAGCAGGCGCTTGTGGTCCTGGCTGGAGGGCAGAAGCCGGCAGCTCTTTCCGTCGAGGATAGCCATGAGCGTGGCTTCGGTCCCCTCGAGCTTCTCTTCAAGGACGACCTTCCGGCCGGCTTCCCCGTGGACCTTCTCGAGCAGGAAGTCCGAGAGGGCCGCCTCCGCCTCGGAGTGGCTCGCGCAGACCCGCACGCCCTTCCCGGCGGCGAGGCCGTCCGCCTTCACGACCACGGAATCCCCGAAAGAGGGGAGGGCCGCGCGGGCCTCCTCGAAGGCGGTGAAGACCTTGCTGCGGGCCGTGGGGAGGCCGTGGCGGGCCATGAAATCCTTGGCATGGGCCTTGGAGGACTCGAGGCGCGCGGCGTCCCGGCCGGGCCCGAACACGCTGAAGCCCCGCTCGCGCAGACCGTCCGCGACGCCCAGGGCGAGCGGCGCCTCGGGGCCGATCACGACCAGGCTCACCTTGCGCTCCCGGCAAACGCCCGCGAGGGCTTCGGCGTCGAGAGGGTCGCAGGCGGCCGGCTCGGCCAGGGCCGACATCCCGGCCGATCCCGGGGCGGCGTAGAGCCTCTCCAGACGAGGGCTCTTCCTCAGCGCCCAGGCCAGGGCGTGCTCGCGGCCGCCGGAGCCGACGATCAGCGCGTTCATGCGGCTCTCAGGTCCGTCAGGGGCGTGGGATAGCGCCGGGTGAAGCAGGCCGTGCAGTAGTCCGTTCCCTTCGGCCCTCCCTCCCGGCCCGCGGCGCGCAGCAGGCCCTCGAGGCTCAGGTAGTGCAGGCTGTCCACGCCCAGGAAGCGGACGATCCCGGGGAGGGAGCGCTGCGCCGCGATGAGCTCCTTGCGCTGGGGGGTGTCGATGCCGTAGTAGCAGGGCGAGAGGATGGGCGGGGAGGAGACCGCCATGTGGATGGCCCTCACCCCGGCCGCGCGCAGGATGCGGCAGAGGCGCCGGGAGGTCGTGCCCCGCACCAGCGAGTCGTCGACCAGGATGATCCTCTTGCCGGCCAGCACCTCGCGCACGGGCATGAGCTTGAGCATCACCGCGTAATCGCGCATCCCCTGCGCCGGCTGGATGAAGCTGCGGCCCACGTAGTGGCTGCGCACGAAGCCGAGCTCGAAGGGGATGCCCGACTCCTCGGCGAAGCCGATGGCGGCGGGGACGCCCGAGTCCGGGACGGGCACCACGGCGTCGGCCTCGACGCCGAACATCTCCTTGGCGAGCTCCCTGCCGAGCTGTCGGCGCGTGGCCTGCACGCTCAGGCCGAACACGCTCGAGTCGGGTCGGGCGAAGTAGATCTGCTCGAACACGCAGAGGGCCCGCTTGGCGGGGCGGGGGGAGAGGCGCGTGGAGCGCAGTCGGCCTTTCGAGACGACGATCATCTCGCCCGGCTCGACCTCTCGGACGAGCTCGGCGCCGATCTGGTTGAGCGCCGTGGTCTCCGAGGCGAAGACGAAGGCCTTCCCCTTGCGCCCGAGCACCAGGGGCCGGAAGCCTTGAGGGTCGCGCGCGGCGATGAGGCTTTCGGGGGTCAGGAAGAGCAGGGAGTAGGCGCCCTCGACTTTGCGCAGGGCGGCGGCGATGGCCCGCTCCACGGGGCCCTTCTGGCGGGCGATCAGGTGGACGATCACCTCGCTGTCGCTCGTGGTGCGGAAGATGGCCCCCCGCGCCTCGAGGCGCCTGCGCAGGGTGAGCGCGTTGGTCAGGGTGCCGTTATGGGCGATGGCGATGGGGCCGTGGACATGGTCGAAGACGAGGGGCTGGGCGTTCTGGATGGAGCTCCCGCCCGCCGTCGCGTAGCGCACGTGCCCGAGGGCGCTGCGTCCCGGGAGCGCGCGCAGGGCCTCCTCGGGCAGGACGTCGGCCACCAGCCCCAGGCCGTGCCGGGCGTGCAGGCGGCCGCCCGAGGCCGAGACGAGCCCGGCGGCTTCCTGGCCGCGGTGCTGGAGCGCGTAGAGTGCGAGGGTCGCGAGGCGGACGGCGCTGGAGTCTCCGGCGATGGCGACTAGGCCGCACATGGCCGGCGCAGGTCAGGATGCCACATAGGTGACCGCGTTGCGGAAGATCTCGAGGCCCACCCCGTCCTTGAGGAAGGTCTGCCGCGTCCAATTGGGGTGGTGCCAGCGGGTGATGAAGCGCTCCGGGTGCGGCATCAGGCCCAGGCAGTTCCCCTCCGGGTTCGTGATGGCCGCGATGTTGAAGAGCGAGCCGTTGGGGTTGTAGGGGTAGCCCGCGAACTTGCCCTCCTCGTTGACGTACTGCATGAGGATGGCCCGCGTCTTCTTGAGGTGCTCGAGCACCTTGGGCGACTTGACCACGAACTTGCCCTCGCCGTGCGCGACGGGCAGTTCGATGATCTCGGGCAGGCCCCGGATGAAGAGCGACTGGCTCTGCAGGTTGATGCGCAGGCGCACCCAGCGGGCCTCGAAGCGGTTGGAGTCGTTGAAGGAGAGGGAGGCCGTCTGCTCGTTGGAGGGGGTCTGGGGCAAAAGCCCGCACTTGACGAGCACCTGGAATCCGTTGCAGATGCCGAGCACCGGCCGCCCGCTGCGGATGAAGCCCCTCAGTTCCCGCAGGTGGGCCTTGAGCTCGTTGGCGAGGACCTTGCCGGCGCTGATGTCGTCGCCGTAGGTGAACCCTCCGGGGAAGACGAGGATGTCGTGGTCCATGAGGCGCACGCGCCCCTGCTTGACCTCGTCGATGTGGGCGGTCACGGCGGTCGCGCCGACCATCTTGAAGGCGACCGCGGTCTCGACGTCGCAATTGGTGCCGGCCGCGCGCAGGATCAGCGCCTTGGGCGTCCTCATCGCTTGCCCCCGTTGCGGGCGTTGAGCCCGACGAGCAGCTTCTCGGGCAGGGTCTTCTGCCAGAGGGCCTTGAGGTCCCGAAGGCCTTCCTCGAAGTGGATGCGGCCGTCCAGCCCGAGGATCCGGAGGACCGGGTTCGCGAGGGTGGTGCCGATGCGGGCGCAGAGGGTGCCGCGCAGGGCCTTGAGGAACTCCTTCTCGCACTCGGGAGACACCTCGAGCAGGATGCGGCTCGGAGTCTCCGAGAAGAGGAGCGCGGCCTCGCCGGCGGCGTCCTTGGCGCGGGGGAGCTTGTCGAGATCGATCTCGACGCCCGTGTCGCCCGAGAACCCCATCTCGCTGGCGGCCGCGGCGAGCCCGCCCTCCGAGAGGTCGTGGGCCGAGAGGAGCAGGCCCTTCTGGGCGGCCAGGCTGATCTTCCGGTAGGCGTCGCGGGCGGCGCGGACGTCCACCTCGGGGCAGGGGGCCGCGTGGAGCTCCAGGTGCTGGGCCAAAAGCGACCCGCCCAGGGCGCCGGCCGTGCGCCCGACGATGTAGAGGGCGTTGCGCGGCCCCTTCATGTCCATCGTCAGGGCGCGGCGGATGTCCGGCACCGGAGCGATGGCCGAGATGAGCAGGGTCCCAGGGATGGGGACCGCGCGCCCCTTGGCGTCGATGAACTCGTTGTGGAGGCTGTCCTTGCCCGAGATGAAGGGCGTCTCGAAGCCGAGCGCGGCGTCGCGGCAGCCCTCCGCGGCGCGGACCAGGGCCCCCAGCTGGCGCGGGTCCTTGGGGCTGCCCCAGCAGAAGTTGTCGAGCAGGGCGGCCTTCGAGACGTCGGCCCCCACGCAGACCAGGTTCGCGAGCGCCTCGTCCACGCAGGCGAGGGCCATCGCGTAGGGGTCCTTGCCGAGCGCGGGGTTGATGCCGTGCGCGACGGCGAAGCCCCGGTAGTCCGAGGGGTCCTCGGTGACCGCGATGGGCCAGATGACGCAGGCATCGCCGGGGCCGTCGTGCTGGATGCCCTGCAGGGGCTTCACCACGGTCCCGCCCTGGACCTCGTGGTCGTACTGGCGGATGATCCACTCGCGGCTGCAGACGTTCAGATGGGAGACGGCCCAGCGCAGGATCTGCGCGCAGCGTTCGCCGTCGAGCCTCAGCGGGGCGGGAGGCTCCGTCTTGGGCGCCTCCCACAGGGCGGCCTGCTCCCGGAGGGGGAGGCCGTCGTGGACGAAGTCCAGGTCGAGATCGACGATGCGCTGCTCGCCGTGGAGCACCTCGATGCGGCCGGTGGAGGTGAACTCGCCGAGCACGCAGGCCTCGACGCTCTCGGCGGCCATGAGCTCCTGGAGGGCCTTGAGGTTCTTCGGCGGGACGGCCAGCACCATGCGCTCCTGGGCTTCCGAGAGCCAGACTTCCCAGGGCTCGAGGTCCGAGACCTTGAGCAGGGCCTTGGCGAGGTCCACGCGGGCCCCGCCCTTGCCCTGCACGCGGGCGGCCATCTCGCCGACCGCCGAGGAGAAGCCGCCGGCGCCGCAGTCGGTCAGGGCGCGGTAGAGCTTGGCGCTGCGCGCGCGCAGGAGCGCGTCGAGGACGCGCTTCTCGCAGATGGCGTGGCCGATCTGCACCGCGGTGGAGTCGACGCCCTTGTCGAGGCCGGTCGAGGAGAAGGTGGCGCCGTGCAGGCCGTCGCGGCCGGTGCGCCCGCCGATCGCTACGACGGCGTCGCCGGGCTGGATGCTCGTATGGACGGCGCCGTGGGGCATGAGGCCCACCGTGCCCACGAAGACGAGCGGGTTGAAGCGGTAGCCTTCATCGAAATAGACGGCCCCGGCCGCGGTGGGGATGCCCATGCGGTTGCCGTAATCCCGCACCCCCGCCACGACGCAGGTCAGCGTCCGGCGCGGGTGCAGCACCCCTTCCGGCAGCTCGCCGGCGTAGTCCGGCGGGCAGAAGCAGAACACGTCGGTGTTGAGCACCGGCTTGGCGCCGAGGCCCACGCCCAGGACGTCGCGGATGACCCCGCCGACCCCGGTCTCGGCCCCGCCGTAGGGCTCGATGGCGCAGGGGTGGTTGTGCGTCTCGACCTTGTAGGCCAGGGCCCAGCGCTTGTCGAACTCGACGACCCCCGCGTTGTCCTTGAAGACGGAGAGGCACCACGGCTTGGCCAGCTTGCGCGTCGCCGCCATCAAAGTGTCCTCGAGCAGGCTCTTGATGAGGCGCGTGGAACGCCCATCCTTCAGGCGGATCGGGCTGCGGAAGGTCTTGTGGCGGCAGTGCTCGGACCAGGACTGCGCCAGCATCTCGACCTCGGCCCGGGTCGGCTCGCGCTTCAGGGCCGCGAAGTGAGCCTGGACGGCCTTGAGCTCGTCGGCCGAGAGCGACCAGCCGTGGCGGGCGCTGAGGTCCTGCAGGGCCTTGACCGGCGCGCAGGCCCACTGGGGCCAGGCCGCGGCGTCCGTGGCGGGGAGGGGCCGGCTCACAGTTGGGAGACCTTGGTGCGGTGGATGACCTGGTTCGAGAGCAGCTTGGCCGTGATCTTCTCGACCTGGTTCTGGTTGATGCGCCCGGTGATCTGGTAGGCCGTGCCGGTGCGCACGGTCTCGGGCTCCGGCAAACCCATGTCCTTGATGGCTTTGCGCACGCTGTCCCCCACGGGGTCGGTGACCTGCGGCTTGGGCCAGACCTCCACCCGCCAGTGGGGGCCGATGAGGAAGGCCGCCGAGGAGGCCGAGAGGTCGAGGCGGTACTCCTGGGTGATGGGGTCGCAGAGCAGGTTGCGGCCGAGCTGGTCGATCTGGGAGGAGGAGAGCTTGCCGGAGATCTCGTAGAGCGAGGAGACCCGGACCTCGCGGGCGCCGCAGACGCCGACGGAGGGCAGCAGCCCGAGGAGGGCCTGGCCCGGCGCGTCGTTGAAGCCGAGCTTGGAGGCGACCTCCACGACGTGGGTGAGCAGGCCGGCGCTTCGGGCGGCGCGCGGGGCCGCCTGCTCGAGGAGCGCGGCCGGGTCCTTGCCGTTCGTCTTGGTCATGCGGTCAACCTCCGGAGGGCTTCACGGTAGCGGCTGGACGTCCCCTCGACCACGTCGGCGGGGAGCTCGGGGGCGGGCGGGCGCTTGTCCCAGCCGCCGGTCTCCAGCCAGTCGCGGACGAACTGCTTGTCGAAGCTCGCGGGCGTCGCCCCCGGCTTCCAGGCGTCCTTCTCCCAGAAGCGGGAGGAATCGGGGGTGAGCAGCTCGTCGATGACCGCCAGGCGGCCGCCGATGTGGCCGAACTCGAACTTGGTGTCGGCCAGGAGCAGGCCGCAGCGCTCGGCGTGCTCGGCCGCCCGCTCGTAGAGCGCGAGGCTCAGGCGCTCGAGCTCGCGGGCGGTGCCTGCGCCGACGAGGTCGGCGAGGCGCTCGCGGGTGATGCTCTCGTCGTGGCCCTCGGAGGCCTTGGTCGTCGGGGTGAAGAGGGGCTTGCTCAGGCGCTCGGCCTCCCGCAGGCCCTTGGGAAGGATGTGCCCGCAGACCGAGCCGGTCTTCAGGTACTCCTTCCAGCCCGAGCCGGCCAGGTAGCCGCGCACCACGCACTCGCAGTCCGCGCGCACCGCCTTGCGGGCCAGCATCGTCCGGCCCTTGTAGACGGCGGGATCGAGCCGGAGGTCCGGGAGGCGCTTGCGGATCTCGCCGAAGTCGGCGGTCACGAAGTGGTTGGGCACGAGTTTCGCCGTCTTCTCGAACCAGAATGCGGAGAGCTGGGTGAGGACCTCGCCCTTGGCCGGTATGGGGGTCGGCAAAACGACGTCGAAGGCCGAGAGGCGGTCGGTCGCCACGATGAGGAGGTGCTCGCCCGTCTCGTAGACGTCGCGCACCTTGCCCCGGGCAAAGAGGCGCAGACCCGGCAGGTGGGAGGAGGCGAGGGTCGGCGGCTTCGGGGTCTGCGTCATTCCCATTCGATGGTGGCCGGCGGCTTGGAGGTGGCGTCGTAGACGACGCGGTTGATGCCCCGGACCTCGGAGACGATGCGGCTCGACATCCGGGCGAGCAGGTCGTGGGGCAGGCGGCTCCAGTCGGCCGTCATGCCGTCCACGCTGTCCACCGACCGGATGGCGACGACGAAATCGTGGGTGCGCTCATCGCCCATCACCCCGACCGTCTTGACGGGGAGGAGCACCGCGAAGGCCTGCCAGACCTTGGCGTACCAGCCCGACGAGCGCAGCTCCTCGACGACGATGCGGTCGGCGCGGCGCAGGCGCTCGAGGCGCTCCCAGGTCACAGGCCCGAGGATGCGCACAGCGAGCCCCGGGCCGGGGAAGGGGTGGCGCCCGATGAGGATCTCGGGGAGCTTCATCGCGCGGCCGAGGCGCCGGACCTCGTCCTTGAAGAGGAAGCGCAGGGGCTCTACGAGCTTGAGCTTCATCCGCTTGGGCAGCCCCCCGACGTTGTGGTGGCTCTTGATGACGGCGGAGGGGCCGTGCACGCTCACCGACTCGATGACGTCGGGGTAGAGGGTGCCCTGGGCGAGGAACTCGACGCCCTTGAGGCGCTTGGCCTCCCGGTCGAACACCTCGATGAAGCTGCGGCCGATGATCTTGCGCTTGCGCTCGGGGTCGCTGACGCCGGCCAGCCTCTTCAGGAAGAGGGCCGAGGCGTCCACGACCTTGAGGTCGAGCTTGAAGCCCCGGAAGGCCTCGCGCAGGTGCTCGAGGTCGCCGAAGCGGCCGAGGCCGGTGTCCACGTACACGCAGTGCAGGCGCCGGCCGATGGCCCGGCTGAGCAGGGCCGCGGCGACCGAGGAGTCCACGCCGCCGGAGAGAGCGCAGACCACCCGCCCGTTCCCGACCTGGGAGCGGATGGAGGCGACCGACCGCTCGAGGAAGGAGGCCATCGTCCAGCGCTCGCGGACGGCGCAGACCGTGCGGGCGAAGTTCTCGAGCAGGCGGGCGCCGCCGGGCGTGTGGGCCACCTCGGGGTGGAACTGCACGCCGTACTGCCGGCGCGCGGCGTCGGCTACGGCCGCGAAGGGGGCGGTGGAGGTGCGGGCGAGGACGCGGAACCCGTTATGCCCCAGGCTCTTGGCCCCGTCGCCGTGGCTCATCCAGACCGGCATCTCCTTGGGGAGGCCCTGGAAGAGGGGGTCTTCGCCCAAGCGGGTCACCGTGGCATGCCCGTACTCGCGCCGGCGCGCAGGCACGACCTTGCCGCCGTGCTGGTGGACGAGCAGCTGCATGCCGTAGCAGATGCCCAGCACCGGGATGCCGGCCCGCAGGAGGCGTTCGTCGATGCGCGGCGAGCCGCTCTTGTGCACGCTGGCCGGTCCGCCGGAGAGGATGATCCCCTGGGGGGACTTCGCGAGCACCTTCTCGGCCGGCGCGGTGCAGGGCAGGATCTCGGCGTAGACCTCGAGCTCGCGCAGGCGCCGCGCGATGAGCTGGGTGTACTGGGAGCCGAAGTCCAGGACGACGATCATCAGGACTTGGCCATGCCGATGTTCTGGGCTTTCTGGAAGATCTTGCCTTCGGTGCGGATGGACGGCGCGATGATGATCTCGGTCATCTGCATCTCGCGGATGGTGGACGCCCCGACGGAGCCCATGCAGGTCTTGAGGGCGGTGACCAGATTGTGCGAGCCGTCGTCGGTCCGGGAGGGCCCGTAGAGGATCTCCTCGAGCGTGCCGGTGATCCCGACGTGGATGCGGGTGCCGCGGGGCAGGTTCGAGTGGGGGGTGGCCATGCCCCAGTGGAAGCCGAGGCCCGGGGCTTCCTTGGCCCGGGCGAAGGCCGAGCCGACCATGACGCCGTCGGAGCCGCAGGCGATGGCCTTGCAGATGTCGCCGCCGGTGGACATGCCGCCATCCGTCATGATGGGCACGTAGCGCCCCGTCCTCTTGTAGAAGGTGTCGCGGGCGGCCGCGCAGTCCACCGTGGCGGTGACCTGCGGGACGCCCAGGCCGAGCACGCCGCGGGTGGTGCAGGCCGCGCCGGGGCCTACGCCGACGAGCACGCCGCTCACGCCGGCTTCCATGAGCTCGAGGGTCACGTCGTAGGTGACCACGTTGCCGACCACGACGGGGATCCTGAGCTTCCTGCAGAACTTGGCGATGTCGAAGGGCTTGTACCGGGTCGCCTTGTGGCGCACGGTGGCGACGGTGGACTGCACGAAGAACACGTCGCAGCCGGCCTTTTCGGCGATGGGGCCGAACCGGTCGGCGTTCTGCGGGATGCAGCTCACCGCGCACTTCACGCCGCCGGCCTTGATCTCCTTGACGCGCTTGGCGATGAGGGCTTCCTTGAAGGGCTCACGGTAGAGCTCCTGGACGAGGCGGGTGGCCTCGGAGGGCGGAGCGGCCGCGATCTTGGCCAGCACGTCCCGGGGCTTCTCGTAGCGGGAGTTGATGCCGTCGAGGTTGAGCACGGCGAGGCCGCCCAGCTTGCCCATGGCGACTGCGAACTTGGCGTCCACGACCCCGTCCATGGCCGAGGCGATGAAGGGGATGCTGAGCTTGACCTTCCCGATGGCCAGGGAGGTGTCGACTTCCTCGGGGTTGATGGTGAGGGTGCCCGGGACCAGGGCTATCTCGTCGAATCCGTAGCAGCGGCGGACTTCGCGGTCACGTCCGATGAAGACGGGCATGGAGCCTCCGGGGAAGGGATCAGGGATAGGGTTCTCGGCATTGTCAAAAAACGCTTATCCGGCTTGCGTATTTACCCGGCTCTTCCGTCGAGAAAAATGATAACAATTTTAAGACGAAGGCCGCAAGGAGCGCGGATAATGCGCTCGATCCGCCGGGCGGGCGTTCATCGCTGGAGGCCGGGAGCGGAGGTTCTTAAGGAAGGACGGCAGCCGCCGGGTATGGAAGGCGGCTGCGGTTAGAACGCGGGCGATGGCGAAATCGGGAGGTGCGGAGGGGATTCGAACCCCTGCATACGAGTTTTGCAGACTCGCCCCTTAAACCGCTTGGGTACCGCACCCATCAGGCTGATTTTATAATTTTTCGGTGATATCGGCGCAAGAAAGTCTGACCCCGGCTTACCGATACACGCTTCTTCGAAAGATTCCCGGATGCTGTTCCGCGCGGCCCTACTAGCTTCCCCTTAGTAGCCGCTCGTCAGCCACGGCAGCGGGTCCACCGCCGCGCCGTGTACGCGCAGCTCCCAGTGCAGGTGCGGTCCGGTCGAGAAGCCCGTCGTTCCCACCGTGCCCACCCGGGTTCCGCGCTGCACGACGCGTCCGACCCGTACGTCGAGGGTCTTGAGGTGCAAAAGCGCGCTCAGGACGCCTTGCCCGTGATCGAGGACCACGACGCCCCCCTGCACCGGGGTGCTCGTCGCGAGCGCCACCAGGGCGTGGTTCGGGGCGAGCACGGGCGTCCCCTCGCGGGCGGCGAGGTCCACCCCCTTGTGCCGCGGCCAGGGCTGGCTCCGGTTGACCGTGCGCGGGTGTCCGTACTGGGAGGTCAGCCGCCCTCCTTCGACCGGCAGCTGGAAGATGCCCTCGTAGAGCCGCTCGGGCGACTCGAGCGCGAGCAGCTCTTCCAGTCGCGCGGTCGCGGCCTCCGCTCCCGCGCTTCGGGCGAGGGCGGCCTTCTCCGCGCTCAGGGTCAGGTCCTGATGCGTGAAGGAGGAGGGCAAAACCGAATACGGGAGGCTGCGGCGCTCATCCCCGCGCAGCCGGCGCGGTCGGGAGAGCTCGACCGCATAGAGCCCCGGAGGGGTCTCGGCGGGGACCGCGATGAGCCCCCGTCGGCGGCCCGGCCCCGCCGGGTAGAGCGGACAGGCGCCCGGGGGCGCCTGGCAGGAGGCCTCGTCTGCGCCCGCCCCCTGCACGCTCACGGCCAACACGCCTCCCGCCGGCACCGCCGTCGTCGAGAGCCTCGCTTCGAAGGCGGCGGCGGGGAGGGGCAGGAGCAGGAGCAGTCCCAGGAGGGTCGCCATCTCGACGAGGATACCAAATCGGGCATTTGATAGAATCTTATCCCAATGGGGAAAGGTCACGGCCTCCGGATGATCGACGTGGGCGCCAAGCCCATCACCCTGCGCACGGCCATCGCCCGCGGCTCGGTGAGCATGTCCGGCAAGGCCCGCGCGGCGCTCTTCGCCGGCCGCCTGCCCAAAGGCGACGCCCTGGCCGCGGCCCGCGTGGCCGGCGTGCTCGCGGCCAAGAAGACCAGCGACCTCATCCCGCTCTGCCACCCGCTCCCGCTCGACGCCGTCGAGGTGCGCCTCGAGAAGGCCCCCCGCGGAGTGAAGGTCGAAGCCCGGGTGCGCTGCCAGGCGCGGACCGGAGCCGAGATGGAGGCGCTCACCGCCGTCTGCGCCGCCTGCCTGACGGTCTACGACATGGCCAAGGGCGTCGACCCGGCCATGGTCATCGGCCCCGTCTTCCTCGCGGAGAAGAAGGGCGGACGCTCGGGGCATTACCGGAGGAAGAAGTGACCATCGAAGTCCTGCTCTTCGCCTCGGCCCGCGACCTGGCCGGGAAGAGCCGCCTGAGCCTCAGCCTGCCCGAAGGGGCGCTGGCTCGGGACGCGTGGAAGACGCCCGAGCTGAGCGGGCTCGATCTCCCAGGCACGAGGCTCGCCCTCAACCAGCGCTTCTCGGAAGGGACGGAACCGCTCAAGGACGGCGACGTGCTGGCCGTGCTGCCGCCGGTCAGCGGAGGGTAGCCATGGAGACCCGCATCACCCGAGACAAGCTGAGCTTCGACCAGGCCTTCGAGTCCGTCAAGGCTCCCGGCTTCGGCGCCGCGGTCCTCTTCGTGGGCACCGTGCGCGAGACCGAGGAAGGCAGGAAGGTGTCCGCCATCAACTATGAGGCCTACGACCAGATGGCCCTCACGGAGCTGGCCAAGGGGGCGATGGCCGCGGAGGAAAAGCACGGGGCGCACCTCGCGGTGTTCCATCGCCTGGGAGCGGTGCCGGTGGGCGAGGCCAGCATCGTCGTCGCCGCCGCCGCCGCGCACCGGGAGGAGGCCTTCGCCGCCTGCCGCGCGGTGGTGGAGCACCTCAAGGAGAACGTGCCCATCTGGAAGACGGCCTTCATCCCGGCCGAGGAGAAGGCTCCGTGAAGGAGGCGCTCCGCGTCGGCGTGCTGACCGTCAGCGACCGCTCCGCCCGCGGGGAGCGCGAAGACGAGAGCGGGCCGGCCCTGGGGCGGCTGATCCAGCGCCTGGGCTGGGCCGCCGTCGTGTCCGCGGTCGTGCCCGACGACCGCCGGAAGATCGCCGCCCTCCTGCGCCGCTGGTGCGCGCCGAGCGCGGGGCTCGACCTCGTGCTCACCACCGGCGGCACGGGGCTCGGCCCCCGCGACGTGACCCCGGAGGCCACCCTCGCCGTCGTCGACAAGGCCGCCCCCGGCCTCTCCGAGCTCATGCGCGCGCGCGGCCTGCGCAAGACCCCCTTCGCCGCGCTCTCCCGCGGAGTGTGCGGCTCCCTGAGGCGCACCCTCGTCGTGAACCTCCCGGGCAGCCCCCGCGGCGCCCGCGAGTCCCTGGAAGCGGTCGCCGAGGTGCTCCCGCACGCCGTGAAGATGCTGCGCGGCGGGGGGCACTGAGAAGCGCATGGGCCCGGGCCGGGGGAGAGGGTGCTGAGGAAGAAGGACGACCTCTCCTGGTACGCACGCAAGGCGGCGGGCCAGCACCCCGCGCCGGAGAAGGCCGCCGCTCCTTCGCCGTTAGTCCTGGAGCTCCTGGAGTGCCTGAAGGCCGCCGGCGTCAAAGGCTCATTCAAGACCCGGACGCTCTTCATCCGCCGCCTGCCGCCGGGCTGCCGCGGCTGCCTGCAGGGAAAGGGCACGAACCTTTACGCGACGGGGCTGTGCACCCGCGAGTGCTTCTTCTGCTTCAACGAGCATCCGCGCAAGGACGAAATGGTGGTCCACGGCTTCCCGGTGAAGACCCCGGAGGCCGCCGCCGAGGTCGTCGAGCGCTTCCAGCTCTCGAGCGTGGGCATCAGCGGAGGCGAGCCCCTGCTCAAGCCCGAGCGCGTGCTGGGGATCCTTCGGGCCCTGCGCAAGCTCCCCCGGCGCCTGCGCATCGACCTCTACACGAACGGCGACAAGGCCACCGTCGAGCTTTTGCGCCGGCTCAAGGAGGCGGGACTGGACTCGGTGCGCCTCAACCTGGCCGCCGGGGGCTTCGACCTGCGGCCGGTCAAGCGGGCATTGCAGGTGTTCGAGGAGACCACGGTCGAGGTGCCCGTCTTCCCGGAGGCTTTAGACGACCTGAAGGGGATGGCCCTCGACCTCGACCGCATCGGCGCGCCCTTCCTCATCCTGCACGAGCTCTTCTCCTGCCGGGACAATGAGCCCGGGGTGCGCGCGCGCGGCCACAAGGCGGCGGGCTCCCAGCCGGAACACCTGCTCTGGCGCCCGGTCGAAGGCGCGGAGGAGGCGGTGCTCGAGCTCCTGCTTTTCTGCCTCGAGCGCACGAAGCGCCTCTCGGCCTACTACTGCTCCTGCCTCACCCAGGACGCCATCGCCCAGCGCGGGCTCGCCCGGCGCCGGAGGCTCAAGGCCTGATGCGCTGGGACGCGGCGGTGGTCGGCGGCGGCCCGGCCGGGCTCACGGCGGGCTTCTACCTCGCCCGCGCGGGCTTCAAGACCGTGCTCGTCGAGAAGGGCCGGCTGGGCGGACAGGCGGGGCGCCTGCCGCTGCTGCGCAACTACCCGGGCTTCCCGGCCGGCGTCACCGGCAAGGCCCTCATGGCGCGCTTCCTTCAACAGGCGCGGCGTTGGGGGCTCCGGTTCATCAAGGGAAAGGTGCGCGCCCTCCGCCCAGGACTGTCCCTCGACCTGGGGGGCAGGACGCTGCGCTGCCGAACGGCCGTCCTCGCCTGCGGCGCCGAGTTCAAGGGCCTGGGGCTTCCAAGCCTGCCGGGTCTGCGCCACGCGGAGTTCGAGCGGCCCGGGCGCTTGCGCGGCAAGATTGTCGGCGTGGTCGGCGGGGGGGAGGCGGCCGCCTACCAGGCGCTGTGGCTCGCGCGGCACGCGCGGAAGGTGTATCTTTTCTGCCGGAGAAAGACGCTCAAGGGGATCTCGCCGCTCAGGGGGGGCATCGCTTCCGCCAGGAACATCGAGTTCCGGCCGAACGCCGAGATCAGGAAGCTTCTGGGCAGGAGGCGGCTCGAGGGGGTGGAGCTCCAGAAGGGCCGGGTGAAGCTGGACGCCCTCTTCGTGCTGGTCGGAAAGGCGCCGCGCCTGCCCAAGCTCTGCGGCCGGCTGAAGGGCCGCGTCTTCATCGCGGGCGACGCGAGAGAGGGGAATTTCAGGCAGGCCGTCATCGCGGCCGCCGACGGCATGGCGAGGGCCATGGAATGCGAACGGGTTCTGAGAAGCTAGAGATCCTGACGAGCAGACGCATCCCGGAGGTCGGGACGGTGTTCCTGGCCCGTCCGCCGGGCGACCCCGTGCGCCGCTTCGAGTTCGTCGACGCGGTGGACCTCGGCCGCCCCCGGACGGAGAAATGGGTGGTGATGGCTTCGACGCAGTACGGCTGCGCCTGCTCCTGCCGCATCTGCGACGCGGGCAACTTCGGCTACCACGGCAACCTCGACGCGGACACGATCCTGGCCCAGATCGAGGCGGCGGTGAGCTTGAATCCCGAGACCCCGCCGCAGAGTGCCCGGATGTTCAAGGTGCACTTCGCCCGCATGGGCGAGCCGAGCCTGAACCCGGCCGTGCTCGAGGCGATGCGCCGGCTGGCCGCGGACGCGCGCTTCACGACCTTCGTGCCGAGCATCTCCACCGTGGCGCCGGCCTGCGCGGTCTCGAGCTCGTTCTTCTCGGAGCTCAAGAAGCTCAAGGACGAGCATTTCAAGGGCGGCCGCTTCCAGCTCCAGTTCTCCCTCCTCTCTACGGATAAAGAGGCTCGCGACGCGCTCATCCCCATCAAGAAGTGGGGCTTCTCCGAGATCTCGGAGTTCGGGCAAAGCTGGGTGCGCCCGGGCGACCGGAGGGTCACCTTGAACTTCGCGTTGGCCTCCGAGATCCCCTTCGACCCGGCCGAGGTGGGCCGCTTGTTCTCCCCCGAGGCCTTCCTGGTCAAGATCACCCCGGTCAACCCGACCCGTCGGGCCGATAGGAATAAGCTGACCACGGTCTGGTACGAGCCGCCGCCGCGCATCGCGGGCTACGAGGCCGAGCTCAAGCGTCTGGGGTTCCAGGTCATCCTCAACGCGTCGTGGCCGCAGGAGATCGAGGGCAAGGCGAGCTGCGGCCAGCTGGCGGAGGAGACCCTCCGCGGGGAAGCGCAGTTCGGATGACAATCTGGGCCCTGGGACCCAGGCCCGGCCGGCCTCGTCGGCCCTAGAGCTTCGGGCCGAACGGGGCCACACTCAGGGTGGAGGTGCTCTATGAAACTCTCCCGCCCGACGCTCATCCTCGCCGCGATCGTCCTGCTCGGAGCGTGCAAGCCGGAAGAAAAAGCGGAACTCGGGAAGAAAGGCGCCGCTCAAGCCTCCAAGCCCGCCCCCGTCGCCGCGCCCGCCCCGGGAGCCGCGAAGTCCCTCCTCCCCTCCAAGCCTGCCGTCGCGGACGAGAAGGCCAAGCAGGACTCCGGCAAGCTCTTCGACGGCTCCTCGCCGGCCGCAGGCTCACTCGCCAAGCTGACCGGAACGGACGAGGCGGCGGTCCCGGTCCCGGCGGCCTCGAGCGGGGACAAAGCCCGGGCCGAGGCGAGCCTGACGGCCCTCGCCTCGGAGCCGATCAAGCTCGATGATCCCGCCCGGGCGCCGGCCGCGCCGAAGGCCCCGAAGGCCGGCGTCATGGAGTCCCTGCTAGTCCGCAAGCGCGCGGCCCTGGAGACCGCGGCGAAGCTCGTGACGCGGACGAAGGAGGTCGTCGAGGACAAGATCGTCGAGCCGGTCAAAGCCTTCGCGGAGAAGACCGTGGCCAAGGCCGGGACGTTCTACGCGGGTGCCAAGCAGGGGGCGGCGGAGGTCTTTGAGAAGGCGAAGGAGGTTGCCGCTCCCGTGGTCGCGAAAGTGCAGGAGAAGGTGGTCGAGCCGGTCGTCGCCCTCTCGAAGAAGGCCGAGACGCTCTACGCGAGCGCCAAGCAGGGGGTCGCGCGGACCTACGAGAAGGCCAAGGAAGCCGCGGCTTCCGCGGGCGCGAAGGTCACGGAGGTGGCCTCGAAGGTCAAGGCCGAGGTGCAGGAGCGCGCGGCGCCCGTGATCGCGAAGGTCAGCGAGACCGCTTCCCAGGTCAAGGCCGCGGTCTCGGCCAAGATCGACAGTACGGCCAAGCTCGCGAAGGGACTCTTCGACGGCGCCGCGAAGCGCTGGCAGGCCTGGCGGGGCAAGGATAAGGGCGATTTGGAAGCCAAGGTTCCCGCTGTGCCGAGGGCCGGCGACTTGTAGCGGGCGGCGGTTTCCCGCTGAAACGGCAGGCTAGGGCCGGAAGCCGATCCGCCGGGGCGGCTCCGGAGGCGGTTCCATCAGCGCTCGTATCGCATCGAAGACAGTCTTGAACTGGGCATCGTATCTTCTCTCCAGATCATCAATCCTCCGGATCAAGTCCTTGTGAGTGGCCAGCATCTCGCGTAGACGAGCGAAGGCCCGTACGACATGGACGCTCGCTTCGATCGCGACAGGACTGTTGAGCACGCTGGCCAGCATGATGGCGCCATGCTCCGTGAAAGCGAAAGCCCGGTGGCGGACATTGCGTTTGGATGCGGTCGCAGAATGCGACCGCATCGCGGCGGATTCGGCATCGGTCAGCCGGAACATGAAATCCGGAATCTGTTCGGGTTCCGGCGGACTTGCTCGTTGAGCCGTTTGGTCGTGACCGCGTAGATCGCGGCAAGGTCGGCATCGAGCATGACCCGGCGTTTCCGGATGAGATGGATGCGATGCTCGAAACTTTCGGGGATGGGAGGGGTTTCCATGCCTACATGTACGCTTGACCCCCCGAAAAAGTTCCCTCGCGAGGGAACTTCCTTGCGGGTATGGGGTACCGCGCCCGCGACTCTCGGGGAAGCCCGCTTTACCGCATCGTCCAGGACCATCTGGAGGAGTACCTCGTCCGACCCCGCGTCGAGGACGCGCGCAAGCCTTCGCTCCATCCGCCAAACGGCTGGAGTACATGAAGGCGCGTGAGCGGGTCCGTACGTGCGCGAGCTCGTGGGCGGCGTGCCTGAGCAAGGTCTTTGTCCCGAACATCCAAGATTCGTAGGTTCGGGACGTCCAAAACCTACGTCCAAATCTTCCAAACGTCGTAGATTTGGACGTATCGAACCGAAGTCGTTCGGAAAGTTCGATACGGCGTCTGGATGTTTTGGACGAGGTTGAGCCTCTGGTTTGTCGTGTGTGCTCGACCGAGCTGGTCCCGGTGGCGGTCCCCTTCGCGCAATAGGCGCTCAGGGGACTGCAGAAAGGAGAACGGCCGCCGCTGTACACCAGTCTTGCGGACAAACCGGGAACGGGCTACAATTGAGGCATGGGAAGGATCAGCGCGCAAGACACCCAGGTGGAGATTCTCCGTCGAATGAGCCCGGCCGAGCGTTTGGCTTCGGCGGCGCGCCTGCGCGAGGACAACCTTCGCCTGCTCGAGGCGGGCATCCGGTCCCGCGAGGGAGACCTCGCTCCCGAAGCCATGCGCCTGCGCGTCTTGGAGCATATCCTCCCCCAGCGCCTCTTCGCCCGGTTCTATTCCGGCTCCCGGTGACCGACGCTCCGCTATTCGAAGTCCTCCGCTTGCTCGCCCGTCTGCCCGTCCCGCACATGCTGACGGGGTCCTACGCGTCGAACCTCTACGGAGCGATCCGCTCCACCTTCGACGCCGACCTGGTGATTGCCGTCGATTCGAAGGGCATGCAGCGGCTCGTGGAAGCTCTGAGCTCGGAGTACTATCTGGATGCGCAAACGCTCGCGGAAGCCCGGCAGGCCGGCGGCCAGTTCAACGCGGTCCATAAGAGCTCGGGCCTGAAGCTGGACTTCTACCTCCTGACGGACGAGGAATATGCCAGGACGGCATTCCAGGGGAAGCGCCAGGAGCGGGTCGGGGACGATCTCGTGAGTGTCATCGCTCCGGAAGACCTCATCTTGTCAAAGCTCCGCTGGAGCCGTCAGGGGGGATCTCTCAGACAGGTCGAAGACGCTCGAAGGGTCTTTGAACTGCAGAAGGAGCGCCTCGACCGTGCGTATCTGAAGCGCTGGGCCGGGGAACTGGGGATTCAAGACTTGCTGGAGCAGATCGGCGTCCATTGAGTCCAGCCGCGAGAGTCGAACGCTACGAGGGCATCGACGAACTCTCGGACTACGACGGCGAAGCCGCCCCAGGGGTAGGGCGGGCCCGCGCCCGGCTATCTTCCGAGCCCGGCGAGGTAGCCGCTGGCGAACGCCCACTGCAGGTTGAATCCCCCGCAAGGGCCGTCGAGGTCGAGCAGTTCCCCGCAGAGGTAGAGGCCGGGGCAGAGCCGGCTCTCCAAGGTGTCCGGGTCGACTTCCTTGAGCGAGACGCCGCCGCGGGTGATGAAGGCCTGGTCGTAGCCCGCCGTGCCGACCACGGTCAGCGGCGTCTCCACCAGGAGGCCGATCAGCCGCTCGGCCGGCTCACCGCCAAGGGCGCGGGCCGCGGTTCCCGCGGTCCCGGCCAGCTCGCAGAGGACTTCCGCGAGGGGCGGCGGAAAGTGCTCCGCGAGGCGCTCCCGCACGGCGCCGTGCCGCCAGCCCTTGAGGATCGCCTGCCAATCCTCGCGGTCCCTTCCGCGGCAGAGGTTCAGTTGCAGCGGGACCGTCCCGTGCCTCGCGAGGAGCGGGGGGATCTCACGGGACAGGTCGAGGATCACCGGCCCGGCGACCCCGTGCTCGGTGAAGATCACGTCGCCGTTGAAGACCCGCTTCTTCTGCCCGCCAACGGCGATCCGCACGAGGGCCTTGCCGATCGTGAACGCCTTGCAGCGGCCGGGCCAATCCTCGCGGGTCAGGAGGGGCACCCCTGCCGGGCAGCAGGGCTTCACGCTGTGGCCGAACGCGGCGGCGAACCGGTAGCCGTCGCCTGTGGCCCCGAGCCGCGGGTAGGTCAGGCCGCCGGTGGCGAGGATCAGCTTCTCCGCCGCGATCGTGCCGGCCTTGCAGGCCAGCTGGAAACAGCCCTCGGCGAAGAGCGCCGAGCGCACCTCGCAGCCCAGCATGAGGCGCACGCCGAGGCGCTTCGCCTCCGCCAGGAGCCCCGAGAGCACCGTCTCCGAGCGCCGCGTCGCCGGCCAGACGCGCAAGCCGTCGTCGACCACGGTCTCGATACCGAGCTCGCGGAGGAACCGCCGCAGCTTCTCGCCGCCTAGCTCCGCGAGCGCCGGCCCCATGAAGCGGCCCTCCGGCCCGAAGCGCTCCATGAACGCCTCGGCGGGGAGCGTGTTGGTCACGTTGCAGCGCCCGCCCCCGGAGGCGAGCAGCTTCAGCCCCGGGCGGGGCATCTTCTCGCAGACGACGACCCGGCGCCCGCGCCGGCCCGCGGCGATAGCCGCGGTCAGCCCCGAGGCGCCCCCGCCGATGATGGCGAGGTCGCAGCGCTTGTTTTGGCTCCCTTGGGACATGGCATCAGTATACCTCATGAGGGCGAAGACTTGGGCCGGAAGCCGATCCGCCGGGGTGGTTGCATTTTGAAACCACCTCATCCCGCTCGGCCGGGGTCAATCGGAAAGCGAAATCCGAGGGGAATCTGTCGCGGTTTCGGTTGACTTGCTGATTCAGACGTCTAGGGGTGACCCCATATACGGATGCTATGTCCGCGGCGAGCATCACGCGCTGGCCGCGGATGATGAGGATCCTCTGCTCGATGGGCAGTAAGGATTCGGGATTCTCCATACCCACATGTACGTATGACCCCCCTAAAAAGTTCCCGTGCGAGGGAACTTCCTTGCGGGTCGGTACGTGCCATATGCACCATCGGTGCTATTGGATTCTGTTGTGATGAAACGGGGTCGTGGATTTTCGCGCTCAAATACGTTTTCGGCAATTATGCCGTCATTGTGGAATCTCGATTGAGATCTCTTCGGATAGGCGGCAAATTATTTATCGAAGAGTTGATTTGGCGCTTTGGACTTGGCCATCTAGTTATTGCTTTGATTTATCGATAATGATCTCTGTCCTTGTGTTCAATCCAGCACCGTCGACACCATGATCCATGACACATAACACTAGCGGGGGATGCCTTCCAGCGATGCTTTCTTGCACATTCCCAAAGAAGCGGCGTGATGCTATTCACATATTTCGTGGAGAGGAGTTGGCCGCCATGCTTCTTGGCGGTCAGCCTGAGTCGTGCTATTGCTTTAGCTGATTTGATGCTCCTTTTCTCTTTACTTTGACACTTGGGGCACCAATCAATGCGCTGCAATTGATAAGGGAACATCAGCCATTCGTGGCCTTTTGAGCATCGGAACAACAGTCTTGTGTCAGCGTCAATGTAACTCCGGGAAAGGCACCTCCAGCCCTTTTGGCGCGCAATGGCTTTGATTTGGCCGATTCTACTTCTGGAATAGGCTGGAGAATAATCAATACTCATAGTTAGACGAGCCTTCGGGATTCTTATCCCAAGTTTTGTCGCTGCGCGAATTATGAAGTCCTTATATTCATTTAGTCGTACTGAGTATGGAATCGTAATCAGTCGTATGTGATGCAATTTGCATAGACGCCTCTTTGTTGCATCGTCGCGTTTCCGCTTAGCCAACTCCATACGACCTACACCAAAACGAGAGAAAATCGAATAATGCTGAAGCCCATTATGCTCAAATGCCAATCGCAACTTGGATGAATATCCGTCAAGTTCGAGGCGATTGCCTTCTACATTGCGTAGCCAGCGCGGGCGGATCGTTGGGAATTCGCTGCCAAACAACTGCGAAAACGCGGCGCGAAGGAGGCGCTCACTAAGGTATGCGGAACATTCCTTACACCAACTGCCATTCAAAACATTATTAGCTGTTGCGGTAAATTTATGTCCGTCAACGCAAACCCAAAGGTATTTATCCTGTAAGGAGCCATATGTCTTCGAGATACATCGGCCGCCGCGTTTCTTGGCTAGTTTGCGCATCTCATTCAGATTGTATTTGCCTTTCCCGGCGCATTTGGGGCACCATGATCCACGCAGCACATGAATCGGCCGAGCTTTCCAGCAATGTCCTTCGCGACATTGCCACTTTAACGGGTGGGTGCTGCCAGCATATCGTTTGCTTAAACATTTTCCACCGCGTTTCTTGGCGGCGGCGTGCATCATTTCAATTGAAAACATCCGGTCAATTGCATGACACTTGATGCACCAGGTACCAGCCTTGATGGAAGTAGGGACTGCGTGCCATACATGTTTTCTATGGCAGCGCCACTTTAGTTTTGTCTGGCTGTCTATGTAGCGTTTTGAAAGACATTCGCCCTTGTGTTTTGCTGCGAGCGCCCTCATCTCCGCTATTGTTAATTTCTTCATAAGCTACCAGTCGCAATGCATCTCAACCGTGATGGATATGTCGAACTAAAAATCACTTCCGACTAAATCCATAATACCAACTATTCCGACGTAAACAATTAAACGAAGAATTACAACGCCTACATGAGCGCTGGAGGACTTTTGGGCCACCAGCCTCAAGCGGTCGCGAGAGCACGTGAGCGGGTCCGGGGATGCGTGAGCTTGTGGGCGGCGTGCCTGAGCAAGGTCCTTGTGGTCGAGCCCCTAGTCTGGCGGTTCCGGCTCCCTTGAGACATGGTAAAGTACGCTCCATGAAACGCGAGAAACACACGCCGGCTCTCCTGGTCGTGGACATGCAGGGCTTCTTCCTGGACCCGGACAGCCCCGCCTTCATGCCCTCCGCCAAGGCCATCCTGCCCCGCGTGCGCGCCCTGGCCAAGGCCTTCCATAGAGCGGGCCGACCCATCGCCTACGCGGTCTACCGGACCCCCAAGACCGGCCCCATGACCAAGCGCTGGCATAAGGTCTGCCGGGGCCAGGCCGCCCTGGCCCTGCCTGCGACCTTCCCGGCCGGCAAGCGCTTCATCAAGGGCTGCTACAGCGCCTTCCGGGGCACCTCCCTCCTGCGTTGGCTCAAGTCCAGGAAGGTGAAAAAGCTAGTGATCTGCGGCATAAAAACGCATCTCTGCGTCGAGTCCACCGTCCGCGACGCCTTCGACCTCGGCTTCGAGGTCGTCGTCCCCGCCAAAGCCTGCGCCTCGGGCCGGCCCGCCCTCCACCGCGGGTCTTTGGCCAGCATGGCCGCCGGGTTCGCCCGGATTTGCTAAAATGACTTACCGCCTTGGCCGAACACCGCTTTCCTGACCAGTCGGCATACGGAGAAACATGACAAAAATCCTCTTCACCACGGTCTGCCGCCCCCTAGGCCCCAAGCACGGCGACGGCCCCAGCGTCGGCTATGAGCTCCTCTTCGGCCAGGTCACCCGCGCCCAGGGCATCTTCAGCCCCCGCGCGACGCACCTCCACTTCGGCCTCGACTACATCGCCCACAACATCGACACCCCGACGACGGTCCTCCATTTCCCATCCAAGAAGGAGCTCATCTCCGAGCTCAAGAAGGGCTACGACTACGTCGGCATCTCCTTCATCCTTTCGACCTTCCACCGCATGAAGGAGGTTTCGGCCCTCATCCGCGAGCACGCCCCCCAGTCGAAGATCATCGCGGGCGGCTACGGCACCGTCCTCACGGACGAAGAGCTCAAGCCCCACTGCGACCTCATCTGCCGCGGCGAGGGCGTGGCGTTCATGCGGGCCCTCTTGGGCGAGCTGCCCAAGGCCATGCCCTACGACCACCCGGACATCGTCAGCCGCCTGCGCTTCTTCTCGGCGCCGGCCTCGAACACCGGGATGATCTTCGCGGGCCTCGGCTGCCCCAACGGCTGCGACTTCTGCTGCACCTCGCACTACTTCAAGCGCAAGCACATCAAGCTCCTGCCTACGGGCCAGGACATCTACAACGTCGTCACGCAGTACCTCGAGAAGGACCCGAACATGCAGTTCACCATCCTCGACGAGGACTTTCTGCTCAACAAGAAGCGGGCGATGGAGTTCCGCGACTGCGTCATCCAGGGCGGCAAGCCGCTCTCCCTGTTCTGCTTCGCGAGCTTCAAGGCCCTCAGCCAGTACACCACGGAAGAGCTGCTCGAGATGGGCGTGGACGGCTGCTGGATCGGCTACGAGGG
>DMEZ01000055.1:0-30807 GCA_003450735.1 Elusimicrobiota bacterium | reverse complement strand
TCCTACAGCCAGTTCCTCATCTACGGCCCGACCCCTGGCACGCCGTTCTACGACCGGGTCGTGAAGGAAGACCGCCTGCGGCCCGAGTTCGTGAAGGACCGCGAGCACTACTTCCACGAGTGCACCGGCTTCACCTCCATGGTCACCCACCCGAAGCTCAGCAAGGAGGAGATCGAGGGCCTGCAGACCTGGTGCTTCGAGGAGGACTACCGGCGGCTGGGCCCCTCGGTCTACCGCAGCATGCGCGCCTGGCTGCACCTCTACGACTACCTCAAGGACTCCCCCTCGGAGCTCCTGAGGAAGAAAGCCGAGGTCTGCAAGAAGGACGTCCTGCACGCCTACCCCATCTTCCTGACGGGCAAGCTCTTCGGGCCCAATCCGCGCATCCGCCGCTGGATCCGGGCGCTCGAGGCCCGCTGCCATCGCCTCGTCGGCAAGCCCACCCTGCTCCAGCGCTTCTCGGGCGTCCTCATGCTCCTCATGGCGGGCTGGACCAAGCTCACCCTCGAGCTCGACCTGTTCCAGCACCCGAGCCCTAAACCGCGCCGCTACCACTGGGAGACCCCGCTCGAGAAGTGCATCCGGCTCTACGGAGAGGCCTACCCCGACGGGGCGATGGCGGAGCTCCGCTACCGGCTCGAGCAGAAGACGGCCACCATCCGCGTCCGGCTGGAAGGGGCGCTGGACAGGAAGAACGCCGAGGCGTTCCGCCAGAGCTTCGAGAAGGCCATGGCCCGCCGCCGCGAGGCCTTCGTGCTGAACATGGAGAACCTCAAGTTCGCCGACCGGAAAGCCCTGGCTTCCTTCTATCGGACGCTCCGGCGCTACCGGAACCGCATCCGCGTGGTGCCGCCCGTCATCCAGGGGAATCCGGCGCTGAACCTGAAGGCTTTGACCCTGTACTTCAGGCCGGCAGCCGAAGCGTCCTAGCCCGCCGCGCCCAGACCCAGAGCAAACTCACGGCCACCAGGCAGAGGCCGAGGCAGAGCCCGATCCACAGACCCAGCACGCCCCAGCCCCGCCGGAAGGCCAGCCACGCCCCGACCGGCAATCCGATCAGCCAGTAGCCCACCGCGTTGGCCAGCATGGGGATGCGGGTCTCCCCCAGTCCCCGCAGCGCGCCCGTCATGACCACCTGCACCCCGTCGAAGACCTGGAAGAACGCCGTGACGAAGAGCAGGGAGACGCCGAGCGCGGCGGTCCCGGGGTGCGAGGTGTAGAGCGCGACGATCGCCTTCGGGAACAGGAAGTAGCCCAGGCTCGTGCAGGCCATGAAGCCGACGCCGATGAGGAGCGCGGCCCAGCCGGCTCGGGCCGAGTCCTCGGGCCGGCCGCGGCCGAGGCCCTGGCCGACCCTGACCGCGGCCGCGAAGGAGACCCCGAGGGGCACCATGAAGGAGCCGCTCGCGAGGTTGAGCGCGATCTGATGCGCCGCGGCGGCGGTCTCGCCGATGCGCCCCGAGAGCATGGTCACCAGGCTGAAGGCCCCCACCTCCGCGAGCATCTGCAGGCCGGCCGGGGCGCCGATCTTCAGCAGGAGGGCGAAGAGGCTCCGCTGGAAGCCCGCGAACCGGTAGCCGGAGCGGCGGGCCTCCAGGGCCGCGGCCGTCCCGGTCATGAGGAGCATCGTGCCGTTGGCGGCGATGGCCGCCCAGGCGGCGCCGTTCACGCCGAGCTTCGCAAAGCCCAGGCGCCCGAAGATGAGGGCATAGCCCAGCAGGGCGTTGACGATGTTGCCGGCGACCACCGCGGCGAGCTGGGGCTGGGTGACGTTCAGGGTCTGCAGATAGAGCCGGCAGGCCACGAACAGGAGGCCCGGGAAGAGGGCCCAGCGCAGGACCTGCATGTAGGCCGCTGCGCTCTTGGCGAGGCCCGGCTGGATGCGCATGAATCCGAAGAGGACATCGATGTTGGAGAGCAGAACGAAGATGACGAGCGCGATGCTCAAGGCCAGGACGGCCGCGTGGACGAGGATCTCGGCGCAGTCGGCCGATCTGCCCGCCCCATAGGCGCGCGAGGAGAGCGGATCGATGCCGAGCAGGACCCCCATGGCCAGGATGAAGAGCAGGAAGTAGGTCGAGCCGGACAAGCCTACGGTCGCGATGGCGTCCGGGCCGAGCCGGCCGGCGAAGACCGTGGCCACGGTGGCGAAGAGCGCCATGCCGAGCTGGAGCGCCGCGATGGGCAGGGCGAGGACGAACACCCCGTGGAGGTCTTGCCTCGTCATTGGGGGAGATTGTCGCTTTTTTATACACTCTCCGGGTGCTCCTGCAGGTGGCCCGCCTGGGCAATCCCGTGCTCCGGAAGAAGGCGAAGGCGTTCACGCCCGAGGGGGCCCGCGCCGCGGAGACCCAGCGCCTCATCGAGGACATGATCGAGACGATGCGGGAGCAGGACGGGGCCGGCCTCGCCGCGCCCCAGGTGCACGTCTCGAAGCGCCTTGTGGTCATCGAGACGCGCGAGCCCAATCCGCGCTACCCGGGCGAGCCGCGCGTGCCGCTCACCGTGCTCATCAACCCCGAACTCACCCGGCGCTCCCGCGAGATGGCGGAGGACTGGGAGGGCTGCCTGAGCCTCCCGGACTGGAGGGGGCTCGTGCCGAGGCACCAGGCGGTGGCGGGGAAGGCCCTCGACCGGCAGGGCCGCGTCATCGAGTTCGAGGCCGAGGGCTTCTCGGCCCGCGTGATCCAGCACGAGCTCGACCACCTCGACGGGATCGTGTTCATCGACCGGATGAAGGACTTCTCGTCCTTGGGCTACTGCTCCGAGCTCAACCGCCGCTCCCAAGAAGACTAGCCGGCTGCTGAAAAACCCTCCGCGAGCGCGAGGGGTGACGGCGATGGGCCCCATCGCCGGCAGGACCTCTCGCGCCATAGGAGGAAAGGTTTTTCAGCAGCCGGCTACCCGACATCTGCCTCACTTCGAGCAGAGGCCGACGACCAGCCCCTCGAGCTCCACGGCCGGGTCGAGCCAGACCTTGGACTTGAGGTCGGCTTCGACGCGGACGCAGGCGCGCAGGTCGGCGACGAGGCGCGCGTCGCTCAGGCCCTTCACCGCCTGCAGGAAGGGGCCCTGGCGGTCGCGGCCGAAGATGCGGACCTTGCCCCACATCTCGAACTCGGAGACCCCGGCCTTGAGCATGCGCTTGGCCTTCAGCTGGGCCAGCACGGCGTAGGAGATCTTGGGCAGAAGATCGTAGGCGTCCGAGCCCTCCTCCAGCATCCGGCGCAGGACGTCGAGGGACGCCTTCAGGTCGCGCCGCTCGAGGGCGTTGCCGAGCTCGTAGGGCCCCGCCTCCCGGCGATATCCCAGGCAGGCCAGGATGTCCTCGGCCGAGGCCGTCTTGCGGCCCTTGAGGAAGAGGCGGACCTTGTCGAGTTCGCCCTGGATGATGCCCCACTGGGTGCCGGCCTCGTCGAGGACGGCCTCGAGGGCCTCCTCGGAGAGCTCGAAGCCGCCCGCCTTCGCGGCCGCGCGGATGCGCCGCGCCGCTTCTTCGCGGGTGAGCGGCCCGAAGACGAGGACCTCCGCATGGGCCGTGAAGGCGCGCAGGACGGGGTCCTTGTCGATGGCGGCCTTGCTCGCGGGGAGGGCGTCGGGATAGAGCACGACCAGCACCGCGGAATCGGCCGGGGCGCCGGGATACCCGGCCAAAAGCTTGCGGCCCTCCTGGCCCAGCTTGACGTTGCGCACCAGCACGAGCCGCCGGGGGGAGAACATCGGGGCCGTCCGGCAGGAGGAGAGGATGTCGTCGATCTGGCTCTCCTGGTCGCCGGAGAACTCGCTGAAGTTGAAATCGTCGGCCTTGAGCGCCGCCTTGAGGGCTTCGAGCGCCGAATGCTTGGCGCCCGCGTCCTCGCCCGCGAACAGGTAGACGGGGGCGAACTTCCCCTGCGCCCAGGCCTTCTGGGTCGATTCCAGCGAGGCCCCAGGCATCAGTAGGGGGTCGAGTTGAGGGGCTTGACCGCGGGGGTCTGGGTCTCGCTCGGCGGGATCTCGCTCGAGATCTTGCGCTGGGAGGAGCCGCTCACCGCGCCGAAGCCCTCGACCGTGCGCTTCACGATCTGGCGGGCCAGCACGTCCCAGACCTGCTCGCGGGCCTGCTCCTCGGTGATGCCGCCCTTGAGCGTGGAGGCCACGTAGGTCTGGATGCCCTCCAGGTTCGGCTCCTGCCAGAGGATGCGGTTGGCCCGCCGGTCGATGAAGTCCAGGTTCGCGAGGATCACCAGCTTGTAGGCGGTCGGGGTGAGCACGGCGTCGTACTGGGTGGGCACGAGGATGTAGCGCGTGAGGGTCACCACCACGACGCCGTCCGCGTCGGTCTCATGGACGAGCGGGTAGCGGCCGTCGCGCAGGAACTCGTCGCGGATGCGCAAGGTCAGCTTGTCCTCGAGCCCGAACTGCTGGGTCTTGTTGAAGACCGGCTTGAGCGAGAGGCGCGTGATGTGCTGGGGCAGGATCTGCGGGGCCGGACGGTAGTTGACGTCCTCGCTCGCGCAGCCCAGCAGCGCGGCCCCGAGGGCCGCCACGACGAGCATCCGGGGGTTTCTCATCCTTGCACCACGATGTTGACGAGTTTGTTGGGCACGGCCACGACCTTGACGACCTTCTTGCCCGCCAGCGCCGCCTGGACCTTGGGGGCCGCGAGGGCGAGCTCCTGCAGCTTGTCCTTCGGGGAGTCCGCCGGCGCCATCAGGCGCTCGCGCGGCTTGCCGTTGACCTGGACGACGATCTCGACCTGCTCGTCCTTGAGGAGTTTCGGGTCATGCTCCGGCCAGGGCTGGGCGCACAGGAACGGCTTCCTCCCGATCATCTCCCAGAGCTCTTCGCTCAGGTGCGGCGCGAAGGGGCAGAGCAGGGTCAGGAACGCCTCGACGTCCGCGCGGGCCGGAGGCTTCTGCGAGGAGAGCTCGTTGAAGTAGATGTCCAGCGCCGAGATGGCCGTGTTGAAGTGGAAGGCCTCGATGTCCGAGCCGACCTTCTCGATCGTCCGGTGGCGCAGGTGGAGCAGGCCCTCGCCCTCGGCCAGGGCGGGCTTGTCCTTGAGCAGGAGCCACACCCGCCGCAAAAAGCGCACGCGCCCGAGGATGTCCTTCATGTCCCAGGGCTTCTGGTCGGCGAAGGGGCCCATGAACATCTCGTAGAGGCGGAACACGTCGGCCCCGTATTTCTCCAGCACCTCGTCGGGGTTGATGACGTTCTTCTTGGACTTCGACATCTTCTCGATCTGCGTCTGGAGCGGCTCCTTCGTGTCCTTGAGCACCGCCTTGCCGTCCGCGCCGGTCTCGACCTCGGCGTAGCCGTGGTAGACCCCGCGCGCGTCGCGGTGGCTGTAGGCCAGGATCATGCCCTGGTGGCGGAGCGTCTGGAAGGGCTCCTTCGTGGAGACCACGCCGAGGTCGAAGAGGACCTTGTGCCAGAAGCGGGCGTAGAGCAGGTGCAGGACGGCGTGCTCGGCCCCGCCCACGTAGCAGTCCACCGGCATCCAGGCCTTCTCGGCTTCCTTGCCGCAGAGCTCGGTCGGGTTCTTCGGGTCGATGAAGCGCAGGTAGTACCAGCAGGAGCCGGCCCACTGGGGCATCGTGTTGGTCTCCCGCTTCGCCTCGCCGCCGCACTGCGGGCAGTGGGTATGCACCCAGCTCATGATGGCCGCCAGCGGCGACTCGCCCGTGCCGGTGGGCTTGTAGTGGCGCACGTCGGGCAGAAGCACCGGGAGCTTGTCCTCGGGCACCGGGACGATGCCGCACTTGGGACAGTGGATGACGGGGATGGGCTCGCCCCAGTAGCGCTGGCGGGAGAACACCCAGTCGCGCAGGCGGTAGTTGACCGCGCGCCGGCCCAGGCCCTTCTCCTCCAGCCAGGCCGTGATCTTCTCCTTGGCCTTCGAAGTCGGCAGGCCGTTGATGACCTCGGAGTTGACCGAGATCCCCTCGCCGATGAAGGCCTCCTTCTCCATGAGTTCGCGCAGGCCCTGGCTCGCGTTGGCCACGGGCTCGACCACGTTGCGGATGGGGAGGTTGAACTTCTTGGCGAACTCGAAGTCGCGCTGGTCGTGCGCGGGGACGGCCATGATGGCGCCCGTCCCGTAGCCGGCGAGCACGTAGTCGGCCACCCAGACGGGGATGCGCTCCCCGTTGACGGGGTTGACCGCGTGCGTCCCGGTGGGGACGCCGGTCTTCTCCTTCTGGAGGTCGGTGCGCTCGAGCTCGCTCTTGCGCCGGGCCGCCTCCACGTAGGCCTCGACCTCCCGCTTCATGTCGGGGACGGTGATCTCGCTGACAAGCGGGTGCTCGGGGGCCAGCACCATGTACGTGGCGCCGTAGAGGGTGTCCGGGCGGGTCGTGAAGATGACGACCTTGTGCTTGCGGATGGTGAAGGTCACCTCGGCGCCCTCGGAGCGGCCGATCCAGTTGCGCTGCATGGCCAGGGTGGACTCGGGCCAGTCGAGGTCCTTCAGGTCTTCCAGCAGGCGGTCGGCGTAGGCGGTGATCTTCAGCAGCCACTGGCGCATGCTGCGCCGCTCGACGAAGGTGCCGCAGCGCTCGCACGAGCCGCCGTAGACCTCCTCGTTGGCGAGGCCGGTCTTGCAGGAGGGGCACCAGTTGATGGGGATCTCGGCCTCGTAGGCCAGGCCCTTCTTGAAGAGCTGGAGGAAGATCCACTGCGTCCACCGGTAGTAGTCCGGGTTCGTGGTGTCGACCTCGCGGTCCCAGTCGTAGGAGAAGCCCAAGGACTGGATCTGCCGGCGGAAGTTCTGGATGTTCTTCTGGGTGACGATGCGGGGGTGCACCCCGGTCGTGATGGCGAAGTTCTCGGCCGGCAAACCGAAGGCGTCCCAGCCCATGGGGTGCAGGACGTCGCGGCCCTTCATGCGCAGGGTGCGGCAGAGGATGTCGGTGGCCGTGTAGCCCTCGGGATGGCCCACGTGCAGGCCGTCGGCCGAGGGGTAGGGGAACATATCCAGGCAGAAGAACTTGCGGCCGGGGCGGGGCAGGTCGGGGGTCTTGAAGACGCCCTCGCCCAGCCAGCGCGCCTGCCACTTCCTCTCGATCTCGCGGTAGGGGATGAGCTCGTCGGACATGGGGTTGGATTATAACACTTATCGTTTGGCGCAGTAGTCGACGAAGTACTGGATGTAGCGCCCCTCGCTGAACACCTCGCGCAGAACGCTGGCGAAGTCCGACATGCTGACCATCCCGGCCGGCCGGCCCTTGTCGGTGATGGGGACGTGGCGGAAGCGGCGCCGGGAGAGCAGTTCGAAGACGCGCTCGAGCGGCTCGTCGCAGTCCACCGTCTCGGGGTCGCGGGTCATCACCTGGGAGACCGCAGTCGAGGCCAGGTCGAGGCCCTCCGGGAGGACCTTGACGACCAGGTCCCGCTCCGTGAAGAGCCCCGTCAGTCTCCCGCCCTCCGTCACCACCACGCAGCCGATGTGCTTGGCTTTCATCAGGCGCACGACCTCGAGAAGGGGCTCGGACGGGGGGACGCAGACGACTTCTCGGACCAGCAGGCGGGCGGTGTGGGACACGGGGGCCTCCTCGTTGCGCGGCTGACGCCGCCTATTCTACCTAAATCTCCTTGAAACGGAGCCCCCGCGGGTCTATACTACCCGCGGACCATGCCCGAAGCGCGCCCCCAGACGGCCATCGTCGAGACCTTCCTCGCCGCCCTGGTCAAGGCCGCCAAGACCGTCTCCCTCTACAAGTCCGGCCACGCCATGATCGGGCAGATCGCCGGGCGCGTCCACCAGCTCATGCTCGCCGCCCTCGGCCAGGAGCCCAACCTGCCGCTCGAGCTCAAGGCCAAGGAGGTGCTCTTCAACGAGTCCCCCTTGACGTCCTCGGAGGAGACCGCCCTCTTCGCCTCGTCTTTGCACATGCTGGGCATCGGCCAGGTGGTGTTCTCGAGCCGGCTCTCGCCCGAGGGGCTCGTCGAGTTCATGCGCCTGCTCTCGGCCAAGCCCGAGGCGGGCAAGACCCTGACCGACCTGCAGAAGGCCGTGCAGGGGGTGCGCATCGACGGGCTCCAGATGATCTTCATCCTCAGCTTCGTGGTCACGGGCGAGCAGGACGAGGCCCAGCAGAAGCCCGGGAAGCTCAGCGAGCGGCAGGTGAAGGCCTTCGCCGCGGCGAGGACCCTCCCGGACTTCCTCTACCTCCTGCTCAAGCAGAACGAGGCGCTGACCTCGAAGGAGGCCGGGGCCGTCTCCGACCTGCTCGACTCGGCGCTCGGGCGGGAGACCTCGACGGAGCAGTTCGAGGCCGACATGCCCTGGGCCCTCTACGACCCCCGCATCCGGGCCCGCTGGGACGAGCTCCTGAAGGGGGTCCTCGACCGCAGGAAGTGGGACCGGCCCGCGCTTGTCACCCAGCTGGGCCTCCTGCGCCGCGCCGACATCGTCAAGCTCCAGTCCCACGCCAGCCTCGAGACGCGCGAGGCCCTGCTCTACACTTTGGAGAAGGCCCGCGCCGTGCTCATGAACCCGGTGGGGGAGCGCCAGCCCAAGTTCGGCGTGTACGCCTACGCGCGCCTGCTCGGCGAGCTCGGCCGCTCCGGCAGCCTGGACGCCCTCTTCGGCGAGTACGACTTCCTCAAGACGCTCCTCGCGGGGGGGAAGCTCGGCGAGCACGCCGCGGCGCTCTCGAAGCTCGTCGAGGAGAAAGCCCCCTCGAGCGCCCTGGCCGCCGGCCTGGCCCAGCGTGCGGCGGGCACCGAGTGCGAGGGGGAGGCCTTCAGGAAGCTCGTCGAGTTCGCCGCGTGGCTCGGCCCCAAGATGGCGCCCCTGCTCCTCGAGGAACTGCGGAGCGTCCAGGACAAGGGCGCCAGGCGCAGCCTGAGCGCCATGCTCGCGGCCCTCTGCCGCCGCTTCGGGGACGCGCCGCTCCTCGAGGCGCTCAAGGACGAGGACTACTTCCAGGTGGTCCAGGCCGCGAGCATCCTCTCGGAGATGAACCAGCCCGAGAGCGTCCGCCACATCGCCCCGCTGCTCCACCATCCCCACGCGAAGGTCCGCGAGGCGGTCGTCCGGGCCCTGGGCCGCTTCAAGACCCCGGCGGCGCTCTCGGCCCTGTACTCGTTCGTCGGCTCGGACGTGGCCGCCGAGGAGGCCCGCCTCGCCGTGACCACCCTTTCCCTGACCGGCGAGCCCGGGGTCGCGGAGAAGCTCATGGAGATCTTCCCCGCGGCCGGCTACGACGTCCAGGTCGGCATCCTCACGGCCCTGGGGCGCCTGGGCGGCGCCAGGACGAGGGCCTTCCTCGAGCCCCTCGCCAAGAAGAGCTTCATGGAGTGGATCACCGGCCGCAACAAGGAGCTGAGGGACGCCGCCAAGGCCTCCTTCGAGCAGGCCTCCAAGGAGACGCAGCATGGCTAGGCGGGTCCGCAAGTCCCGGGCCGGGCTCGAGCGCTGGGACAAGCTCGTCTCCTGCCTGCGGCTGATGAACTTCGCCTTCAACAACGTGCGCATCTACCCCCCGACGCACACCGAGGTCGTCGGCGCGGTGACCAAGCTCCTCGAGACCCTCCAGCCCCTGCTCGAGGAGATGGAGGACGTGGGCTTCGGCTTCATGGACGAGATGCTCTACCTCGAGGGCTCGATGACCATCGAGGAGACGGCCAGCAACCAGATGCTCGTGGACCGCTTCGCCCGCTGCCGGGTGAAATACCTGATCTTCATGAAGGGCCTCGCCAAGGAAGAGCTGCAGGCCTTCTTCCAGATCATGAACGCGGAGGCTCAGAAGCCCTCGGACACCCCTCCCGGCGACCTCGTGGCCAAGGCCGGCCTCCAGCACATCCACATCGTCGAAGCCGACCTCGACGACGTCGCGAGCAAGTCCAAGCTGGCCCGCAAGAAGACCCAGATGGACTGGTACCAGCGCGCGGTCACCGTGCTGGGGGAGACGCAGAAGCTGCTCTTCGCCGGCCAGAAAGCCGACCTCAAGCCGCTCTACCGGGTGGCCGACGACATGATGGCCACGATCCGCACCAAGGGCTGCGAGCCCTTCCTGCTGCTGCCCCTGGCGGGGCGCGCCTTGGATCCGCACCTGACCCACAGCGTGAACGTCGCGGTGCTCTCCTGCGCGCTCGGCGAGCTGCACCACCTCAACTCCGGCCAGCTGCAGACCCTCTGCATCGCGGCCTTCCTGCACGACCTGGGGCGCTGCATCATCCCTGTCGAGTGGACGCGGGACCCCGCGCCCCTGACCGTCTTCGAGCGCGCCGTCGTGCACCAGCACGGCAACTGGGGCTTCCTCCTGCTGACCCGCAACGAGGAGATCCCGCCCCAGATGGCCCTGCTCGCGGCCCATCACCACTCGAACCCACTCAAGACCTCCGAGGCGGAGGGCTACGAGCCGGACGTGTTCCACCGCATCCTCGGCCTGGCCGACGCCTACGACCTGGCCCTCTTCAGCGACCGGCGCTACTGGCGCAAGCATCGGCAGGACCGCGTCCTCAAGAGCCTGCTGCGCCGCCGGGAGCGTTCGGTCGAGCCGGCGCTGGCCAAGCTGCTCGTCAACCTCGTGGGCCTGCACCCGGTGGGGAGCTTGGTCGCCCTGGACGACGGCCGCCGGGGCCTGGTCGTGCGCCCCAACCTCTACAACCCCGACCGGCCCAAGGTCTGGCTCTTCGACGAGGACATGGCCGAACGGGCCAAGGCGATGAAGGCCCTGGCCGAGAAGACGACGCCGACCCTCGACCCCTCGTCGGCCGAGGAGCCTCCGCCCAAGATCCTCGACCTCATGGACCTCGACGAATCCGGCCTCGCCTTCAAGCACTCCATCTCCCGCGTCCTGACGCCCACGCCGGGCCTCGACCTGTCCCTGCTCGTCATCAGGAAGGCCGAGTACCTGCTCAGCTACGCCCTCTAGCAGCCTGCTGGGCCGGATTTGCTATCCTCGGGAGGCCGCATACCCGGGAGGGGCCTTATGATCGAAGCGCCGAGCGTCAACGTCGATGCCATCATGCGGAAGGCGGCAGCCTCCGCCGCGGTGTTCAGCGAGCTGGACCAAGCTCACGTGGACCGCATCGTGCGGGCCGTCTTCAAGGCGGGCTTCGCGGCGCGTGTGAGGCTGGCTAAGATGGCCGCCGAGGAGACCGGGCTCGGCCGCTGGCAGGATAAGGTCGTCAAGAACGTCGTCGGCTCCCTGCTCGTCTACGAGGACATCAAGGACCTCAAGACCGTCGGCGTCGTTTCCGACGACCCGGAGAGCGGCATCGTCGAGATCGCCCAGCCGCTCGGTCCCATCCTCGCGGTCATCCCGGTGACGAACCCCACCTCCACCGTCCTCTTCAAGATCCTCATCGCGCTCAAGACGCGCAACCCCATCATCATCAAGCCGCACCGGAACGCGGCCAAGAGCTCCATCGAGGCGGCCAAGATCTGCTACGACGCGGCCCTCCAGGAGGACGCGCCCGACGACTGCGTGCAGTGGGTGGCCGACCTGCCCCGCGAGGAGACCCAGAAGCTCATGGCGCACAAGGACCTCGCCCTCGTCCTGGCCACCGGCGGCGGGGGCGTGGTCAAGGCGGCCTACAGCTCCGGCACGCCGGCCCTCGGCGTCGGGGCGGGCAACGTCCCCGTCTTCATCGAGGCCAGCGCCGACCCGGTCTTCGCGGTGGAGGCGGTCCTGTCCTCCAAGCTCTTCGACAACGGCACCATCTGCTGCAGCGAGCAGGCCCTCGTCGTGGACCGTTCCCTCGCCGAGGCCGTCAAGCGGGAGCTCGTCGTCCGCAAGGCCCGCTTCCTGAGCGACGAGGAGATCCGGCGCCTCGAGGCCGTGGTCATCGACCCGAAGACCAAGGTCATGAGCGTGGACGTCATCGGCAAGAGCGCCGCCGCCGTGGCCAAGATGGCGGGCATCTCGGTCAATGAGGACGCCTCCGTGCTCATCGCCCCGCTCAAGGGCGTCGGCGAGCGCTACCCCATCTCGGGGGAGGTGCTCTGCCCGCTGCTGGCCTACTACGAGGTGGACAGCTTCGAGCAGGGGCTCAACCTCTGCATCGACCTGAACTACTTCGGCGGCATCGGGCACACGGCGAGCCTGTACTCCAACGACGAGGAGAAGATCCTGCGCTTCTCCAAGTTGATGAACGCGGGGCGCATCCTGGTCAACACCCCTTCCGCGCAGGGCGGGGTCGGCCATCTCTTCAACACCCTGCACCCTTCGCTCACCCTGGGCTGCGGGTCGGGCGGCAAGAACATCACCACCGACAACATCACCGCCCGCCACCTGCTCAACATCCAGCGCATCGCGCGGCGGCGGGTGAACGCGAAGTTCGCCGCCCTCGACCCCCAGCTCTTCTTCGACGAGAAGGTCGACGCGGAGCAGGTCGAGCGGCTCTACCATAAGAACACCTAGAGGAGGCGACATGTTCGATCTCAAAGACGATGCGGGCCGCCTGACCTGCGCATTCCCCCAGCGGATGGACACCCTCGCCTGCCAGCAGTACGAGCGGGACGTGCATCCGAAGGTCGAGAGCGCCGGCAAGCCGGTGACCTTCGACCTCAACGGGGTCGGCTACGTGGCTTCCTCGTTCCTGCGCATCTGCCTGCGCACCGCGCAGTCGGTCGGCGCGGAGAACCTGTTCATCTCGAACTGCGCGCCAGAGGTCAGAAAGGTCTTCAAGATTGCCGGGCTCGACAAGCAACTGAATATAAAATAACAACCTCACAGAGCCTTTTGATTGATTTTATTTGCCCATGTGCCTACATATATAGATAGACGTCTGTTTGTGAAGACGGATCGTTTTTAGTGACTAGTGTCTTGACAAATAGACTAACGTCTGCTATGGTGGACATATGAAACAAAAGAGCCAGTTCTTCAGCCCACTCGATGCCGTGTTCTCCGCCCCGACGCACACCATGGTGCTGCGCGCGCTCATGGAGTTCCCGCACGGTTTGAGCGGCCGGGCGCTCGCCCGCGCCGCCAGGGTCAACCATCAGGCTTGCGCCCTGGCGGTGCGGCGATTGGAGGCCCTGGGCGTGGTCCGGCGCCAAGGCGAGGGCCGCACGCGTCTGGTGACGCTGGACCACCGCAGTCACCTGGTCCATGACCTGCTTTTGCACGCCTTTCGCAAGGAGAAGAGCCTGCGCGAGTCGGCCCTGGGCGAGATCCGCCAGCTGGCCTCGCGCCACGCCCTCTCCGCCACCCTTTTCGGCGGGGCGAACCTGCTCCTGGTGGCGGGTGAGACGATGGGCCGGCAGGTGCTGATGGGGACGGCCGAGGGGTTCCGGCAGGACCTGGCCCGCAAGTTCGGCGTGAGCCTGAGCGTGACGGTGCTGAGCACCCGCGAGCTGCAGATGCGCCTCGAGATGGGCGACATGGGGCTCGAGCGCGCCTTGAAGGAAGGGATCGAGCTGGGCCCGAAGAGCTTGCGCGCCGCGCTTCAGTGAACCATGCGGGAAGGGAGGGCGCTCGCCCCCCAGAACCGCAGGCACTGGGCCAGGTCGTAGCGCGGGTTGGGCGTCCAGCTCGCCTGGGAGACGTAGGGCGTCCCGTTGGCGGAGGAGGAGACCTGCCCCCAGCGCACGATGCACTCGATGGGGATCTTCGCCGGGACCGCCTGCTCGTGCTCGCCGTGCATCAGGTTGCCGCGGAACCCGCCCGCGGCTCCGACGCGGCCTTCGAGGTCCGAGTTCACGTCCCAGGTGGGTACCCCGTGGAGCTCGTACACCCAGCCCCCCTCATCAGCCCATAGGGCCGCTCCGCCCTGACCGTCCGGCGCCGTCACGAAAGGGGTCGTCCCGCGGAAGGCCGACTTGGGCTGGCTGCGCTCCTCGGAATGCTCTTGGAGCCGCCAGTCCTCCTGCGGGCCGCGGGACGTGAAGCCGCCGCTGCGGACCACCTCATCGGGGGAGATCGTCGTGCCGTGGAAGCCGCCGAGATAGGAGTCCGGAGGGATGGGCGTCCCGTCTGGCAGGAGGGCCTTGGGCTCCTGCTTGAAAGGCTGGAAGGTCGAGTCGGCCTGGCCCTGGACGGGGGCGGCCGTGTAGGTCGGGACCGCCTGGACGGCGGGCACCGTGAAGGTCTTCTGCGCGGCGAGGGCGATCGGGGGCAGGGTGAGCGGGCTGGCGCTGATGGACGGGAGGGCCGGGTTGATGGCGGGGGCGCCCGGGACCGCCGTTTTGGGGAGGGTGAGCGGGGCCCTGAAGGTCTGCGCCGCGCCCGAGAGCGGGCTCAAGCAGAGGGTGAGGAGCAGGGCCGTGGTCTTCATCTCATGGATAGTCTAGCCCCCGTGGGGGCGGGGCAGGAGGGCCTTCCGGGCCCAGGGCGGGCGGCAAAGGCCCCGGCTCGGCCTAGGACCGGGGGTCCCCGGCGACGAAGATGCGGACTTCGGGGCTCCGCCGCGGGCCGGCCCGCACGCGGATGCGGTGTCGGCCCGGGGCGAGCGGCCACCAGGCCGTGCCGTCGGGGGCGGCCTCGAGCTCGCGGCCGTCCACGCTCCAGCGCACCTCCTCCGAGCCCCCGAACCCGGAAGCCTTGAGCTTGAGCTGCTGGGCCTTCCGGGAGAAGGTGGGGTCGAGCTTGAAGATATCGTCTTGGCGCGGGAACTCGACGAGCAGCCGCTTGCCCTCGGGGCCGGGCGCGGGCGCGTGCGTCCGGCAGGGGCCCTTGGGCAGGCTCGCCTCGTCGAAGAGCTCGGCGATGGCGGTCGGGCAGCGGGGCCCGCGCCGCTCGCCCGAGACCGGGCAGACCTCCAGCTCCCGCACGCCGCGCGGACGCGGGAACTCGGAGGCGCCGCGGGCCTTCCAGAGGGCGAAGGCCGCGTCGCGCAGGATGGGCCCCGCCCCGCTGATGCCCGACACCTTGGCCATGGGTTTGCCGTCGAAGTTGCCCACCCAGACCGCCGCCGTCCACTCGGGGGTGAAGCCGACGGCCCAGTTGTCGCGGTAGTCCTTGGTCGTCCCCGTCTTGGCCGCGAGAGGGAAGGGGGCGTTGAAGGGGGAGAAGAAGCCGAAGGCGGGGGCGCGCGCCGTGTTGTCCGATAGGATGCGCGAGAGCAGGTAGGCGGTCTGGGGCGAGAAGAGCCGGCGCGGCGGCTCCTCGGGGCCTGCGCCCGCGACCAGGCGCAGGGGCTTCCAGACTCCTCCCGAGCCGAGGGTGGCGTAGGCGTTGGCCAGCTCGGCCAAACTCACCTCGCCGTCGCCCAAAGCCAGAGCGAGGCCATAGTGTTCGGCCGGCTTGTCGAGCGAGCGGAAGCCGGCCTGGCGCAGGGCCGAGAGGATGGCGTGCGCACCCAGCTTGTCGGCCAGCGCGATAGCCGCCGCGTTGTAGGAGCAGGCCAGGGCCTCGCGCAGGCGCACCAGGCCGTGGAACTTCCCGTCGTAGTTGCGCGGGCTGAAGCGGTCGGGGGTCTGGGCGGGCAGGTCCGGGACGAGGGTCGAGGGCGTCCAGCCTTTCGAGAGGGCCAGGCCGTAGACGAAGGGCTTGAGGGCGGAGCCGGGCTGGCGCAGGGCGAGCACGCCGTCGTTCTGGCCGCCGCGCTCCTCGTCGGCGAAGTCGGCCGAGCCCACCCAGGCGAGCACCTCGCGGGTGCGGTTGTCGAGGAGGAGGAGGGCGCCGTTGCCGACGCGGTGGCCCCGCAGGCCCGCGAGGTGCGCGCGCAGGGCGTCCGCGGCCGCGGCCTGCAGGGTCGGATCCAGGGTCGTGCGGATATCCCCTGAGGAAGACGTGCGCCGCACGGCCAGGGCGAAGTGGGGGGCGAGCGCGGCGTTCCGGCGGGCCAGAACCTGGAGCGGCTCCTTGAGCGCCAGGGCGGCCGCGTCCTCCTCCGCCCAGCCCCAGCGGCGCATGCGCTCCAGGATCTCGCGCTGGCGCCGCCGGAGTTTGGCCTCGTTGCGGTAGGGGTTCACCGTCCCGGGCGAGCGGGGGATGGCGCAGAGGTAGGCGGCTTCGGCGAGCGAGAGGCTCGCGGCGGGCTTGCCGAGGTAGAGGCGGCTGGCGGCCTCGATGCCCACGGCCCGGTTGCCGTAGGAGACGAGGTTCAGGTAGCGCTCCAGGATCTCCCGCTTCTCGAGCCGGCTCTCGAGCGCGACGGCTGAGAGAGCCTCCCGCGCTTTGGCGGTCCAGCCCCGGGGCCGGGGGCGCTCGGCCCGGGCCAGCTGCTGGGTCAAAGTCGAGGCCCCCGAGACCACGCGGCCCGTGCGCAGGTTCTGCCAGAGCGCCCGCGCGATGGCCAGGGGATCGAGCGCGCCGTGCTCGAAGAAGCGGCGGTCCTCGGCCGCGAGCGTGGCCAGCAGGACCCAGGGCGAGACCTCCTCGAGGCGCGCCTCCCGGCGGCTCTCGCCCTCGGGGGAGAGCTCCTGGAGCAGGACGCCGTGGCGGTCGAAGATCCGGGTGGAGCCGGCTTCGGCCTGGGCCGCGAGCGAGAGGGCCAGCAGGAGGGCGGTCATCTCCCGACGACCACCTCCCCGCCCGCGGTGAGGGCGAACACCTCGGGCTGGTACATCTGCTCGACGCGGGTCGCGGGCATGCGGTAGAGCCCCGGCGTGGTGGCCTGCACCAGGTAGGAGTAGCTGTGCTCCCCCTGGGTCAGGTAGTCCGCGAAGATCTGGATGCGGTCGTCGTAGTTCTCGGCGCGGTGGAAGCCGCCCCACCACTCCTGGCCGCCCTTCTGGGCGAGGGCGCGCGCGTCCTCGCCGCTCTCGGTCGAGAAGCTCGCGTCCACGATCTCGAAGCCGGCCGGCAGGGGGTCGTCGATCGCGACGAAGGTGCGGTCCTGCGGCGTCTTGACCTTCAGGGTCACGACCGCGCGGGACCCGGGAGGGAAGGACCCGAGGGCGGGCCCCTTGAGCGGCTCGATCTTCTTCTCGACCGTGAAGCCCTCGCTCCGGGCCTTCTCCGTCTCGGGCAGCCAGCTCAGGCGCAGGACGTAGTAGAGCCGTCCCGCGCCCTCCTTGGAGAGCACGGCCTTGCCGCCCTCCGCCTTGAGCGCCTCGAGCCCGAAGCTCTTCCTGCGAGCGGCGAGCGAGCGTCCGGCGAAGGTCTCCGCCCACTCCTGGCCGGCCAGCCTGGCCCGAGCCGTGAAGTCCGGCGCTTCCTTCTCGTAGCGCCGGTAGTAGTCCTGCAGGGCGTAGAGCACGGCCGAGTTCTCCTGGGTGGTGCGCCAGCGGCCCAGGGCCTTGCGCTCCTCCATCAGCCAGCGCACGGCCTTGTCGTCGGCCGGGAAGCCGCCCTGGGCCTCGAGCAGGGCCTGGAGGACGAGAGCCGTGGTCTTGGCGCTCGACTCGTGCGTCCAGGGGCACTCCTCCTTGGACTCGAAGTGCATGGTCGTCGGCGAGTACTTGGCCGTGTTGAGCAGCTCGCCGGAGAGCGTCTGGGCGATCTCGGGGCCCGAGTTGAGCAGGGTGGCCGCCTTGAGCAGGTACGCCTTGCCCGTGAGCGGGAGCTGGTCGCGCCGCTCGAAGAGGTTCGAGAGCGCGCCGTCCTCGCGCTGGCCGTGCAAAGCCAGCGCGTAGAGCGCGTAGGCGCGGCTGGCGTAGTCCTCGCTCTGGTTGTAGGGATACGCCCAGTGCGTGCGCTGGCCGTAGAGGAAGCTCCTCAGCCAGGTGAGCGCTTTTCCGAGGGTCGCCTCATCCACATCGTAGCCCTCCCTCTTGGCGAGGGCCGCGGCGTGCAGGGCGTAGGCGGTGATCCAGGGGTCGGGATTCTCGGGCGAGGGCCAGTAGCCGAAGCCCCCGGAGCCGTGCTGGAACTGCGCGAGGCCCTCGAAGACCTCCTGGGTCTTCTTCTTGAGCCCGGCGAGGTCGCCCAAGCCGAAGGTCGAGACGAGGTCCGCGCCCACGAGCACCGGGAAGGCGCGCGAGAGTTTCTGCTCCAGGCAGCCGTAGGGGTACTCGAGCAGGAACTTGGCGCCTTCCTGCAGGCCGGCCATGGCGGTGGGCGAGAGGCTGACCTCGAGGCCGCCCAGGTCGAGCCGAGAGGTCCTGGGCACGCCGACCTTCTCCTCCGCCCGGCCTTCGGTGGCGCCGGCGGTGGCCGCGCTCTCGAGCTTGGCGGGCAGGGAGACCTGGAGCTTCCACTCGAGGCCGTCGGTCTCTTTCCCCGCCTTGGCTCTGAATTCGAACGCCGCCTCGCCCAAGCCCTGGGCCTTCATGGGCCAGAGCACTTCGACCGCGCGCCCGGAGGCGACGGCGACCTCCTTGAGGAGAGGCTCCTCCGCCGTGACGCCCGAGCCCTTGAGGCTGAGGCCGACCTGGACGGTGGCGGAGGAGCCGGTGTAGTTGTGCACCACGACCCCTCCCTGGAACGCGTCGCCCAGGCGCGCGAAGCGCGGCAGGCTGGGCTTGAGCAGCAGCGGCTTCTTGACCGTGAGGCGCGACTCGCCCGAGCCGAACAGGCGCCCGGACTGGGCCACCGCCATGAGGCGGAAGCGGGAGAGGTTGTCGGGGAGCTCGAAAGAGAGCTTGGCCCGGCCGTCCTTGCCCGTCAGGACCGAGGGGCTCCAGAAGGCGGTGGGCACGAAGCGCGAGCGCAGGTCGATGCCCTCGAGGCCCGCCATGCCGCCGCCGCCGCCCCGGACCTCGCCCTTCTCGCCGAAGCTGCGCTGGCCGATGACGTACTGGATCAAACTCACCGTGTCGACCAGGAGCGGGCGCGGCCCGTAGAAGGCCCCGAAGGCGTCGGGGGTGCCGTAGCCGGTGAGGGCGAGCACACCCTCGTCCACGGCGAACACGGCGGCTTCGGATTCGACCGGGCGGCCCTTCTCGTCCTTGACCGTGATGTGTGCCTGGACCTTGCCGCGCGGGCGGTACTCGCCTGAATCGGTCTTGAGCGAGACGGCCAGGCGCCGGCCGCCGGGGTCGACCGAGAGGGCGGCGTACCCGTACTTGGCCTGGGGCTTGGCCGCGTCGGCGCCCTCGGCCGAGAACTTGTCCAGGCCGCTCCGGCCCTGGAGCAGGATGACGCCCACGTAGACGTTGGGGACGTGCTGGGCGAGGAGGGGGACCTCGATGAAGCTGGCCCCGCCCTCGAGCCAGACGACCTGCTTGGAGAGCACCTTCTCGCGCTCGACCGTGACGAGGGCGCGGGCGCGCTCGTAGGGCGACTTGACCAGGATCTTGGCCGTGTCGCCCGGCTTGTAGAGCTTCTTGTCGGCGATGAGTTCGACGACGTCGTTGTCGCTGCGCTCCCACCAGGCCTCGCCCTTGCCGATGACGTAGAAGGAGTCGCCCGCCCGCGCCGGGCGGCCCTGCTCGTCCTTGGCCCGCACGGTGAGGTAGTGGAGGCCGACCTTCTCGACGGGGTGGGACCAGGAGACGGTGGTTTTGGCGGTCTGGAATGAGAAGGTCGCGACCTCGACGTCGCGGCGCTCGGTGACCCACTCGAGCCTCCCGCCGAGCCCGGCCTTCTGCACGCTGAGCCAGTCGCGGCGCACCAGCTTGCCCTCCACGATCAGCCCCTCGGCGGGCGAGCCGTCGGGGCGCACGGCGGCGACGTCGGCCGCGTAGGTCTGGCCCTTGTCCAGGAAGGTCTTGCGGGGCTTGATGCCGAGGTAGAGGTTCGCGCGGTGCACCACGGCGCTCGCGCGGCCGAAGAGGCGCTGGCGCTCGGGGCTCGCGGCGCTGGCCTCGAGGTAGGCGCCCAGGGGGCGCTCGGCCGTGCCGGGGTCGAGGAGGGCGCTGAAGGAAGCCTTGCCCTGCTCGTCGAGCTCGCCGGTGGCGGAGGCGAGGAGGCGGCCTTCGTAATGGACGACGCCTTCCTCCCACCAGCCGGCCCCGAAGGCGTAGCCGTCCCAGCCGGGCGGGGCGAAGCCGCCGGGCTCGAGGCGGAGCTTGACCTCGTAGGGGGCCCCGGCCATGGGCGCGCCGAAGAGGTACCACCCGTCCACGACGGCCTCGAACTCCTCGCCGGCCAGATACTCGTCCTTGGCGGAGCGGGCCTTGACCTCGAAGGAGGCGGGCTTGAAGGCCTCGACCCGGAAGGAGGCTTCGAGCGAGAGCTTGCGCTCGCCGCTCGGGGGCGCCGAGGGGGCCTCCTCCTCGTCCGCGCTCTCCGAGACGACCTGCACGACCTCCGGGGCCGGGGGCAGCTCATCGTCGGTGACCGAGAGCTCCCAGGTGCCGGTGGCGGCGTTGGGCTTGGTGGGCACGGAGAAATCGAACGCGGAGAGGGCCGAGACGGGCAGGGTGGAGGCGAAGACCTCGGTCCCGCGGGCGTCCTTGAGCGTGACGCGCACGCGCTTGAGGGTGGTGGGCTCCCAGTCGCCGTTGACGAGCTCGCGCAGGATGCCCTTGGCCAGGACGGTCTCGCCGGGGCGGTAGACCCCGCGCTCGGTGAAGACCAGGCCCTCGTGCCGGTACGGGCGCGGGGTGTCGTCGTAGGCGACGTTGAAGCGCCAGTTGTCCAGCCCGCCTTTCCAGGCGGTGGTGATGCCGGTGGTCTCGTCGTTGAGCTTGCCGAACACCCAGAGCTTGGGCCGGCTCCAGCGCTTCCAGTCGGTGATGCCCAGCCCTCTCCAGCCGGGGGCGAGGAAGAGGCCGTTGGCGTCGGTGACGCCGGTGCGCAGGACGCGGTTGTCCTCGTCGCGGATCTCGAGCTGGACCCCCTTGGCCGGGTTGCCGTTCCTCAGGAAGGTGGCCCAGACGAGGGTGACGTCCGGCGAGGTCTTGACGGTGAGGTTGAGTTTGGTGACGTTGACGAGGGCCTTGTGCCAGCGCTGCTCTGGGTCCTGCGCCTGGAGGAAGACGAAGCCGGACTTGCGGCGGCTGAGGGCCTTGCGCAGGTCGATGCCGAAGCGGACCTTCTTGTTGCGCTGGAGGTTGGGGACGAGGTTCTCGCGGTAGGCCCAGACGGGGAGCTGGGAGCGCTCGTCCATGCCCCACTTGAGGTTGTTGAAGAAGGGGATGATGTCCTCCGGCGCGAGAGTGAGCATCTCGACGGGGACCATGCCGGCGTTGACCGACGCGGCGGGGTGGAGGTTGGGGAGGTAGCTCTCGAGCACGCCCACGGAGTCGGCCATGGTGAAGCTGGGGCAGTAGTCGCCCGCGAAGAAGCCGGCCTGCGCGTCCGCGCCGAGGAGGTTGCCGAAGGCGTCCTTGAGCCCGCCCGAGATGCGCAGGGTGTAGTGGGTGCCGGGCTGGACCTCGGCGCCGCCGAGCTCGTGCGTGACGGTGCGCTTGCCGGCGTCCTGGGAGCCGGTGTGGTTCTTGCGCCAGGTGTCGGGCTCGGGGAGCTTGAGGGCGGGCTCGATGCGGAGGTGGGCCAGGAGGTCCTCGTAGCGCACGGGGTTGGAGAAGGCGAGAGTAGGGGCGCCGGGCAGGCAGTTCGGCATGGAGACGCCGAGATGGGAGAAGGTGTAGTAGGTCTCGAAATAGACCTCGCGCTCGTGCGCGAAGCCGAGGGTCCCCGCTTCGGACGGGAGGTCTTCCTTCAGGCGCAGGCGGTAGGCGTGGTCGGGCTTGAGCCGGCGGGAGGGCTTGAGGATGAGCACGGTGGCGGTGCTGGGAGCCCCGTCCCATGACCCGTAGTAGCCCCAGGCGCTCTTGAGCTCGTCCTGGGTGGGGCGGCGGGCGGCGAGGGGGATCTTCTCCGTGTAGGGGCCCTCGAGCACATACTCGTGGAGCTCGAGGTAGGGCTGGGCCTTCTTGGGGTCCATGGGGAGGTTGAAGTGGACGAAGAGGAGCCCGTCGAGGTGGATCCAGTGGTCGCCGTGGCGCGGGCGGCTGTCCTTGAGGTCGGGGAGGACGGTCTCGAAGTACCAGCTGTGGCCCTGCTCGAGCTGGGCGCCGGAAACGAGGGACCGGGTCCCGGCGGGGACGAGGGCCCTGTAGCGGCTGGCGGGGGGGAGGGGCTCCTCGGGCTCGTAGGAGAGGACGTTGGTGCCCTGCCAGCGGCAGCGTCCCTCGATCTTGGGCTTGAACTCGATGGGGCAGAGCTCCGCGGCCTGCTCGGCCTCGATGAGGGGGACCATGGGCTGGTTGAAGACGACGGTGATGGCCTTGGCGTCGTTCCGGTTGGCGATGTTCCCTGAAGGGGAGACGCTGACGATGCGCAGGTCCTGGGCCTGGGCGCTGGAGAAGGGGAGGAGGGCGGCGAGGAGGAGCAGGGCTTTCGGCATGAGCGGTCTCCTGGGGGATGCGGCTTCAACGGACTATATCACGGTCTGGGAGGCCGTTCAAGCCGGCCTTGATTGACTCTCCTGCGTGAGTTTGCCAACCTATGCCCATGCGACGGATACCTGCCTCGGGCATCAACCTGTTCCAGCTGGTCTACATCCTCTGCCGGGAGTACACGCAGAAGACGGGGCTGGAGCCTCTGAACCTTTCGCTGGGCAATCCGGATACGGTGCCGGATGAGCAGATCTTGAAGCTCCAGGCGCGCTTCGCCAGCGACCCGGGCTTCGATTATCACACCTACGCGGAAGAGAACAACCTGCACCGCTTCGTGGAGGGGATGGTCGAGCTGCACTCGGGCGTGCGCTTGGGCGACCACCCGCACCTGCGCGCGATCCCGATCCCGGGCATCAAGACGGCGACGGCGCTGGTCCCGCTGGCCTGCGGCCTGCACTCGAGGCGGGAGCAGTTCGTGTTCGCCTCGAACCTGCCGGCCTACGACGTGGCGGGCACCTGGGGCTCGAGCTATCTGGGCTCGAAGCGGGTGGTGTGGCCGCTGATGAGCGAGGACGGGATGCGGCTGAACGTGAAGCGCCTGCGCTCGTCGCTGGCCGAGGCGAAGGTGGAGAAGCCGGACCTGGTGTTCGTCATCCGGCCTGGGAACCCGGCCGCGGTGGGAGCGACGCCGGATGAGTGGCGCGAGCTGATCTCGTTCTGCATCGAGTCCGATTGCCGGCTGGTCAACGACGGGGCGTACTGCGGTCTGGCCGCGGGGACGCACTGCGCGCTGGCCCTGGTGGCGAAGGACGCTCCGAAGCTGGAGTGGGCGGAGATGTACTCCGTGAGCAAGTCGTTCAGCGACCCGGGGGCCCGGCTGGGGGCCATCGTGGGGTCGAAGGACTTCATCGAGGATTTCACCTTGATCAACGGGAACTCAGACTCGGGGCCGGTACCCTCCGTGATGGCGGCGTACGGCAAGTTCTTTGAAGCGGGTCCTGCGGCGCAAAGGGTGCTGGAGGGCCTGCGGGGGATGTATCGGGAGCGGCTGGATTACGTCATCCCGGCCTTCAAGCGCGCGGGGATGAGGCAGGCCTGCGAGACGGACGCGGGGTTCTTCACTCTGTGGGACGTTCCCCGGCAGGTGTTCGGGGTGGACCTGGCGTCGGATGCGCGGACGAAGGAGATGCCGCGGCACGAGGCGTTCAATAGGCTGGTCATCGAGGAGACGGGGATCGTGGGGGTGCATTTCACGGGGCCGGCGCTGTCGGGGCCGAGGCCGCTGGTGCGCTACGCGGTCTGCGCGGACGTGCTGAATCCGGCGTTCAAGCAGAGGTTCGAGGCTCAGCTCGCGCGGCTGAAGCCGAGGTATTGATGATCCTATTACTGGCGGCGGCGCTGGCGGTCCCGGCGGAGCAGGCGGCGGCGCCTAAGTGCAGCTACACCTATACGGTCTGGAACGTGAAGGCGAAGAAGTCCTTGATCAGAAAGACGGTGTCGAAGGCGTACGGCGAGTTGACGCCCTCGGAGAAGGGGCCGCTGGGGTGCACGCCGTGCGTGGAGGACCAGCAGGAAGTGGTTTTGTCGAACGGCTTGAAGTTCCAGGCGTGCAAAAAGGCGGCGGAGCCGGTGAGGAAGGCGCTGGAGGCGGCGCTCGCGAAGGGGCAGAAGATCGTGTCGGTGCTGGGGTATCGGGCGCAGATGAGCAAGGGCGCCGCTGATAAGGATGGGAACAGGACGGAGCTGTCGAATCACGCGTTCGGGACGGCGGTGGACTTGAACGAGGAGCACAACGGCCTCTACGAGAACTGCATCTCGTGGGGGCCGAAGTGCAGGCTGCGAAAAGGCGGGAAGTATCGGCCGGGGGCGGACCCGCTGTCGTTGACGAAGGAGAGCCCGGCGCTGGCGGAGCTGAAGGCCGCGGGGTTCGAGTGGGGCGGGAAGATCGAGGGACGGCAGAAGGATTTCATGCACTTCTCGCCGACGGGGTATTAAAAGGCCGGCCATGAACGGGAGGATCCAGGCGCTGTCTGCGGAAATCGCGAAGTTCGCCCGCGACAGGAATCGGGAGCAGTTCCATGCACGCTTTTCCGAAGTCGTAGTCCTTGATTCAATGAGCACGCAGTCCGCCGGAGCATAGTCTCATTTCAAGCCCACGGCAGAATATGATGCCGGGCTCATAAAACCACCCCGATTTATGAGGCGGGGCTCATATTTTTGAAAGCACCAAAATGCATGGGTGCTCTCCCCGCCGCCGGCCGAAGCTGCGCCTTCGCCGCCCGCAGCCTCACCCTCAAGATCTCAGCATCCCCTCGATGCGCCCTTTCAGCGCCGGCATCTCGAAGGGCTTCTGGATGAAGCCGTTCCCGCCCGTCTTCAGGCTTGCGAAGAAATTCTCGTCATCATGGCACACGCTCATGAACAGGATCGGCACCTTCTGCAGCGTCGCCTGGTCCCGCACCCCCGCGCAGAGCGCGTATCCCTCGCTCCCAGGCACGTTGATGTCCAGCACCACCAGATCCGGCTTGCGCTCCGCCATCAGCGCCGGCACTCCCGCCCCGTTGGGAACGCACACGACGTCGTAGTGTCCTCCCAGGGCGGCCGCCAGCAACGTCCGTATGATGCTGTCGTCATCCACCACCAGCAGGTCCCGGCGTCCGGCTTCGCTCATGATCCTCGGTCCTCTTTGACGGCTTTCGGGATGTCGAACACCACCGTCGTCCCCTGGTCGGCCGCGCTGCTCACTCGGATCGTCCCCCCGTGCGCCTCCACGGCGAGCCGGCAGAAATACAGGCCCAGCCCGCTCCCGCGGCGCGTGCTCTGGTCGCTGCCCTCCACCCGGTAATACTTGTCGAAGAGCCGTTCCACGTGCTTGGGCGAGATCCCGATCCCCGTGTCCTTGACCGAGAAGCGCAGGGCGTCGCCTTCCAGGCGGATGTCCAAAGAGACGCTCCCGCCGGCCGGGGTGTACTTCAAGGCGTTGTGCAGGAGGTTGGCCAGGATCCGGCGCAGGAACTCCGCGTCGGCGTTCAGCTCGGCCGGCACGTCGGTGGCGACCGACTCCTTCAGGGTCACGTCCAGGTGCGCCGCCGCCCCCTTCGCGTCCTCGAGGATGTCGTGGATCACCTCCCGGATGACCAGCGGGGCCCTGCGCGCCTTCAGCTCTCCCTGCTCTATGCGGGTCGTGTCCACGAGCGTCTCCAATAGAGCCATCTGCGACCGGCAGCTGTGAAGGGCGATCCGCAGGAGCCGATCCTGCACCGCGGGGGCGGGCGAATCGTTGATCAGGCAGGACAGGCAGCCCATGATGGAGGTCATCGGGTTCTTCAGGTCGTGGATGATGGCCTGGTTCATCAGCTTGCGCAGGCTGTTGATGCGGCGCTCCTGCGTACGGGCTTGGCGCAGCAGGGCGATGATGACGAGGATCAGGACGCTCAGGCCGGCGTTGATGGCCAGCGACAAGGGGCTCGTCGCCCAACGGCCGGACTCCAGGAAGTCAGCGAGGAACGGGAGAGCCGCCAGCAGGTAGGCCAGGCGGCCGGCGAAACTCACCCCTGCGCCTTGCGCGCCGCCATCTCCCGGTGGTGGCTGCAGAGGTTCCGGCTCCCCGACTTCTTCACCCCGTGCTTCTTCAGGCAGCGATGCGCCGAGGTGTAGGTCGTGGCCGGGGTCTTCGCTTCACATTGCTTCATCCAGGTCTCCTGGGGGCGGTGCGGATAAGCCTGCCCCTTGAGTGTGGCATATTTTGGAGAGACGGCGAACGAAAAGGATGTACCATGTGTCCAACATCAGAGGCCCCATATGAAAAAGTACCTCCTGCCCGCCGTCGCGTTCCTCGCTCTCGCGGCCTTCGCCGTCTGGCTTCAGCGGCCCACCCCGCCTCCCGCTTCCGACCCCGCCCTCCCCATGAGCGACTCCGACCTCCCCGCGTTCGGCGCCTACATCTCCGATGTCCATCTCCTCGTCCCCGATCAGAATGCCTTCGCCCTCGACCTCTACCAGAAGCTCAGGACCCGGGAGGGCAACCTCTTCTTCTCGCCCTACAGCCTCTCCAGCGCCCTCGCCATGGTCTACGCCGGCGCCCGCAGCGACACCGCCTCCGAGATGCGCAAGGCGCTGCGCCTCACCCTGCAGGACGATGCCCTCCACGCCGCCTACGCCGACCAGACCCGCCTGGCCAACGCGCCCGGCAAACCCTACGCCCTCTCCGTCGCCAATGCCCTCTGGGGGCGCGCAGGGTACGCCTTCGAGGAGTCCTACCTCGCCCTGCTCGGCAAGAGCTTCGGCGCCTCCCTCACGCCCCTCGACTTCAAGGACCCCCAAGGCTCCAGCGACAAGGTCAACGCCTGGGTGGCCGCTCGCACCAACGACAAGATCAAGAGCATCGTCTCCCCTGCCATGTTCGCCGGCGCCCTGCGCCTCGTCCTCACCAACGCCGTCTACTTCAAGGGGAACTGGCTCGACGAGTTCGACAAGTCCGCCACCCGCGACGAGCCCTTCTTCTTCGGCGGCGGCCAGAAGAGCGTCCCCCTCATGAACCGCAAGGGCGACTATCGCTACGCCGAAGCCCCCGAGCTCCAAGTCCTCGGCATGCCGTATAAAGGGAAGGAGCTCTCCATGGTCGTCCTCCTCCCCAAAGCCAAGGACGGCCTCCCCGCCCTCGAGGCCGCCCTCACGAAGGAGAAGCTCGACGCCTGGGTCGCCTCCCTCTCGGAGGGCGAGGTCGTCGTCACCTTCCCCAAGTTCAAGCTCGAGACCGACTACAGCCTGACCGACACCCTCAAGGCCATGGGCATGCCCCTCGCCTTCACCCGCTGCGGGCTCGGCGCGCCCTGCGCCGACTTCTCAGGCATCATCGACCCCGCCAAGGACCAGCTCAGCATCGACGTCGTCCTGCACAAGGCCTTCGTGGAGGTCAACGAGGAGGGCACCGAGGCCGCCGCCGCCACCGCCGTCGGCATGGTCGGGGCGGCGTCCATGCCCCCGCCCGTGCCCGAGTTCCGCGCGGACCACCCCTTCCTCTTCCTGATCAGGGACGACCGCAGCGGCTCGATCCTCTTCCTGGGTCGCTTCTTAAAGCCTGGAGCTTGAGTCCAGCACCCGCAGGATCCCCTCGGCGGGGATGTTCGCCCAGGACGGGCGGTTGTTGAGCTCGTAGTCCAGCTCGTAGAGGGCCTTCTCCATCATCAGGGTCTTGAGCAGGGGCCGCGGGTCCTTCGGCAAAAGGCCCGTCCCCTTCATGCGCGACAGGTAGGCGTCCAGGTAGGCGTCCTGCGCCGCCTTCGGAGAGCGCTTCATCGCCGAGGCCGCGTAGTCGAAGGAGCGCAGCATCCCCGCGACGTCGTAGAGCGGGGTCCTTCTCATGCTCCGCTCGGCGGGCGAGCGCATCGGCTCGCCTTCGAAGTCGATGAAATAGAACCGCTCCTTCGTATGCAGGACCTGCCCCAGGTGCAGGTCGCCGTGACAGCGGATCGCCTTCCCCGCGTCCTTGAGGGAAAGCAGGGCATCGAAGCAGGCCAGGATCTCCCGCTCGCGGGAAACGACTTTCTTCGCCGGATGCAAAGCGAGGGCTTTGCGGGCCATCGCTCGCATGGAGCGGCGCATCGCCAGCAGGTCCAAGCGCCCCAGCGTGCGCGAGCCCAGCCCCGAGAGAGCCCGGTGCAGGTCGGCCGTCTCCCTGCCCAGCCGCGCGGCGAGCTTGGGGTACTCCTTCGAACGGCTCTTGAGGAGCTTCCTTGAAAGACAGCAGAAGTCCCAGCCGCCCCGCACCAGCTCCTGCAGGACGCCCAGCGTCATCGTCTGGGAGCCCCGGCGGTATTCCAGCCAGCCCGCCAAAGCCGGCGTCCCGGCGAACTTCCGCTCCGTGAGCCAGCGGCCCAGCTCCAGCTCCGGGTTCGGCTCGAAGGACGGGCGGCGGAACAGCTTCAGGATCAGCTTCCCGCCGTAGACGAAGGAGGTGTTGCTCTGCTCGCGCTGGAGCGGCTCGCAGGGCAGGTGCCTGAGCTCGCGCAGCTTGAAGGCCCGGATGCTCCCGAAGCGCGTCTTGAGCGAGCCCCCCGAGCGCAGGAAGGCCAGCAGGGCCCCTCCGAAGGCCGGGCTCGTGCCCGCGTCGCTCAGCTCGCGGCTCGGGTAGCTCAACGGGACGAAGTACCTCTCCGCGCGTCCGTCCGAGTAGCGCGTGCGCACCAGCGCGAGCAGGGTGTAGCCCAGCGCCCCGGCATCCTCGAAGTCCGCGGAGCGCAGCCGGCGCGCCTTGCCCGCGTACCAGCGCTGGCGCTGGAGGAAGCCGGGGAGCTGGGCGAGCCCGCTCACCGGATGCTCTTGATGGAGCCCTGCCGCTTGACCACGAAGACGTCGTCGTCGAGCGCCACGTTGCGCACGGCGTCGCCCGACTGATACCACAAGGTCGCTCCGCCGGAGCGGCCCGTGATGGCGAAGAGGTTGCCGTAGTCGTTGGGGACCAGCACCTGCCGCCGGTTCACCGTCGTCGTCGGGCTCTGGCCGAAGTCCAGCTCCTCCTGCTGGGCCTCCATGGCGACGAAGGCGCCTGAGCTCGCGTTGCCGCCTACCCAGCCCAGGGCGAAGCCGCAGGCGAGCAGGAACGCCCCGAGGACGATGCCGCGCCGTCCGATCGTGATGGTCATGGTCTCTCCTATTCGATCATCTTCTTGAGAAGGATCTGCGCCTTCTCGTTCTTCGGGTCGCGCCTGAGCGCGGCCTGAAGATGCTCCGCCGACTCCTTCAAGCGGCCCATCTCGTAGAGCGTCTTGCCCAGGTTCAGGTGCGCGTCCACCTGCCCCGGGGCCGCCTTGAGCGAGCGCTGCCAGTAGGCGAGGGCTTCCTCGCGCCGGCCCAGCGAGTAGTGGATGTTCCCCAGGTTGTTGAGCGGCCCCGGCCGGCCCGGCAGAAGGCGCGCGGCCAGCTCGAAGAGCTCGGTCGCCTTGCCCCATTCCTTCTCCTTGGCGTAGAGATAGGCCAGGTTCTCGGCTAGGTCGCCGTCCTCGGGCGCAGCCTTCAGCTTCGCCTCCATGTCGTCGAGCAGCTTCTGCGTCTCGGGGGAGCGCTGGGTGTGGAAGGCCGGCTCGGCGGCCAGGCGGCGCTGGGCCAGGATGGGTTGGGCGGCCAGGGAGCCCCAGACGGAGAGGAACGCTCCGAGCAGGAGGGCCAGGGAGGCGCGGCCCGGGAAAGGGGGGAAGGGGCGCTCCGAACCGCCCGCGCAGGAGGCGCAGACGCCCAGGAAGGCGAAGGCGATGAAGGAGGAGACGCCGAAGCGCAGGTCGGGCGAGAAGAAGGCCATCGCGAAGAGGGCCGCGGCCGAGAGGAATGGGCCGGCCAGCAGGGGGGCCTCCCGCAGGCGCAGGAACGCCCAGCGCACGGCCAGGAGCGGGACGGCCAGGAACAGGGCGAGCCCCGCCACGCCGGTCTCGGCCAGGACCTGCAGGTACTCGTTGTGGGCGAAGTTGATGATCACCTTCTGCTGGGGCCAGAGGGATTTCAGGGCTTCCGAGGCGAAGGCGGGGAACTCCACGTGGAAGCGGCCCAGGCCGCAGCCCAGCCACGGGTGCGCGAGCCACAGGGAGAGCGAGTCCTTCCAGATGAGCCCGTGCGTCCACTGCCGCCCCTTGAAGTGCCACAGGGCCAGGCCCAGCGCCGCGGCCCAGCCGGCCAGGGCGGCCCAGCGGGTTTTGCCGCGCAGGAAGAGCAGGGCGGCCGGCAGGGCGGCGAAGGCCAGTCCGGCGAAGGCGGCGCGCGACTGGGCGGCCCAGAGCCCGGCCAGAAGCAGGGAGGCCGGGATGGCGTAGAGCTTGCGGGGAGCCTTCAGGTCGTCGGCGAAAGCCAGGGCCAGGGCGGGAGGCAGGGCCGCGGCGAAGTACGCGGCCAGGAAGATCGGGTTGCCGAAGGTCGCGATGGGGCGGTCGAGCTTCGGGACGTCCAGCGGCCCCACCCCGCCCTTGAGCTGGAGCAAAGAGTAGAAGGCGAGCGCCGCCGCGGGCCAGACGAACAGGGCCAGGGCCGCCCGGGTGCTCCTCAGCTTGGGCCAGCTCCAGGCGGCGGCGAAGAAGGCCGCGGCGGAGAACAGGATGCGGTTGAGCTCGAGCCGCGAGACGGCGCGCTCGGGCGAGAGCAGGTAGAAGAGCAGGCCGCCCAGCGCGTAGAGCGCTACCGGGGCGTCGAGCGCCGTCCGCGTCAGCCTCGCGTCGGCGCGGGCCAGCCAGGAGACGGCGGCGGCGGCGAGGAGGGCCCAGACGCCTGCTTCGACGAAGAGCATCTTGTAGCGGAGGATCTTCTGGTCGGGGACCACGGCGAGAGAGACGAACAGGAAGATCCACAAGACCCAGTGGATCCCCTTTTCCAGCTCGAAGGCTTCAGGAGCCGGCTTATGCCTCTTCATGAGGCAGCAGCCGCTTCACCAGTCTGTCCTGGGCTTTGAACATCCTCTTCTTCGCGGCGGGTTGGAGGTCGTCGTGGCCCAGCAGGTGCAGGACGCCGTGCACCACGAGGGTGACGAGCTCCTTGCGGAAGCTGTGGCCGAGCTCGCGCGCCTGGCGCTTCGCCGCGCCGAGGCCGATGTAGACGTCGCCGAAAGGCTCGTCCTCGGCCCCTGCGGCGGCGCCTCCAAACGCGCCGTATCGGAAGGCGAGCACGTCGGTCGGCCGGTCCTTTCGCAAAAAGCGCCGGTTGAGCTCCGCGATCTCGGCGTCGGTCTGGAACACCACGCAGAGCTCGCCGCGCCGGCCGGCCTGAGCGCCCAGGGC
>DMEZ01000035.1:126696-126868 GCA_003450735.1 Elusimicrobiota bacterium | reverse complement strand
GGCTTCATGACCAAGCCCTTCAACACCGATGAGCTGCTGGCCAAGGTCCAGCAGACCATCGGCAAGTCCGACGCTCCGGCGGCTTGACCACCCACGCCGCACCCCGCTAGACATGCCCGATTTCGACGCCATCGTCGTGGGCGCCGGCCCCGCCGGGACTTCCGCCGCGCTC
>DMEZ01000035.1:73388-126364 GCA_003450735.1 Elusimicrobiota bacterium | reverse complement strand
TCCCGGAGTTCTGGAAGGACGCGGCCTGCCCCGTGGAGCGGCCCATCGTCGAGCAGCGCGCCGTGCTCGCGACGGAAGACTCCTTCGTCTCGGTCGCCTGCCGCTCCAGGAAGTTCCTCGAAGGCGTCCCCAACGCCTTCACCATCCTGCGCACCCCCTTCGACCGCTGGTACGCCAAGAAGGCGGAGGAGGCGGGGGCCGAGCTCTACGCGGGCGTGACCGTCCGCGGCGTGGTCAAGGACGGGGAGAGGATCGTCGGGGTCAAGACCAGCGAGGGCGACGAGCTCAGCGCCTCGGTCGTCCTCGCCTGCGACGGGGTCAACTCCATGCTGGCCCAGAAGGCGGGGCTGCGCCCGGAGCTCAAGCCCTCCGAGGTGGCCTTGGGCGCCAAGGAGGTGCTCGAGCTCCCCGCCGAGAAGATCGAGGACCGCTTCGCCCTGGAGAAGGGCGAGGGCGCGGTCATGGAGCTCCTCGGTTCGACCTCCCTCGGGATGCTCGGCTACGCGTTCCTCTACACCAACAAGGACTCGCTCGCGCTCGGCGTCGGCTGCAAGCTCAGCGACTACCAGAAGAAGGGCCTGCGCCCCTCCGAGCACCTCGAGGCCCTCAAGAAGCACCCCGCCGTGCGCAAGCTCATCGAGGGCTCGAAGACCGTGGAGTACTCCTCCCACCTCATCCCGGAGGGCGGGCTCCATTCCATGCCGCCGCTCGCCCGGGACGGCTTCCTCGTGGCCGGCGACGCCGCGCAGATGGTCAACGCCGCTTTCCGGGAGGGCTCGAACCTCGCCATGACCGCGGGGAGGCTCGCCGGAGAGACCGTCGCCGAGGCCAAGGCCAAAAACGACTTCTCCCGCGCCGCGCTTTCAACCTACGAGGAGAAGCTCCGCGCCTGCTACCTGATGCCCGATCTCGAGGAGGTGCAGGACCTCGAGGCGGCCATCGAAGCCGTGCCCGACTTTTTGGAGTTCTACCCTAGGCTCGCCTGCGACCTGGCCCGCCTGCGCTTCACGGTGGACGGCCAACCCAAGCGCGAGCACATGAAGGCCGCCTGGGCGATGCTCCGGGAGCGCGGCCTCCTGCGCATGGCCCGCGAACTCTGGCCCCTGAGGAAAGCCCTGTGAGCGGACACCCCAAGGAGACGGTGGAGGCCAAGCTCGGCCTGCTCGACTACAAAAAGGCTCCCGAGACGCACATCCACATCAAGGACGCCTCGCCCGCGGCGCCCTGCGTTGAGCGCTGCCAGGACAAGCCCTGCGTGAAGATCTGCCCGGCCAAGGTCTACGAGTGGGAGGAGGCGCAGAAGAAGGTGCTCGTGGCCTACGAGAACTGCATCGAGTGCGGCGCCTGCCGCATGCTCTGCCCCTTCGACAACATCGACTGCGACTGGCCCGCGGGCGGCTTCGGGGTGAAATACCGGTATGGGTAAACCTGCGGGCTTCTGGGTGCGGGCGGGGGCCCTGACCGTGGACGGGCTCGCCATCGTCGGCGGCATCGTGGTCCTCAACGGCTTCCTGGCGCTCCTCGGGCTGCCCTCTCCCCTGCTCCAGGCCATCGGCCTGGCGTTCCCCTTCGCCTATCACGCGCTCCTGGTCGGACGCTGGGGGCAGACGGCGGGCAAGAAGCTCGCCGGCCTCGCCGTCGTGAGGCCGGACGGCTCCAGGGTGGGCTACGCCCGAGCCCTCGGCCGCGCGGCCGCCTACCTCGCCTCCGCCGCCACGGCGCTCATCGGCTACGCCATGGCCGCCTTCACCCCGGAGAAAAGGGCCCTGCACGACATGATCGCCGGCACCCGGGTGGTCCTCCTGGAGGAGACCGCGCCTTGGCGCAGGATCCTGGCTTCCGTCATAGGCATCCTCGGCGTGGGGGGGATGGCCGTCGTGATGCTCGCCGCCCCCTACGCCGGGCGCGGAGGCGTGGCCCCCGGCTTCGCCGCCTTCGACGAGGAGTCCGCCCGGCTGAATCTGAGAGCCGTGCGCATCGCCCTCCTCCGCTACTCCGTGGACGCGGGCGCTGCGGGCAAGGAGCCCGCGCCCCAGACGCTCGAGGGGCTCGCGCCGGACTACCTGCTGAGCCTTCCGCTCCTGGACGGCGGCGTCCATCCGGCTTCCGCGGAGGCCGAACCCTATGCTCCCGGGATCTGCCGTTCAGGCGAGGCGGGCGCGGAGCTCGACGGCGCGAAGCTCAAGGACACCGGCCGCTGGGGCTACCTGCGCGGCGGCGAAGAGGCCTGCCAGGCCGTCGTTTTCGTGGACTGCACGCACACCGATTCCACCTCGAAAGAGTGGTATCGGTATTGACGCTCAAGGAGAGTAAGAAACCATGAAGATGAAGCGCCTCGCTGCACTCGCGGCCCTGGCCGCGCTGTTCGTCCCCGCCCTCGTCCTGGCCCAGGACCAGAAGCCTGCCGAGCCCCAGGCGGCTGCCCAGGAGCAGAAGATGGATAAGAAGCACAAGATGTGCGCGGACTGCGAGACCTTTCAGCAGCAGATGAAGGCGGACAAGGAAGCCTTCGAAGCCTCCATCAAGGGCAAGAAGGGCAAGGAGCTCAAGGCCGCCAAGCAGGAGTTCCGCAAGCAGCAGAAAGCCAAGAAGTCGGAGTTCAAAAAGGGACACAAGTGCTCCTGCAAGATGGGCGGAAAAAAGGCCGCGGAGAAGAAGGGGGAAGGGAAGAAGGGCGAAGAGAAGAAGTAGCTTCCGCGACCGCTCAAGAAGACGGCCGTGCCCTTGAAAAGGGCACGGCCGTTCTCCGTCTGTTCCTCAGATCTTGGCGCCCTTCTGGACGATCACGACCCCTTGCTCGGTCAGGATGAAGCGGTCGCGGTCGCGGTCGGGATTGTAGCCGATCTCGGCGCCCTCGGGGATGCGCACGCCCTCGGTGACGATGGCGCGGCGGATGCGCGCATGGCGGGCGACGTCGACGCGCTCGAAGAGGATGGAGTCCTCGACGTGCGCCCAGCTGTGGACGTTGACATAGGGGGAGAGGATGGAGTGGATGACCCGGCCGCCGCTGACGATGCAGCCCGGCGAGAGCATGGAGTCCACCGCGATGCCGGTGCGCCCGTTCTCCCGGAAGACCGTCTTGGGCGGCGGGGCCTGGACCGGGGCCGAGAGGATGGGCCAGCTCGCGTCGTAGAGGTTGAGCACCGGGTCGACGCCGATGAGGTCCATGTTCGCGTAGTAGTAGGCGTCCAGGGTCCCCACGTCGCGCCAGTACTTGGCGGTCTTGCGGTTCTCGTCGATGAAGCTGTAGGTGAAGACGCGGTGGGAGGCCACCATCTTGGTGATGATGTCCTTGCCGAAGTCGTGGTGGCTGCTCGAGTCGGCCGCGTCGCGCATGAGGAAGTCGATGAGGACCTGGGGCTTGAACACGTAGATGCCCATGGAGGCGAAGAAGTGCTCGGGGTTCCCCGGGATGGGCGTCGCGTCCTTGGGCTTCTCCTGGAAGCCGACGATGCGGTTCTCCGCGTCGGCCTGGATGACGCCGAAGTGGATGCTCTCGCGCAGGGGCATCTCGACCGAGCCGACGGTCAGGTCGGCCTCGTTCTGGCGGTGGGTCTCGATCATGCGCCGGTAGTCCATCTTGTAGATGTGGTCGCCGGCCAGGATGACGACGTAGTCGGGCTGCTCCTGCTCGATGAGGTAGAGGTTCTGGTAGATGGCGTCGGCCGTCCCCACGTAGGACTGGTCGGTGCCGGCGTACTGCGGCGGGATGATCTCGAGGTACTCGCCCCGGGCGGTGGAGAAGTACATCTGCCAGCCGTCGCGCAGGTGCCGGATGAGCTCGGCGGACTTGTACTGCACGAGGGCGTAGATGTTGCGGATATCGGAGTTCAGGCAGTTGCTGAGCGTGAAGTCGATGATCTTGTAGACGCCGCCGAAAGCGACCGCCGGCTTGGGGTAGTAGACGGTCAGCGGCTCCAGGCGCTGGCCCTTGCCGCCGGCCAGGATGAAGGCGAGGACGCGCTTGCGCCTGTCGCCCTTTCCCGGGATGATCATGTTGCTAATTTAACAGATATCCGCCGCCGCGACAAGTTCAGAACGGGTAGTTGATGTCCATGAAGATCGCGAGGCCTTCCTGCCCGATGCCGAAGTCGATGGAGCCCACCACCTGCGGGCGGGCCATCGCCCGGACGGCTCCGCCGATGACGGGGCGCGCGTAGCGGGCGGCCATGTGGCCGGGGGAGGTGAAGACGCTCCCGAGGCCGATGAACGGGGCCACCTCGAACTCGGTGACCACGCCGGCCACGGGGACCTTGTAGACGCTGATGCGCTCCTCCAGGTTGGCCGCGAGCACGCCCCGGTCGATGTAGCGCCCGGTGCCGTAGGCGCGGAACACGTACTTCCCGCCCAGCTGGGGCATCAGGTAGAAGGGCGCCGTGCCGATGAGCTGCATGTAGCGCACGCTGCCGGCAGTCACGAAGCGGGACCCCGGCGCCGGCTTATAGAAATAGCGCGAGTCGAAGCCGTAGCGCTGGAAGGCGTACTCGCTGCCGAAGGCCTTCTGGGCGTTGTCGATGAAGATCTTGGAATAGGCTCCCTGGGTGGCGGTGACGGCGCCGTCGCGCGTGTCGTAGTCCATGAACAGCTCGAGCTCGCCGTCCTGGCGCCAGCGCTCGGAGGCGTGCTCCGGGAAGCGGGCGGCCAGGTCCGGGAGCGCGTCGATGGGCCCATCCTTAAGCATCTCTCCCGCGAAGTGGTGGCCCAGGTTGAACTTCCAGCCGCTGTTGCGGTAGATGGGGAGCCCCAGGCGCAGGAAATACTGCAGCGTCTTGCGGGTGTAGTTCGACTCCGCGTCCTTGGGGGTGTCCGGCCCGACGCCGTAGAAGCGCTCCGAGCCGTCCACGTTGAACTGGAACTTGCAGGCCGCGGCGATCCTCTTGCCCAGGAAGTCCATGTCCTCGAACTCCACGAGCGCCTCCTTGTCCTCCTTCATGGAGGCCGAGGCCCGCGCGGTCAAAACGGAGAACTCGGTCGGGTAGAGGTAGTAGCGATAGGTCGGGACAACCTTGAAGATGTCGTTGTAGGTCAGGGAGGGAGCGTGGATGTGCTTGATGCGGTCGCTCTTGGGCTCCTTGACCACCCAGATGGGCATCACGCCGTAGGTGACGCCGCGGTTGGGGTCGGTGTCCACGACCGGCAGGCGGATGAACATCCCGTTCTTGATGTGCTGCATCATCAGCCGGATGGGCCAGGGGTCCTTGGCGGCGGCCTCGGCCATGCCGGGGGGGAGATGCTCGGGCGGGCGCACGTCGCTCTCGATGTCGATGTCGGCGGCGAGGCCGAGCGTCGGCAGGAGCGCGCCGAACAGGACTGCCGACAGGAGGCGGGAGAGCCTCATCGTCATGACGGGCAAGTGTATCAAAGTCGGGGGGCGCGCGGCAGGCGGGCCAGGCTCCAGCGGGCCTGCTCCGAGACGACGGGGTCCGGGTGGGAGGTCAGGGCCTCGACGGCCGGACGAAGGCGTGGATCGCCGGCGTTGCCGGCGGCCAGGAGGGCGCTGCGCAGAAGGCCCTCCCAGCCGGCGCGCAGGACGGGGGTCCCGCGGAAGCGCTCCTTGAACTCGCCGGGACCCGCCGAGAGCAGGCTTTCCAGCGGGACCGAGAGCGGCAGGCGCCGTTCGAAGACGGCGCAGGGGGGCTTCGTCCCGGCGTTGCGCGGGCAGACCTCCTGGCAGGCGTCGCAGCCGAACAGGCGGTCCCCGAAACGCTCCCGCAGAGCCTCCGGGACGGGCTCCCGGGAGCGCTCGATGGTCCAGCAGGCGATGCAGCGCCCGGCGTCGAGCACTCGCGGGCCGGCGAAGGCCGAGACGGGGCAGGCCTCGAGGCAGAGCGCGCAGTCCCCGCAGCCGTCCTGGGCGGGGGCGTCCGGGGCGAGTTCCCGGTCCACCGAGAGTCCCCCCAGGAATAGATAGGAACCCAGCCTCTCGGAGAGGAGCACCGCATTCTTGCCCGCCCAGCCCAGGCCCGCGAGGCGGGCGTAGAGGCGCTCGAGGACCGGGCTCGTGTCGACGAATAGCCGCCCGGAAGAGCCCGGAGCGGCTTCCGTCGTGAACCAGGCGAGCAGGCGCTTGAGCCGTCCGCGGATCTCGTCGTGGTACTCCTGTACGACCGAGTAGCGGGCCAGGCGCCCGCGGGGGCCTTCCGAGGGGGCGTTCCGGAGGCTGCCGGCCGGATACGAGAAAGCCAGCATGAGGACCGAGCGGGCTTCAGGGTGCCAGCGGCGGATATCCGAGCGGACGGCGGCGCTTTCCTTCAGGCCGCGGAGGCCGCCGTGCCGCTCCGCCTTCAGCCAGCGCTCGAAGGCCTCGGGGCCGCCCTCCACTTCCGCGGGCAGGGCAGCCGGACAGACCCCGACGGCATCCGCGCCGAAGGTCAGGGCCTTGCGCTTGAGCGTCTGTGAGAGGGCGTCGCTCAGAAGGCGGGTTCCGTCTTGAGGATCTTGAACTTCTTGGGGCCGACCGGCAGTTCGACGCAGACTTCCTCGCCGACCTTGTGGCCGAGGATGCCCTGGGCGAGGGGGGCGTAGATGGAGATGAGGCCGGAGGCCGGGTCGGACTCTTCCTGCCCCACGAGGGTCCACTGCATCTCGTCCTTGTCCTCGACGTCGAGCAGGGTGACCCGCACGCCGATCTGCACCTCGCCCTCCTTGATCTTGAGGTTGTCGATGATCTGGGCGCCCGAGAGCTTGGTCTCGAGGATGCTGATGCGGTTCATCACCTCGGCCAGGCGCTCCTTGGCGGAGTGGTATTCCGCGTTCTCGCGCAGGTCCCCTTTCTCGCGGGCTTCCCCGATCTCGACCGAGAGGATGGCCTTCCTCTTCTTGAGTTCTTCGAGGTCGTTGAGGAGCTTCTCTTGCCCGGCCCGCGTCATGTACGTTTCAGTCATGATCACACCCTCAAAAACAACAATGCCCCTACCTGGGGCCTCCTTATTATAACAGGCTTTCCCGCGGCGTCAAGGGACTTTTGGTCACGGGTCCCAGAATCGCTATACTCTCGACATGAGGGCTCCCTCCCGCCTGGCCGCCGCGCTGTTCTGGGCGGGTCTTCTAACCTACGCCTTCTTCCACTTCCGCCTGCTCGGGGGACTCGGGGAGCTGTTCTTCTGATGCTCCCGCTCGTCGCGGTCGCCGCCCTGCTGGTCTCGGCCTACCGAGTGTTCCGCGACCTCCTGCGCCAGCGCCCCATCGAGGCCGCCTTCTCGGCTTCCGTGACCCTCTGCGCGGAAGCGACGCTCCTGATGCTGGGCCTCGGCTGGGCGGGCCTGCTGCGGCCCCTCCCCGTCCTGGGCGCCACCGCCGCCGTTTTCGCCCTGCACGGCCTTCTGGCGATCGGCTCCCAGCGGGGAGGGAAGCCCCTCCCCAGGTCGCGCATCCTGTCGGTCCTGTTCCCTCCGGCGCTCTGGCCGGCGGCGGCGGCCTTGGCCGCGGTCCTGCTCTTCCGCCTGTACTTCACCTGGCAGACGCCGCCCGACTCCTGGGACGGCCTGTCCTACCATCTGCCCATCATCTACCGCTGGGTCCAGCAGGGGGACTTCTCTCTGGCGGGCTGGCCCTCTTTCCAGCGCTACCTGGCTCCCGGCGGGGACATCCTCTCGGCCTGGCTGGCTCTCCTGGACGGCGGGCGCATGGACGCGGCCAAGCTGGGGCAGGTCCTCGCCCTGCCGGTGCTCTTCACGAGCGGCCTCGTGCTCGGGCGGCGCATGGCCGGCGCCTCCTGGGCCGGCGCCTGCGCCCTCTCCTTCGCCGCCGTCCCCGTCGTCCTCATCCACGCGGGCCTGCCCTACGTGGACCTGTACTACGGGGCGTTCTACCTGGCGGCCGCCGCGGGCGCTTTGCTCTTCGACCGGACCGGCCGGCTCGACCATCTGACCCTGGGCGTCCTGGGCTTCGCCCTGGCTCTGGGCACGAAATCCACCGCCTACCTCCAGGCGCCGCTCGTCCTGCTCCCGGCCTGGACGCTCTGGAAGCGGCCCGACCTCCGCGGGAAGACGGCTCTCGCGGCTCTGCCGCTCTGCCTGCTCGCGCTAGCCGTGGGCGGGACGAGCTATCTCCACAACTGGTGGGACACGGGGAACCCGCTCTATCCCTTCGAGTTCAAGGCCGCCGGCTTCACCGTGTTCCAGGGACTCATCGCGCCGGGCGAGCTCATGGTCAGCGTCGAGAAGTGGTTCGTGCCTTCGCCGCTCCATTGGCTCTGGTACCCGTTCCGGGAGGTCTTCAGGGAGTCGGTCACCTTCAGCACCGAGAACGGCTTCGGCCCGCTCTTCGCCGCCTCCTGGGCCGTGCTCCCGGCGGCGGCCTGGAGGGCCTGGAAGCGGGGCAACCGGGGCGTCCTGGGCGTGCTCTTCCTCTTCCCGGCCAGCCTCGCGGCCTTCTTCGCCCTCCAGCCCGCCCGCGAGCCGCGCTACATCCTTTTCCTCCCGGGCCTGCTGATCGCATCGGCGGCCTTCGTCCTGGCGCCCCTGCGCGGGCGCTGGGGGAGGGCCGTTCGGGCCGGCTGGTCTGCGGCCATCGTCTTCGGCTGCCTGGCCTGCGCGGGCTGGTTCGGGCAGGAGAAGACCCTGCTCGAGTCGTGGCGCCTCCTCCGGAGCCGGGGCTCCATCTCGGCGTCGGAGTACTACCGCATCCGCTTCCAGTCCCTGGGCGAGGCTTGGGCCGCGCTCGATGAGAAGCTCAAGCCCGGCGACGCCGTCGCCATCAACTACACCGAGCTGATGTTCCCATGGGCCGGTATGCCGCCCCGCGCGGTGGTCCACCCCGTCCTGCACCGCGAGAACCCCTATCCGGGCAGCTATTTCGGCGAGAGCGCGGAGGACTGGCTGGGGACGCTGGACAGCCTGAACGTGCGCTGGTTCGGCCTCTGGACGCCGCCCTGGTACCCGGAGGAAGGGGAGGCGGAGCGGGCCACGATGCGCCGCTTCGCTTCGAGGTTCAAGCTTCTGGGGGAGTGGGACTCTCCCGGCATGGGCAAGACGGCGCTCTACGAGCTCAACCCCCGGAGCGCTGCTTCCAAGTAAGCCGGACCCGGACGGGCCGGCCTTTCGTGTCCCAGACGACGACGAGCCTGCCGGAGCATTGGACCTTGAAGCCGGGGTCGGCTGCGCAGGAGAGGATCTCGTCCGAGAGTTCGAAGGAGAGCGCGTGCTCTCCTTCGGGGGCTTCGACCCGGAGGACGCCGTCCGGCTCGAGCGCGAATCGGGCTTCCGATCGGGCTCTCCAGAACCGGGCCGCTCGGCCCAGCGGCCAGACCAGGGTATCCTTGGGGCGCAGATCCAGGACGTGGGTCAGCGCGGTCCTCTTCTGCGGGGTGCCGGCCGGGTGGATCAGCCACACGAAGGGCGCCTCGTTGGCCGAGACCTTCGCGAAGGCTTGGAGCACGGCCTCGGGGTCCACCGGGTCCTCGGGCCGGTTCTCGTCCTGCCAGGACATCGGCAGCTCCAGGATGTCCGACCGGAGGTCCATCACCCGGCGCAGGGGCATGCGGAAGGGGAAATGGGTGAGGGCCGACCCGGCGGTGCAGCTCGAGTCATAGCGGTAGCCCGCCCGGCGCAGGCCCTCGTCGAGGTCGTCGGCCGCCGAGAGGAACGCCGAGCGGAAGCCCTCGATCGTGCCGGTGGACCCGGATAGGAGGCTCCTGCTCACCGTCAGCTCGCCCATCAGGCTCCCTCCGATCGTGCGGCCCCGGCGGTTCAGAAGAGGGCGGTAGGTCTCCTTCGTCTCCCGGCCGGTCCCGAAGGGCAGAGTCGCGAGGTCCGGCCCGTGGGAGACGGTGTGGCTCGCGAGTTCGTGCCCGTCCGCGGCAAGCTCCCTCAGCGTTTTGATCAGGGCCGGGCCGAGCATCGGGGCGGATAAAAAGTCCTTGTCGTATTTGGTCTCGACGAACCAGGTCGCCTGGACGCCCCGCGGCCGCTCGATGAGGGCGAAGGCCTTCGCCGCGTTGAGGGTGGCGCCCCAGCCGATGTGGTGCGAGAGGAGGAGCAGGCCCCGGGCCGTGCCGGGCAGGGCCCGCAGCCGAGCCCAGGGCCTGCGGCTCTTCTCGTACCACGCCCGCAGGATGAGCGGGAACACGTCCGCGGCGGGCTCGAAGCCGTTGGGGAGGGCGGCCCGCGCGGCGTCGAAGTGCCGTCGGGCGAGCGGGCGCAGGAGGACGTCCTTGAGGTCGAAGCCGAGGGTGTAGACCCTCCCGGCGCCGATGCGCTTGCGCGAGACGGCCGTCTCCTCTTCGTCCGGGAACAGGGCGACGGGCTCGGTTCCGGGGGCGAGCCTGAGGCCGTGCGTCCAGGGGCCCTGGCGGACCTTGTAGGAGGCGAGCAGGATCTCCTTTTCCTCGGGCTGGTCGAGGTAGCGGAAGCCCTCGTCGGTCCCGGTGCGGAAGAGCAGACGGTGCCGGCTGCGGCGCGGCTTGGCCGCGCTCACGCCCGTGAGGACGGTCAAGCGGTCCGGAGGCAGCTGCAGGACGAGCGTCCCGCCGCCCTCCGCGAACGCCCGGAGCGCGGCGCGCTCGTGCTCGCTGGGCCGGATGGGCCGGTCGTCGCTCGGGATGAGCACCAGGGGATGCTCAAGGGCTTCGGGCAGGCTCTTCGTGACGCAGAAGGGCACGCCGGCGGTCTCGAAGGCCTGGGCCGCGGCGAGGGCTTGGTGGCCGTAGCGCAGAAGGAGCACCGCCGCCTCGCCTTTGGATGCGTGCGGACGCTCGCGCAGGAGGCGCGCGTTCTCGGAGCCTTCGGGCGGGTGCGGGAGCATCTCGGTGGCGACGTACACCGAACGGCGGCAGCCGGCCCACCAGACGAGCAGGACGACGCTCAGGATGCCGGCCGCCGAGAACAGGAGGCGTCTCACGCCTTCCTCCTCAGGAGGCCGGAGCGCTCCATGCGGCCCCACTCCCCTTTGCCCCGGACATAGTCGATGGTGCCCATCAGCCGAAGGAAGGAGACCAGTTGGCGGTAGCCGAAGTTCTCGATGACGGCGAAGGCGATGAGACGCATCCAGTGGCGGTACTTGGGGTACTCGCGCGGGGTCATCTCGCCCAAAAGCACGCCGGTCAGCGAGAGCAGCGTCCCGCAGAGGATGGCCGCGACGAAGAAGGCGATCATGAAGTCCGTCTGGATGGCGCCCAGGAACCCGCCCACGGCGAACACGAGGTAGCCCAGGGTCTCGAGCAGGATGCCCCAGCCCTCGAAGAAGAGGAGGAAGGGGTAGGAGAAGAGCCCGAGCCAGCCGTAGCGCGGGTTGAAGAGCATGCGGGTGTGCTCGGAGAGGACTTCGAGCAGGCCCTTCTGCCAGCGCCGGCGCTGGCGCGAGAGCACCGCGACGGACGAGGGCGCCTCGGTCCAGCAGACGGGGTCGGGCACGAACTCGATGAGGTAGTCCTTGACGCCCCCGCGGCGCATGTGGTCGTGCAGGCGGCAGACGAGGTCCATGTCCTCGCCGACCGTGTCCTTGCGGTAGCCTCCGATCTCCACGACGAGGCTGCGCTCGAAGAGCCCGAAGGCGCCCGAGACGATCATGAGCGCGTTGATGCGGGAGTAGCCGGTCCGCCCGGAGAGGAAGGCCCGGAAGTACTCGACCACCTGGAACACCGGCAGGGGCGACCAGGGGAGGTCCACTTCGACGATCCGTCCCTTCTCGATGCGGCAGCCGTTGGCGACGCGCACGATGCCGCCCACCCCGATGACCCGGACGGGGGACTCCATGACGGGCCGCATCACGCGCTGGATGGCGTCGGGCTCGAGGATGGCGTCGGCGTCGATGGTGCAGAAATAGGCGTAGCGGGCGATGTTGAGACCCGCGTTCAAGGCGTCGGACTTCCCGCCGTTCTTCTTGTCGAGGACCAGAAGGTTGTGGTGGACCTCCGAGCGGTAGGCCGCGAGGACCGGCTGGGTGTCGAGCGGCCCGGCGGTCGGGATGTCGGCGGGCACCAGGCGGAAGCCCTTCTTGAGCTCCTCCAAGGTCGAGTCCGTGGAGCCGTCGTTGATGACGATGACCTCGAAGCGCATGTAGTCGATATGCAGGAGGTTGTTGACCGTGACGGCGATGCTCACCGCCTCGTTGTGGGCCGGCACCAGGATGGAGACGGCGGGGGTGAGTGGGCTGCGCGAGAGCTGCTCGAGGCCGCCGTAGATGTTCCGGAGCAGGTGCTGGTAGATGGTGCGGAAGGCCACGAAGGAGAGGAGGAGGTAGATGCTGTTGAGGATGAAGAAGTAGTAGACCAGGACGAACTCGGTGACCTCGACGCCCCAGTCGTAGAACTCCCGCAGGCTCATGCGGGGGCCTTCATGCCGGCGGCGAGCTCCTTGAGCAGCTCCTCGAAGAGCAGGGAGGGGAACTCGTCTCCGTGCTGGTTGATGAGCTGCTGGACGTAGGGGTGGGACTTGGGGCCGAACTCGAGCATGAGCGAAGCCAGGCGCGGGATGAGGGTGGGGGGCAGGGTGTCCGCCGCCCTGAGGAAATAGGGCAGGGCGGCGGGGTCGCCGATGGCCGCCAGGGAGCGCAGCGCGACGATCTTGAGGTCGAGGCTCTCCTGGTCCATGATGCTCAGGATGGCCACGATGGCCTGCGAGCAATGGAGCAGTCCGAGATCCTCCATGGCCCGGCCTCTCGTATGGCGGCTGCCGGCCTTGAGGCGGCGAAGGGTGTGCTCCACGAATCCGAGGTCGCCGGCGACCCGGAGCAGCGCCCTTTGCGGATCTCCCGTGAGGTGCCGGATCGAGTCGACCAGCACCTCCTTGGAGATGTCCAGGTCGCCGAGGCGGCGCGGCCGGAAGGCTTCCACGATCTTTTCGTAGGGCTCTTCCATGAGGGTCAGCTCGACTCCCAGGCGGAAGACGGCCTTGCGCCGTTCCCGATATTTGCGGCGGAGGCGGTGGTAGGCTTTGAAGAGCCCGATGTAGACGAACAAAGCCACGACGGCCCAGAAGAAGACGATGCTCATGTAGATGATGAGCAGGATGCTCAGGCGGCCGGTATCCGGGATGGCCGCGTCGGGGGGGAACTGCGCGTGCGCCGGTAAGGCGGCGAGGAGACTAGCCCAGCAGAGGGCGGACCGTCGCATCGAGGTCGGAGGGGTTGAAGGGCTTGTAGAGGTAGGCGTTGGCCCCGGCCGCCAGCCCCCGCTCCTTGTCCTCGGAGTAGGCTTTGGAGGTCAGGATCACGATGGGCGTCGCGACGCCGCTCTCGCGCAGCTCCTTGCAGGCCTCGATGCCGTCCTTGCCGGGCATGATGACGTCCATCATGATCAGGATGGGGCTGTGCTTCTTGACCACCGCCACGGCTTCCACCCCGTCCCCGGTGATGACCGGCTGGTAGCCGCGCTTGGTGAAGAAGATCTTCAGGAGCAGCTGGATGTCCAGGTTGTCCTCGAAGATGCAGACGACCTTCTTCTCATCCGCCATGGGACCATTTATATCTTAATTGAGTTGTGTTGCCTAGTCCGCGATGCCGTAGGCCTGATGCAGCTCCCTCAGCCAATCCCGGATGGCCGACTGCGCCTCCTGGGAGGTCTTGGGATCCACGGCCAGGCTCCGGTCCTCGACGGGACTCTTCCCGAGCTGGTAGAGGTGCTCCTTGTAGCCGACCCCGTCGGCGACGTAGAGCCGGCGGCCTTCGTCCTGGAGCAGGCCGTAGACCGGCCCGTAGCTGGAGGCGACCAGCTGCTCGGCGCGCGGCGGCGGGGCGGGGGCGTGGGCGGGGCGGAAGAGGGGGCGGCCGCGCAGGCGCCCGGCGGGCGCCGGGGTGCGGCCCAGGAGCTCGTAGAGGGTGGGGGCGACGTCGATGAGCAGGGCCATCGCGTCGGGGTCCCAGCGGCGGGAAGCCAAGAGGCGCTTGGGGGCCCGGACGATGAGAGGCACGCGCAGGACTTCCGGGAAAATCGTGTATGCGTGCCCCCTGCGTCCTCCCTCGCCCAGTGAGTCGCCATGGTCGGCGGTGAGGATGATGAGGCTCTCCTCCCAGCGGCCGGAGCTCTTGAGAGTGTCGACGAAGCGGCCGAAGCAGGCGTCCATCCTCTCGACGCGCGAGGCGTAGGGGGCGTCGAAGCCGGGATAGCTCTTCGCGCTCACCGGGCGCCCGCCCTCCTTGTCGATGATCGAGACGTGGATGTTTTGCGGCTGGGTGTAGGCGAAGACCGGACGGGCCTTGTCTGCGGCCTCGAGCCGGGCCTCGAGCCTGGACAGGCTCCGGCAGAGCTCGTAGGTGTTCTCGGTGTTCTCATCGAGGGGTTTCTCGTCGGAAGGGGCGAGGAGTTGGGAGAGAACGGCGTCCATGGTGATGAGGGGCCGGAAGGCGCCGCGCTTGAGCAGCTTCTCCAGGGGGTTCATGGGTGAGAAAGGGCTGGGGTACTGCAGGTGCGGGAGCAGGGCGCCGGTCCAGAGGGAGGGCTCCGAGAGGCCGGTGCCTCCGTAGGCGCTGAAGGCTCTTCGGAAGACGACGCTCTCCTTGGCGAACTCGTCGATGGCGGGGGTGAAGCCGGCCTTCGGGTCGTAGGCGCCCAGGTAGTCCGGGCGCAGGCTGTCGATGACGATGATGAAGACGTCGGGCGGGCGTCCTCCTGGAGCGGGGACGGTCGAGAGCTCGACGTCCGGGATCTGGAGGGGGGTCGAGCGCGGAAGGTTGGTGCGGCTCTGTAGCAGCTGGAAGAACCCTCCGGAGGCGGTGCGTGAGAGCAGGCGGTGCAGAGTCCGGAAGGAAGGCTCCTCCTCCGCCAGGCGCAGGGCCGCCCTGCGCGGGTGGAGGCTGGCGCGGCGAAGGTATGGGTCGAGCGCGTAGGAGAGGGCGTAGGCGCCCCAGGCCGCGAGGATGACCAAGAGCGCCGTCCGGACGCAGGCGGGTCGTCGCAGAGGCGTCCCCTTGAACGTCGAGAACGAGAGCAGGAGGGCCGCGGCCCAGACGGCCAGTACGGATAAGGTCTGGAGCAGGGCGTTCCAGTCGACGACGATGAAGCGCGCCGCCGCGGACGGGGCCAGGGCGAGCAGGATGAGGACGGCCGTCTTGGGGACTGGCCAGCGCTCCCCGCGGACGGTGTTGAGGGCTGAAGCGCTCAGCAGGAGCGCCCCGGTCGCGGCGTAGGCCGCCGCCGCCGGGCCTTCGAAGGAGAAGGAGGCGAGGATGAACTTCTTGATCACCGCCGCCGATGCCGCGAAGAGCAGAAACAGGAGCATCCCCGCCGCCGCCTTGCGGGGTGCCCCGGTGCGCTCCGCGATGTCGCCCAGGAGCCCCAGGAGGGCGGCGTAGGCCGCCGCCGCGAGGATGTGTGCGAAGAAGCTCCAGGCGAACGCCGCGGCGGAATCGGAGGGGCCGCCCGGGAGGCCGCGCAGGAGCAGGTGCGTCGCGGAATAGACGAGGAACAGCGCGAGGCCCGCCGCGAGGGGGGCGCAGGCCAGCCGCCCTTCGTCCTCCAGGAAGCCGGTCTCCAGCGAGCGGGAGGAGAACTGGAGGAGCTCCCAGGAGAGGGCTGGCTCCAATAAGAGGAAGGCCCAGACGAGGCTGCGCGGATCGTTCTGCAGGGTGGTCAGCAGGGGACTTGCCATCAGCCAGAGGCCGGCTGCGGCGTGGAAGGCGCCCCAGAGCCGCACGCCGAGGGACGGGCAGGACGCGTCCTTCCAGAGCGCCCAGGTCCCAGAGGCGGCGGCCGCGGCGAGCAGGAGCCCGTGCAGGTGCAGGAAGAAGCCGATGGAGGCCGGGTAGCGGGCGTCCACGATGAAGTTGTTCCAGGTGAAGGGGGTGTAGCAGAGCAGGGCGTAGAAGGAGCTCAGCGCGCAGAAGAGCAGCAGGAAGAGCCGTGCGGCCAACCTCACTTGCCGGCCTCCAGTGTCCGCAGGCGCCGGCGCGCCGGCGCGTCGGAGGGCTGGATCTCCAGCAGCGAGGCGTAGACCTTCTTCGCCTCGTCCTTCAGGCCATCCTGCTCGCAGAGCCGCCCTAGGCGCCGGTAGAGGTCGGTGTAGGAGGGACTGACTTTCAGGGCATCCCGCAGGTAGGCTCGGCCCCGCTCGCGCTCGCCCCGCTTCTCGGCCACCATGGAGGCGGTCAGCAGGGCGTCCGCGCTCTTCCCCCCGGCGATGCGCAAAGTCTCCGGCAGCAGTTTTTCGGCCTCCTCGAGCCGGTTCTGTTCGATCTTGACGCGGATGAGGCCCACCCGGGCGTCGGTGTAGCCGGGGCTGATCTCGAGGATGCGCTGGAAGAGCTTCTCGGCCTCGTCGTAGCGCCGGTGCCCGGAGAGGGCGAGGGCGTAGAAGAGCATCGGATCGGGCTTGCCCTCGTCGAGCTCGTAGCAGCGGCGGTGGGCGTCGAGCCCCCGTTCCGGGAGGCCGAGCGCTTCGTAGGCCCGGCCCAGCTGGGGGCAGGCCTCGGCCGGGAACGGAGCCACGGCGAGGAACTCCTCCCAGTCGGCGGCGGCGCCCTTCATGTCCCGGAGCTGGGTGAGGAGCTCCGCCTCGGCCCGCAGATACTCCGGCCGCTCGGGGAAGGATCTCAGCAGGCGCCGGACCTGGCGCAGGGCCTTGCGGGGCTCGTCCTCGGCCCGCGCGTCCTCCAGCCGCTCCAGCGTTTGCGCGGCCGACGCGGGGCTCATGGAGGGGAGGCGGATCCCGGCGGCCGCGGAGGCGGTCCAGGCGGCGGCCGCGAGCAGGGCCAGGCGCAGGCCCAGCCTAGAAGCTGCAGCGTCCAGCCAGGCGGAGGGAGTAGGAGTCATCTCGCACGGTGCTGCGGCTCAGCCGGCCCTGCAGCTGCACCGAGAGCCGGTCGCGCAGATAGTATTCCGTCTCGCCGAGGACGGCGTTCGCGTCGTAGGCCCCGCGCGTGTCGCTTTCAAAGCCGTGCTCCCAGGCGAGGTGGGCCCACCAGCCCGGCCGCAGCATGCGCCGCCAGTGCGGGCCGACCCAGTGCTCGGTCGAGTCGCTCGAGCGGTAGCCGTCCACGGGCGCGCGGTAGTCCACGGCGTCGAAGCGGTACTCGAGGCAGAGCGGGCGGTAGAAGGGCGCCCAGAGGGCGAGGCCGCCGTCGAGCTCCTGCAGGCGGTTCGCGTCGTAATAGGACGAGTAGCTGTAGCCGAGGTCCGCCCGGTAGAAGTCCTCCCGAAGCAGGCGGTAGCGCGCGCTCCAGGCGTCGTTGCCGACGAACTGGATGCGGCCGTCCGGGGCCGCGCCCGTGTACTCCTGGTAGGACTTCGAGAACCCCGCCCGGAAGAGGTGGTTGCCGTATTCCTTGATGCCGGAGAGCGACCAGCGCCGCAGGGTGGTGTGCTCCGAGAAGGCCTCGAGGCCGCCCCGGAGGAGGAGGGTGACGCCCTGGACGTCGGATTCGGCCTCCAGGTTCGCGCTCGCGTCGCGCAGGATGGCGAAGTAGGAGCTGCCGCCCGCGCCGCGCAGGAAGTAGGGCTCGCGGGCGGCCTTGGCCCGCAGGGTCAGGGGCCGCGTGCGCCACTCGCCGGAGAGCTTCGCGCGGGAGAAGGCGGAGTTCCCGACGCCCTGCCCCTTGTTGTCCGAAAGGAAGGACTGGCCGTACTCGCCCGCGAAGTCGAGCCCCTTGCGGGGCCTCGCGCGGAGTCCGAAGGAGAGGTTCTGGTCGAGGATGTCGAAATAGCTGAAGCCCCGCGTGTCGTTGCGCTGGGCCTCCTGGCGCGCCCCGTACCCGAAGACGAGGTCGAGCCGCCGATGGGGGCGGGCCTGGAGCTTGAAGCCGCCGGAGCGGCCTTCGTAGACGATGCGCTGGGGCCGCGCGGTCTGCAGGTCCTCGGTGCCGATGGATTTGTAGATGCGGCCGAAGGGCAGGGCCCCGGGCCTCAAGGCCAGGAGGTCGTCGAGGCGGCGCCAGATGCGCAGGTCCAGGGGGTCGGCCTCGGAAGCGCCGCGCAGGTCGTTGAAGAGGTCTTCCTCCCGTTCGAGGGCCGAGTCCGCCCGGGCGAGGTTCCAGAGGATGTAGGCGCTGCCGGGCTTCATCTGGTTCCACCGCGACAGGTGTTCCCGGGCCCCCTCGTAGTCGCGCAAAGACAGGCAGACCAGGCCGAGGCCCTCGAGGGCGCCCCCGCTCTGGGGGTCCCGGTCGAGCATCTTGAGGAAGGTGCGCTTGGCCTCCTGCAGGTCGCCGCGCCGGCGCTGCTCCATCCCCAGCGAGTAGAGGTCCTCCCCGGCCGAGGGGAGGGCGGGGAGGAGCAAAGCCAGGGCGAGCAGGAGGCGCGGCATGCTCAGGGGGCGCTCGTGAGGATCTTGTCCACCTGCTCCTTGAGGAACTTGGGCTCGAAGGGCTTCTGGAGGTAGCCGGAGATGCTCGAGGAGGCCTCGAAGAGGTGGCGCATGTCTCCGTGGGCCGTCACGACCAGGATGGGGACCTTGCGCGTACGTTCGTTCTCCCGGATCTTCACGCTCGTGGTGTAGCCGTCCATGACGGGCATCATCACGTCGAGAAGGATGATGTCGGGGAGCTGGACGGCGGGGTCGCTGGGCTCGACTCCCAGGGCGGCCAGGGCTTCCTGGCCGTTGGAGGCGGTGGCGACGGTGTAGCCGCTCTTCTCCAGGATGAACTTGATGAGGAAGACGACTTCTTTCTCGTCGTCTACGATCAGGACACGGGCCATCCTCAGCTCCTTGCGGGTTCCAGCACGTTCCGCAACTCGTCCAGCAGCGCGGCCAGGACCTTGGACGCGCTCAGCCTCTTCCCCGCGAGAGCGCTCAGGCTCGCGGCCTCGGGGAGGCTTTTCGGCAGGCGGTTGGAGACGTTGACCCCCACGCCGGCCACCAGCCAGTATACCGTTTTCGAGCCGCTCGATGCTTCCAGAAGGATGCCGCAGACCTTCTTGAACGTCCCGCCGCGCGCGCGCGCCAGGACGTCGTTGGGCGGCTTGACCGTGGTCTCGAGCCCCGTGGCCCTGCACAGCGCGCGCGCGCAGGCTTCGCCGACGGCGGGGCTGAGCTTTGCGAGCGACTCGGGCGCGATCTTCGGGCGCAGGACGATCGAGAAATAGAGCCCGCCGGGGCCGGAAAACCAGCGTCGTTCCATCCGGCCCCGGCCCTTCGTCTGCTCCCGCGCGAGAACGATCGTCCAGGGGGGGGCTCCGTCCTCGGCCAGCTTTCGGGCCAGGTCCTGGGTCGAAGGCAGTTTCTTGTAGCGGTGGATCATGTCCCCGTCCCCTCGAGCTCCAGGCTGATGTCCAGCGCCGGGGCGGAATGGGTGAGCTTCCCGACCGAGATGCGGTCGGGCCCCAGCCGCGCGAGCGGGCGGATGTCCTCGAGCCCGAGGCCGCCTGAGACCTCGATCCCGGCCTTCGGCGCGTGGGCCCTCAGCCAGCCGATCTCGCGGCGAAGGCGGGCCCGGCTCATGTTGTCGAGCATCACGACGTCCGCGCCGAGCCGGGCCGCCAGGACGACCTCGCCGTGCGTCTTGGCCTCGAGCTCGACTAAGACGCCCTTGCGGCGGCGGCGGAAGCGGGCCAAGCGCCGGGCCAACTCGGCGGGCTCGAGGGCGGCCAGGTGGTTGTCCTTGAGCATCGCCATGTCGTAGAGGCCCTGGCGGTGGTTGCATCCGCCGCCGGCCAGGACCGCCGCTTTGTCCAGCGCCCGGAAGCCCGGCGCCGTCTTGCGGGTGTCGAAGATGCGGGCCCGGGTGCCGCGCGCTCGCTCGGCGTAGGCCCGAGTGAGGGTCGCGATGCCGGAGAGCCGCTGGAGGAAGTTCAGCGCGGTGCGCTCGGCGCTCAGGATGCGCCGGCCGCCGCTCAGCACGCCCGCCACCGTCCCGGCCTTCACGCAGTCGCCGTCCTTCTTGAGCCAGCGCAGGCGCGTCCCCGGGGCGGCGAGCCGGAACACCTCCTCTGCGGCGGCCGTGCCGCAGAAAACGCCCGCGCTCTTGACGAGGAAGCGGCCCTTCAGCCGCAGGCCCGGGGAAACGAAATCCTGCGTCGTGACATCGCCGCGGCCGAGGTCCTCCTCCAGCGCCAGCCGCACGAGGGCTTTCGAGATCCTGTCGAGCGTCATTTCTTCCTCCTCGGCGCCATCTCACGGAGCTCGAAGATCTGGTCCCGGAGCAGGGCCGCGAGCTCGAAGTCCAGGTTGTCGGCCGCCTCCTTCATCTGCCGCTCCAGGGCGGAGAGGAGGTGGGGCACGCTGCGCGGGGTGAGCGGGCGCGACTGCGCGGCCCGCTGGACCAGCTTCAAGCCCTCGCGCTTGGCCTTGGTCTGGAACTCCGCAAGGTCGGTGATGGCCTTTTTGATCGTCTTCGGGGTGATCTTGTGGAGCCGGTTGTAGGCCAGCTGCTTCTTCCTGCGCCGCTCCATCTCCGAGAGGGCCCGCTCCATCGAGCCCGTCCTCTTGTCGGCGTAGAGCACCACCTCGCCTCCCGCGTTGCGCGCGGCCCGCCCCGAGATCTGGATGAGCGTGGTCTCGCTGCGCAGGAAGCCCTCGTTGTCCGCTTCGAGGATGGCCACCAGCGAGACCTCGGGCAGGTCGAGGCCCTCGCGCAGCAGGTTGATGCCCACGAGCACGTCGAAGTCGCCCTTGCGCAGGTCCTGGAGGATCTCGACGCGGGTCATGGCGTCGATGTCCGAGTGCAGGTAGCGCACCCGCAGGCCCTTGCTCGTCAGGAAATCGCAGAGGTCCTCGGCGGTGCGCTTGGTCAGGGTGAGGACCAGCGAGCGCTCCTTGCGCTTGACGCGCTCCTCGATGAGCCCGATGAGGTGGGGGATCTGGCCTTCGGTCGGGTGGATGAGGACCTCGGGGTCCACGAGGCCGGTCGGGCGGATGATCTGCTCCGCGAACGCCCCGCCGGCGGCCTTCAGCTCGTAAGGGCCGGGGGTGGCGGAGACGAAGAGGGCCTGGCGGGCCAGGGCCTCGAACTCGGCGAACTTGAGCGGCCGGTTGTCCAGGGCGGAGGGCAGTCGGAAGCCGAAGTCCACGAGGGTCTGCTTGCGGGCGCGGTCGCCCTCGAACATCCCCCGGACCTGGGGGACGCTCACGTGGGACTCGTCGACCACGAGCAGGTAGTCGTCCGGGAAGTAGTCGAGCAGGCAGTAGGGCCGGGCCCCGGGCGGCCTGCCGCTCAGGTGGCGGGAGTAGTTCTCGATGCCGTGGCAGAAGCCCAGCTCGCGCAGCATCTCCATGTCGTAGCGCGTGCGCTGCTCGAGGCGCTGGGCCTCCAGGAGCTTGCCCTTCCCCTTCAGCTCGTCGAGCCGCTCGCCGAGCTCGGCCTGGATGGTGAGGAGGGCCCGCTCCACCTCGGGCCGGGTGGACACGAAGTGGGTGGCGGGGTAGATCACCGCCTCCTCGAGCGGGCCCAGGCGCCGTCCGGTGAGCGGCTCGAGCCGGGTCAGCGAGCGCACGGCCCCGTCTTCGAGCTCGATGCGCAGGGCCTCCTCTTCGTAGGCCGGGAAGACGTCCACGAAGGCGCCCTTCACCCGCATCTTCCCGGGGACGAACTCGACCTCGTTGCGCTCGTAGTGCGAGGCGACGAGGCGCTCGAGGAGCTCCCCGCGGGTCAGCGGCCGGCCCTTCTTCAGGGCCACGCAGAGGCCCTGGTAGTTGTCGGGCGAGCCGATGTTGTAGATGCAGGACACCGAGGCCACCACGAGGACGTCCCGCCGGGAGAGCAGCGCGCTCGTGGCCTTCAGGCGGAGCTTCTCGATGTGCTCGTTGATGGCCGCGTCCTTCTCGATGTAGGTGTCGGTCGAGGGGACGTAGGCCTCGGGCTGGTAGTAGTCGTAATAGGAGATGAAGTACTCGACCGCGTTGTCCGGGAAGAAGGCCTTGAACTCGGCGTAGAGCTGGGCGGCCAGCACCTTGTTGGGGGAGAGCACGAGGGTCGGGCGCTGGAGCTTCTCGACCACGGAGGCGACCGTGAAGGTTTTGCCGGTGCCGGTGGCGCCCAGGAGGACCTGGCGCCGCTCGCCCCGGGAGAGGCCCGCGCAGAGCTCGGCGATGGCGGCGGGTTGGTCGCCGGCCGGCTTGAACTCCGAGACGAGGCGGAAGCGCTCCATGGATGATGGGGATTATACTAAACGGCGTCTAGGACCTTGGGCCCAGAAACGCCTAGGCCCTCGGAAGCCCATTCCGGGCCCTTTCGGCCCTTCGATGGGGCGGTTCTTGTGCTACAATATCCATGAGGGAACGGACATGATGTACATGAGATTCATCCTCTGCCTCGGAATCGGGCTCTTCGGCCTAGGGATCGTGCTGAAGATGCTCATCGACCTCGTCTTCCAGGATTTCGACCCCATCCTGGAGGCCAAGCACTATGTGTCCGACCTCTCACGCCGCCGCCGCTACGTGACCCTCCTCAGCGACGAGGATGAGCACGCCGGCCGGCTCTCCTGGCAGCAGGCCCGCTACCAGTACTCCCACCAGGCCGACTCCGAGCCGATCGTCCTGCCCGAGAAGATCAGCGTCCGAACGTAGCCGCTTCCCGCGCTTTCTGTAGTATCATCTTCACGTGACCAAGTGTCCCAAGTGCGGGCATCCGCATTTCCTGGGCGAGACCCGCTGCCTCAGCTGCGGCATCGTCTTCCTGGCGTGGCTCGAGGCCAAAGCCAAGGCCCCGAAGCCCCTCCCGCCCCCTCCGCCGAAGCCCAAGCCGAAGCGGCATGTCCTGGAGTGGTCCGCGGCCATCCTGGCGGCCGCGGGCGTGTCCGCCTGGCTGGGGCTTTTGCCGCCCTCGAGCATGCCCCTGCCGGACAAGGCCCGCGCCGACGCCGAGCACAAGCTGGCCTTCGTGCCGCCCTACGGCTGGAAGCTGGAGCCGAGCGTCCGGACGACGGGGCCCGTCGTGGAGGCGGCCCGGCTGAGCGCGGAAGGGGCCTTGATCCAGGTGCTCATCGGCCCGGCGGCTCTGGCGAGTTCGGGGGGCGCGGAGCTCGTCGCCTCCGAGTTCCAGGGCTCGGGCTGGAGGCTGGATTCCTCCGACGAGGTGGACGTGGACCGGCTCCAGGCCGTGCGCCTGCGGGTGTCCGGCGGGTTCGGCGTGATGAAGCTCGACGACGATCCCTGGATGCCGCCGCCGGGCCAGCTCAAGGGGACGCTCGTGGTGCTGCCCGGCTCGGGGCGCTCCTACCTCATCAAGCTCTTGTCGGCGAACGGCGACGCGGAGCGCTTCGAGAAGCCTTTCAGCGAATTCCTGGCGTCCTTCCGGGCGCACGACCGGCCTCTGCGCGTCGAGAACCTGCGGTGGGTCCTGCTTCCGCCCGGGCTCGTCCTGGCCCTCTGGGCGCTGATCCTGCTGCTGGTCTAATCCTTCAGCCAGCGCTTAGAAGCGGACTTGAACTCTTCCCAAGCTTTCCCTAGGTAGACGTCCTTCGAGCCGTCCGGCTTGGGGGTGACCTGGATGGGGCTCCAGTACTGCTCGCAGGCTTGCGGGTGCCACCAGGGGAGGGGCTTCGGGTTGTCGGTGTACCACCCGCGCGGGTTCCAGAACCAGCCGAAAGCCAGCACGACGTCGGCCCCGGCCCCGAAGGCGGAGTCGAAGGCGCCGCGGAAATACTCGCCCTGGCGCGCCTCGCTGAAGCCTTTGGCCGAGGGCGCGCCGGGGAAGCCGGTCTCGAGGATCCAGACCGGCCGTCCGCCGGCGGCGGCCTTGGCCTCGGTCACGATCTTCCCGAGCTTGTCTTCGTGCATGGGCCAGCCGTAGAAGTAGTTCGCGTACGAGTCCAGGCCGATGATGTCGAGGCCGAGCGGGCCGTAGGCGCCGATGTCCTTGCGGAAGTCCAGCTGGGCGACCTCGGCGGCGCTCACCCAGCCCTTCCAGCCGACGTCGGTCGCGAAGTTGTGCGTGGTCTTCAGGTCGCGGCCCAGGCGCCGGCCTTCCGAGTGGACCGTGTCGGAGAGGGCGGCGATCAGGCGCTTGAGGTACTCCTTGTCGCTCCAGGATTTCTCGTCCACCCGCCAGCCGACCTTCTTGCAGATGCCCGCGACGTTGATCTCGTTCTCGACCTGCCAGACCTCGACCCGGTCGCCGTAGCGGCGGACCCCCGCCCCGGCGATCCAGCGCGCGAGGGTGATGTAGCGGTCTCGGCCGATGCGGTCGGGACTGACGCGGTCCTGCTTGCCCTCGGGCGTCGTATAGAGCGGGGCTTCCTTGCGGTAGCCGGCGCCGACGACGAGGATGAGCTTGATGCCCGAGCCCGCGATGGTGCTGACCAGGCCGTCCATGCGCTCCCAGCGCCCCTCCCGCGCCAGCTCGTCGGTCAGGGCCTCGAAAAGGGCCGGGTCGGAGCCGGCGGCCTTCAGCTTCTCGAGCATCGCCGCGGAGACCTCGGGGACGGCCTCGTTCATGGGGAGGTGGGGCCGGTAGTGCGTGCCGCCCGCCTCCTTGAGCATGCTGGCTATCTGCTGGAGCGGGAAGTCCGGGATGTCGAAGGGGTCGCCCGAGTGGGAGAGGCCGATGCCGACGGCCTTGCGGGTCGGGGCGCCGGGAGCGGCGAAGGCGGCTTCGAAGGTCGGGGCGGCGGCGCTCTGCCCGGGGGTGGAATCCAGGAGCTGCTGGAAGGCGGGCTCGGCGAAGAGGGGGGAGGCGAGGAAGGCGGCCAGGAGCGCCAGCATCGGGCCTATTATAGCACGGAACGCGCGCAACGTAGCAATCGCGCGCGTACGAGAAACAGGTGAAATGGCAGGGTTTTCACTTGGGTTCGAACGCTCCAGCTTTCGACCCGGCGCATCTCCGTGTAGAAATCGCGCTTGAGGCGGTCTTTCGACGGCCGTAAAGGCGCCGTAGCGCTTGATCAGGGCACGCGCTTGTATGATGGGCTTCATGAAAGATCAGGATCGTCGATCATGCGCGTGAGCTGGTGAAGGAAGAAGTCCGCGCTCCATACGCGGAGGCCCTCCTGCTCGCGCAGGGGCAGGAACCGTTGGACGTCATTGCGGGCCGCGGTCCAATCGATGCGCCGGATGGCCGCGCTCATGCATTCCTGGACCCAGGGCATGCTCACAGCGGGCTGTTGTCCGGCCCATGGCCCCTGCTGGCGCAAAGCATGACGCAGGAGGTCCAGATCGGGCCGTGTCCTGCGCGCGACATACCACACGAAGTCATACCAGTCGCGGCCCTTGACGTAGGGGCGGCAGAGCAGGGCGTGCAGCTTCAATGCGAAACCTGATTCCAGGGACTGCGTCGTCAGGGGCGCCGTCACGGGAAACGTGATGTAGCTGGTCGTGAACGTCGAGCCTGCGGGAGGGTTGGTGTCGATCTCCAGCTTGATGCGGATCTTGCGGGCCTTATACCGCTCGAAGGGCAGGCCCAGCTCCAGGATCTTGCCGATGGAGTCGGTCTTCAGGAACGCCTTCTGAACGGCCATCCCGGCCTGGGACTTGTCCTGCACCTCGAAAGGGATGCCTTCCTGAGCGCAGTCCTTCCTCACGGATTCCAGGCAGTTCTGCCAGCGGAAGTCCGGATCGGGCTGCTTGAGCAGGAAATCCAGGTCCTCCGAAAAACGGTTCATCCCGTAGACGATGCGCAGGCAGGTGCCGCCGTGGAACATGGCTTGCGTGAACATGCCCGCGCGCGAGAGGCTGGAGAGCACATAGTGCTGCATGAGTTCCTGCAGCACGTTCTCCTGCTCGACCGGGTTCGCCGGAGCATACTCTTGGATCCTCGCGCTCAATACCCTATTCAGCATGGTGCACGGCTCCTCTGAGTCCCGCGATGTACGCGCGCACGCGCCGGCTTCGGATGCTGTCAAAAATCTCGTCGGACGCTTCGAAGGAGATCTCCCTTAGATCCTCCTCCTCGATGCGGAGCGACTCGGTCAGATATCCGAGGCCGTTGCGGCCCCATGAGATGCTTTTGTCGAGGTAGACCGCATCGGCGATGGCGCGCAGGGGTTCGGCGATGAACGCCCAGGCGCCGCGCGCGACTTCCACGGCCTTGACCCCGGCGCGAGGCGCGCGCGCCGGCACGCGGCGGAAGCTGAAAACTCCCAGCGGCGTGGAGAATTCCCGGCTGCGGCCGAGCGTGACGCTGCTCACCTGGTAGACCGCCTCGGGGATCAGGCCGTGATGCGCCAGCGCGGACTCCAGGCTGATATGGGACGGGGCATGCAGTATGCCGGCCAGCACGAATGGATGCGGCTCGGACTTCCGATAGGGCGGGCTGAGCACGAAAAGCCCGGGGTTCAGACGCAGGATCTCGCCCGCCTTGGAGGCCCGATGCGCCAACAGTGCGCGCGCGCCATTGCTGATATCCGGAAACAGATTGCCGATGACCGTCTCATCGAATACCCCGCCTGGAGGGGCCAGCTTAAAAACCTTCTCGGTAAGGGTTTGCATTAATGTTAACACATTACGATATTCGTAATCTCTATGCAATAATAAGTTAGCTGCAGCGCGGCCCGCGAGCCATCATCAAGCCTGCAACTAAAGCGGTTCTTCTCGGAATAGTGTGGAAGTCTGCAAGCATGGCTCCTTTCAGCGGCCACCTAGTCACCCCGCCGGAGGATAGGACGAAGGAGAGCGCTTCGGCCGGCGGCCCAGCGGTCGCCGCCGGCCGCCAGGAGGTTCCGACTATCCCCGGGGATAGTCTGGTCCCCGTCGTGTGCCCTCGTAGAGACGCGCGAGGCCGGATGCCCCGATCACATGACAGGGATTGAACCGCGTTTTCTCGATGGGACCCACACTATTCCGAATAGTTCCAGTTTTATTTTAAGGACGTTTCATACAACCCGCTAAGATGAACACACGAACCATGCGCCTGAGCATTTTGGCCGCCTCACTGATATCCCTTGGCTGCGGGGCGGTGGAGCGGGTAAAGTACGTGCAGCATACAGGGGACAAACCGGAATGGACACCTAACTGCGAATCAGCGTGGGTTGATCAAGGTGGACAATGGCCATGTGATGTCCATCTTACATTGAGCGTATATTGGGCCACAAAGTCTGATTACACCGAAAATTTCAAGGTCAAAATCAAGAATCGAGATCTTGTCGCCAATCTTAAGGTCAGTCTTTATGGAAAGACGCGTGAGGCATTCAAATCCGAGAATTTCATTGTCCGCGCCGGCCAGCAGTTGGAGTGGGAGGGCTACTCGATATACATCGAGGAGATCCGGCTTTGGCCTAAGGCAACTCTCAGCCCCAGGCCCCTGCGAAAGAATAGTCCGCAGGGGTGGAGCAATCCGAATACACGGACGAGCGCGGTGAAAAGAAGTACGGTTTGGCAGCTGGCCTGGACTTCATTCCTTCCAAGATGGGCAACGACTCCAAGTCTGGCCATTTCACAGTTCACGTCGGCCAGCGCTTCGAGTGGGGGGAATACTCCATATTCGTTGAAGAGATCGGAGTTCGGCCTGGATTCTTGATTGGCCTGTTCAGCCAGCGGGAGCACGTCAGGCTTCGAATCAGACCCATGAATCAAGCCTTGCATTGAAGCCTTCAAGTTTTAGATACAATAGGCCCATGCTCGAGACCTCCAAGCCGCCCCTGCGAGCCCTCGACCGCCTCCTCTCGAACGTCAACAGCGTCGTCATCGGGAAAGAGGAGAGCGTGCTGCGCACCGTCGTCGTCCTGCTCGCCGGGGGCCACCTGCTCATCGAGGACGTCCCGGGCATCGGCAAGACCCTGCTCGGACTGGCCCTCGCCCGCTCGATCGACGCGAGCTTCCGCCGCATCCAGTTCACCAACGACCTCCTGCCCTCGGACATCCTCGGGCTGAACCTCTTCGATCAGAAGACGCAGACTTTCTCGTTTAGGCCCGGCCCGATCTTCAGCCACGTCGTGCTGGCCGACGAGATCAACCGCTCGACCCCCAAGACCCAGTCCGCCCTGCTGGAAGCCCTCAGCGAACTGCAGGTCTCCATCGAGGGGAAGACCCACCCCCTCGCCGAGCCCTTCCTCGTCATCGCGACCCAGAACCCCGTCGAGTACCACGGCACCTTCCCCCTGCCCGAGGCCCAGCTCGACCGCTTCCTCATGCGCGTCCAGCTCGGCTACCCTTCGGCCGAGGACGAGAAGGCGATCCTGAAGGAAGGCGACCTGATGAAGCGGGTCGCTTCCCTTGCGCCCGCCCTCGACTGCGCCGAGGTGCTGCGTCTGCGCGGCCTCGCCGAGAAGGTGCGCATCGAGGAGCCCCTGCTCGATTACGCCGTCGCCATCGCCCGGGCCACCCGGCAGGCGCCGCACGTCAAGCTGGGCTTGAGCCCCCGCGGTACGCTGGCGCTCTGCCGGGCCGCCCGCGCCCTCGCCCTCCTGCGCGGGCGGGACTACTGCGTCCCCGACGACATCAAGGCTGTCGCGGTCCCCGTCATCGCCCACCGCCTCCTCTTCGACACGGGCCTCTTCGGGCTGGCCCGGGTGCGGGAGTCCGAGGCCGCCGTCGAGGACGTCCTGCGCGGCCTTCCCGTCCCCTCCTAGGTGCGCCTGACCCGGACGGGCGCCCAGGCCTTCCTCCTGCTGCTGCTCGCCCTCGCCGCCGCGCTGGCCAGCGGCAACAACCTGCTCTACCTGCTCTATGCCCTCGTGGCCGCGGCCCTGGCGGTCTCGGCCGCCGGCGCGCGGCCGCTCGTCGAGGCCGACGTCGAGCTCCCGGAGGGGGCCTTCCAGGGCGCCGAGGTCCCGCTCGTCGTGCGGCTGCGCAACCCAGGACGCTTCGAGCGGCGCGCCCTGCGCCTGCGCTGGGGCGGCTCCGTTGTCAGGATCGCTTCGATCGGGCCTCGCTCGGAGCGGCGCGTCGAGCTGAGGGTGCGCCTGCCGCACCGGGGCCTCAACCGCCTGGCGGGACTGCGCCTCGAGAGCGCGTGGCCCTTCGGCCTCGTCCTGGGCACCCGCGAGGTCGCGGCCGCGCCCGTGCTCGCCCTGCCGCGCCCCGGGGAGTCCGGAGCCCGCTCGGGGGTCCTGGTCGAGAGCGCGGACGCCGGAGCGGCCCGCCCGAAGAAAGGAGCGGGCGACGACCTCTACGGCATCCGCGAGTACGACGAGTCCGACGACCCGAGGCTCATCAACTGGAAGCTGAGCGCCCGGACCGGGCGCCTGCTCGTCAACGAGTTCGCCGAGCCCGGCGGCGCCAAAGTCCTCGTGCGCCTGCCGGAATCCCGCGGAGCCGAGGCCGAGGAGCGCGTCCGAGAGGCGGCCGCGGCCTGCCGCCTGCACATCGAGCGCGGCGCCGAGGTGCGCCTCGTGGCCGGCCCGCGGGACACCGGCTTCGGGCGGGGCCGGCTCCACCTCGAGCGCATGCTCGAGGCCTTGGCTTTGCTGGGCGAGGGCGGCTCGCCCCGGGAAGCGCGCTCCGCTGAAGACCCCGGGGCGGAGGGAGCCGAGCCCGGCCTGCTCTGGCCCACCTACCTGGGCGCGCTCGTCGTGTGGGCGTCGCTGTTCCTCATCGAGGAGATCCCGCGCCCGCTGCTCGCGGGCCTGCTCCCCCTGCTCGGTCTGGGGGCCTGGCTCGACCTGCGCGGCGGTCCCCGGCTGCCCGGCCCGCTCTGGAACGCGGCCTCGTTGTGCGTGCTGCTCTTCGTCCTCCTCTTCGACTGGCGCCGGAGCGGCGTGGTCGTGGCCAACACCCACCTCCTCATCTACCTGCTGGTCAACCGGACGCTCTGCCCCAAGGACGGGCCCGCCCTGCGGCAGTTCTTCCTCATCCTGTTCCTGGCGTTCTTCCTGGTCTCGGGGCAGACCATCAGCCTGTGGTACGTCCCCGCCTTCCTGGCCTATGCGGCGGCCGCCGCGCTCTGGCTGTCCCAAGCCGGAGGCAGCCTCCGGCCCCTCCTGCGCCCGCTGGCCTTCACCCTGGCCGCCGCCGGACTGCTCTTCCTCGCGACCCCGCGCATCGAGCCTCTGCGCCGCATGAACCCCTTCGTCGCCATGGGCCTCGACAAGCGGGCGCCCCGCCGGGAGTTCGTGAGCGGCTTCACCGAGCGGGTGCGCCTCGGGTTCTTCGGCCAGCTCAAGAAGTCGAGCGCGCGCGTCATGCGCGTGCGGCCGCTCGACGCTCCGCAGACGCCCCCGCCCTGGCTGCGCGTGCGCGGGGCCGCCTTCGACCGCTTCGACGGCATCGGCTGGAGCGCGTCCCGTCTCGAGTTCCGCTACCGCCTGTCCGGCCGGACGTACTGGACAGCAGAGAGCCGCGCCTGGCTGCCCCGGCGGGGGAGCTTGCTGCTTCTGCCGGGATCCCGGCCGCTCTCCAAGCGCCTCTTCGAGTTCACCCTCTACCCGCTCAACTCCTCGGTGCTCTTCACCCCCGACGACGAGGGCCTCCCCGCCGCCGTGGAGGAGACGGACAACGGGGTCTACTTCGACGCCTCCGACAGCCTGCGCTTCGGCGCGTCCTACCTCAACGGCATCCGCTACCTGGTGCGCTGCGACCCTTCCCGCGCCGGCTCGGGCCCTGCCATCGTCGGCTACGACGCCATCGTCCGCGAACGCTTCCTCCAGCTGCCCGCGCTCGACCCCCGCATCCCGGAGCTCGCCGAGCGCATCACGCGCCGCTCGCTCGGACCGGCGGAGAAGGTCGCGGCGGTCGAGCGCTTCCTGAGCCGGGGCTTCGACTACTCCCTCTACTCGGACGAGCCCGACCGCACCCTCTCGGACTTCCTCTTCCGTGTCCACAGCGGCAACTGCGAGTACTTCGCGACGGCCGCGGCCGTCCTCCTGCGCTCGGCCGGCGTCCCGACGCGGCTCGTGACCGGCTTCCTCGCCGACGAGTGGAACGAGTACGGGCGCTTCTACGACGTCCGGCAGGGGATGGCCCACGCCTGGGTCGAAGCCTGGGTGGACGGCCGCTGGGCGACCGTCGAGGCGACCCCCTCCGAGAACGCGCTCTCCCAGCGGGCCGGAGACGTCCTCGAGCGGGCCCGCCGCTGGTTCGACGCCGTGCAGACCCGCTGGTGGTACCGTCACGTCATCGGCTACGACAGTTTCGTCCAGAGGAACACCTTTCGCCGGGAGGCGCTCGCCTTGGAGCTCCAGCGCGCGGGGCGGGCCCTGAGGCGCCACGCGGGCCCCGCGGCCGCGGCGGGCGTCCTCCTGCTCCTCGTCTGGGGCCTGAGCCTCCTCCTCCGGCTCCCCCGCAGGCCGCCCACGCCCTACGAGCGGGCCGAGCGCCTGCTCGCCCGAAAGGGGCTCTCACGCAAGCCCTGGCAGACCCCGCGGGAGTTCCTGGCGGAGGCCTCGGCCGCGCGGCCCGCCCTCGCCGCCGCGCGCGAGCTGGCGGAGCTCCATTACGCCCAGCGCTGGTCCGGCCGGGCGCTCACCGCCGACGAGCGGCGGCGCGCCCAAGCCCTCCTCGAAGCCGTGCGCGAGGCCCTGCGTTGAAGCGCGCGCTCCCGCTGCTGCTCCTCGCGGGGCTCTGCCTCTGGCACCTCGCTTTGCGCCGGCACGGCCTCGACCTGCCGATGATCAGCGACGAGGGGGAGTACGCCTGCCAGGCCGTCCTGCTCGCCGAGGGGGGAGTCCCCTACCGGGACGCCTACGACCAGAAGCCTCCCGCGGTCTTCTTCCTTTATCGAGCCTCCTTCGCGCTCTTCGGGAAGTCCGCCTCCTCCCCGCGCAAGCTCGCCGTCCTCGCCTCCTGGACGACGATGATCCTGCTCTTCTTCCTGGTCCCCGCCTCGTGGGGCCTCGCCGCGCGCTTCCTCGCGGCGGCCGCCTTCGCCGCCTTGAGCACCCAGCCCGTGGGCGACCTCGCCTTCCCCGCGAACACCGAGGTCTTCCTCTGTCCCCTGCTCTGCGCCGCGGCGCTGTTCACCCGGGACGCCCGGCCCCTGCTCTCCGGCCTCGCCGTCGGGGCCGCCCTGATGACCAAGCAGACGGCGCTCTGGCCGGCTTTGGCCTTCGGAGCGCTCCTGCTGCGGCCGCTGCCGTTCTCCGCTCGGCCGTCCCGAACAACCGAACGACGTAGCTTCGGGACGTACCCAACCGACGCATTTCCGATGTTGGGTACGTCCCCGGAGGCGCTAGGAAGCCGGAGGGGGCGCTCCGGGCTCCTCCGCTACCTCGTCGGTTTGGCGGCCGTCCCGGCCCTCTTCCTAGCCTATTTCGCGGTCCGCGGGGGGCTCGCGGACTTCGTCGAACAGGCCTTCCTCAGGAACATGGGCTACGCCGGACTGACCGGCACGCCGCAGGCCCTGCTGGAACAGTCTTCGTGGTTCGTCCGAAGCCTCGCGCCCCTCCTGCTCAAGGCGGAGTGGCCTGTCTGGGCCCTCGCCTTCCTCGGGCTCGCCCGCGAGGCGCGGGCCGGGTCCCTGGAGCTGCTCGGCGCCCTCTGGCTCGGCGCCTCCCTCCTCGGCGCGCTGACCGGCTTCCTCCTGTTCCCGCACTATTTCCTGCAGGCCGCGCCGGCGCTGGCCTTCTGCGCGGCGGCCGGGGTCCGGCGGCTGGGGCGCTGGGCTTGGGGCGCGGCGCTCTTCGCGGCGCTCTGGCCCGCGGCCGTCTGGGCGGGCCCGTACTTCCGCGACCCGCCGCAGACTCTCGCGCGGCGGCTGCTCTATCCGAACCCGCTCTACGAGGCCGAGCAGGCCGCCTCGTTCATCCGCGCGAGGAGCGGCCCCGCAGACCGGGTCTACGTGTTCGGCTCGGAGCCGCAGATCTATTTCCTCTCCGAGCGCCGATGGGCCACGCGGCACATCTTCGTCTATCCGCTGACGCTCTTCCCGAAGGGGATGCGCGACGCCGAGCGCGAGCTCGAGGCCTTGGCCGCCGCCCCGCCCCGCTTCATCGTGTTCTCGACCCTGCCGGCCTCCACGCTCGTCGCTTCGGAGCCGGGCCGACGCCTCCAGGCGGGGGTGGAGGGTCTTTTGCGCGCGCGCTACGTCCATCTCGGGGCGGTCCAGTCTCTCCCGGAGGGCTCGCGGAGCACGCTCTCGGACGAAGCGAGCCCTCCGCGCTGGGACCTCCCCGACGCCCTCCTCGTCTTCCGATTGCGGTAGAATATCCAAGATGACGCACACGCCTCCCGACCCCGCCGGCCACAAGCGCCACCGGCCCTACCGTTTCGGCTGGTACGGCGACGCCGGCATGGGCGAGACGCTCATCCAGCTCATCCTCGATGGGCGCAAGACCGCGAGCGCCTGCCCGGCCTCCGAGCCCGAGGACATCCGGGCGGGGGAGACCCTCGTCCTCATCGACAAGGCGGGACGCGAGCGGGGCCGCATCCTCGTGACCCGCATCGAGACCCGCCGCTTCGACGGCTTCGAGGCCGGTCTCGAAGGCGAGCTGGGTCTGCCCCTCGAACGCTTCCGGGAGATGTTCGCCGCGGCCGAAGGCCGCGCCCCCCGGCCCGACGAGCCGATGCGGGTCACCCACTTCGAGCTCCTGCCGTGAAGCTCCACGCCATCACCTTCGGCTGCCAGATGAACGAGGCCGACAGCGAGGAGATGGCCCTGCCCCTGCTCCTGCGCGGCTACCAGACGACGTCGGAGCTCTCCGAGGCCGACGCCGTCCTCGTGAACACCTGCACCGTGCGCGAGCACGCCGAGCACCGCGCGGTCTCCCGGATCGGGCGCCTGCGGGCCTGGAAGGCGGCCCGCCCGGGGCGCCTTCTCATCGTCGCGGGCTGCGCGGCCGAGCGCCTGGGGGAGGCCTTGCGCAGGAAGTTCCCGTTCGTGGATCTGGTCGTGGGCGCGCGCTCCATCGAAGACTACCCCGCCCTGCTCGACGCCGTTCTCGAGGGGAGGCCGGTGACGGCCGCTGGAGCGGCTCCCGCTCCCTCGGGCTACGTGACCGTGATGCGCGGCTGCAACTACGCGTGCGCCTACTGCATCGTCCCCTCCGTGCGAGGCCGCGAGAGCCACCTGCCCTTCGAACGGATCCTCCGCCAGGCCCGGGAGCGGGCCGAGCGGGGCTCCCGGGAGATCTTCCTCCTCGGGCAGACGGTCAACAGCTGGAAGGATTCCGCCGCGGGGAAGGATTTCTCCGACCTTCTGCGCGCCGTCGGGACCCTCCCGGGCGTCGGACGCGTGCGCTTCATGAGCCCGCACCCCGTCTTCCTGGACGAGCGCCTGAGCGCCGCGATGGCCGAGACGCCGGCCGCGGCCCCGCACCTCCATCTGCCCGCGCAGTCGGGCTCCGACCGCATCCTCCAGGAGATGCGCCGAGGCCACACCCGCGCCCAATACCTCTCGAAGGTGCGCCGCCTGCGGGAGGCGGTGCCGGGCCTGCATCTCACCACGGACTTCATCGTCGGCTTCCCCGGCGAGACCGAGGAGGACTTCCGGCAGACCCTCTCGCTCGCCGAGGAGTGCGGAGCGGGCTCGGCCTACTGCTCCAAGTTCTCCCCGCGCGAGGGCACCTTGGCCGCCTCCCTCGAGGGACAGCTGGAGGAAGCGGCCAAGGAGGAGCGCCTCGCCCGCCTGCTCGCCTTCTTCGAAGCGCGCCAGCGGGAGGTGCTCGAAGGCTTCCGCGGCCGGCGCGTCCAGGTCCTGCTCGAGACGCCGGATACCGGGCGCACCGAGCACAACCTCTGCGCGCGCCTGGCCGAGCCCCGCCGCGCGGGGGAACTCGTCGAGGCCCTCGTGTGCGGCTGCACGAGACTCGGCTTGAAGTGCTCCGCCGTTCCGTAGTACACTCTCTTCGTGATACACCGCAACGGCAAGCACACCAACGAGCGCCGCAAGCACCGCCGCTTCACCGTCGTCCACGACCTGGTCGAGCCCATCGTCCTCCGCTACGCGGATCGCAAGGGCGGCAAGGGTTCGGACATCCCCAAGCACCTGCGCACCCAGCCGGCCATCCTCACGAACCTCTCGGCCGGCGGCATGCGGCTGCTCACCTTCCTGGCTCCGCCCCACGCCAAGGTCTTCAAGATGACCTTGACCATCCCGGGGCTCGACCACCTCCCTATCGAGGGGAAGGTCGTGCACGTCACCCAGCGCGGCGACATCTTCATGGTCGGCATCCAGTTCCTCAAGATCGCGGCGAAGTACCAGAAGCAGATCAACGTGATGGCGGAGGACGACGCGGACTGCCAGACCCGCATCTCGCTGGGCCTCCCCGACGCGTGCGTGCCCGAATGCCACTTCCACAGGCTGTGCTCCAAGCCGCAGAAAGTGAAGCACTGGCGCAAGAGCTGAACCCCATCCTCGTCGTCGCCGGCCCCACCGCTTCGGGCAAGACCGACCTGGCTCTGGCTTTGGCCGCCCGCCTGGGCGGCGAGGTCGTCTCGGCGGACATGGGCCAGCTCTACCGCGGCCTCGACGCCGGCACGGCCAAGCCGCGGGGCGTGCGCCGGGGAGGCGTCACCCTGGCAGACGGGATCCCCTACCACCTGCTCGACGAGCTCGACATCCCGGAGCCCTCCGACGCCGGCGGCTACGCCCGGAAGGCCGCCCCCGTCCTCGACGACATCCTGCGGCGCGGCCGGCGCGCGATCGTCGCGGGGGGGACGGGGCTCTACCTGCGCGCCCTGCTCGAGGGCCTCGACCCCCTGCCCCAGCGCGACTTGGCGTTGCGGGCCCGTCTCGAGAAGCGGAGCCGGGAGGAGCTGCACGCCGAGCTCGTCCGTCGCGACCCGGAATCCGCCCGGCGCATCCCGCCCGGGAACCGCCAGCGCGTCGTGCGGGCCCTCGAGGTCTGCGAGCTGGCCGGCCGCCCGTTCTCCGAGCTCTGCCGCCGGGGAAGCCGCCCTCCCCGCTACGAGCGCGTCCTCACCCTGGGCATCGAGCGCACCCCCGAGGAGCTCTCGCGCCGCATCCGCGAGCGCGCCGAAGCGATGTTCCCCGCGATGCTCGAGGAGGCCGCGCGCCTGGTGCCCTCGCGCTTCAGCGGGGCTGAGCCGGGCTTCCGCTGCCTGGGCTACCCCGAGGCGCTGGCCTGCCTGCGCGGGGAGCTTTCCGCCCAGCAGGGGCTCGAGGGCATGATCCGTTCGACCCTCGCCTACGCGAAGCGCCAGCGCACCTGGTTCCGCCACCAGGCCCAGGTCCGCTGGCTCGACCCGGCCGTCGATCCCGCCCGCCTCGCCGCGGAGCTCGCGTGAGCGTCGAAACCCGGGTCCTCGAGCGCGTCGTCCTCGTCGGCGCCTACCTCAAGGGCGAGGCGCCCCGCCGCGCGAAGGCCAGCCTCGAGGAGCTCGTGCGCCTCACCGAGACGGCGGGGGGGGTCGTGGCCGAGACCCTCACGCAGCGGGTGGAGCGCTTCCACCCTGGCACGCTCATCGGGAAGGGCAAGATCCAGGAGGTCGCCGAGGCCGCCCTCCGGCACCGCGCCCGGACGATCATCTTCGACTCCGACCTCAGCCCCGCCCAGCAGAAGCAGCTCGAGGGAGAGCTGAAGACGAAGATCATCGACCGCACCCGCCTCATCCTCGACATCTTCGCCCAGCGCGCCCGGACGAGGGAAGGCGAGCTGCAGGTCGAGCACGCCCAGCTCTCCTACATGCTCCCGAGGCTCACCGGGTCCTGGCGCGGCTTCTCCCAGCAGGTGGGCGGGATCGGCACCCGGGGCCCCGGCGAGCGCAAGCTGGAGTACGAGCGGCGCCACATCTCGCGGCGCATCGAGCATCTCAAGGGCGAGATCGGGCGGGTCAAGCGCCAGCGCGCGGTGCAGCGGCGCCGGCGCCTCTCCATCCCCGTCCCCTCGGTCGCGATCCTCGGCTACACGAACGTGGGCAAGTCCAGCCTGCTCAACTGCCTCACCCGCACCAAGGCCGTCTACGCCGACGACAAGCTCTTCGCGACCCTCGATCCGACGACGCGGCGCGTGCGCCTGCCCGAGGGCGGCTGGGCGGTGTTCACCGACACGGTCGGCTTCATCTCGAACCTGCCCACGGCCCTCATCGCGGCCTTCCGCTCCACCCTGGAGGAAGTCCTGGAGGCCGACTGCCTCCTGCACGTGGTGGACGCCTCCTCCCCCGACCGCGAAGACCAGGCCGCCACGGCCCTCGCCGTCCTCAAGGACCTCGGCGCCGAGAGCGCCCCGACGTTGACGGTCTACAACAAGACGGACAAGCTCTCCGAGCCCGAGCGCCGGAGCCTCGCCGGCGCCCCCGGGAGCGTGCTCGTCTCCGCCCAGACCGGCGAGGGGATCGAGCGCATGCTCGAGGGCGTGCAGGAAGTCCTCAATCGCCGCTGGCTGCTCCGGGAGCTCGCCGTGGACCCGGGCGAGGGCCGGCTGCTCGCCGAGATCCACCGCTGCGCGCAGGTGCTCGGCCAGCGCCAGGACGGCAAGCGCTGGGTGCTGCGCATGCGCGTGACCCCCGAGAACTTCAGCCGCTTCATGCATCGGGCGGATTTGCTAGACTCCGAAGGACGATGAACAGCGCAGTCGCCGCCCTAGCCGCGACCTGCTACGTGTCGGGCGGGGTCCCCTCGGGCTACCTCATCGCGAAGCGCTTCAGACACATCGACATCCGCGAGCACGGCTCGGGGAACCCCGGCGCGGCGAACGTGTACCGGGTCGTGGGCCCCGCGGCGGGCGCGGCGACCCTCGCCATCGACGCCCTGAAGGGGTTCGCCCCCGTCCTCTGCGCGCGCCTCGTCTTCCCGCACGAGCACTCCGTGTGGGCGCTCTGCGGAGTGCTGGCCATCGTCGGGCATATCTGGACGGTGTTCTTGGTCTTCCGCGGGGGGAAGGGCGTGGCCACCTCCGCGGGGGTGTTCGCCGCGCTCCTGCCCGTCCCGCTGTTCGGCGCCATCGCCGCCTTCCTTCTCGGCCTGAAGCTGAGCGGCCACATCTTCATCGGCTCGGTGGCCGCCGCCCTCGCCCTGCCCGCGGCGGCATGGGCGCTCGGCGCCCCGAAGCCGCTCCTCTGGCTCGCCTCGGCCGCCGCCGCCATGGTCATCGTCCGCCACGTGTCCAACATCGTCTGCCTCGTCCGGGGCGTCCCGCTGAGCGTCCGCAAGCCCGCTCCGGCCCCGGGCCTTGAAAAAACCTCGGAAACACAATAGAATCTCGGCGATGGCGAAGAAAGAGCCCGAAGGGCGCAGCCCTGCGGAAGACACCGAAGTCCGCATCTACTCCCTGGCCACCACGGTCAACGAATGCATCGTCTTCCTGGAGGAGGCGGAAGGCAACCGCCTGCTCCCCATCTGGATCGGCCTGGCGGAAGGGCAGGCCATCGCCATCCGCTTCTCCGGCATCGTGCTCCCGCGGCCGCTGACCCACGACCTCCTGCTCTCCGCGATCAAGAGCCTGGGCTGGAGCGTCGAGAAGATCGTGGTCACCGACCTGCGCGAGAACACCTTCTACGCGAACATCCACCTGCGCCGCAACGACGAGGAGCGCGTGGTGGACTCGCGCCCCTCCGACGCCATCGCCGTGGCCGTCCGGGCGGGCTGCCCGATGTTCGTGAAGGCGCGGGTGTTCGACCGCTGTCAGGTGCTCAGCAAGCCCATCAGCGAGAAGGAAGTCTCCAAGTTCAAGGACGAGCTCAAGAACCTCAAGCCTGAGGACATCTTCAAGGATCTGATGAAGAAGCCCCCGCAACCTCCTCCTGAGAAGAAGAAGGGAGAAGGCGAGGGCCGGGAAGGTAAAGATGAATAGACTCGACATCATCAAAGCCGTCGCGAAGGTCCTCTCCACGAAAGGCGAGGCGGCGCGGGCCGTGGAGACGACGTTCGAGACCGTCCGCGAGGCCCTGAAGGCCGGCGACAAGGTCGTCATCTCGAACTTCGGCACGTTCCGCGTGAAGACACGCCAGGCCCGGGTCGGCCGCAACCCGAAGACGGGGGACAACGTGCAGGTCCCGCCCCGCAAGGGCGTGCGCTTCAAGGCCTCGAAGAACCTCCTCACCTGATGGAGACGCTCCGGCCCCCGTTGCCCGACAAGGACTTCTTCAGCATGGGGGAGGCCTGCCGCATCGCCCAGGTGCCCGGGTACACCCTCCGCTACTGGGAGGCGTCGCGGCTTCTGCGGCCGATCCGCCGCGAGAGCGGGCACCGGCGCTACACCCGGCGGGACATCGAGACGATCCTCCGGATCAAGAACCTGCTCCAGGGACGCAAGCTGACCCTCGCCGGGGCCCGGAAGGCCCTGCTGGCCCGGGCGTCCGCGGAGCGGGAGCAGGGGGCGGTGCAGGCGGCCCAGCTGAACACGCAGGCCCTGAAGGTCCTGCGGGACGTCCGGGACGAGATCCGCGGGATCGTCACGGAGCTATCGAGATAGTCCTTTCGTTTGCTACAATCCTCAACCGTTGGCGGCCAGGGGTGCGGCCGCCGCTTCCCACCGGGGAGTGGCTCAATGGTAGAGCGTTCGCTTGGGGTGCGAAAGACTCCGAGTTCGATTCTCGGCTCCCCGATGGGAAGCAGACGTACCGCGCGCAGGCTCCCGACCCGCGCGGACGACGCGAAAACGCGATGCAAGCCGGGGTGTAGCTCAATTGGCAGAGCGTTCGGTTCGGGACCGAAAGGTTCTCGGTTCAAGTCCGAGCACCCCGATTCCTTCCCTCTTCTTGACACAGCAACACGCTTCTTCCAAACCCTCTTGACTTTATGGTAGGCTTTCAAGGGAGGGGGGCCTTGACAACCCGAGTCCGCCTGCTCATCTTTGGCCGCGTCCAGGGCGTGGGCTTCCGCTGGTTCACGCGGGATGCGGCCGCGCGGCTGGGCGTGGCGGGCTGGGTGCGCAACCTCCCCGACGGGCGGGTCGAAGCCGAGGCGGAGGCCGACACCGCGATCGTCGAGACGTTCGTGCAGGAGCTCAAGACGGGCCTGACGTTCGCCCGCGTGGACGGGATCGAGCGCAGCGCCGGAAAGCCCAAAGGAGACAGGACCTTCGAGATCCTCTGACCATGCAACCGACCACCGACGCCACCAGTCAATATTTCAAGGGCATCCAGAAGCTCGCGCCCATCGACCGCGAGGAGATGCACAAGCTCTGGAAAAGGGCCAAGCGCGGCGACCGCGAGGCCAAGCGGCGCATCATGGAGTCGAACCTGCGCCTCGTCGTCCCCATCGCCAAGAAGTACCACCGCCAGGGCACCGAGTTCCTCGACCTCATCGAGGAGGGGAACCTGGGTCTGATGCACGCCATCGACAAGTTCGACCCCTCGAAGGGCTACCGCTTCTCGACCTACGCCTCCTACTGGATCGAGCAGTCCATCCGCCGCGCGGTGGAGGAGCAGTCCAAGACCATCCGCATCCCGCCCCACGCCTGGGAGGCCCTGCGCAAGTGGCTCCGCGAGTGGGAGAAGATGCACGCGGCCCTGGGCCGCGACCCGACGCTCGCCGAGATGGCCAAGAAGATGCACTGGACGGCCCGGCAGGTCCGCGGGGTCCTCGACGCCGCGGAAGCGGCCAAGGGCATCGGCTCGCTCGAGAACCCCATCGAGAGCGAGGACGACAACCTGACCGTCGAGGACATGATCTCGGAGTCCACCGCCCAATCCCCGGAGAACCTGATCTCCATCCTGAAGCTCCACGACGAGCTCCAGCAGGCCCTCCAGGAGATCGGCGACCGGGAGCGGGTCATCCTCGAGCTCAGGCACGGCCTCACCGCGCAGGCCCCCATGACCCTCGAGGAAGTGGGCAAGCGCCTGCGCCTCTCGAGAGAGCGCATCCGCCAGATCGAGGAGCGCGCCCTGCTCCGCCTGCGGCGGGTGGCCCACCGCATGGGGCTCATCGAGCTCAATGAGCCGCGGCCCATGGGCAGTCCGAACCTCCAGCCCGGCTGGAACATGCCCAAGCCCAAGACCGACATCCTGGGACAGGTCATCCCCCCGGGGCGCGTGACGGCCGACCACCCGTCGCCGAAGTCCCGCGGAAAGAACAACAGAAAGTAGGAGATCGGAGCCCTCTCATGAACACCTCGACCCCCGTCGATCTGCGTTCGTTCATCGCGGACGTGCCGGACTTCCCCAAGAAGGGGATCGTCTTCAAGGACATCACGCCGCTGCTCGCCGACCCCAGGGCCTTCGGAGCCGCCATCGACGCGATGGCCGAGCCCTACCGCGGGAAGGGCATCCGCCTCGTGGCCGGCATCGAGTCCCGCGGCTTCCTGTTCGCCTCGGCCATCGCCCGGCGGCTGGACGCGGGGATCGTGCTCATCCGCAAGAAGGGGAAGCTGCCCCGCAAAACGCTTTCGGTCACCTACGAGCTGGAGTACGGGACGGACACCCTCGAGGTGCACGAGGGCGCGGCCGCTCCGGGCACCCCGCTCCTCCTCGTCGACGACGTGCTGGCCACCGGCGGCACGGCCAAGGGCGCCTGCGAGCTCATCGAGAAGCTCGGCGCCAAGGTCGCCGGAGTCTCGTTCCTCATCGAGCTGGGCTTCCTGGGCGGACGCAAGAAGCTGTCCGGGCGCGACGTGCGCGCGCTCATCGCCTACTGATCGATTTGGTATCATGGGCCGGACGCCCCTGTAGCACAATGGATAGTGCTACTCCGTCCTAAGGAGAAGATGGGGGTTCGATTCCCTCCAGGGGCAGGAACTTCTGTGGACTTCGAACGGGTCTTGGGCACGCTTCTCGACGGCTTCGAGAGCCGCGGCATCCGCTGCGCGCTCATGGGCGGCTTCGCGATGGGCGCCCTCGGCGTCCCCCGGGCCACGTTGGACGTCGACTTCCTGGTGCATCAAGACGACCTGCCCAAGCTCGGGGAGTTGATGATGTCTCTGGGCTACCGCAAGCATTACGGCTCGGAAAACGTCTCCCAGTACGAGCACCCGGATGATCGATGGGGAGCGGTCGACTTCATCCACGCCTTCCGTGAGATCTCGCTCGGCATGCTCCAGAGGGCGCGCCTCCTGCCGGCCTTCTCGGGCAAGCGGACGCTGCGCGTGCTCGAGCCCGAGGACGTGATCGGGCTGAAGGTGCAGGCCCTCGCGAACAACCCCAAGCGCCTCAGCCGCGAGACCGCGGACATCGAGGCTCTCCTGCGGGCCCACCGCGGGAAACTGGACACAGCCCGGCTGGAGGAGTATTTCCAGCTCTTCGGCCTCTCCCCTCTGCTAGCCTCCCTGCGGGAGCGTTGCGATGCTGACTGAGCGCGAAAAGGCCGAGATGCTGGAGGCCGCGGCCTCGCCCTCCCTGCGGGAGGACTTCGAGCGCATGGACCGGGCGCGCGTCCCGGTCGGCATCGACCAATACATCCGGTTCCTGAGCGATTTCACCCGTCTGTTCGGAGCGCCTTCGCGGCGGACGCCGCCGGCCTCCTATTCCCGCATCCTTATCTGAGAGGAGATCGACCATGGGCAAAGGCTGGGCGCGGCAGGAAGCGAAGACCAACGAGATCGCCGAACTCCTCGAGCGCGCCGCGCTCTGGGTGAAGTTCCACCAGCAGGTCGCCATCTGGAGCGGCACGGCCCTCCTGGCCGCCCTCGTCATCGCCGGCACGCTGGCCTACCGCCAGGTCACCGGCCGGGAGGAGTCCTGGAGCAAGTTCGCCCTGGCCCAGAGCCTGGCCTACTCCGGCCGTCCCGACCAGGCCGCCGAGCTCGTCAAGAAGCTGGCGGAGGAGCACCCGGGCACGCTCGCGGCCGGCCACGGCGCCCTGCTCGGGGGCGACATCCTGTTCCAGCAGGGCAAGTATGATGAGGCCGCCGCCGCCTTCCGGGCCCTGGCCGAGCGCACCTCCGACAAGACGCTCCTGCCCCTGGCTTTGGCCGACACGGGCCTCAGCCTGGAGTCGGGGGGGAAATGCCCCGACGCCGTCTCCACCGAGCAGACCTTCCTGGATTCCTATCAAGACCACTTCCTCGCTCCGCAGGTGCACGCCTCCATGGCTCGCTGCCTGACCACCCTGGGCGACAAGGAGAAGGCCAAGGCGGCCTACGAGCGCATCGTCTTCCTCTACCCCGACTCTTATTGGTCGGAGTGGGCCAAAAACAAGCTGAAAGGCTGACTTAAAAGCCTCCTCTTGACAAAATAGGACATTACTCCTATAATTAAGCCGGCCCTGTAGACGATACAGGGGGGGTAAACCGCCGAGGGCGTCAAGCTCTCGGCGTTTTTGTCGGTCTGGACCGCCCCTTCTCCCGTGGGGGGAGGGGCGGTCCAGAGGACAGGATGATAATAGATGGCGAGTACGGACTACGGAACGGGCTCAAACGGACGAAAAGTCCAAAAAGGGCTTGACTTTCCAAAAGTCCGTTTCGTAAAATCGTTGTGCTCTTGAAGGAGAACCTCGGAGCAATGCCGGGGGAACTCCTTAACAAGACGTAGGCATCCCGAAAGGGGATGCGAGACGAAGAAGGGCGTCCCGAAGAGGGATGTCTACGGCAAAACTAAGGAGGACGAAAAAGAAATGAAGAAGCTCCTAGGCTCAGTCCTGGCTCTGGTCATGCTGTTCGGCTTCAGCTGGCCGGCCGGCGCCACTGAGATCCTCAAGAACCTGAAGGTGAACGGCTCCATGGACTTCCAGGCCACCTCGGCCAGGAACGTCCTGGACTTCAATAGCTATCAGAACGACCGCATCGGCACGGCCATGACGCGCGTAATCGTGGACACGAACTGGGACCTGCTCGATGACTTCCACTCCGTCATCACCCTGCGCAAGAACGACCGCGCGTGGGGCGCCAACACCAGCGCCGGCCAGGGCAGCGACGGAGGCCAGCGCCTAGTCGGCAACGCGGCCAATGACGACATCGCCAGCAGCGTGGTCGTCCAGCAGGCCTACGTGAAGATCGACAAGTTCGCCGGCCAACTCGACGCCCAGGTCGGGCGCCAGTACTACGGCGAGCCGGGCGACCTGGTCGTCTACTTCGGGCCGAAGGGCAACTACGGCCTCTACGTCACCGCGCTCGACGGCTTCCGCGTGGACTGGAACAACGACATGCTGGGCATCACCGGCCTCGCTGCGAAGTTCGGCGCCAACAACATCGGCACGAACGCCAACACCGAGTCCGACCTGCGCGGCATCGACGTTCTGGTCAAGAACATGCCGGCCAAGCTGAACGCGTTCATCTACAACTCGGTCGGCCACCGGAACTCGACCAACTCCCCCGGCGGCGTCAGGATCTACGAGCCGAACAACAACCTCTGGATCTACGGCGTGAAGGCCAAGATGGAGGCGGAGGGCGCGTACGTGACCGCACAGCTGGCCGGCAACCTGGGCGAGCTCCGCGAGACGAGCCGCGTCGCCCTCTACCGCGGCTGGGCGGGTCTGTTCGACGCCGGCTACAAGGCTGAAGTCGCGAACGTGGGCAACTTCACGCCCTGGCTCAACTTCGGCTTCGGCACGGGCGATCAGGGCACTGGCGCCAAGTCCCACGGCTTCACGAGCATCGCCTCGGGCTACACCCCCGGCATCATCAACGGCCGCTTCAACAACAGCGGCGCGCAGACGCTGGAGTGCCAGATCAACGGCAATGCCTACGACGTGGGCACCGTCGGCCTGACCAACCGCGTCATCTACGGCCTCGGCCTCAAGGCGACCCCGGCGGCCGCCGAGAAGCTTGTCCTGGGCCTTGGCTTCTGGGACTACCGGTACCAGACCATGACCACGGGCGACACGCGCTTCCACGTGAACAGCGCCGTTGCCAATGCCAAGACCAGCCGCCACATCGGCTACGAGTACGGCCTGACGGCGGATTGGAAGCATTCCGAGAATGTCACCTACGGGATGGGCGTTGCTCGCTTCCACCCCGGTCGCCTCATCAACGACGCCAACAGCTCGACCGCTGAGCCCGTCGCCACCCGCGGCGGAGTCAGCCCGATCTTCATGGCGTTCGCCGACATGGCCCTCAAGTTCTAACTTGAGATAGGTCACCGCAAGACCCCCTCGGCGCTATACGCGCCGGGGGGGTCCTCTTTTCTCCACCTTCCCGATAATCTGCTATATTCTCCCTCATGTTGCGGCGCACCCCGGCCCTCCTGCTCCTCGCCCTGGCCTGCGCTCCCGCCGCCCGCGCCGCCTCCTTCGACGTGGCGACCGAGTACCGGATGCGGCCGCTCGCGTACAAGAACCTCAACCTCAACTCCGAGATCAGCAACGACCAGAGCTTCATCTCCCAGCGGGCCCGCGTCGCCTTCACCCTCAAGGACATCGGCCTCGGCGAGTACCGGGGGGAGAGCCAGTCGATGGACATGTCCATCCGCCTGCACGCCATCGGCGTAGCGGGCTCCTCGACCCCCTTTCATGCGGCCCCCTTCGACAAGATCGCGACCCACTACCCCAACACCAGCTTCTCCCCGTTCATCGAGAACGCCTTCATGAAGGTCCGCAACCTGGCCGGCTTCCCCTGGGAGACCACCTTCGGCATCCAGACCTTCTCCCTGGGCAGCGGCCTCCTGCTCGACGACGACGGGGTCGGCCTGACGGGCGTCTCGGCCAAGGGCAAGCTCCCCTGGCTGGGGATGAACGGCCAGGTCTTCCTCTTCCAGGCCCGCAACAGCCAGCAGGGCCCCAACGACCTCGACGTCTACGGGTTCTCCCTCGACCTCCCCTCGGAGGGCACCTGGCAGCTCAACCAGCTCATCGAGAAGGACCAGGCCACCCAGTACGCGATGGTCAACGGCTGCGCCTCGAACGCGGCCGTCAACCCCGGGGGGGAATGCCTCATCAGCAAGGCCAGCCGCTATTTCACCAGCGTGCGCTACACCCTCAACTACGGCCCGATGGTCTTCGACGGGGAGGTCGCCATGCAGAAAGGCGTGGCCACCCCGACCGGGCCCACCCCCGCGGGCAACCATATCACCTACAACGGCAACGCCCAGGTCCTCAAGGCCAAGTGGAAGCAGCCCCTCTGGAGCAACAACCAGGGCATCGTGCGCATCGTCTTGGCGCGCGGCTCCGGCGACCGGACGGACACCCCGACCACGGACGAGGCCTTCTTCCCTTCCCAGGGGCACCGCTACGACGGCCTCGAAAGGACCGGCTTCGGTGAGTTCTTCGCCTCCACCCCCTACGACGCCTTCGGCGGCCAGTCCACCGCCACGGCCAACAGCCTCCAGCGGGGCGCCAGCGGCATCGTGACGGTGGGGCTCGGAGTGACGCCCCCGGCCTATCGGGGCATCGTGTTCGACATAGACTATTTCGTCTACAGGCTCGCGCGCAACTACGGGGCCAATTTCAACCTCGGCACGGAGATGGACTTCCGCCTGCGATACGACGTCTTCGACCGCTTCTCCCTCAAAGCCTCCCTCGCCATGTTCAGCATCGGCTCGGCTTCGAATCCCTATACCAAGGGCTCGGCCCGCCGGTACATGCTGGAAGCCTCCGGCAAGTTCTAGTCCAGACCCCCCGAAAACGGCCCTGCCTTGCGCTTGGAGCGCGTTCCAGCCCTCTCCGGGGGGGTAATTTCCCAAGGGGGGATTTTCAATGCCCCTGTCAGCCATCCAAAAGAGTGATTTAAACGCATCTTCACGGGATCATTTCCAGGGTATCTGGACACCCTGGGAATGCTTCCAGGATCTTGGCCTATATTCGCCCATTCCAACGACGGAGAACATGGCATCTCTCCACAAGGCTGTCCACAGCCTGTTGACTTAAATAAGACACTAAATACTTAAAGGATTGTTTTGTGTCATCATTTGTGCCATAATATATCCATCACAGCGACTCCTGATCCATCCTGCGCCGTATTCAACAGGGTTGTCCACATCGGTGCAGCATTAATAAGGATTAGCGCCAGGATAATGCCATGAGCCACGAGAGCCAGGCCCACCGCCTGCACCTAAAACTACCCAACGGAGCCGAACTGGAAGCCGAAGGCCCGCTCGATTTCGTGACGGGGGAACGGCGGGAGTTCATCTCCCTGCAGGGGGGGAGACCCCCAGCGGCCGAGGGGGGGATACCCCCCTCCAGGACAGCGCCGGAGGAAGGCCCGCTGGTAGCCTGGGAGACCATCCTGGAGGCTAAGGGCGACTCCATCCAACTGCGCAGCAAGCTCCGAGGGGAACGCACGGAGAAAGACGCCTGCCTGGTGCTTTTGGCCGCATCCCAGATCATCCTACGCAACCCCAAGCCCACATCCTCCCAGCTTGCCAAGTGGCTGAGAGCCTCGGGCTACCCGATCTCCAGGGTGGATCGGCTCCTGCAGGAAGCCTTGGACCAAGGCGAGATCCTGGCCTCAGGCAGCCGGCGCGCCCGGCGCTACGAGCTCAGCGGACCGGGAAGGGTCAAGGCCCTGATCCTGGCCGCCCGGATGACCAGCTGGATCCGCGGTTCCGGAAGCATGCCCTAAGTACCCGTCGAATACATATTTCACAATAGCGCCGACGCGAGAACGACAAGCCGGAAGCCTTCGGCGCGCAGCCTGCCCGACCAGGATCCAAAAAACACCCAACGATCGACGAGCCGAAGCGGCCAGCGCGGCTCGACGGGGGACTGGATTTCAAAAGGATACTACTTACGATAACATATATTATGTTACATTCGCTGGTAGGACTAGCCGCCAGCATAACTCTACAAACGCAATCAACAAATACGGAATTATCATTATAATACAACACAAATCACATTCTATCTAAGTGTATTTGTTAGATTTTCAAAGTTAGCAGTCCCAAAACAGACGAAAAGTTGGCAAGACCCCGCGGAACCCGGCACCGGAGCCAGGATCCGAGCTGCCCGGACACCCGAAAAGTTGGCAACTTCCGACTCCACCCGGGCACTGATCGAGGTGCCAAAAAAGACCATGAAAGGGCACCCCGAGTTCTTGCCTGGAACCCAGGGTCAGACCATCAAAGACCCCCCCGGAAACCGGCCCCCATCAAAAAACCATGGAAGGATCCGGCCAGCCGGAGCCGGCCGGCAGCCAATAAACCGGCCTCGCTAAAAAGACTATGAAAGCTCACCAGTGAAGTCGGCAGGAAAACGGCTGGAAATGGGGGTACCCTGGACAGACCATGAAAGGATCGGGAGGCGTCAGGCCGAAAAACGGCCGAAAAACCGGGAAGAAAAAAAGACCATGAAAGGAGGGGGGTGCTCCCTCATGGTCTGAAGCCGGAAGAAAAAACCAACAAGCGCCGGATCGGGCCGGATGAAAAAAACCGATGGATCAGCGCTTCATGGTCTGCGGGGGGGTTCCCCCCCATCCGCGCAGCCTATTGAGCGGGATTCGTCGGGACGGGGTTGTCTTTGCTGGTCGGCTCGGGAAGCTCGTCCGGGAGCAGGATTCCGGCGGCGATGACGGCGTAAGCTCCCAGGATGAGGAACGGGGAGAGCCTGGAAGCCCAGTTCTTCCCCATCGGATCGGTGAAGGTGAGCGTGAAGAAGCCCAAGGCCAGCAGGACGGCGCCGGCGGCGATGATCTTCCAGCCTTTCGAGGTGATCTTCTCCTCTTTCTCCTCAGCCTGGACCGCCGCTGCGTCCCTGAGCCCTTTCTTCTTGTGCTTTTTCGCCATCGGCAGGGATTATATCACTCCCGCGTCCTCAGCGCTCATGGCGGACGAGGTCGGAGAAGTCCTCCCGCGCGCGGATCGTCCGGAATCGCCCCCCCTCCACCAGGACTTCGGCGGCCCTGGGCCTGGAGTTGTATTGGGAGCTCATGCTAAAGCCGTAGGCGCCGGCCTTCAGCACCGCCAGGAGGTCTCCGCGCTCGATCGGCGGCAGGCGGCGCCCCTTGGCGAAGAAATCGGCGGTCTCGCAGACGGGTCCGACCACGTCCATGGGCACGGTCCGGCCGGCCCTCGGACGGACACAGACGACGGGATGATAGGCGTCGTAGAGAGCCGGGCGGATGAGGTCGTTCATCGCCGCGTCCACGACGACGAAGCGCCGCCCGCCGCTCGCCTTCCGGTAGAGCGTCCGAGTGAGCAGGACGCCCGCGGGGCCGACCAGGCTGCGGCCGGGCTCGAGCAAAAGCCTCAGGCCGGGCCGTCCTTTCAGGATCGGGAGCAGCGTCCGCGCCAGCTCACGCGGTTCGAAGGTCTCGCCGCGGTCGTAGACGATCCCCATGCCCCCCCCCACGTCCACGTGACGCAGGCGCAGGCCCATGGCCGCGGCCGCGTCGGCCGCCTCGAGCAGGCCCTTGAGCGCGGCGCGATAGGGCGCCGCCCGGACGATCTGGGAGCCGATGTGGCACTGGATGCCGACGGCCTCGAGCCACCGGCTGTCCTTGGCCCGCCGGTAGACGCGGAGGGCTTCGCGGCGGGAAAGCCCGAACTTCGTGCCCGGCATGCCGGTGGTCACGTGCGGGTGGGTGCGCGCGTCCACTCCGGGGTTGAGCCGGACCGCGAAGGGGGCCCGCCGCCCCACCCTCCGGGCGATGAGCTCCAGGCGCCGGGCCTCCTCCTCGGACTCCACGTTGACGGCCAGGATGCGGGCCCTCAGCGCGGCGTGAAGCTCCGAGTCGAGCTTGCCCACGCCGGAGAAGACGATCTTCGAGGGCGGGATGCCGGCCTCGAGCGCCCGGCGCAGCTCCCCTCCGGAGACGATGTCCGCCCCGGCCCCCTCCCTGGCCAGCACCCGGCACAGCGAGAGGTTCGAGTTCGCCTTGAGGGCGTAGCAGAGCAGATGATCCCGGTCGGCGAAGGCCAAGTCGAAGGCCCGGTACCGGCGCCGGATCTCCGCGGAAGAGTAGGCGTAGGTCGGGGTGCCGGCCGCCCCGGCGATGCGCTCGGCCAGGACGCCCTCCACCCGGAGCCTCCCTCCGACGAAACGGATGCAGTCGGCCATGGCGCGATTATACCTAGAAGAGAGGCCCGAAGTAGAAGTAGAACGCCCCGCCCCGCTCCGTGGTCGGCCGAGCGAAGTCGAAGCTGAGGACGAGCTGGGCCAGCTGGAGGATGAAGGTGTGGATCCTCAGCCCGACGCCGACCGAGTTCTTGAGGTGCCCGACGCGAGAGGAGGAGAGCTGGTCGTCGCTGCTCCACGAGTAGCCGGTGTCGCTGAAGACCGCGAGGGCCACCTGCTTGAAGTAGAAGTCCGGGAACATGTACCACATGTAGTAGTCGATGTTCTCCCAGACGGGTACGCGCCATTCGGCGGTGCCCATGGCGACGCGGGAGCCGACGTAGTCTCCGCTGGAATAGCCGCGCAGGCGCCCGATGCCCCCGAGCGGATACTCCGGCGTGTTCGGCCCGTAGCTCTGCGCGCCGAAGGCCCGGAAAGCCAGGGCGCTCTGGCCTCCGGTCGGCACGAACTGCTGGGCCTCCCCGGTGAAGATGCGGTAGAGGTAGTTCCCCCCCAGCACGCGGGGCGAGTCCTCGTAGGCCAGGCGCAGCCTGGAGCCCCGGGTGGCGACGAGATAGCGGCCCTTGACCGTGTCCCGCTGGTAGGCGAGCACCCCCAAGCGGACGTCATGGCGCATGCGGTAGTCCGAGTCGTTATAGTCCTCGTAATCGGTGCGGTTCTCCACCCCGGCGCTCACGCTGTTGAAGCGGTCGAGCGGGTAGGAGACGTAGAGGCCCTGTGCGTGCGCCGATTGGTCCGTGGTGTAGCCTGAGGACTTGAGGTGCTGGTTGTAGAGGAAGCCCCGCGCGCCCACGAGCAGCTTCGGGCGCCACCGGCCGTAGGCGTAGTAGGCCTGGTAGTCGAGGTAGCCCTCCCCGGAGGCGTAGGTGAGCAGGCCCGTCGCCGTATGGTTGCCGAGCATGTCGGAGCCCTGCCAGTAGCTCGTCCAGAACAGCCCCCCGTTCGAGGAGTAGAAGAACGCAGGGAGGAACAGGTCGGTGGAATAGGAGGGTTTGTAGGGCCGCTCCAGCGTCAGCGCGGGCGCGGCGGTGGACCGCTTCACCGCGGATGGGAGGCCCTCCTCCACGGTCTCCGACAGGAACCTCGCGCGCGGGCCCATATAGATGTGGACGCTCCCGGCGCGCTGGGAGGAGAAGGCGATGGCGTCGCCGCCCGCGCAATAGACCGGCGTGTAAGCCGCCCCGATCGAGCGCGTCAGCCTTTGGACCCGACCCGAGGTTAGTTCGAGCTCGTGGATCTCGTTGAAGCCCTCCTTCTGCAGCGCGAAGAGCACCCTGAGTCCGTCCGGGGAGAAGACGGGGTCCCGGGCCGAGCCCCGCTGGGAGGAGAGCGTCCGGAGGCTCCCGCTCGCCAGGTCGAGGAGGACGAGGCGGCGCTGGTAGGGAAGGGGGTCCTCCGGCGTCTCGACCTCGGATGAGAACACGAGCGAGCGGCCGTCCGGCGAGTAGGCCGGCGACTGGTCGTCCTGGGGATCGGCGTTGAGCTGCCGGATCGACCGGCCCTCGAGATCGTACAGGTAGAGGTCGCTGACCGCGTCCTTCATCCCCGAGAAGGCGATCGAGCGGCCGTCCGGCGAGAAAGCCGGCTCGAGGGCGCCGGAGAGGCCCGGCAGCTCGCGGCGCTCGAGCCTCCCGGTCTTCAGGTCGAACAGGCAGAGCAGGTCTCGGTGGTTCTTCTTGCCGAAATAGGCCAGCCGCCGCCCGTCCGGCGAGACCGCCAAAACCCTCGAGAGATCGGCGAAACGGCCGAGGTCGAGGGTCTCGACGCGGGTCTCGGTGTCCAGGAGCCGGCGGCTCCTGCCCGTGGCCATGTCCCGGAGCATCAGCACCGGCGGGAATCCTTCGCGGGTGGACAGGTAGGCCATGTGCTTCCCGTCCGGGGTGAAGACGGGGGAGCTGTTCTGCTCCGGCAGGTCCCGGCTGCTCGGCCGGGTGAGCTGCAGTCCGTACGCCGAGGGCTCCTGCAGGCGCTCGAGCCTCGCGACGCGGCGGAAGCGCGCCTCCAACCACTCCCGCCATTTCTTGTCGAAGGCGAAGATATCGAGCCCGGTGAGCTGCTGGAGGACCGAGCTCGTCTCGAAGTGGGACTCGAAGAGCTTGAGCATCTTCTCGATCTTCCCCCCCCCGAACTCGCCCTCCAGGAACTCCAGGGCCGAGCCGCCGCTCTCATAGGCGAGCCGGACCTGGTGGGGCTTGAGGTGGCTGAAGTGCTCGAGCTTCCAGAGCGGGAGCAGCCCCCCCGAGGTCGCCGCGTCGCGCAAAAGCACCTCGCCCGGAGTGTGGTCGATGTCCCGGGTGAAGTACTCGGCCATGCCCTCCATCATCCAGAGAGGGTAGATGAGGGTCTTCAGGATGCGGGCGGACTTCCAGAACCCGGAGAGCAGCACGCCGTACTGGAAGACGTGGGTGAGCTCATGGCTGGCGACCTCGTCGAGCCACTGCCGGCTTCCGTCGTTGAAGACCATGAAGCGGTCCTTGAAAGGCTCGGTGACCCCGCCCGTGCCGTCCCCGATCTCGACGATGTTGGACTGCTGCATGTCGTTGACGGAGGCGTAGAGGAAGAACGGTCGGCGCTCCTTGAACTTGAAGAGCAGCCCGGCGCTCAGGCGCTGGTAGGAGCGCTCGAGGGTTTTCGCGGCGAACCCAACGAGCGGAGCCGACTCATCGTAGTAGTGGATGTCGAAGTGCTCGGTGGAGGCGATCTTCCAATGGAAGTCCCGGACGACCACCTGGTTGGCCGCCCAGGCGGGCGGGCCGGCCCATAGACAGAGCAGGACGGCGAGCAGCCGTCTCAAGGGGGAAGGCCCCCCGCCGGGGCGGCTACGCGTCTCCCGGGTTGAGCAGCTGCCCGAGCGTCAGCGCGGGCGCGCCCTTCATGTACTGCGCCACGCGCTTGCGGTCCTGGATGGCCTCGAAGCGCCGGATCGAGACGGCCACCTCGAAAGTGGACTGGTGGATGCCGATGACGATCGCGGACACCTCATCGCCGACCTTGGGCCAGATCGCCGGCGGCGGCGGGCCCTTGGGCGCCATGCGCTCGAAGCGGCCGGCGCGCTCCGGCGGGATGTCGGCGCCCTCGACCGGGAGCTCGGACATCTGGCAGAAGGCCGTATCGTGGGCGTTGAGGCGGATGCGGACCCCTTGGTCCTTATGGATCTCCTCCACCTTGCCCTTGACCACCGACTTGAGCGTATATTTCTTGCGCAGGGCATCCGCCGGGTGGGACATCAGCTGCTTGAGGCCCAGGGTGACCTTGCCTTCCTCGATGCGGATCACCTTCGCCCGGACCTTCTGGCCGCGCTCGATCTTGGCCTTGGCCGCCTCGGCGTCCTTCCACGCGAGCTCGGCCGTCGGGAGCAGTGCGTCGAGCCCGCCGAGGTCCACGTGGACCCCCGCCTCGCTGACGCGGACCACCCGCCCGATGCGGATCTCGCCGACCTTGAGCTCGCCGATGAGCTTCTCGCGCCGCTTCTTCATCTCCTCTTCGAGGATGGCGCGGCGGGAGAGCACGATCTGCCCCTTCTCCTTGTTCAGCTCGATGATCTGGCAGCGCACCCCGGTTCCGACCATGGCCTGCGGGTTGCGCAC
>DMEZ01000035.1:69037-73173 GCA_003450735.1 Elusimicrobiota bacterium | reverse complement strand
CGGGCCTTCTCCTCGAAGGCCTTCACGGCCTGCTCCCAGCCGAGCTGCCAGCGCGCCTTCTGGGAGGAGAGCGTCGTCGGCTTCTCCCCTCGGCCGCGGCTGACGAGGATGGCCGGGATGCGGCGGCCGGCCGCCGGCTTGTCGTCGGCCGGGAAGTCGGAGGCGGGGATGACCGCCTCGCGCTTCTCGCCGATGTCGACGAGGATGTTGTCGGGCAAGGACTGCACCACCTTCACCCAGACGACTTCCCGCTTGTCGAGCTTGGTCTCGAAATCACTCTGGGCCTGGAGCAGGCTCTCCATCGTCTGGCCCTCGGCTTCGGTTTGAACCTCCCCCTCGGCGGGGACATCCTCCCCCTCGATGGGCGTGAAGCCCTGCTCCTCGGGCTGAAGGGTCTCTTGCGCGTCTTCCGGATCGGTCGGTCGTTCCATGGTCATCCTCGTTTTCGTCGTCTTACGGCATCAAAGCTTCCGGATCTCCTCCATCACGCGGTCCGCGAACCGCTGGAACTCCTCGCGCCCTGTCCCGCCCTCGTAGCGCATCGGCGCTCCGAAGCGGATGCGCATGGGGCCCTTCTGGAGCAGGCTCTCCGTATCGCGCACCCGGACGGGCACGACGGGCGCCCCGGTCCTCTGCGCGAGCATCGCGACGCCCGGCTTCGGGCGCAGCAGGCGCCCCCCCCGGGCCCGGGTGCCCTCCGGGAAGAGCACCAGGCAGCCCTCCCCCTCCAGCACCTCGAGAGCCGAGCGGATGGCGCCCACGTCCCCGCGCCCACGATCGAGCGGGATGGCGCCCCAGCTCTTGAACAGGGCGCCCAAGGGAGCGAAGCGGAAGAGCTCCTCCTTGGCGAGGAAGCGCGGATAGCGCGTCCAGCCCAGCATCGACCCCACCAGCGGCGGGTCGATGATGGAGACATGGTTGCTCGCCACGATGACCCGCCCACGCGGCGGGATGTGCTCGAGCCCCTCCGCCCGGATGCCCCGCATCAGCCAGCCGAGCGCCCAGGCCGCGCGCTGGGAGAGGATGTAGATCCATGGCGAGCGCTCTACCGCTCCTGCCGCGCTTGGCTGATCCGTTTCAAGATGCACTCGGCGACCTCGTTGAGCGACATGTCGGAAGAATCGATGACGACGGCGTCCGCCGCCTGCCGCAGCGGGTTGATCTTGCGCTGGCTGTCCTGCCGGTCCCGCGCGGCGATGGCGTCGCGGATGGAGCGGAAGTCCGCCTTCTTGCCCTGCGCGCGCAGCTGCCGGGTGCGCCGCCGCGCCCGTTCGTCGGCGGAGGCGTCCAGGAAGATCTTGAAGTCGGCGTCCGGGAAGACGTTCGTGGTGATGTCGCGGCCTTCCATCACGATGCCCCCGTCGCGGCCGAGGCGGCGCTGGAGGGCCCTCAGGTGGCGGCGCACCCCGGGGGCCGAGGCGACCTTGCTCGAGTTCTTCCCGACGCGCTCGCCCTGGATCTGCTTGGCCACGTTGCGGCCGTCCACGAAGGTGCGTACGGTGACCCGGTCCGCGGTCGTCTTGAAGCTCCAGCGGACCTGGCGGGCCAGGCGGGCGAGGGCCCGCTGGTCGCCCAGGTCGACGCCCTCCTCGAGGGCCCTCCAGGTGAGGGCGCGGTACATCTCGCCGGTGTTGATGAAGCGGTAGCCCAGCGCCTTGGCCACGACGCGCCCGACCGTGGACTTGCCCACGCCCGCGGGGCCGTCCATGGCGATGACCAGCTTCCTTCGGCGGCCGGCCGTTCTCCGCTCCGCCGCCGCCGAAGGCGCCATGGGAAGCCGAAGGCGACTTCTCACGCGTCCCTCCGCTCGGACAGGACGCCTTCGACGGCGCGCAGCAGCTCGCGGTGATCGGCATCGGTGCCGACCGAGATGCGCACATGGTCGGGCAGGCCGTACTCGTCCAAGGGGTGGACCGCCACGCCCAGGTGCAGAAGACCGCGGGCGAGCTCATGGCCCGGCACGGGGCACTCGACGAAGAGGAAGTTGCCCGCGGAGTCCGCCGTGGAGAACCCGAGCCGTCGCAGGTCGCCGGCCAGCCTCTCCCGTCCGCGCTCGCAGGCCGCGACGCTCTTCTTCAGGAAGGCTGCGTCCTTGAGCGCCGCGCAGGCGGCGCGCTGGGCGGGCAGGGAGACGTTGAAAGGGATGCGGACCCGGTCGAGCCAGCCGATGAGGGCCGGGTCGCCGACCCCCGCGCCGACGCGCAGCCCCGCCAGGCCGAAGGCCTTCGAGAAGGTCCTCAGCACGAAGAGGTTCGGGAAGCGGCGCACCAGCCCGGGCAGGCTCTCCGGGTAGCCTGCGTGAGCCGCGGCGAAGTGCCCGTAGGCCTCGTCGAGCACGAGGAGCGCGGTGGGCGGCAGGCTCTTGAGCAGGCGGACGACCTCCTCCTGCGTGTTCCAGGTTCCCGTCGGGTTGTTCGGGTTGGCGGCGAAAACGAGCTTGGTGCGCGTGCTCGCCGCCCGGCCCATCGTCTCGAGGTCGTGCGTCCAGTCCACCATGGGGACCTCGATGACTTTCGCGCCCAGGATCCCGGCGTGCTGCTTGAACCGGAGGTAGGCGTACTGGGAGACGACGACCTCGTCCTCCGGGGTGAGGAGGGTCTCGCAGAGCAGGCGGAGGACCTCGTCGGAGCCGTTGCCGATGATCACCTGGGCTTCGTCGAGCCCGTGCGCCTCGGCGAAGGCGCGCCGCAGCAGCGGGCTGGAACAGTCCGGATAGCGGTGCGCCTCCGGCGCGGCCCCGCGGAGTTCCGCGAGCGCGCGGGGAGAGGCCCCGAGGGGGTTCTCGTTGGAGGCGAGCCGGACCACGCGTTTGAGCTTCCGCTCCCGCTGAACGTCGGCGAGACGCTTGCCGGGGAAGAAGGGTTTGACCGAGCGGAGGCAGGGACGCGCGAGCGCGTCGAAGTCGACCGCGGGCCCGCCGTTGGAGGAGGGCTTCCTCATGGCCTCACGATGAACGACAGGATGCGATGGTCCTGCGCCTCGCGGCGCCAGGAGAAGTAGTCGCCCGAGCAGATCGTGCAGTCGGGGCAGGCCGTGACCTCCCGCGGATCCAGGCCGGCCTGGACGAAGCGGGCCCGGGCCTCCGCGCCGAGGTCGAGGAAGAGGCCCTCGGGCCGGCGCGAGAAGCTCTCGGGGCGGAAGCGCTCCTCGAGCTCGGGACCCACGCGATAGCAGCAGGGGCGGGCGTGCGGGCCGGCCGCGGCGCGCAGCGCCGCGGGCGCGAGGCCCAGAGCCCGGAAGGTCTCGACCGCCGCCTCGACCATCCCGGCGGCCAGGCCCCGCCAGCCGGCGTGGAAAGCCCCCACCGCCTTCAGATCCCGGTCCCATACGAGCAGGGGGATGCAGTCGGCCGAATAGACGGCGACCGGGAGGCCGGAGACGTCGCTGACCCAGCCGTCGCCCTCCAGCCGCTTCTGGCCGGGGGCTGCCCGGTGGATGATCATCCCGTGCTTCTGCTTGAGCAGGAGGGGCGTCTTGCGGGCGAGCCCGGCCCGGGAGAGCGCCTCCTCCATGTTCGCGGGGACCTTCATGTCTCCAAGGGACTTCAGCGTGAAGCCGTGCGGGACGCCGAGGGCCGCGAGCCGGGCTTCGCGGCAAAGCCCGGACTCGCGGACCCACGGCGGGGTCGTCTTGGAGACGCTCATGCCATCCGTCTAGGCGGCCACCGGCGAGGCGGAAGCGCCCGCAGGGCGGGCTTCCGCCGCCGGCTTGGCGGTCTCCGCCTGGACGGAGCGGGCCTCCTCCACCGTCGGGTTGTGCTTGATCACCGGGGGACGGCGCAGCGGCCGGACCCACTTCGTGAAGCTGGAGGGCTTGAGGCTGTACTCATGGACCATGCGCACGACCTCGGGGATGGGGATGAAGGTCTCCCACGGCACGCGCAGGATGCGGACCCCGGCCTGTTCCATCTCGGAGATGAACTCCTCGTAGTTGTTCTTGAGCATGCGCAGGTACTCGAGGTTGATGCCCTGCTCCATCACCCGGCCCCGGAGCTTGATGCGCTCCATCGCGGTCTCCGGCCGGCAGTCCAGGTAGATGAGGAGCTGCGGGAAGACGAGCTCGCGCAAGACCATGTTGTCGAAGAGGTCCAAGTAGGTGTTGTAGTCCAGGTCGGAGATGACCTTGTCCGGATGCCG
>DMEZ01000035.1:32203-68854 GCA_003450735.1 Elusimicrobiota bacterium | reverse complement strand
CCCCGGATCTTCCCGAGGCTGATGCGGGTGACGAATTCGCGGTGCTGGCGGAAGCGGTGGTTGAGCAGCCAGACCTGCATCATCGTCCCGTAGGTCTTCATGTCCCCGTAGAAATACTGCAGATACGGGTTCCCGTCCACCTCCTCCAGGATGGCCTCGAAGTTGAGCGCCTTGGCGAGGTCCGACGTCAGCGTCGATTTTCCGACCCCGATCGTCCCTGCGATGCCGATGTAGCCTTCCGCGAACATGATGGGTCTCCCTGGTTAATAGTATCGCGTCTGCGTCTCGTCCCCCGTCATCCCTGCTTGACCTCCTGCTCGATGCCGCGCATGGCGAGCTTGAGGTCATCCGGGTTGGACGCCGCCTCCAGGGCGTCCTTCTCTCCGACGAGGCCGTCCTTGTACAGCTTCACGAGAGATTGGTTGAACGTCTGCATGCCGTAGAACTGCCCCTTCGCGATGGCCTGGGTGATGCCGACCGAGGAGTTGTCCTCGATCTGCTTGCGCACGTGCGCCGTGACCACCATGATCTCCATGGCCGGCACGCGTCCGCCCTTCAGGCAGGGCAGGAGGCGCTGGCTGATGACGGCCTTGAGCGTGTCCCCCAGCTGGATGCGGACCAGGTTCTGCTGGTGCGGCGGATAGAGGTCGATGATGCGGCTCACCGTCTGGACGGCGTCGAGGGTGTGCAGGGTGCCGAAGACCAGGTGGCCGGTCTGGGCCGCGGTCATGGCCGCCGAGACGCTCTCCGCGTCGCGCATCTCGCCCATGAGGATGACGTCCGGATCCTGGCGCATGGCCATCTTGAGCGCCTCGACGTAGTTCTCGGTGTCCTCGCCGATCTCGCGCTGGCTGACGATGGCCTTCTTGTCCTTGTGCACGAACTCGATGGGGTCCTCGACGGTCAGGATGTGCTCGGCGCGGGTCGAGTTGATATAGTCGACGACGGCGGCGAGGGTGGAGGACTTGCCCGAGCCCGTGATGCCCGTCACGAGGACCATGCCCCGGTTGTTGTCGGCGATCTTCTTGATGGTCGCCACGGGCAGGTGCAGATCCTCCATGGAGGGGATCTTCAGGCTGATGAAGCGGATGGCGATGGAGAGCTTCGTGCGCTGCTTGAAGGCGTTGACGCGGAAGCGGGCGATCTCGCCGACCTGGAAGGAGAAGTCGCACTCCTGCCGGGTCTCGAAGATGCGCTTGGCGCGGGGCGTGATGATGCGCGAGAGCATCCCCTCGACCATCTCGTCGCTCAGGACGTCCGGGGAGATGGGCTCGAGCTCGCCGTGGACCCGCAGGTAGGCCGGCCCGCCCGCGCGGATGTGCAGGTCGCTGGCCGTCTTGTTCACCATCGTCTGGAGCATGGTCTGCAGATCCATGAAGTTACCTCAGCCTCTTCACTTTCACGCGCATGTAGGCCGGCGTCGCGAGGTCGACGGCCGCCGCCAGCTTGGCCGGGGCGTCCCCGAACTCGCGGTGCCCCCGCCCGGACAGGGAGCGCCGGTTGGCGGGGAAGCCCGTGGCGATCACGGTGATCTGGATGCGGTCGTCCATCTTCTCGTCGTAGACGAGCCCGAACTTGAAGGCGGCGTCCGGCGAGATCTGGCTGGCGACGTAGTTCGCCGCCTCCTGGGTCTCGCCGATGGTCACCTTCTTGTTGCCGACCACGTTCATGATGCAGCGGGTGGCGCCGCCGATGGAGATGTTCTCGAGCATGGGCGAGGTGACGGCCTTCTTGGCGGCCTCGACGGCCCGGTTGTGCCCCAGGGCCTCGCCGATGCCCATGAGGGCGTCGCCCGCCCCCAGCATGACCGCCTTGATGTCGTTGAGGTCGACGTTGATCTCGCCGGGCTGGGTGATGATGTCCGAGACGGCCTGGACCGCCAGGCGCAAAACGTCGTCCGCCTTCCGGTAGGCGTCGGAGCTCGGCATGGACTCCCCGGCGACCTTGAAGATGTGGTCGTTGGGGATGACGAGCAGGGTGTCCACGCAGCCCCGCAGCTCCTTGATGCCGTTCTCGGCGTGGCCGGCGCGCACGCGCCCCTCGAAGCTGAAGGGCCGCGTCACGACCGCGACGGTCAGGGCGTTGAGCTCCTTGGCGACCTGGGCCGCGACGGGGGCGACGCCGGTGCCCGTGCCGCCTCCCATGCCCGCGGTGATGAAGACCAGGTCCGCCCCGGCGAGGACCTCGCGCAGGTGCTCCTGGGACTCCATCCCCGCGATGCGCCCCATCGCCGGGTCGCCGCCGACCCCGAGGCCCTTGGTGATGCCCTCGCCGATCTGGACCTTGACCTCGGCCTTGCTCCGCCCCAGGTGCTGGGCGTCCGTGTTCGCCGCGATGATCTCGACGCCCTGGACTCCCGCTTCCACCATGCGGTTGACCGCGTTGCCGCCCGCCCCGCCGAGTCCGATGACCTTGATGACGGCCCGCAGGCGCTTGAGGTCCTCGGCGTAGCGGATCCTGGCCATCAGAAGAGCTCCCGGAAGAACTTCCTGCCAGCGCGCAGCCAGGAAGGGTCGGTGCGGCGGCCGTTCTCGCGCTGGGCGGTCTCGAAGGTCGAGCTCCGGTGGAAGCACGTGAGGGCCAGGGCGGAGGCGAAGGTCGGGTCGAAGTACTTCTCGTCGGCCGTGACGGAATCCGGGTGGACGAGGCCGAGCCGGGCCTGCATGCTGAGGACCTGCTCGGCCGCCTCGGTCATGCCCTTGAGCATCGAACCGCCGCCCGCGAGGATGATCCCGCCGCCCTGGACGATGTCGGCGTAGCCGGAGCCCTCGACCTCCTGGCGGACGAGGTCGAAGAGCTCCTCGACGCGGGGCAAGATCACCTGGATCATCGAGCTGCGCTTGATGGTCCGCTGGGTGCGCCCGTCCACGCCCACGTAGGTGATCTCGCAGTCCTCGCCGGCCAGGCGCGGGTGCGCCACGCCGTGCTCGAGCTTGAGCTTCTCGGCGGTCGCCGTGGAGGTGCGCAGGGCGTGAGCGACGTCCTTCGTGATGGAGTCCGTCCCGATGGGGAGCTCCTTCGTGAAGCGGACCGCCTTGTCGTGGAAGACGGCCAGGGAGATGGACTGTCCGCCGATGTCGGCGAGCAGGCAGCCGAGCTCGCGCTCGTCCGGCATGACGATGAGCTCTCCCAGGGCGATGGGGTTGTAGAACGTATGGTAGACCTCGAAGCCGGCGAGCGCCACGGCCTTGGAGAGGTTGTTGAGGTGGCTGCTCAAGGCCGTCACGATGTGGGCTTCGACGCCCAAAGTCGAGCCCTCCATCCCGACGGGGTCCGGCATGCCCTTCTGCTTGTCGAGGGAGAAGCTCTGCGGGAGGGTGTGGAGGATCTCGCGGTCGCTCGAGATGGAGATGGCCCGCGCGTTGCCGATGACGGCCTGCACGTCCTCGGGGGTGATCTCCTTGTCCGTGCGGGCGATGTTGTAGGCGCCGTCGTTGTTCAAGCCCTCGATATGCTTGCCGCGCACCCCGAGGTAGACGCCCTGCACCATCCCCTTCCCGTGGGCCTCCTCCTCCGCCTTCTCGACGACCCGGCGCACCACGCGAGAGGCCTCGGAGATGTTCAGCACGACTCCGCCCTGGACCCCGCGGCAGGGCTCGATGGCGCCGCTGAGGACGCGCACGCCCTGCCCGTCCGGGTTCGGCTCCGCGAGCACGCAGGTCACGCGTCCGCTCCCGATGTCGAGTCCGGCGATCAAGTCGTTCTTGGCCATGAGCTCAGCTCACCTCGGGCGCACCAGGATGCGGCCTTTCTCGAAATCCCTCAAGTCCGCCGACAAAAGTCCCCCGAAGCGCGGGAGGGCGTCGGAGAAGACCTCGCGCAGGCGCTCGAGCTTCTCGTCCGTCCACTCCAGAGCCCCCCACTTGAGGGCCGTCCCGTCCTCGGTGAAGGCGACCCAGCCGTCCTCGGCGGGGTCGAAGCGCAGGGAGGCGAGCTTCGAGGGGAGCGCCCCCGGCTGGGCCGAGGCGACGATGAGCCGGGCGAGCTCGAAGAGGTCTCCTCCAGGCCAGCGGGCCAGGTCCGCCGCGGGCACGGGCTCCGAGTAGGTCCCGGTGGGCGCGCTGAAGAGCGTCCCGTCCCGGCCCAGCCAGCCCGCGGGCTTCCCGTCCTTGTGCACCGCGGCCGCCGGCTCGCGCACGGCGACCTCGAAGCGGACCGAGCGGCCGAGCCAAGAGCGGTGCGCGGACGCCCGGCTCAGGCACGGGAAGGCCGCGCGAAGGCGGCGCGCGACGAGCACGTCCTTGAAGGGAGCCCAGCGGTCGCCGGCCTCCCAGCCGACGGAGGCGAGGAGCTCGCGCTCGAGCGGGGGCGGCGCTCCGAACACGGAGAGCGCCTCCACCCGGGCCGCCTTTGGGAGGAGGGAGAAGGCCGGCAGGGAGAGCTTGGTCCAGGGCTTGAGGCGGGCCAGCAGGACGCAGAGCGCGGCCGCGACAGCGGCCGCGGCCAGGATGCCGAAAAAGCTCCGGCGTCGGTGCTGGGCCTTGGGTCTCAGGTGGACCCGATGCCTCTTCACCAAGCACCCGCAGTCAGTTTTTCAGCGGTACGGCTCTCAAGGCTCGGCGCTGTAAGAACCCCGTTGCAAATCGGCGTGGTTGCGTCCTCTGCTTTTAGAAAAATCATTACTTCTGCGCGTGTGATTATAACACTTTGCGCCCGCGCGTTCAATTTCGGGGCGCCGTCGAGCGGAGCGTCTAGAGTCTCGCGAGCGCTTCCGAGAGCTCGGCCGCGCTCCGATAGCGGTCCTCGGGCTTGGGGGAGAGCGCCTTCGCGAGGACCGCATCGAGACCGGCGGGAGCCTCGGGCCCGAGCCTGCGCGTGAGCGGGACGAACTCCCCCCGCGTCTTGGCGAGCAGCATCCCCGCGCCGGACCCCGTGAAAGGCAGCTCGCCGCTGAGCAGCTCGTAGAGGCAGACGCCGAGCGCGAAGACGTCGGACTCCTTGCACACCACGCCCTGCTCCTGCTCGGGCGCCATGAAAGGAGGCGTGCCGACCACCGTGTTGGTCATCGCGATGCGGCTCATCGCCTCGGCCGCCTGCCGCGCCACCCCGAAGTCCATCACCTTCACCGCGCCGGAGGCGTCGAGCATGATGTTCGAGGGCTTGAGGTCGCGATGGATGACGCCCTGCGCATGCGCGTAGTCCACCGCCGAGCAGGCCGCCGAGACGATGCGCCGGGCCTCCTCGAAGGGCAGGCGCCGCTTCTCCCTGAGCAGTTCTCCCGCGGTGCGGCCGTCGACGTACTCGAAGACCAGGTAGACGTCCTCGCCCGCCTCGAGCACGCTGTGGATCTCGACGATGGCCGGGTGCCGGAGCTTCGCGACGAGGCGCGCCTCCGAGAGGAAGCGTTCCTTTTCGCGCGGGTCCTTCTGGATCTCCGAGCGCATGCGCTTGATGGCCACGCGCCGGTCGAGGGCCACGTCGCGGCCCTCGAAGACCTCCCCCATGCCGCCCGCGCCGATGCGTCGGACGACCTGGAACCCGGTGAGAGAGGCCTCCGCGGGCTCTTCCTCCGGCTCGGCCCCCGCAACGACGGGCTCATCCTTGCGGCGGCGCAGGGCGAAGACGGCGAGCAGGGCCGCTCCGCCCCCCAAGGCGAAAGGCCACAGGGGCATGCGGCTCTTGGGCGCCGACGCGGCGGCGCCGGGGAGGAGGTCGCCTTCAAAGAGGAAGAGGGAGTCCTCCGGCTTGGGGCTCTGGAGCGCGCGCTCGTAAAGGGGTTGATATGCGCGATTGAAGGCAGCAGCCTTCTCCAAGGAGGCGCGCATGTCCGCCTCGCGGCCGAGGCCGGCCTCGGCGTAGGCCTTCATCAGGTAGGCGAGCGAGCTGCGCGGCTCCCGCTCGAGCACCGACTCGGAATCCTCCAGGGCCGGGGGATAGTTCTTCATGCGGTTGTAGGCGAGCGCGCGGGAGAGCAGGGACGGAGTGTTCTCGGGCGCGAGACTCAGGGCCGCGTTGGCGTCCTTGAGGGCCGCGGGGTAGTCTCCCAAGCGGTTGTTGGCCATGGAGCGGTAGGCGAAGGCCTGGGCGTTGTCGGGGTTCTGGGCGATGGCCTTGTCGGCGAGCGCCTTGGCGCCGGCGTAATCCTTCACCTGGAGCTTCGCGGCGACCTGGCGGGAGGTCTCGGCGGACTGCCGCGCGGCGGGCGAAACCATCTTCCCGCCCGCCGGCATGATCTGCAGATTCTCAACGCCCGCGGGCATGGCCGCGGCGATGTCGGTCGCGCCGATCTTGTCGGCCGAGAGGAGGGCTTCGCGGGCGCTCTCTGGCGCCTTCTTGTCCAGGCGGTCCATGACGGAGGGCAGCTTGGCCTGCGGCGCCTTGCCCTCGGAGAGCTTGTAGATGGACTCGGCGGTGCGATTGGAAGGTTCCGCTTTTAGGGCGAGCTCGGCGGCCTTGCGGGCCTCGGCATAGTTCTTGAGCGCGTAGCTGGCGCCGGCGTAGGTCGTGAGCGTAGAAGGGCTCGCGTCGCCCAGCTTCATGGCCTTCGTGGTGGCCGCCAAGGCCTCTTCATGCATGTTGTCCTTGAGCGCCCATTCGCCGTAGGCGGCTTGGGCCGCCGGGTTGTCGACGTCCGTGTTCGCGATCTCCGCGGCGACCCTGGTCGCCAAGCTGGGCTCGACCGCCGGCTGGGCGAGTTCGTTGGACGTCTGCTGCGCCCCCCCGACCAACGCCGACCCCACGCCTTTGAGCTCGTCGCCCAAGCCGCTCCGTTCATCCGTGCCGTTCTTATTGCCGTGGCCGTACTTCTTTTCGTAGTGACTGATCCGCTGCAGCCATCCCTGACAGTCCATCCCGCCCGGAGCGCCGCATGAGCCGGAGAGCTTGTTCACGGCATCCGGCTGGCTGAAGAGAAACTGCAGCTTCTTCTCCGAGACGGCATTGCCGTGCAGCATCTCGCTGATGATCTGCTGGGTGTCGAGTTTGATCGGCGGCGAGTATTCCTGCGGCCCTATGACCGGCTGTTCCTTCTGGATGTACCCGCCGTTGCCCGCCGTCGTGACATCCTGCTTCTTACCGGTCAGATCGTTCGTTCCGTCGGTGACCTTCGCATCCTCAAGGTCGTCGTCAGCGAGAACTCCCGAAGGAAGGGCGAACAGGCAGACCAGCGCGAGCGCGAGAGGCTTCATCGGGACCCCCGATAAGAAACTTACTTTGGATTATATATAATCCCACCTTGTAAAAGAGCCCGCCCAGCGTTGCTGGACTGGTTCATGATTAAGATATTATGAGCCCGTAGCTCAGCTGGTAGAGCACACGCCTTTTAAGCGTGGGGTCGTGGGTTCGAACCCCACCGGGCTCAAAGGGTCTTAGCCCCCATCGTCTATCGGCTAGGACATCACCCTTTCAAGGTGAAGAGCGGGGTTCGATTCCCCGTGGGGGCACACTCGACATGAACGATAAGACGAGGATCATCCTCTGCGGTGCCGCCGGCAAGACGGGCCGCGCCGTGGCCGCCGCCGCCGGCCAGGACGCGCGCTTCGTCCTTTGCGCTGCCGTCGACCGCGCCGCCCCCTTCGAGCCCGCCGAGCGCCTGCCGGCGCTCCTAAAGGAGGCCGACGTCCTCGTCGACTTCAGCGCCGCCGCCGCCTCCGTCCTCTTCGTCGAGGAGGCCGCCAAGGCCGGCGTGCCCGCCGTGGTCGGCACCACCGGCTTCGACGAGATGCAGCGAGTTCGCCTCCACGAGCTCGCTGAGCGCATCCCGCTGCTGCTCGCTCCGAACATGAGCCTCGGGATGAACCTGCTCTTCCACCTCGCAGCCCTGGCCGCCGCGGCCCTGCCCGGCTTCGAGGCCGCCCTCTCCGAGACCCACCACTCCCAGAAGAAGGACGCGCCGAGCGGCTCGGCCCTGCGCATCGCCGACGCCGTGCGCTCGGCCCGCAAGGACGGCAAGGCCGTCCCCTGCGCGAGCCTCCGCGTGGGCGACGTGGTGGGCGAGCACACCCTGACCCTGGCCGGCCCGGGCGAGCGTCTCGAGCTCACGCACCGAGCGCACTCCCGCGAGGTCTTCGCCCGGGGGGCGCTCGCGGCGGCGCTCTGGGTGCGAGGGCGCGCCCCCGGGCTCTACTCCATGATGGACGTGCTAGGCCTGCCGGCGGCATGAAGCTCCCGCCCTGGGCTGAGCGCGCCCTCTCCTTCTTCGACCGGGACGACCCCTCCGAGCCCGCTTTCGACCCCGTCCACGACGGCGCCGCGTTCCTCATCACGCTGGCCGCCGCGGGCGTCCTGTGGTGGCTGCTCTGGACGCTCCTGGTCTACGAGGGCGGCCTCTTCTCGAAGGTCCTCCCCGCCCTCAGAGTGGCCTTCACTTCGAAGACCCTCCAGGACTTCGGCTACCGGGGGAGTTGGGACCGCGGCATCTTCGAGGGCTGGCCCGGGAACCTGGGGGCTCTCGCGCTCTGCCTGCTCGTGCTCTTCGCCCTCCGCTCCCTCTACCTCGGGCTGAGCCGGCGAAGCCGCTCCTGAGGGATGGACTGCCTCATCGGCCTCGGCTCCAACCTCGGCGACCGTGACGCCCACCTTCGCTTCGCCCTGAAGGCCCTCGACGCCCTTCCCCGCACGAGGCTCCTGCGCCGCTCCAAGTTCCGCCGCACCGCGCCCGTCGGCCCGCCCCAGCCCGAGTACCTCAACGCAGCCGCCTGGATCCAGACGAGGCTGAGCCCCATGGGCCTGCTCATCGAGCTCAAGCGCCTCGAAGCCCTGCGCGGCCGCCGGCCCGGGCCCCGCTGGGGACCTCGGCCGCTCGACTGCGACCTGCTCTTCTACGGCGCCGCGCGCATCAAGACCGCCCACCTGGAAGTGCCCCACCCGCGCGCGCTGAGCCGCCGCTTCGTGCTCGAGCCGCTCGCGGAGCTCCGGCCTCGCTGGGTCCCGCCCGCCGCGCCTCGGAAGACCCTTTCGGTCTGGCTGCGCGAGGCCCCGCGTTGAGCTGGATCCTCCTGGCCCTGGGAACCCTGCTCCTCTTCGCCTCGGCCGCGGCCTGGGGGGCGAGCGTCATCTTCCACCCGCCCCGGATGATCGCGCACACGATCTGGCCGGACCAGTTCTCGCTGTCTTTCGAGAAAGTCCAGTTCCAGACCGACGACGGCCTCCTCCTGCGCGGCTGGCTGATATCGGCCCGGAAGCCCGTCCGCAGGGCCCTCCTCTGCTGCCACGGCTGGGGCGACAACAAGGGCGACCTTCTCAAGCGCATCCACTTCCTGGCCGACGAGTTCAACCTTTTCCTGTTCGACAGCCGCTCGCACGGGGAGAGCGAGGGGAAGATCACGGGGAACGGCTTCCTCGAAGCTCGCGACTTCGCCGCCGCCCTCCGCTTCCTCCAGGAGCGCCGGCCCGAGTGGGTCAGCCTGGGCCTCTACGGACTCTCCATGGGGGCGGTGATGGCCATCCAGGGCATGGCCGACCGTCCCGTCTTCGCCTGCGCGGCCTTCGAGTCTCCCTACCGCTCCTTCCGCGAAGTCGTGGCCCAGTTCTCGAAGAACAACTACCGCCTCCCCTATTTCCCCTTCGTCTGGGCCGTCCTGCTGGCGGTCTCCTGGCGGCTGCGCGCCGACCCGGAATCCTGCAGCCCCGCCCTCCACATCGGCCGCCTGCCGAAAAAGCCCCTCCTCTTCATCGCCGCCGAGAACGACCCGCTCATGCCCGTCCCGGTCGTGCGCTGGCTCTATGAGCGGGCCGCGAGCCCCAAGGAGTTCTACTTGGTCGCCGGCGCGTTCCACGCGAACTGCTGGGAAGCCGGGGGAGAGGAGTACCGGCGCCGTCTCACCTCGTTTTTCAAGGAGCACCTGCCCGATTGACAAACTCGCCCTCTATAGTGGAGAATAGCCCCGTGAAAACACTGATTTTTGCGACGATACTCACGACCCTCCCTGCGTTCGCGGCCGAGGCCCCTCCCTCCGCCGAGGAAGCCTCTCCGCTCCCCGCCACGCAAGCCGCCTATGCGGCCCTTGAAGACGCCCTCGGCGCGGGGAACGTGCAGACCCTCTCCGACCGCGGGGTGCTCCTGCTCTCCGGAAGCAAGAAGAGCCGCGGCGTCCTGCACGTGCAGTGGCCGCTCCTGGAGCAGTTGGCCGCCGGAGCGGAGGACTTCTCCGTCTTCGCCGGCCTCTACGTGAAAGCCCGCGCCGGCAAGGAGATCGACGGCGACGCCTCGGCCCTGCGGCGCATCGAGAAGATGAAGGACGCCGGGCCCCTCACCTCCGCGGTTCGGGCCGCGGCGGCCATCCTGGCCTCCCAGCTCGAGAACATCGGCCCGCCGCCGGAGGCCAAGCCCCTGCCCGCCACGCCTTGGGGCCGCGCCTTCTGGGCCCGGACGCACGCAGACCTGGTCTCCGATTACCGGCCCGCCGCCCACCTCTTCTTCTCCACCCTCCTCTACGGACCTTTCAAGGACGACCAGGCCGAGGCGCATTTCCTCGCGGCCCAGCCGGTCGCGGTCGAATCGCTCCAGCGCGACCAGCGGGCTGGAGAGGCTTCCCCGCAGACGCTCTCCGCCATCGCCGCCTACCTGACCGAGCAGAAGCGGCTTTGGGACGTGTCCCAGACCCGGAGCCGCCTCGCCGCGCTCGAGCGCTCGACGAACCTGAGCCGGGACGCGAAGGACCTCTCCGCCCTGGCCGAGCGCCTCTCCTCCGGCCCCGACGCCCTGCGCGCCCTGCGCTTCGCCCTGAAGTCCAAGGGCCCCGCTCCCGTCGCCCGCTTCTCCGGAGCCGACCTTCACGTGAACCTGGCCTCCGGCAGCGAGCCTTACGACGTGGGCGACGAGGCCGTCGTCAGCCTGGCGTACTGGGTGGAGGGCCTCTCCGCCAAGGACTCCATCGAGGTCACGGAAGCCGGCTTCCTCGACGAGGGCGAAGCCGGCCTCTCCGCCCTGAAGACCTCGGTGCTCAAGCGCTCCGCGGGAGGCCCGCACACGCTCCGCTACACCGTCCCCCTGCGCAGCTCCGGCCGCAAGGTCTTCCGGTTCCTGCTCGAGGCCGCCGACGGCGCCTCCGCGTCCCGCGAGGCGGTCATCGAGGTCTCCCCCCGGTTCGACGAGGTCGTCTCGGCCGCCGCGGACGCCGAGAGCGACGCCCAGGCCTGCCGGCTCGAGGAGGCCGAGACGGGCTTCTCCGACCTGGAGAAGAGCCTCCGGGAGGCGGACAAGCCGCAGTTCCGCTCATTGCTCTCCTGGCTCAAGCCCCGCATCAAGCGCGCCGCCGAGCAGGCCGCCCAGGCCAAGACCCTGGGCGAGCTGATGGACGGCGTGCGCCTGCACGCCTCGAAGGAGCGCTGCGACTTCAAATCCGAGAAAGCCCGCCGGGCCCTCGCCCTGCTCGACGGCCTGCCGCCCGGCTGCGACCGTCTCTCCGCGCCTCAGGAGGGCGCCGCCGCCGGCCTGCGGGCCGAGCTCGAGACCCTTCTGCGGCAGACTGAACTGAGGCGGGCGAACCAGGACGCCTTCCGCGCCTCCGCCGAAACGGCCCGCAAGCAGGAAGCCGCCTGCCGCCACGAGGAGGCCGCCGAAGCCTACGCCTCCGCGCTGGCTTTGCTCGATTCCGACGGGGAGGCCCGCTGCGGCCCCTGGGAGTCCGATTACACCGCGATCCGCCTCCAGGACCTGCCCCGCGCCCGCGCGGGCAAGGCCATCTCGGACGACGTCGAGGCCAAGCTCGTCGAGGCTCAGTCCGCCGACCACGCCGGCGCGCTGGCCATCCTGACCCCGCTGATCGCCCGCATCGACTCGCTGGAGTCGCGCTCCTGCTACCAGGCCCTTCGCAAGAAGGCCGAGGAGCTCGCTTCCGCCGCGGGACTGGCGCTGGGCCCCGGCGAGGCCGCCGAAGGGACTCCCTCGAAGGACGACACGGACGAGGCCATCCGCGCCGTCTCCTCCGAGCGCGAGCGCCTCGACCGCATCGAGGCCGAGCGCCGCGAGCGCGAGAGGTTGAGCCAGGAGCCCTCCATCCGCTCCGGCCGAGAGCCCGCCGCGACCCCCGAGAAAGGAGGCCAGCCGTGAGAACCTGGATCATCGCACTCCTCGCCGCGTCCCTGACCGCCGGCCCCGTCTCGGCCGCCGACCCCGCCGCCCCTTCGCCGGCGCCCCTGCCCGCGGACGCGCCGCGCCCGGCTCCCGCCGCCAAGAAGAAGGTCCGCAAGAGCGCGCCCAAGAAGAAGGCGCGCAAGGCCGCGAAGGCGAAGCCCTCCAAGAAAGCCCAGCCGACGGTCAAGAAGACCATCGAAGTCCTTCCCATCGACGACATCGAGCCGGCCGCTCAGGCCGACTCCCAGCGGCCGGAGCCCGCCGACGCGCAGGACATCGACCTCTCCCAGCCGGACCTGAACGTGGAGGAGTCCCCGGAGCCCGCCGTCGAGAAGCCCGCGCCGCTGAAGGCCAAGCCGGCCCCGGCGGCCGCGCCGCCGGCGAAGCCCAAGGCTCCCAGGAAGGAAGCCCCCGCCGCCGCGGCGATGCCGCCGGAGCCTCCGCTGCACATCGACATCCAACCCGCCCGCTCGGACGCCCCTCCGCGCAGGCCGGATGAAGCCGGACTGCTGGGCGAGCCCTCCGAGACCGGCTTGTCCGTCTCGCAGGTCTACGCTCAATCCTTCGCCGAGTCCCTCGGGATGAAAGCCGGCGACAAGATCCTGCGCTTCGAGGGGAAGCCTCTTCGGACGGCGGCCCTTCCGGCGCCGCCGGACCCGGTCTCCCGGCTCTCCGCGGTGGTCCAGCGCGGCCGGGAGGTCCTCGGCCTTCGCACGCCCCTGGAAGCCCCGGCCAAGGCGGCCGCCCGCGATCCCAAGAAGCTCACGGCCCTCGAGGAGAGGGTCCGCGCCGACCACCTCGAGGAGGCGGAGCGCCATGTCCCCGACACCCTGAAGACCCTGAAGGCGCCCTCCTTCCGCATCGCGGCCGGCGAGTCGCTTTGGGTCCGCTTCCCCAAGGGCCTCCCCCGCTCCATCACGGGAGGGGACGTCCTGGAGGGCGTGACCTCCACCCCCATGGCCATGGACGCGAGCCTCGATTACCTGGCCATCCCCCAGGGGAGCAAGGTCTGGGCGCAGGCCGTTTCCGTCAAGGAAGCCGGCCCCTCTGCCACGGCCGTGCGTTTGCGGGTCTACAAGATCGCGGTGGCCGGCGGGCACACCTATCCCTGCGAGGCCCGCATCTCGGAGGTGTCCGGCGCGGAAAGCCTGCTCAAGCTGAGCAAGGGCGGAGTCCTCGTGGCCGCCCCGGCCGACACGGACCCCTTCCTGGCCGACCCGGACCGCAACTACAAGATCCGGCTGGCCAAGCCGCTGACCCTCAGCGAGAACCAGGGGTTCTTCAAGGCCGGCGTCGGGCTCTGGTTCAAGACCTCGGACGGCGCGGCCAAGGGCCGGACCTTCGAGATCACCCACGTCATCGAGAAGCGCGCCGCGGAGGCCGCCGAGCTCAAGCCGGGCGACCGGATCACCGCCATCGAGGGACGCGCCTCCGACCGCTACTCGTTCCAGGAAGCCATCAGCCTCCTCTACGGCAAGCCGGGGAGCTCCGTGGACATCCGCGTCATGCGCTCCGGCGCCTCCAAGGCCGAGACCCTCAGCCTGCGCCGCGGAATGATGTTCCGCCAGGGCATCGGGCTGACCGTGCGCAAGGAAGGCGACAACGTCCTGGTCAAGAAGATCCTTCCCGAATCCCCCTCCGCCAAGGCCCGGCTCAAGGAGGGCGACCTCCTCCTGCGCCTCGGGGACGATGAAGCGGCGTCCCTGACCGAGAGCGAACTGCGCGCCAAGCTGCGCGAAGACCTGACGGGCTCCAATGCCGCGACCTTCCAGACGCCGGGACAGGCGCCGCGCCGGGTCCCGCTCACGCGGGCCTCCTTCGCGACGCCCATCGAGCCCAACCTGTTCGGGGAAGAGAAGAAATAGCGGCCTATCGGTCCAGCTCCGCGAGCAGGCGCCTCGCGTCGGCGAGGTTCTCGTCGTGCTCGCCGGGGTCCTCGGGCTCCCCCACCTCGAGGGCGGCCCTCAGGGCTCCGCGCGCCTTCTCCTTCTCGCCCAGCGCCAGGTAGGCCTCGGCCAGGGAGGGGTAGGCCGCAGTGTAGTTCGGGCTGGCCTTCACGGCCGCCTCGAGCTCGGCGGCCGCGCCCTTATTGGAGCCGCCCGCGAAGCCGGGGAGCTGGCGGAGGATCTCTCCGAGGACCATGTGGGCGGGCCCCATGGAGGGGTCGAGCTCGAGGGCGCGCCGCATGCTCGCCTTGATCGGGCCGACCAGGAACAGCGAGCGGAGCATCCCGCGCTCCTGCCCGACGCGGCCGGCGGCCACCCCCCACCAGTAGTGAGCCTCGGCGCACTTCTCATCGAGCTCCAGGGCGCGCTCCGCGTGAGCGCGGGCCTTCTCGAAGAGAGCGCGGCGCTCCGTACGCCCCTGCCGCCGCTCGCCCAGGCGCACCAGCGCGCGGCAGAGCCGCCAGCGGGTCCCGGCGTCGTCCGGCGCCGCTGAGAGGCGCCCTTCCAGCAGGGAAAGCGCGCTCTCGAGGTTCGAGCCCTGATGGCGATGGAGGTAGAGGCGGTCGGCTTCGCCCAGATCGGCCGGAACGGCCAAGGCGGCCGCGAGGAGGGCGGCGGCGAGCATCAGCGGCCGAACCGGCTCAGGTGCTGGCGCATGATGCAGTCGTCCATGACGAAGCGCAGGCCCCCGGCCTTGGCCAGTTCGGCGGCTTCCGGGCTGAGGACCCCGTCCTGGAGCCAGACCCCCTTGGCCTTGATGCGCAAAGCCTCGCGGACGGCTTCCGGAGCGTGCTCGGAGCGGCGGAACACGCTCACGACCTCGACCGGTTCGGGGATGGCGGCGAGGCTGGGGTAGCAGCGCTCTCCCAGGATCTCGTCGCAGGCGGGGTTGACCGGGATGACGCGGAAGCCCGCGTCCATGAGATAGGAGGCGACCTGGTGGGAGGCGCGCCCGGGGTCAGGGGAGCAGCCGACGACCGCGATCACGATCATCTTGAGCATCGCTTCGATGTCGGCATTGTCGCTCATCGGGGAGGGTATGATATATTATTCCCCCATGAACGCGAGCATCGCCTACCGCTACAGGGGCGCGCTCTACCTCAACATCACCAACCGCTGCCCGACGGCCTGCGAGTTCTGCATCAAGCGCGGCTGGGACATGCGCTTCCGGGGCAGCGACCTGCGGCTCGGCCCCCAGGAGCCCTCCGTCTCCGACATCCTCGGCGCCGTCGAGACGGAGCGCCGCGCCTCCCCCTTCTCCGAAGCGGTGTTCTGCGGCTACGGGGAGCCGACCTGCCGCCTGCCGGAGCTGCTCGAAGTCTGCGGGGAGCTGCGCCGTCTCCTGCCCGGCCTCCGGCTGAGGCTGAACACGGTCGGCCTGGGGGACCTCGTCAACGGCCGGCCCATCGCGCCGGAGCTGCAAGGGCGGCTCGACGCGGTCCGCATCAGCCTCAACACCGCGGACCCGGCGGAATGGGCCCGCATCATGCGGCCCCTGCCGGAGTACCGCGAACGGGGCTTCGAGTCGGTGCTGGGATTCATCCGGGACTGCGCGAGGCGCATCCCCGACACCCAGGCCACCGCGGTCGAGCGGCCGGGGGCGGACGTCGAGGCCTGCCGCAGGCTGGCCCGGACGCTGGGCGCCGGCTTCGCGCCCCGCGCCTACCTGGACGCGTATGAAGAGCGGTAGATGAGCGACGTCAGCGCGCGCGCGAAGTGGATGTTCTGGCTGCTGGCGTTGAGCGCGTTCGCCCTGGCCGCGGTCCCCTCGGCCCTCATCCTGGAAAAGTCCCGCGACTACTACCGCTTCGTGACCGGCTGGCAGCCCGGAACGCTCAAGCCGAGCCAGGTCCGGCGCGTCCCCGTCCGGGATTCCCTCGACGACGAGCCGCCCCCGGACATCCGCTTCGTCGAGTTCTCCCTGCTGGACTCCAAGGCCCGCTCGGTGCGTCTGGCCGGGAACTTCAACCAGTGGCAGCCCCAGCTGCTTCCGATGGCCCGCAAGGGCCGGTTCTGGCGGGTCATCGTCCCGCTCCCCCCGGGACGCTACGAGTACGCTTTCGAGCGCGACGGAGCCTGGGTCCCGGATCCCAAGCTGCCGGAGAAAGCCGTCGTGGACGGCCGAGAGGTCTCCATCCTGCATGTCCGCTAGGGCCCTGGCCGCGCTCCTCCTAGGCTCCGCCGCCCTCAGCGCCTTCGGCGCGGAGGAGGCCTCCGACCTGGGGACGGAAGACCTCCTCGGGGAAGCCCCTCCCGCCTCCTGCGCGGTGCTCTGGGCTCCCGCCGGGCCCCTGCGCGCCGACGCCGTGGCCGACCTGCTGGAACAGTACTCCGCGCTGAGGCCCACCCTCGCGGTCGCTCCCGACGCGGTCGACGACTCCGCGCGCCTGTCCGAATGGGCGTCCAAGGGCCGCATCGAGCTGGCTTTGCGCATCCCGGGAGACCCGCTCCTCCCGCTCATCGCATCGCTCAGGCCGGAGGACGCGGTCTCGCGGATCGTCCTGGCCAAGCAGCGCCACCAGAAGGTCTTCGGAGCGCCCCCCAAGGGGCTGGTTTCGGGCGGCGGAGCGTTCTCCCAGGGCCTGGCGGGCCTCGCGTCTTCGCAGGGCCTGAGATGGGTCTCCGTGGGGGACTACCAGGAGTTTTCCTCGGCCCCGTGGCAGCGCAGCGGCAGGCTCCTGCTCCTGCCCACGGCCGACCCGGCCGTCTACCTCCTGGACCCGCTCACGAGAGAACTCCCGGCGGGAGCGGAGCGCTGCACCGCGACCGCCTCCGAGACAGCCGAGCGCGCCGCTGAGAGCGCGGTCGACGCCTCGACGGGGCCCTGGCCCGCCTGGACCGGTCCCCTGGAAGGCTGGGCGGAAGATCCCGGCCGCAAAACCGCCTGGGACCTTTACGCCCAGGCGGCCGAGGCCCTCACGCAGTACCAGAATTCGGGGCGGGCCAGCCTGAGCGTGCTGGACAAGGCCGTGGCCGCGCTCTACGCCGCCCAGGATTCCCGGTTCTACCGAAGCCCGCCCTCCGAGCTCGACAAGCGTGAGCTTTCGACGAGGCTCAAGAAGGTCTATCGCCTCCTCGGGCTCAGCGCTCCCGGCGGCCTGGCCCAGAAGAGCGAACCCGGGGACGTCCCGGAGCCGGACTCGGAGCCGGCGGCCATCGTGAGCGGCCGGGACGGGAACCGCCTCTGGTTCGAGCTCCCCCAGGACAACGCGCCGGAAGGCCTGCTGAAGAGCCTCCTCGTCAGCTGGGACAAGGACGCGGTGGCCTTCGAGCTGACCCTCCGCTCGTCGGTCCCCGCCGGCGCCTCGCTCGACGTCTACATGGATATCAACCACCGCTCCGGAGCGGGTTCCATCGACCTCCTGCCGGGCAGAGCCTCCTTCCTGAACGCCGCGGACGCCTGGGAGTACGCCCTGACCCTCTCCGAAGACCGCGCCGTGCTCTACCGCTTCATCCCCGGGCAGGGCAACGTCGTCCTCGACAAGCCCCGCGTCTCGGGCGACCCGCGCGAGGGCGATGTCCGCGTGAGCGTTCCCCGCGCGCGCCTGCGCGGCAACCCCGCGGCCTGGGGCTACGCGGCCCTGCTGATGCGCGGCCCCGACGCGCCATTCGACGTGCTCGCCGTCGCCTCCCCCCAGAGGAAGACCGCCCCCGGAGACGCCCGCTACCGCCGTTACTCGGCCCTCCGCCTCAAGGGCCAAGGAGTACGCCCATGAACGCCGCTCTCTTGATGTTCTCCCTCGCCCTGCCCGCCTCGGCGGCGCAAGGCTCCGTGGCGCGGACCCTGCAGGATGAGTTCGCCGCCCTGGCCAAGTCGGCCAAGCCGGCCGTGGTGAACATCTCGACGGTGCGTGAAGAGCAGTACCTCGTCCAGCCCAATTACTACTTCGGAGCCCCCGACGACCTCTTCGGGCAGTTCTACGGCCAGCCCACCCGGCCGAAAGTCTACACGCACCGCACCGGCGGCGTGGGCTCGGGCTTCCTCTTCGACCCCTCCGGGCACGTGATCACCAACGACCACGTGGTGCGCGACGCGACCGAGATCAAGGTCACGCTGACCAGCCCCGAGGGCAAGGAAGAGAGCCTGCCGGGAACGGTCGTGGGCCGCGACCCGAACCTCGACCTCGCGGTGGTGCAGGTCCAGGCCAAGCGCCGGTTCCCCTTCCTCCGCCTCGCCGACTCCGACAAGGTGCGGGTCGGGGAGTGGGCCGTCGCCATCGGTTCCCCCTTCTCGCTCGAACAGACCCTGACCGTCGGCGTGGTCTCCGCCGTGCGCCAGTCTCTCTCCATCGAGGGGCGGCCCTACCGGAACCTGATCCAGACCGACGCCGCCATCAACCAGGGCAACTCCGGCGGGCCCCTCCTCAACCTCGACGGCGAGGTCATCGGGGTCAACACCGCCATCTTCTCGCCTTCCGGCGCCTCCGCGGGCATCGGCTTCGCCATCGCCTCCAACGAGATCAAGCTGGCCCTCGAGTATCTGCTGGCCGGCCGCCAGAGCCCCCTGGGCTGGCTCGGAGTCGAGGCCGCGCCGGTGGATGATCTCATCATGCGCCGCTTCAACCTGCCCTCGGCGGACGGGGTGATCGTCAGCGCGGTCATGCCGGGCGGGCCCGCCCAGGAGGCGGGCCTGCGCCGGGGCGACGCCATCGTCGCTCTCGACGGCAAGCCGGTGCAGAGCCCCCAGGACCTCGTCGCCCGAATCACCCGCATCCGCCCCGGCACTCAGGTCCCGCTGGGCATCGTCCGCAAGGGCGCCGCCCAGACCCTGAGCGTGCGCATCGGCAAGCGCCCCGACTCCCAGGAGCCGGCCCAGCGCCCGGCCCCGCCGGAAGAGGAAGAAACGAACAGCGCCGCCGCCCTGCTCACCTGGGAGGGGGCGGTCTTCGAGCGGTCGAAAGGCGGCATTCGGGTCTCCAGCGTCGAGCCGAGTTCGCCCCTCTTCGGGACGCTCAAGAAGGGGGACCTCGTGCGGGGCGTGGACGGCCATGAGGTGGCCTCGCTGGAGGACATCCAGTCGGCCGTGGCGGCCGCCGACCTGCGCCGCGGCATGGTCTTCGACGTGGTTCGTCGGGGGAAGGCGCTCTACCTGAGCGTGAAGCTGTAGGGGGGAATTATGATTGCCCACTTGGCGATGTGCATGGCTCTAGCTTCATCCCCGGCCTCGGCTGCACCGGACAAGTATCCGGACGGCTACTGGGAACGCGGTTACGGCTTCTCGCAGAGCGCGGTCTATTACCAGGTCAATCTCAAGGTCAAGGACATCGCCAAAGCGGAAGCGGAAGCGGTCCGCCTCTTGACCCAAGCCGGGGCGGTCTCATCGGGAGGCAGCGGGATGGGCACGAGCAACGGAAACCCGATGAAAAGCCTGAGCTTCACCATGGATTCCACCAAAGCGGGAAAGTCGGTCAAGAAACTCTTCGACCTCGGCGATTTGCAATCCTACAACTCGCAGGCCCAGACCCAGAAGTCCACCATCCTGGAGCTCGAGCAGAAGATCAAGGACCTCTCCGCCGAGATCGCCGCCAACGCCTCGACCCTCTCCGAGATGCCGATCGCGTCGCATCTCATGAATTCCCTGCTCAAACGCCTCAAACAGTCCAGGGACACCTACCAGGCCGCGATTGGACGCGCATCGGTCAATCTGCAGTTGATCCAGGCGTCGCCTGAGGAGAAGCGCCCATGACCGCAACGATCCTGTTGTCCCTTCTTGTCTCCCCCCTGTTCGCGGCGCCCGCCTCGCCTCTCGAGGCGGATTTTCCCGATGGATATTGGGACCGCGACGGAGCGGCCTACGGCCGCGCTTCGACCATGTACAGTTTGTCCGTCGCCGTGGCCGACCCAGCGAAGACCCGCGCGGAGATCGAACGGCTGTTCAAGGACAAGGACTCCGAGGCCAAACTGACCAGCTTCAACGAGCACCCTCTCGCCATGTCGCCAATGGATGCCGGCGGCGTGCGGGCTCGCATGGCGTATACGTTGGCATACCAGATGCCGGTATCCAAGGCCGCCGCCGTGGCCAAGAAACTGCTGGACATCGGCCGCCTCACCACTTACTCGGTGAACACTCCCTACGGCGCCCCTCAGGCGAAGGAACTCCAGGAGCGCATCGGATGGATCGAGAGGGAGAAGAAGGAATCCGGAGAGAAACTCAAGACGATGCCCGTGTCGCGCTCCCTTCTGGAGTCCAAGCTCAAGCGTCTCAAGCTGGCTCAGGACGCGATCAAGGCGATGGAGAACATCGCGACCATCACCATCCAGATCCTCAAGGAAGAGCCGGAGAAGGGCGGGGATGCCAGGCCCCAGCCGAAGACACCGCTTGTCCCTTAGCGTCCTGTTCGCGTCGTTTCTTTTCGCCCTACATCCCACGAGCGCGGATGCGGCAGAATTCGATTACCTTTCCACGGATTTCTGGCGCAAAGGCTATGCCATCCCGATGGATTACTGCCGTCATGACATCCTGATCGAGACCCCCGACCTCGATACCGCAAGAGCCAAGCTCACTCGATGCCCCTTCGAAACCGCCGACATCCAGGAATCGAGCGCTTTCACCTACTGCAAGACGACGAGAAAGGATGTCGAGGCTCTGATCGATTCAATCAAAGCGCTGGGGAAGATAGGGTTCTATCGGAGCAAGTGCCCCGCGATACCCGATTATCCCGAGCTCTTCTACAAGAGAGACCACCTGCGCACGGAAGCGGAGCCGCTCCATCTCTCTTCATCAACGCTCCCTGGGCTTGCGGGCCTGCTGGATGCCCAATTTCAGACCCTGAACAGGCTCATCAGCGCCCACGAACGCGCATCTGCTCCGACTGTGGCGCTATTGCTCATGCGACGACTCCCAGAGCAGTGGTCGGAATGCGCATCAGCCATCGACAAGCAACTGGATTCGACCCCTGAGCGGGGCAGAGAGCAGAATCGCCGATTCGACGGCTTCAATCCTTGGCGTCGCGCCCCCTATCCCGCTTGCGACCAACTGCCGAAAATCAGCGCGAAGTATCAGGTGCCCCGAGGTTCTTCCAAGAGCCCGGCCATCGAGAAGCTCATCAGAAGCCTCGGATCGCCTTACGAGGAGCCTGACTGCTTCAGTGACCGGGGCAGAGACAAGGGGAAGACCTTCGGCGTCCTCTCGAAGCGGCCCTCCGCCGAGATCTCGAAGCGGATGCTGCGCATCGACGGCCTCATCTCCTGGGCGCGAGTCGGGCAGCTGCGCCACGCCAAGGCCGTCCTGGACGATCAGCGAGTCGAGATCCTCACCCGCGAACTCCAGGAAGCGGCTCCACTGCTCGAGAAGGCTCCGCACGTCCGGGCCTTGGCGCAGGCGGAAATAGAGCGTGTCCGACCGACGGCGGAGAAGATGCGAGCCATCCGATCAGCCACACTGGTGCTCGTAACCATCGTCGAGGAATGACGGGAAAGCGCTCTACCTGAGCGTGAAGCAGTAGCTGCCGAGGACTACTTGCCGATCTGGACCTGCTGGGGCGCCGAGAACCGGCCCTGCGAGCCGAGCAGATCGATGATGGCGACCCGCACCCAGTAGCGCCCCCGCAGGCCCGCCGCCACCAGATTCATCGGCTCGTCGATGTCGTAGACCTTGTCGTGCGCCATCTTCTCGAAACCCTGGGTCTGGGAGACCTGCAGGCGGTAGGCCGCGACGGGGATGCCGACCTCCAGGTTCTTGATGTTCAGGGCGGTCTTGATGTCCGGCGCGGCGACCTGGTTCCCGACGCCTGTCTGCTTGGAGGAGATGAGGTCGACGTTGGCCGCGCTGGCCTGGATCTGCGGAGCCGAGGCCTGAAGCTGGGCGAAGTTCGGGATGTTGACCGGCGCGGCCGGGGCGCGCCCGACGGGGACGTCGGTGAACTTGCCGGCCGAGACCTCCATCGTCTTGCCTCCGCCGGAGACCTCGGCGGCGCCCTTGAAGACCTCGACCTTGGTGGTGAGGTCTTTCTGGATGCTGGTCTTGTAGGTCGAGTCCTTGCTCTTGGGAACGATGTAGGCCGAGGGCGTGCGGATGCGGGTGTTCGTCGCGTAGACGCCGCCGCTCGTGAGCTGGAGGTCGTGGTCCTCCTTGCGCGGGGCCTTCAGGATGGCCATGGAGTTCGGGTCCACGCTCAGGATGCCGCCGCCGAAGAAGCGCACGCCGGCCCGGGAATCGGCGAGCGTGCGCAGGCCGTCTCCGTGGTAGAGCTCCTGCTTGAGCCTCGCGTCGTCCCAGTCGGCCTTGTCCTTCTTGCGCGCGAGCACCTTCTTGACGAGCTGGATGAGCTCGGCCGAGCGCAGGTCCTCCTTGATGAGCTCCTTGGGCACCTTCAAGGTCATGCCAGGAAGGGGGACCGTCGGATCGGAGGTCGGCATCTTGTTGTGCTTCAGGATCTCGTTCCAGAGCTTGGGGTTCTTGAGATACTTGTTGGAGATGCTCCAGAGCGTGTCCCCCGCCTTGACCTTGACGTCCTGGAACTCGGGCTGCTGAGCGGCCGCGGCGGCCGCCAGGGAGAAGAACGCCGCCATGAGGATCCGTGTCATACCGCCCCTCCTTCGGACTGGACGGCGACCTCCCCGTCGGCGCCCTTGACGAGGCCCTTGGGGATCGTGAAGAAGAAGGTCGCGCCCTTGCCCAGCTCCGACTCGACCCAGATGCGGCCCTTGTGGGCCTCGATGAAGCGCCGGCCGATGGTCAGCCCGAGCCCGGTGCCGCCGCGCTTCTGGCCGGGCACCTGCTCGAACTTGGCGAAGATCTTCTCCAGGAAGGCGGGCGGGATGCCGGGCCCCTTGTCCCTCACGCTGACGAGAAAGTCTGCCGGCTGCTCCTGGATGGCGATGACGATCTTCTCGTCGTCCGGCGAGAACTTGATGGCGTTGCCCAGCAGGTTCTGGAGGACGCGCCCGATCTGATCGGGATCGAGCATCGTCGTGAACTCTTCCTCGGCCTGGAGTTCCAGGGTGATGCCGCGCCGCTGGGCGAGGGCGGAGAGGATCTCGATGGCCTGTCCGCCAAGGCCCGCGAGGGACGCCTCCTTGAGCGTGACCTCCACCCGCCCGGACTCCATCTTGGCGATGTCCAAGATGTTGTTGACCAGGGCGAGGAGGCGGCTGGCCGACTTGTGCATGGATTCGACCATGGACTTCTGCTGGGTGTTGAGGACCCCGACGACGCCCTTGCGGAGGAATTCCAGGAAGCCCAGGATCGAGCCGACCGGGTTGCGCAGGTCGTGCGTGATCGAGTGGAGGAACTCCTCCTTCATCTGGTCGAGCTCCTTCTCGAAGGTCACGTCGCGCACGGCGATGACCACCCCCCCCGCGGCCGCCTTGCCCGGCGAGACGAGGGGCTGTGCGAAGACCCGGTAGAAGAGGCGCTTCTCCTCGGTGGAAAGGTCCACCTCCTTGATCTGGTCGACCCCGGGCTTGGCCGCGACGTCGAGCACCGCCGCCTTGAGCGGGGACTCCGCCGGGAACACCTCAGCCAGGGCCTTCCCCTCGAGCTTGTCGGCGCTCAGGATCTCCAGGGCCCGGCGGTTCACGAGCTGGATGACCCCCTTGTCGTCGGCCATGAAGATGCCGTCGGCGATCGAGAAGAGGATGGCCTCGGTCTTGCGCTGCTCGAGGATGAGCTTGTCCACCTGCATCTCGGCGTAGGACTTGAGGCGGTCCGACATGCGGTTGAAGGTGTCGCCGAAGTTCTGGAGCTCGTCGCCCGTCTTGATGTCGAGCTTCTCCGGGAAGCGCCCTCCCGCGATCTCCTCGGCCGCCTGGGTCAGCTTGAGCAGGGGGAGGGAGAGGGCGCGGGCCATCGTGAAGGCGATGGCCAGGGCGGCCAGACAGACCAGCACGAAGAACGCGATGGCGGCCTGGCGCATCTTGATGACCGCGATGGAGTAGGTGTCCTTCTCGAGCTGTTGGGTCAGGATCGCCCCGATCTCGTTGACGGGGGCGTAGGCGCCGACCATCATCCGGCCGTCGGGCCATTCGAACTGGCTCGACCCGACGGAGACGGCCTGCAGGGCGGCCTTGACGATCTTCCAGCGCGGGAAGGTCACTCGCGCCTCCCGGGGCAGGTACTCCTCCGGGTAGATGAGGGGTTCGCCCCCGCGGCCGATGAGGACGGAGAAGCCCGTCCCGCCGATGCGCTCCTCCTGGATCCTCTCCCAGAGCCGGCGCAGCACGCGGGAGACCCGGAAATCCGCCACCGAAGAAAGCGAGTAGTAGAAGTCGACGCGCGGGATCTTGCCCTCGGCGTGGGACACCCAGAAAATGCGGGTGCCTCGACGCTGGTACTCGTGCCAGCCTTCGGCGCCCGAGCGCGGGGCCACGCTGCTGAGGTCCTCGCCGTCCCGGTCGAGGTGCAGCAGCTCCTTGCCCTGCCGTGAGAGGACCGTCACCTCCAGGATGTCGGGGTCGTTGTCGAGCAGGCTCTGCATGAGCTCCTTGCGGGTCTGCCAGGTGACGTCCCCCTTGCTCAGGGAGGTCAGGGTGAACTGGAACTTCTCGTCGAGGCTCCGGAAATAATCATTGAGGTTCTCGGCCATCTTCTCGGCGTACTTCGTATGGAGCTCGATGACGGCGCTCAGCATCGACTCCTGGTTGATGCGCATGAGCTGGACGCCGATGAAGAGGGACGGCACCAGCGCCAGCGCCGTCATGATGAGGATGAACCGCTTGAAGAGGCCCGAGCTCAGCCAACCCATCGCGGCTGGGATTCTACCAATATAGGGGCCAGCTATTTCACGCCGAAGAGCTCTAGGGCCTTGGAGAGGGCCGGGTCGGGGACGGGTGTCTCGACGGGCATGCGGTTGAGCTCGCGCGCGATCTGCCCCATCGCCTTGGCCTCGACCTCCTCATCGGCCTTCACCTCGATGTCGGGGGTGATGCCGCCGACGCCCGAGGCGTCCTTTTGGATGGAGCGGCCGCTGGGAGCGTACCAGCGGTCCACGGTGAGCTTGAGGGCCGAGCCGTCCTTGAAAGGGATGACGATCTGGGCCGAGCCCTTCCCGTAGGTGCGGCTGCCGACCACGACGGCCTTCTTGTTGTCCTGCAGGGCGCCGGCCAGGATCTCGCTGGCCGAGGCGGAGTAGCCGTTGACGAGGAGGGTGGCGGGCGTGTTCGCGAGCTCGCCGGTGGACGGGGCCTTCCAGGCCCGGTCGTCGCCCTTGCGGTTCTTGGTGCTGACGATCCCCATGCCCTTCTCGAGGAACGCCGCGGAAAGGTTGACGACCGACTGGAGGCTGCCGCCGCCGTTGTTGCGCACATCGATGATCAGCGAGCGCATCCCCTGGCCCTTGAGCTTGCGCGCCTCGCCGAGGACGGTGAGGTGGGAGTCTTCCCGGAACGACTCGAAGTAGATGTAGCCGACGCCGCCGGGGTACATCCTGGAGAAGGCGTTGGCCGTCTGCACCTTGCCGCGCACGAGGGTCACCTCCAGGGTCTTCCCGTCGCGCGAAAGATCCAGCTTCACCGGCGCGCCCTCGGCCCCGCGGATGCGCCGGGTCGCCTCCTCCTGGGGGAGCGGGCGGATGTCCGTCCCGTCGACGGCGACGATCACGTCGCCGGGCTTGAGGCCGGCCTTCTCCGCCGGGGAGCCGGGCAGGGTATAGGCGATGCCCAATCCCTCGCCCTTCTCCTTCTTCTTCATCCCGGCGCCGATGCCGGAGAAGCTGCCGTTGAGCTGGTCCTGGAACTCCTTGAAGGCCTTGGGGTCGAAGAACTGGGAGTGGGGGTCGAGTTTCCTGGCCATCCCCTCGAGGGCTCCGTACATCAGCTCCTTGCGGTCGACGGGGTCGACGTAGTACTGGGCGATGAGGTCGGCGATGACGTAGATCTGGCCGAGTTCCTCCTCGGTGAAGCCGGTCTCGAAGCCGGAGACGCCTCCGGCGACGGGGGCGGCCTTCCCCACGGAAGGCGCGCGCAGGTCGCCAAGACCGGCCGTTGGCGCCTGGGCGAAGAGCGGCGCCTGGGAGAGCAGGACGGCGATGAGCATGGCGAAGATCCGCTTCATGGGGGTCGCTCGCGTTTGCGGGGTGGCGGGCTTCATGGCTATAGTGTAGTCTTGCAGGAGAGCGGGGCATGAGCCGATAGGGCCCAGCCCGACCGGGTGCCGAGGACCCACCAAAGTTCGTAGGCCCTTTGGCACTAGCATTGGGCCATTGGACCTACTACACCATCGATAGGGGAGCGGTCATGACCAGACCCGGACGAAGAGACAAGCGCAAGGACAAGGAAAAGAAGGGCGGAGCCGCCTGGGCGCCCGGCGCGGGCAGCGCCGCCTCCTCGGCCAACCTGGCTCCCGGCGTGCAGGCCGTCTCCATCGCCGTGCGCGGGACGCAGGCGGTCTCCATCGCCGCGCGCGGGTCCAAGCTCCTTTCCCCCGTCACCGCCGTCCTGCAGCGCATGGCCGAGAGCCTCGGCCTCGGCGCCATCGCTTCCTCCCAGGCGGGCCTCATCGCCATGACCCTCGCCGTGGCCACCGCCGCGGCCGGCGTGACCGTGCTCATCGGGCTCACCGGGGGCGGCAAGGCCGCCTCGCCGGAAGGCGGGTATGCCTCCCGCTTCGCCATGCCCACCCACGACAGCGCCTCCGCCCTCACCGGAGCGGAGCTGCCCAAAGACGAGGGCGTGTCCAGCTCGCTCGACATGTTCGCCAGAGCGAACCCCGCCGCCGGGGAGAGCCCCGGCTCGGAAGGCGGCGCAGACGCTCTTTCCCAGACCGCTCCCCCTGAGGAATCCCCCGCGCCCCAATCCGCGGAAGAGCCCGCCGCCCCCCCGCCCTCGGGCCCGAAGCCCGCGCTCGTCGCGGCCAGGCCCATGGGAGGCGCCTCGTCGATGCAGGGCGGCGGACTCAAGCAGATGGCGGGCCTCAACACCGGCATCGGCCAGAACTTCCAGGACGTTTCTAAAGGAGCCGCGGTTGGAAAGCTCTCCGTTCTGAAGACCAAGACGCGCGCGAATTACCGGACGAACCGCGCCGCCGTCGGAGCGGGGAGCAGAAAGGCGCTCTCCCAGCTGCGCTCCGCTCAGGCGCTCAGCCGCAAGGCCTCCGCGATGTCCTCGAGCAACGCGCAGTCGGCCACGGCCTCCACTCCTTTCGACGGAGCGAATCCGGGAGCCGGCGCCGGGGCTTCCGTCGCCGGGGTCGGGGGCGCGGGCCAGGACGGCGTCGGCATGACGCCCGGCGCCGGCCCCGCCGTCTCCCAGAACAACAGCCAGCTGGCCGAGCCCCCCTCCCCCGGCAAAACCTCCAAGAACCAGACCCCTTATCAGAACATGATCATCGCCGGGGCCGCGGCCCTGGGAATCGGGATGCTGCTGCTGATGGCGGCCGGCATGGTCATCGGCCAAGCCCAGAAGGCGCCCGACGCCGCGACCAAAGCAAGCCTCTATTCGATGGGCAAGATGCTGGCCATGGGCGCGATGGCGTGCGGCGGCCTCGCGATCGGCCTGGGAGCGATGATCGCGGGCCAGTACGGGCAGAAGCAGCAGGGGATCATGTTCATCGCGGGCGGCGGCGTGCTCGCCGCGGCGGCGGTCATGGTGCTCGTCACCGCCGAGAAGGAGTCGCAGAACTGCCAGAAGGGGCTGAACAACGTGCAGGCGAACGTAGGCGGAGCGATCAACCAGTCGAACACCGCTCAGGGGATGGCCGCCGGTGCAGGGAAGTAAGAGGGTAAGCTTATGAGCCCATTTCACAGATTCAAGAAGAAATCGCGGGGAGACAAGGACCGCAAGGGCGGGCTGCCGCCCATCGTGACCGCCGGCTCGGCCTCCGCGCCGCAGATCGGCACGTCGGTCCTCACGGGGGCCGAATCCGCCGTCTCTTCCTCCTCGCCCAACCTGTTCACGGCCCTGGGAACGCTCTTCGGGAAGCTCGGACAGTCCACGGGCCTGAGCGCCCTCCTGGCCACCAAGGCCGGCGTGGTCGCTTTCGTCCTGACGGGCACCACGCTCGCGGCCGGCGTCTCGCTGTTCATGGGCGATCGGGGAGACGCCCCCTCCCAGCGCATGAGCGCCCCGGGCCGGGTCTTCACCGGCTCCGACGCCCCGGACTCGGCGTCCTCGCAGGTCAACGCGCCGATCCCTTACCGTCCCTCCGCGGGGAGCTCGCTGGACTACACCCCCTCGGCCCGCGAGCGGGAGCCCCTGCCGGAGTCCGCCGCTCCGCCCGCCGCCGAGCCGGTGACCGACGCCCCCAGCGAGCCCTCCATCGATGCCGCCGCTCCGGCTTCCGGAGCCGCCGACCAGGGAGCGGTAGCCCATCAAACCGCCCAGATGCCGAAGGGGAGGCTCGTCGCCGCCCAGTCCATCGCCGGCGCCGCGAGCGCGGGAGGGACGAGCACCGCGTTCAAGCCCGTCGACTCCATGGGCGGCAAGGTCGGCTCGGGATTCCAGGACATCTATAAGGCCGGCCGGACGACCGGCCTCTCCGGCCGAGGCTCCCGGCCCAACATGGGCGCCAGCCGCCGGGCGGTGCCGAGCAGGGCGAACACCGCCCTGGGGCAGGCCCGCAAGGCGAACGCCCTCAGCCGCTCGGCCGCCTCCATGCCCAGCTCGAACGCCGCCGCGGCCACGGCCTCCAAGGCCTTCGACGGGACCAACACGGGCGCCGGCGCCGGCACCCCCGGCGTCGGGGTGGGCGACGGAGCCAAGGGCATCAGCCCCGGGGACTCGAACGTCGCCGAGAACAAGCAGATCGAGCCGCCGGCCCCGCCCTCGACGGGCGAGAAGTCGAACAAGACGCCCTACCAGAACCTCATCTACGCGGGCGTCGGAGCCCTGCTCATCGGCACCATCCTGCTCATGTTCGCCGCGCAGATGATCAAGTCGGGCAACTTCCCGGCCGCCAAGATGCTGGCGATGGGCGCCGCCGGGGCCGGCGGAGTCGCCGTGGGCTGCGGCGGCATGCTGGCCGCCAAATGGGGCCAGGTGATGCAGGGCATCCCCTTCATGGCCGGCGGCGCGCTCCTGGCCGCGCAGGCCATCAAGGTCATGATGGAAGCCGACAAGGCCGCCGAGGACGCCGAGAAGGGCTGCAAGGATCAGGATGCGCAGGCCAAGAGCGGCAGCGACGCCAAGCTCCAGGGCGGCAAAGGAGGCGGCTGCCCCGGAGGCGACTGCGGCGGCTCGGGCGGCGGCGGCGGCGGCGACTCGGGGGGCGGTGCGGACCCCTCCTCCGCGCTTTCAAGCCTCGGGAGCATGGGGAACCAGGGGCAGCAGAACCAGAACACCCAGTCGGACAAGCAGAGGAACAAGCAGCCCAAGTACGACATCAACAAGACCAGCATCCAGAACACGCCCTGAGGGTGCTCGCGCCCCGGGCGTTTCCCGGCTATAATCTAGCGGCATGCCCCTGAAACGGCCCGTTGCCTTATCCTCAGCCCTCGCGGTCCTCTGCGCAGGCTGCCTGATGAACGGCCGGGGCCGCGGCATCGGCGAGGTGCTCCTCGGCCGCCTGCCGGAGGTCCCCGCCGTGAGCCTCCAGCCGGGCCCGGCCGGTTCCGCCGCGCTCGCCGCCGACACTCACCCGGCCGCGGTCACGGTCTCGGCCCTGGCCCCGGACGGAAAGACCCGTTGGGCCTGGAGGCACGACGAGGGCGCGGCCATCGGCCTCGAGCGCGATGAGCCCCGGCTGGTGCGCGCGCCGGGCGGCTGGTACCTCGTCTGGATGGGCAACGTCACGATGGGCCGGCGCTGGGAGGCGCAGTTCCTCTCGGAGGACGGCAAGCCCGCCTGGCCCGCCCCCTCGCGCATCGGACTGCTCAGCACGATGGAGACGAGCTTCGCCGCCTGCGCGGGCTCGGACGGCTCGCTCTTCGTCGCCTGGACGGACAACGACCGCTCCGCCGGCTCGCGCTTCCTGGTCGTCGCGAAAGTGCTCCGCGACGGCTCGGTGGCCTGGAGCAAGGAGCTGGGCCGCCAGGAGAAGGGCTGGCTGTTGGGCCCCGCGCTCTCGCCCGACCTGGCCGGCGGGGCGTACCTGGCCTTCCGGCACATGGATCGCGGGGTGATGGTCCACAGCTTCTCGACCTTGGGCGAGCCCCGCTGGCCCGAGGGCCTCGACCTCTTCGACCAGGGCGGCTACAAGACCGCTCCGGCCATGACGGCCGACGGGGCGGGCGGCGCCATCGTCCTCTGGGAGGACGGACGCAACGGCACCATGGACGTCTACGCCCAGCGGGTCTCGGAGCGCGGCCCGCTCTGGAAGCCGGAAGGCGTGCCGGTCGCCAAGGAGGACGGCAACCAGTGGACCCCGCAAGCCGCTCCGGACGGGCAGGGCGGCGCCTACGCGCTCTGGATCGACGACAACAAGGGCAGCCGCTGGCAGGTCGAGCTCCAGCGCCTGGACAGCGAGGGGCGGCTCCAACTCCCCCTCTCCGGCCTCGTGGTGTCCCAGTCCAGCGAGAAGCAGTACAAGCCGATGCTGGCCGCCGACGGCTCGGGCGGGGCCTTCGTGGGCTGGCTGGAGAACGGCTACGGCCAGTTCCAGCTGCTGGGCCAGCGCTTCGGCGCCTCGGGCAAGCGCGCCTGGAGCGAGACGGGCGCCAAGGCGGTGGACTCCGCGCCGTTCAAGGACGAGCCGCAGATCGCGCCGGACGGGCAGGGCGGGCTCTTCTTCGCCTGGCGCAGCCCGGAGGGCGCGGCGTGGGACGTGCGCGCCGCCCGGCTGGATGCGCGCGGGAGGCCCGCGTGGTGAGGCTCTTCCTGCTGGCCCTGCTCTGCGCCCCGATGACCGTTTCGGGCGCCGAAATCCGCTCCTCGCTCTTCAGCCAGCAGCCGCCTTCCTGCGTGCGCGGGAAGCTGGACCTCTCCTGCACGCCCGGCTCCGGCGCGCGCTGGGTGGAATTCCAGAAGTCCGACCCACGCTTCGAGCATAACGCCGTGACCGTGCGCTTCGGGGCGCGGACGAAGGAGTCCCCCTCCAAGCTCGCCGTGCAGTTCGGGAAGTTCGCCAACACCGCGCTCTTCATCGCCGCGCTGATCGTGACGTTCCTCCTGTAGGGACCCGCCGCCGCAGGGAGGAAGCGGATTCGGGGGGGATGATGGGGAGATTGCAAACACAGCATTCCCGCAGTGTTTGCGGTTTTAATATTTTCCCCGTCTTCCCAAATTACCCGAGGCTAAATTGGCATTTTTCGTGTTATGATTGTCCTATCAGCCTAGATAGGCTTCAATTGACGTTGAGGCACCTCAACTTTTATACCAGCATCGTCCGAGGATAGACCATGTTTGATGACCTCATGAGTGACCGCGTCACCATTCGGACTGGAGACGGGAAAGAGTATAAGGACATTCCAGCTTCCGTCCAGAAGAACCGGATTTATACAGACGCAACTGAAATCCCTATTCGCCCCGGGGATGAAGTAATTCGGCGGACTCCAGCTGGCGTTGATGAAGTTTTCATCGTAGAGGACCCAGGGCTTTGTAGCGGTGTGGGCGGAATCTCAGACTCATACCAGATGCATGTTCGCCGTGTGGATAAGGCGCAGCACTCGCTCGGCTCAACGCCCGCGAGCGCAACTACCGCTGAGCGGGATGCATTAACAAAACTCTGGGCGCGAGGGAAGATGGACTCCGAGCTTCCCAAATTTCTCGAAGAAGCAAATAAGTCATCGGGCCCTTTAAGTGTAATCATGGTCGACATCGACCACTTCAAGAGCGTCAATGATCAGCATGGACATCAAGCTGGGGACGCTGTTCTTGTCGGTGTTGCAGCACGTCTTGTAGCCACGATTACTGGCAAAGGCCAAGTGTATCGCTATGGCGGAGAGGAGATTCTGATAATCCTTCCGAATCACACTGTCGAAGAGGCAACGGTGGTAGCTGAGCGAGCAAGGCGCGAACTTGTATCCTCAACAATTAACGGCCTCACTATTACTGCCAGTTTTGGTGTCGGGACATACCCCAAACACGGCAGCAATGTCAGCGAGCTAATAAAGGCCGCAGATGTAGCCATGTATGACGCTAAAAATCGTGGCCGCGATCTGGTCCGCGTGTCTGGTGAACCGGAGCCACAGGCTGATAAGTCTCGGACACCGGAGCGAAAACTGCCTCCGGCTGGCGTCTTAACGGAGGAAGAGCAGCAAACCATCCGACAGCGCCATTTTGCGGGATTCGACGTTAGGTGTCCAAAAGATGGTGCGTTGTTGAGGATTGAAGAAATCGGAAGTATCGGCTCAGCAACCGTCGATTTGGTCATTCAATGCAGAATGTGCGGACTGACGGATCAATTTTGAAATCAGGGAGTGCCTAACTAAGCGCTTGTGCCGACGCGCGCTTTCTTTATGGAGTTCCAGTAGCGCGCGCGGTAGACCCATGCGTTGAGACGCCCAATTAGGTCTTGACGGACATAGCATATATGCTATACTATAATTGGCATGCGCTTTAAAGTCTATTTCTATAGAACCGCATCCGGGCGTTGCCAGGCCTGCGACTACGCACGCGGCATGGATCTTAATCACAAAGCCAAGGCCAAGCGCTGGTTCATCGCGCTGGCAGAGATGGGCCCCGAGTTGCCGGAGGATTACGGGAAACACCTGCGCGATGGCGTTTGGGAACTACGGGTCATCATCCAGCATCACCAGCACAGGTTCCTCTACTCGTTTTGGAGGGATATTGTTGTCGTGACAAATGCTTTCTTAAAGAGATCCAGGACGGTGCCCGACAACGAGATAGAGAAGTCACGAAAAGCGATGGCTGACTGGATCGGTCGGCGAGGATGGGAGGATTTATGAAGAAAAACAGGAAAGCCGGCATGTCTCTTGAGGAAGTCTTTTCTGGATCGGAGAAGGACCCCAAATGGAAAGAAGCCTATGCGCGGGCGGATATTGAGGTTCGAACGGCCATTCAGATCGCCAAGGCGCGAGAGCGTGCCCATCTCACTCAGGGCGAGTTAGCTGAGGCCGTTGGGACTACCCAATCCGTGATTTCACGCATCGAGCGAGCGGATCAGAATATAACCCTAGAGACACTCGCTCGTATTGCCACGGCGCTTCACAGCAACTTAGTTATCCAACTTCGGTGATTAATGGCGTCAAACATGGGATTCTGCCGTCCGCCCTTCGGGCGTCGGCTTCGAGGGAGCGGCGGCTGACCCATGCGTTGAAGCTGTAGAATAATCCCTTCCGACGGGGAATTCCTGATCCTATTCGAGCAGCGGATGGATAGGGTGAGGCTTTTGAAGTGACCGTTCGTCTTCGAAAGAGCGGAGTACGAGGCCGCAATTGAACAGCTTGGCGAACGAAGAGCGTCCTGACATCGGCATGAGGAGATTCGACGATGGCAAGGTCTGGCTGACCCGCAAGTCGCGAATCGCGGCGTTCGCCGCACCTGATGCGGCCCATGGCCGTCCAAGTCATCGAAGGCGACCTCCTCGACCAGCAGGGCGGAGGAAAACCGGAGCGCGTATTAAGTATGATGGTCGAAGAGGCCTCCGCGGCCGGCTTCAACGGCGAGGCCCGCATCGTGATATTCAAAAGGTCTGAATGAACAAGCTCCGCGCTCCGTCCGTCTCGAGCCTCCTCCTCTGTCTCGCCGCCAGCCTCGCGTTCGGGGAGGACCCTTCCTATTTCTACAAAGCCAAGCTCATACTCAAGACAGGGGAGACGCTCACCACTGCGACCTACGGGCTCGCCTCCCACTTCCCCGGCGTCCCCCCCTCCAAGCCGGTGAAAAGCGTCCAGCTCTCATCCGACTCCGACTACGTGTTCGGCCATTTCACCTTCGGCAGGGAGAATCTGCCGACGACTTACAAGTTCCCCGTCGGCCAGTTGGCGAACAGGAAACTCTGCGTGTTCCCGGAATACCAGGCCTTCAAGGACCCTGCGCGTGAGCACGATTTCTTCTTGATCAAGAACGATGTGCTGATCCCCCTCAAGAACGTCCTCCGCGTCGAAACGCTCCGCGTCATCGGCAAAGGCTATACGATCATCGAAGACCCGACCCTCTACGCGAGCATCAAGGAGCCCTTCCTCCAGATTCAGGACTGCGATACCGGCTGCCCAGGCAAGCTGTTCTCGGAGGACGGATCCGTCTCCAAGGAGAAGCTGGGAGAGCTCTGGGACCAGCAGCTCGCCTGCAAACATCGGCAGTCCGAAACGAACGGCGACATCACCGAGACCCTGTCGAAATACGGGCTCCAGACGGCATTCGATCCCTTCTGCGTCCGCTGACCATGCTGATCGAAGCGTCTGAAGTCCGCCAGATACCGGGAGAGCCCCGCCGCCGATGGTTCAGCGACGAGTACTTCGACCTCATCGTCTGGTTCGCCCCTGAGGGCTCGATCCTCGGGTTCCAGCTCTGCTACGACCGCGACGAGCAGCCCCGGGCGCTCACCTGGCTGAAGGGCAAAGGCTACAAGCACGACGGCATCGACGAAGGGGACACCCCCCTGCACGACTCCCACAAGTCCGCGCCCGTCCTCGTCCAGGACGGAGTCTTCGACTGCTCGGGGATCCGGAGCCGGTTCGTGCAGGCCAGCCTAAATCTCCCCCTGCTGATCCGGATGGAGGTGCTCAAGCGCATCGACGAGTTCCGGACGCCCTGAAGGCTGAAACCTAGCCGATCTGCTTGTAGAAGTCGTTGCCCTTGTCGTCGATGAGGATGTAGGCCGGGAAATCCACCACGTCGATCCCCCACACCGACTCCATCCCCAGCTCGGGGTAGTCCACCACGTCCACCTTCTTGATGCAGCGCTCGGCCAGCAGCGCCGCGGCCCCGCCGGTGGAGCCCAGGTAGAAGCCGCCGTGCTTCTTGCAGGAGTCCGCCACCTGCTGGGTGCGGTTCCCCTTCCCGATCATGACCATGGAGGCGCCCTGCGCCTGGAAGAGCCCCACGTAGGCGTCCATCCGCCCCGAGGTGGTCGGCCCGAACGAGCCCGCCGGTTTGGTCTTGGGCTTCTTGGCCGGGCCGGCGTAGTAGACCGGGTGGTCCTTGAAGTAATCCGGGATGCCCTTGCCCGAGTCCAGCCGCTCCTTGAGCTTCGCGTGCGCGATGTCGCGCGCCACCACGATGCGCCCCGTCAGCAGGAGCGGAGTCGAGACCTTGTGCTTTGAGAGCTCGGCCAGGATGGCCTTCATAGGCAAGTTGAGGTCCAAGCGCACCGCCTTCGAGTCCTCGAAGCCGCGGCGGAACTCCTCCGGGATGAGGCGGCCCGGGTCCTTCTCCAGCTGCTCGAGCCAGATCCCGTCACGGTCGATGCGGCCCTTGATGTTCCGGTCGGCCGTGCACGAGACCCCCATCCCGATGGGGCAGGAGGCCGCGTGCCGCGGCAGGCGGATGACCCGCACATCGTGAGCGAAGTGCTTGCCGCCGAACTGGGCGCCGTAGCCCAGCTTCTGCGCCTCCTGCAAAAGCTCCTTCTCGAGCTTCAGGTCGCGGAAGGCCCGCCCGTGCTCGTCGCCCGTGGTCGGCAGGGCGTCGAGATAGGCCGCGGAGGCCAGCTTCACGGTCTTCAGGCACGCCTCGGCCGAGGTGCCGCCGACGACGAAGGCCACGTGGTAGGGCGGACAGGCCGCGGTGCCGAGCGACTTCATCTTCTCGACCAGGAACTTCTTCAGGTTCGCCGGAGTCAAAGTCGCCTTGGTCTCCTGGAAGAGCATCGTCTTGTTGGCCGAGCCGCCCCCCTTCGCGACGAAGAGGAACTCGTAGGCCATCCCTTCGCCCGCGTAGAGGTCGATCTGGGCCGGCAGGTTGCAGCCGGTGTTCTTCTCCTCGTACATGTTCAAGGCCGCCACCTGCGAGTAGCGCAGGTTCTCCTCGGTGTAGGCCTTGTGCACGCCCTCGCTCAGGCGGGCCTCATCCTCCCCTCCCGTCCAGACCCCCTGCCCCTTCTTCGCGACGATGGTGGCCGTGCCCGTGTCCTGGCAGTTGGGCAGCTCGAAGCGGGCGGAGATCTCCGCGTTCTCGAGCAGTTCCAAAGCCACCGCCTTGTCGTTGCGCGAGGCCTGCGGGTCCTTCAGGATGGCCGCGAGCTGTTCGAGATGCTTCGTGCGCAGAAGGAAGGCCACGTCCCGGAACGCCTGGTGCGCGAGCAGAGAGAGCGCCTTGGGGTCCACGACCAGGACGTCCTGGCCCTTGAACTTCTCGACGCGGACGAGGTCCTTGCCCAGGCTGCGGTATTTCGTCTCGTCCTTCCCCAGCTGGAACGGCTTGTGGTAGACGCTGTTCTCCATGGCCGTGCTCATCTTATTTCCCCTTGACCTGGCACCAGTCCAGGATGGCGGCCAACTGGGAGGCTCCGTCCATCCCGCCCTCCACGAGCACCTGCTCCCATGCCCCGCTGCCGAGGAACGCCCCGTGCTTGAAGGAGTGCAGGGACTTCTTGAGCCCCTCCTCCGAGCGCACCCAGCGCCAGAGCGTGGGCAGGGTGAAGTCCGTGATGCCCATCGCGTGCTGGCGCAGGTTCGAGGGGAAGAGCGCCTCCTGCTCGCTCTCGGGCAGCAGGTCGAAGAGCTCCGCGCTCGCCACGTAGAAGACGTTGACCTTGGTCTTCGTTTCGTCGAGCTTTTTGAGCACGTCGCGCATGAAGAGCGTCATGACCGCAGAGCCCTGCAAAACGACCGTCGCGTCGCAGGAAGCGCGGCGCACCGCGTAGACGCCCTTGGCCGCGGCCGTGGCCGGATCCATCCCCAGGGCCTTGCGGTCGGGGATCACGTCGTTGGGGCGCGCGACGAAGGGGCAGAACACGGCCGGCCGCGCGGAGAG
>DMEZ01000035.1:22908-31906 GCA_003450735.1 Elusimicrobiota bacterium | reverse complement strand
GCGTGCGCGTTGATCATGATGAAGGGCCGGTAGGGCTTGCCGTCCACCGAGCGCCGGGCCTGCTGGCCGATGCCGTGCAGGCGGGAGGCGATGTGTTCGAGCGCGGCGATGAAGCCCGAGTACGAGCTCGACACGCCGATGTGCGCGCCGTAGCCCGAGACGCCCGACATCATCGCCCCCATCGCGTCCTCGCAGATGCCGCCGATGGGGACGAGCCGGGAGAGCGGGTTCTTCTTCGAGTGGTAGAAGCCCTTCGGGAAGTCCGCGTTCACGTTCGTGACGCTCGTCGAGCCCAGCAGGTCGGCCGCGCAGGCGAGCAGCGCCCCGCCGCTCGCCTTGTTGAGGTGGCCCAGCGCGTCGCTCAAGGCGCCGCGCGGGGATACCGACTTGCCGGGCTCGAAGCGCAAGGCCTGCGGAGGGTTGTCGATATCCAGGGCCTCGAAGGCCTTGGCCAGCTTCGGCGCGTCGGCGCGAGGCTTCAAGGCCCGCTTCTTGTAGCGGGCCTGCGCGGCGGCGATGCGCTCGGCCACCGCCTTCGCGACCTGCGGCTTCGCCTCGAAAGCCTTGCGGAAGGTCATCAGGGTATCGAAGAACGCCTGCTCGACGCGGTCCCCGGTCTTCTCGCCGCTGAAGTGCGGCAGCTGGACCTTGTAGCCCTCCTCGAAGGGGGCCACGGCCTTGTGGAAACCCTCGGAGCAGAAGGCGTGCCCGGCGCCGTGCGAGGCCCGGCCCTCGATGCCGTAGCGCCAGCCCTTCTTGGTGCGGTACACCACCGCCGTCGGCTGTCCGTTCTTGATGGCCACGGCGCGCTTCTGCGCCCCCAGCACCGCCTTGTAATCCAGCCCTTCCGGCACGAACACCACGTTCCAGTCGTTGAGGACGAAGTACTCGCAGGGATCCCACTGCACGTAGTCGCCCGGCGTCTCTCCCTCGGCGGTCACCTTCTCACTGTCGATGGAAGCCTGGTTCCAGTCCAGGTGCAGAACGGCGTTGTCCAAGCCCGTCGACGCGGCGGAGGCGACCGCCTCGGCCACGCGGCCGGGGGTCATGCCGCCCTCGCCTTCGATGAGGTGCACCTTCGGGGCGTTCTCGCCGTAGAGGTCGCGCGCGCCGAGAGCCAAACCCAGCCCCATCCCCACGCCCACGCCGCTCGCGCCGGTCGCGCCGGGCACGAAGGGCACCACCGGGGAGGGGTGGCCGTCGAGGGCCTTGGCCTTGAACTTCTTGAAGAGCGGAGTGGGCTGGGTCGGGTTGCGGCGGAAGCCCAGGAGGTCCTCGAGGCGCAGGCGGAGCTTGTCCTCGGGCAGCAGGTCGGGCCGGCCGATGCGCACCATCTCGTCGCGCAGGGCCCAGAGCGCGTAGAGGCCCATCGCCTTGTGCCCGCCCGCGTAGCAGACCAGGTCGGCGCCCTCCGCGTAGGGGGAGGAGAAATCGTAGACCATCGTTTCGAGGAGCAGGCTCTGCACGATGCGGCCCGAGGAGATGCTGCCGCCCGGGTGCCCGGAGGTCGGGACGTAGTTGTAGAGGACCGCGCAGAGGGTGCGGTAGGCCAGGTCGAAGTCCTCGAGCGCGGAGAGGTCGCCCTCAAAGGGCTTGGGGGAGGCTTCGTAGACCGCGCGGCGCGGGCGCAGGGTGAAGCGGGTCGCGACGGGAGTCTGGAGGTCAGCGGGCATGAGAAGCTCCTTGTGTCGAGGATGATGGCTTCACGGTATTCTTACAAATTCCATAGTGCAACGCGACTGCCAGAATATGTTTCAATCCGGCCGGTGACCCTCGCCCACGCGGCCGCCTTCCTCGCCGCCTTCCTCGCCTTCGACCTCGAACTTTTGCTCGCCAAACTTCTTCTGCCCCGCTTCGGCGGAAGCGCGGCGGTGTGGACCGTCTCCATGACCCTCTACCAGGCGCTCCTGCTGGCGGCCTATGCCGCAGTCGCCCTCCTCGCCGGCCGGGCTGCCGGCCGCAGAGCCTTCACGGCCTATCTGGCCTGGGCGGCCTGCGCTCTCTTCTTCCTGCCGGTCCGCATCCCCCCCGCCCCCATCCAGGACCCCGCGCTCGCGGTCTTGTGGGCGCTCCTGCGCGGTTCCGGCCCGTTGTTCATCGCCCTCTTCGCCGCGACCCCCATGATCCAGAGCCTGAGAGCCGGCGGCTATTCTCTCTACGCGGCCTCGAACGCCGGCGCCCTCTCCGCGCTCCTGGCCTACCCGTTCATCCTCGAGCCTCTCCTGCCCTCCGACGTCCACCTCGTCTTGTGGTCGGCGCTCTACGGGATATTCGTGTCTGCCCTGTTCGGGCTCAGGTTCAAGGCCCTCATCGTCGAGGAGCGTACAGCCGAGGAGGGTCCTCCCCCCGCTCTCCGCGCCCGCTGGCTATGGGTCTCGGCCAGCGCCGGCCCGTGCGCGGCGATGCTGGCCTCCAACAACCTGCTCGCCCACGAGTTCGCGGCCGTCCCCCTTCTGTGGGCTATCCCTCTGGCGATCTATCTCACGACCCTCATCCTGAACTTCAAGCGCGAACCCTGCTATCCGCCATGGCTGAACTCGTCGCTGCTGGGCCTTTTCGGAGCCGGGCTCCTGCTCTACGCCGCCGCGCCGCCGCTCCGGGAAGGGCTCTCCGGGCTCGGCAAGGTCGGGCTTAGCACCGCAGGACTCTTCATGACCGGGATGGTCTGCCACAGGATCCTGGCCAAGGCCGCGCCCGCCGGGGGCGCCGGCATGCGCTCCTTCTACGTCCACTCGGCCCTGGGCGGCTGGGCCGGCTCGGCACTCATCGCCTTCCTGCCGCTCCTGGCCCGCCATAGCTCGGCGCTGGCTCTCGACTGGCTCCTCGCCGCGGGGCTCTGCCTATGCGCCATGCTCCTGCGCGACTGGGAGAGCCCGCGTGCGCGCTGGGCCGGCGCGGGCGCGGCTCTGTGCGCCGCCGCGGCGCTCTTGGCGCTCAGGCCGGCCGCCCCATCTTATGCGGTCCGCGGCTTCTACGGCATCCTCTCCGTGGAAGATGCCGGAGGCCTGCGGTACCTCTACCACGGCAGCACTCACCACGGCATGCAGTCTTTAGACCCCGCTCTGAGCCGCACACCCATGTCCTACTACCACCCCCTTTCTCCGCTCGGCGACGTCTACCGGCTCTTTGGCGCTTCCCTGCGCGCCGTCGGAGCCGTCGGCCTCGGCGCGGGCGCCGTCGCGGCCTACGGCCGCCCGGGGCAGCGGCTGGACTTCTATGAGCTCGATCCGGACGTGCTCGACATCGCCCGCACGCGCTTCAGCTACATCCGAGATGGGCTGGCCGACACGATCGTCTACCTAGGAGACGCGAGGCAGGTGCTGCAAGCGCGAAGAGGCGCCGTCTACGACCTCCTGGTCTTGGACGCGTTCAACGGCGGGGCGGTGCCCGTCCATCTCCTCACCCGCGAGGCTTTCGAGCTCTACGCGGTCCGGCTCTCGAGCGGCGGCGTCATCGCGGTCCACGCCTCCAGCCGCCACTTGGACCTCGCCCAGCCCATCGCCGGAGCGGCACGAGTCCTCGGCTTCTCCGCGGCCTGCCGAAAGCTCCTCCCGCCGGATGACGCCCCCGTCGGCCTCGTTCCCTCCGACTGGATCGTGCTGAGCCGTGATCCGGGCAAAGTCGAGCGTCTCCTGACGGAGCCCGGCTGGCATCGGCTCGGTGAAGGGCGCCTCTGGACGGACGGGCACGCAAGCGTGCTGCCGCTCCTGCGCTTCTGACATGCCCAGCCGCCGCGCCGATGAGCATAACGGCCGTAGTGCTTATCCGCTTCGCTCCGAAAGCTCGACTGAGGAACGTCTCCGCTCTCCGAGCGGAATTCGGAGTAAACCGGATAAGCACTACGGCCGTTTTCATGTCAGGACGGCAGCAAAAGATGTCGAATATTGAAGGATTTATTCAGTCCCACCTTGCCCAGGCAAGGTGGAAACAAAAAAGCCGTTATGCAGTAAACGTTATTCCAGTGCGATCTGACGCCGGACCGCCCTTTCGTGCCATGGACAAAAATGTTTGAATCCCGCTGATGGAGCTGCTCGGCGTCGTCCTGCGGGCCCTCTTCCAGTTCCTCATCGCCCTGCTGCTCGCCCGGCTGGAGATCGAGATCGAAGGCCCGCACGGCTGGGCCGTGAAGCTGCCCACCTGGCGCTGGGGGCCTGAGTGGTGGCTCAAGCTCACCAACGGCAAGCCCCTCACGGGCTACCACGCCTGCCTGCTCTCCCTCCTCGTCCTCCTCTTCCATTGGCCCCTGTTCGGCGCCTTCTCCTGGAAAGCGGAGGCCCGTGTCCTGAGCACGTTCTTCCAGACCGTCTTCGCCTGGGACCTACTGTGGTTTTTGCTCAACCCCGCCTTCGGCTGGGCGAACTTCAAGCCCGGCAAGGTCTGGTGGTTCCGGCGCTGGCTCGGCCCCTTCCCGGCCGATTATTACTTCTCGGCGGGCATGTGCTTCCTCCTAGCCTGGGCCAGCGGCGACCTGCACTACCGCACGGCCGAGTTCCTGCTCCAAGTCCCGCTCGTCCTGGCGGCGGTCGCCTTAAGGCCCAGGCGATGATAGGATCTAGGACGCTGGCCCGACGCCCTTCTCCGCCGGATACTATGCCGATGCGGCTAGCGGCCGTCGTCTTGCTTTGCCTGCCCGCCTTCGCGGACGCTCAGGTCGTCTGGACCGGCGGACGGGCGCTGGGCCTCTTCAAGGCCCTGCCGCGCACCGAGGTCCCCGACATCGGCCCCGGCCGCGCGGCCATCAAGGTCATCGAGGTCTCCCCGGACGAGATGATGGAGATCGGCCGGCGCATCTGGAAGAACGAGTGCGGCGGCACGGTGGAAGGGCTGACCTCCTGGAACGACGGCGAGACCTTCGCCTCGCTGGGCATCGGCCACTTCATCTGGTACCCCGCCGGACAGGAGGGGCCTTTCGAGGAGTCCTTCCCAAAGCTCGTCGGCCACCTTCAGAGGAACGGGGCCGCCCTGCCGGACTGGCTGACGCCCGGCTCCGACTGCCCTTGGCCCACCCGCCAGGCTTTCCTGAAGGACCTCTCCTCGCCGAGGATGAAGGAGCTGAGGAAGCTCCTGGCCGACACGGTGCCCCTGCAGGCCCGCTTCATCATCGACCGCCTCGAGGCCTCCCTGCCGCGCATCCTGGAGACCCTCCCGGCCGAGGAGCGTCCAGAGGTGAGCGCCCGGTTCTACCGCGTCGCGAACGCCTCCATGGGCCCCTACGCCCTGGCCGACTACGTCAACTTCAAGGGCGAGGGCATCAACCTTAACGAGCGCTACCACGGACAAGGGTGGGGCCTTCTGCAGGTGCTCCAGGGGATGAAGGACGGCCCGGCGCTGGAGGAGTACTCCGCTTCGGCCGCCCGCGCGCTCGAGCGGCGCGTGGCGAACTCGCCGCCGGAGCGCAACGAGAAGCGCTGGCTGCCGGGCTGGCTCGCCCGGGTCAAAACCTACCGGCCGGCTTAAGCCGGCTTCTCCCGCCGTAACTGCACCATCCGGGCCATGATGTCCCGCCGGGCTTTCAGGCTCTCGTCGCCCGGGTCCAGCGCGATGGCCTTGTCGAGGCATTCCAGGCATTCGTCAAAACGCTTGAGCCGGTGCAGGGCGTGCCCGCGCGAGAGCAGGGCGGGGATCGAGCGGGGGTTCCTTTCGAACTCCTGATCGGCGAGAACGAGCTCCTCCTCCGGGCTCATCTCCCGCCGGTCGGTGAGCTGCCGCCGGACCTCCTCGGCCTCTTCCTTCAAGCCGAGCTTCTCCAGGCAGAGGGCCCTGCGCTCGAGCGCGGCCGGGTCGCCCGGCAAGGCCTCGAGCATGCTCTTCCAGACCTTGAGGGCCTGGGCGTGGCGCCCCTGCTCTTCCCACAGCTCGGCCCAGTTGGTCCAGGCCCGGCGGTGGCGCGTGTCCAGGGCCGTCGCCTTCTCGAACGCCGCGACGGCCTCCTCGCGCCGTCCCAGCCGCCGCAGGCAGCTGCCGCGGGTCAGCCAGACGTCCGGATTCGTCGGGTCGCAGCCCTCGAGCGCCTTGAGCGTCTCCTCGTAGCGCTCCAGGTCGAAGAAGGCGTAGGCCCGGTTGATGACGACCTCGGCCTGGCCCGGCTTGAGCTTGAGGCACTGGTCGTAGCAGGCGATGGCTTCCTCGTGCCGCTTGAGCCTGGAGAGGACGTTCCCTTTCTTGAACCAGACGAACTCGAGCTTCGGCTCCAGTTCCAGGCTGCGGCCCAGGGCCTTCAGGGCCTCTTCGAGGCGGCCCAGGGCGTAGAGGGCGATGCCCTTGCCGCCCCAAAGCGGCGCGGCGTTGGGGTCGACCCCGATGCCGCGCTCGTAGCAGTCCAGCGCTTCGCTGTGCCGGCCCAACTCTTCGAGACACGCTCCGCGGGCGTGCCAAGCCTTGGTCGCGTTGGGCTGGAGAGCCAGCGCCCGGGCGAGGAGCCTTTCCGCCTCGGCCGGCTTCCCGGACTGCAGCGCCGACATCCCTCCCTGGAAGAGCTCCTGGGCTCCGCCGCCCGGCGCGGGAGGGCCGCCGAGTTCCCGCAGCCTCCGCTGGGCATAGTCGACATCCTTCGAGTAGTCCCGGGGCCCCTTCTTGGGAAGGTCCAGGAACACCCGGTAGGACCGCGCCGCGTCCTGCATCCGGCCGAGAAGATCCTCGTGGCCGGCCTTGTTGAACCAGGCCGTCGGATGTCCGCAGTCGAGGGCGATGGCTTTCTCGGCGCAGGCCAGGGACTCCTCCTGGCGCTTCATCCTGCCGAGCAGGTAGCCCTTGTCCACCCAGGCATCGACGAAGACGGGGTCGATCTCAAGAGCCTTGTCGTAGCAGCGCAGAGCCTCCGAGAGCCGCCCCAGGTCTTCCAGGTTGTCGGCCTTCCGGTACCAGGCGTCCTTGTTCTTGGGCTCGAAGGCCAGGATGCGCTCCAGGACCTCGATCGCCTTCTCGAAACGCCTGGCGTTCTGGTGGATGATGGCGACGCTGATGAGGGTCGGCGCGGACTCCGGCTGGAGCTCGAGCGCCTTCTCGAGGAATTGCAGGGCGCGTTCGAGCTGGTTCTGCTCCGCGGCCTTGCGCGCCTCCACCAGCCACTTCACGAAGGACTGCCCATCCTCGGGCGCGCCCCCCCCCGAAGCCTCCTGGGGCAGGGACGCGCCGCAGTACAGGCAGCGAGGCCGCCCCGCGGGGTTGCCGCGCTTGCACTGCGGACAGTCTGACATCCCGCCTATCAGTCTACTTGCAGCAGGAGCCGGCCGGCGCGAAAGCCGCCGAGGCGCGCTCGAAGCGCTCGGCCGCCTTCGTCCAGTCGATGGCGGCGAAGAAGGCGTTCACGTAGTCCGCGCGCTTCAAGCCGTAGTCGAGCATGAAGGCGTGCTCGAAGACGTCCATCACGAGTACGGGGTGGCAGCCCGGGAGGTTGCCGGCGTCGTGCTCGTTCGTCCAGACGTTGAAGAGCCGGCCGGAGCACGGGTCGAAGGCCAAAGTCACCCAGCCGATGCCGCGCATCGTGCCGACGGCCTTGAAGTCCTTCTCCCAGAGCTCGAGGGAGCCGAACTCGCGGGCGAGGGCCTTGGCCAGCTTGGACTCCGGGCCCAGCGGGGTGCGGTTGCGGGTGAGGTTGTCGAAGTAGTGCTCGTGCAGGCGCATCCCGCCGAACTCCCAGCCGAAGCGGCGCTTGAGCTCCATGTACTCCGAGGAGGCCGTCTGGCCTTCCTGCAGGAGCTTGGCGAGCGCCGCGGAGAGCTTGTTGACGTTCTTCACATACCCGTCGTAGAGGGTGAAGTGGTTCTTGAGCAGGGCTTCGGAGAAGCCGGTCAGGCCCAGCAACGGAGTGTAGTCCTTCGTCGCGTACTCCTTCTTCGTCTCAGCCATGGTCGCCTCCTTGGATTCCTGCGGAGATATTAAACATTTACCGGCCGAGCTCGTCCACCGCCGCGGCGAGAGCCGCGACCTCGTCATGGACTTGCCCGAAGAGCTCCTCGAGCTCGGCCGTCCCCAGGCGGAGCTCCCTGCGCTTGAGCTTGCGGCAGCGCTCGAACGAGCCGCCCGTCCCCTCCGGCAGGCGCAGGCCGGCGAGCTTCTTCGCCTCCTCGAGCAGCTTCGAGAACGCCCCGCCCGCCGCGGCCAGCGCGGCCTCGAGAGCCTTCGGCTCGCCCTTCAGGACAAGCCAGTCCGAGCGCAGGCGCAAAAGCTTGGAGCGCAGCTCGTATTCGAGCTGGTGGCGGAGGTTGCGCTCGCTGACCTGCACGCCGGCGAGAAGGTCGGCTCCGTGCACGACCTGGTAGGAGGAGAGGATGTCCCGGTATTCCACGGGGAAGACGTCGGCCGAGGAGCGCAGCTCGCCCTCCGCCCAGAAAGTCGGCGCGATGCGGGCCCCGCGCGCCTTCAAGAGGACCTCGGCCGCGGCCGAGAGCTCCCCGAGTTCCACCGTGCGCAGGATGACGAGCACGTTCACGTCCGAGGCCCCCGCCACGTGGCCGCCCCTGGCCGCGCTGCCGTAGAGGATGACCGAGACGAGGTCCTCCGCGAAGAGGTCCTGCAGGCCTTGGACGAAGCTCTTGATGTCCTGATGCATCCTATCCTCCGATGCGGCGCAGTTGGGCGCAGGTCAGCGCCCAAAGCAGGCGCGAGCGTCCCGGCGCGATGGGGCCGGTGAACTCGAGCAGGCAGGCCCCGCCCTTCTTGAGCTCGAGGAACGCCCCTTCCCGCCCGGCGAGCAGGAGCGAGACGAGCCGGCCCAGGTAGGGTTCATGCCCGACGGCGGCGACCACGGCCTTGCCGGCGGAACCGTGCCTCTTCAGCCAGGGCAGAAGCCTCTTGGGCTCCTGGTCCGCGGCCAGCCCCTTCACCTCGACCGGCGTCTTTCCGAAGCGCTCGGCGAGGATGTCCGCGGTCTGGACGGCGCGGAGGAAGGGGCTCGTCGCCAGGACGCCCAGCTCGGGCTCGAGCCGGAGCAGCCCCTTGGCGGCCTTGCGCATCTTCCGGCGCCCCTCCGGGACGAGGGGCCTCAGCGAGTCGTGCT
>DMEZ01000035.1:5845-22578 GCA_003450735.1 Elusimicrobiota bacterium | reverse complement strand
CTCCGGCGCCCCGGCCGGGCGCTGGGCGCGCAGGTAGGTGCCGTCCGGCCGCAAGGCCCAGCCCTTGACGTTGTCTGCCAGCCCCTTGGCCAGGATGACCTCGCGGACGTATTTCTTGAGCGCCGGGTCCTTCACCGGGAAGGCGGTCTCGAAGCGGCTGTAGAAGTTCCGGGGCATCCAATCGGCGCTGGACAGATACACCTTGCGCTTGCCCCCGGAGCGGAAGTAGAAGATGCGGCTGTGCTCCAGGAAGCGGTCCACGACGCTCACGACGCGGATGTTCTCGCTGAGGCCCTGCATGCCCGGCCGCAGGCAGCAGATGCCCCGGACCATCAGCTCCACCTTGACCCCCGCGGCGGAGGCCTCGTAGAGCGCATCGATGATGTCCGGGTCCACGAGCGAGTTCATCTTGGCGATGACGTGCCCGCGCCCGCCCTCGCGCTGGCACCGGGTCTCCTCCCGGATGAGGCGCAGGATCTCCGAGTGGAGGTTCTTGGGGGCCACCAGCAGGTCCTCGAAGACGGGGAGGCTGCGCCTCCCCGCCAGCGCCTCGCAATAGGCCCGCACCTCGCGCCCGAGCTTCTCGTCGCAGGTCAAAAGCCCCAGGTCGGTGTACTGCCGCGCGGTGCCCGGGTGGTAGTTGCCCGTGCCCAGATGCAGGTAGGAGACCTCCGAGGCGCCCTCGCGGCGCAAAACCTGGGTCAGCTTGCTGTGGACCTTGAAGCCCCCGAGCGGCCGGACCACCTTCACGCCCGCCCTGCGCAGCTCCGCGGCCCAGCGGACGTTGTTGATCTCGTCGAAGCGGGCCTTGATCTCGATGTAGGCCGTCACCTGCTTGCCGCGCCGGGCCGCCTCCTTCAGGGCCTCCATGATGGGCGAGACGCGGCTGGTGCGGTACATCGTGTGGAAGACGTGCGTGACCTTCGGGTCGCGGGCGGAGCGCTCGAGGAACCGCACGACCAGGTCGAAGGCGTCGTAGGGGTGGTGCAAGAGCAGGTCGTGGCGGCGCATCACGTCGAAGAGATCGCTGCTGCGCCTGAGCGGGACCGGGGTCTGGGGGCGTATGGGGGCATAGCGCAGGCGTGCGCCCTCCTTCATGCCGTAGACGGAAGCCAGCGTCCGGAGGTCCAAGGGGAGGTCGAAGCGGTAGATGGCCGCCGAGTCCACCCCTAGCGCGGTCGCCAGGAACAGGGCGCCCTCGGAGTACTCGGGAGAGTCCACCTCCAGACGCACGATCTTGGCGCCGCCGCGCCGCGCCACGGCCGAGACGATCTGCTCCTCCAGGGTGTCCTCGTCGTCGGGGCGGTAGCGCAGGTCGGCGTCGCGCAGCACCTTGAAGGGAAAGGCTTCGATGACCTCGCGCCCCGGGAAGAACTCCTGGGCGCGGTCGCTGAGCCAGCGTTCGGCCAGAGCGAAGCGGTGGGCGTGCCCGGACGGGGGCAGGCGGATGAGCCGGGCCTCGCGGTCGACGATCCGCAGGACGGCGTACTCGCGCGGAAAGCGGACGAACACGAAGATGCCGCCCCCGCGCAGGGGCGGGAGGGGCTCGGAGGAGCGGCGCACGATCAGCTCTATGGCGGGCAGGTGGGCGCGCATCACCCGGTCGAGGGAGCGATCCTTGACGAAGTCGGTCAGGATGCGGATGCCCTCGCGGGAGAGCGCCGAGACGATCTCCTTGAACACCTCGGCCTGCCGGGTCTTCTGGCGCAGGACGCGCTCGCGGATCTGCGCGAGCACCTGGCGCGCCCGCATGCCGTCGGGGGAGCGACGGGCCGGGGAGCGGCGGGCGGCATTCGCGGTCTCGGCGACGCGGATCATGAAGAACTCATCGAGGTTCGAGCTGACGATGGCCGCGAAGCGAAGGCGCTCGAGCGGAGGCACGGAAGCGGCGGCCGCCTCCTCGAGCACCCTCTCGTTGAAGGCCAGCCAGGAAAGGTCGCGGTTGAAGAGCCGGCTGCCGAAGAACGAGCCCGCCTCCGGGCGCTTGGGCGCGTGCTCGGAGCGCAGATGCTCGTGGAGGGGGACCCACCGGGGGGGCAGGAGGCCGGCCATCGGGGTCATTCTAGCTTATCGCACGCCTGGGGGGGCGGCGCGTGCAAAGGCCCCGCCGAAACTGCCATCATGTAGGCATGCTCGACCCCGCCCGCGCCCTCTGCCGCCGTCTCGATATCGAGGACCCCCGCTTCATCGAGATCGAGTCCAAGCGGAAAGTCCGGGACGGGGACGCGGAGGGCCTGCGCGAGCACCTTTTCCACCTTAAGGGCGTGCGGCACGTGCGCGAGGCGGTCTTCTTCGACCAGTACCTGGACACCCCCGACCTGGCTCTGCTCAGGAAGGGCGCGAGCCTGCGCCTGCGCTACAAGGGCGACGGGACCTTCGTCTACCTGCAGTACAAGGGGCCGGGGTTCCTCCAGGACGGACTGCTCTGGCGCTCCGAGTTCTCTTCCGACCGCCTGGCGCGGGTCGTCCGCGAGGAGAGCCCCCACGACGTCGTGCACTTCGCGGACGTCTCCATTCCCGACATCCTGGCCCGGCACGCCGACCCCGCGATGGCCGGCGCCATGGAGCGGCACCTGGGGAACCGCACCCTCGAGCGCATCCGCCGGGGGGTCATCCTCGCGCTCTACCGCAAGGATAAGTTCAAGGTCAAGCTCGGCCGCAGCGCCTTCCTCGAGCCCTCCCTCGACCGCATCTTCGCCTTCCACATCGTCCCCGACGGCCTGCACCCGCTCTCGACCTTCTGGGAGTACGAGAACGAGATCAAGTCCAAGGACGAGGACATCCTGGAGAAACTTTCCCGCACGGAGGCCCTGCTCGCCTTCGACCGCCGCCTGAGCAAGCGCTTCAGGCTGAGGCCGGAGCGGCTCGACAAGTACCGCCGCTGCGCGTCCTGCTTCCTGAAGCTGCAGGGCTGAGAGTCTACCGGACTCCGAACCGAAGCCAGACCAGGCCGTTCTTCAGCCTGCGCGCTTCCAGCGTCTTGAGCACGATCCCCTTCCCGAGCTCCGGCGTCTTGATGAGGGAGTCGGCCCGCCCGCCCGCGAGGGCGGGATGGACGACGAGGCTGATCTCGCTGACCAGGCCTTCGCGCAGGAGGAGGCCGTTGAGGGTGCCGCCGCTGTCGACCCGGATCAGGCGGAGCTTGCAGCGGCGCCCGAGGCGCTCCAAGGCCTTCTTCAGATCCACCCGCTCCCGGCCGGCGATGAGGTACTCCACGCCGCGCTTGCGCAGATAGGCTAGATAGGACTTGGGAGTCTTCTCGGAGCACAAGGCCACGAAGCCGCGCCAGTAGCCCGCCCGCCGCAGAGCGTGCCAGATTCGGACGCGGCCGCGGCTGTCGGGGACGACGAGCAGGGGGCGCTTGTCGCCTGGGGTCTTCGGGACCGGCAGGAGGTCCTCCGGCGTCTCCGGAGGAACCTCTTCGATCGGCTTCAGGAGGGTGCCGCTCCCCACGAGCGTGGCGTCCTCCTTCCAGCGCCGCGCCAAGCCGTAGTACTGAGCCATGTCCGGGACGAAGCCCGTGATGCGGCCGTCCGCGCTCACGGCGTTGTGAAGCACGATCCTGAGGGGCATGGTCCTCCTCCTGCTTTGCGCTCTTCCGCGTCGAGGGTCTGCCCGGGCTTGCGGCGCTCCAAGCGGAGCAGGAGGCTGTAGGCGCAGGGCACGACGAAGAGGGTCAGCAGGGTGGAGACCAGCACCCCGCCGATGACCGTGATGGCCATGGGGATGCGCGTTTCGGCGCCGGGCCCGAGGGCGAGGGCCGGCGGGAGCGCGGCGGCCACGGTCGAGACCGTGGTCATGAGGATGGGCCTAAGGCGGGTGGGGCAGGCCTCGAGCAGGGCCTCCCGGGGTTCGAGGCCCTCGGCTCGGCGCTGGTTCGCGAAGTCCACGAGCAGGATCGAGTTCTTCTTGACGATGCCCATGAGCAGGATGAGCCCGATCATGGAATAGAGGTTGATGCTCGTGTCCGTGAGCCAAAGGGCCATGAACGCTCCGGACACGCTGAAGGGCAGGGCCAGAAGCACCGTGAAGGGGTGCAGGAAGCTGTTGAACTGAGAGCCCAGCACCATGTAGGCCACGAGGATGCCCAGCCACAGGGCGAAGATCAGGCTCTGGAAGGATTCCTTGAAGGTCTTCGAGGATCCCGAGAACACGATGCGGTAGCCCTCGGGCAGGGTCTCCTTCGCGATGCGCTCGATGGCCGCCAGCGCGTCGGCCTGCGACTTGCCGGGCGCGACGCTGCAGAAGACGCCGATGGCCCGCTCGCGGTCCCTGCGCGTGATGGTCAGCAGGGTGGTCTGCTCCTCGATGCGCACGACCTCCGAGAGCCGGATCATCTCGCCCCGGTTGTTGCGCACGAAGAAGCGGCTGATGTCCTCGGCCTTGAGCCGGAAGCCGGTCTCAGCGCGCACGCGCACGTCGTAGCGCCGTCCGCCCTGGGTGAAATAGCCGGAACGGACGCCTCCGACCATGGCGCTGATGACGGTCCCGATGGACTCGATGGAGACGCCGCGCGCGTAGGCCTTGGCGCGATCGGGATAGATGCGCACCTCCGGCATCCCTTCCAGGTAGTCCGTGTCGATGTCGGCCATGAGGTGCGTCTCTTCCATCTTCTTCATGATCGCCCGGGACTGCTCCAAGAGCCGGCCCCACTCTGGCCCGCGCACCGAGAACTCGACGGGCATGCCTCGGCCGGAGCCGAATCCGCCCTGGGAGAGGTCCACGGGGACGGTCTTGATCCCTTGGAACTCCTTGGCCTGCTGGCGCACCCGCTTGATGAAGTCTCCCTGGGTGGGCCGCCTGCCATCCGGCCCCAGCGGGCGGTCCTTAGGGTCCTTCAAGGTCACGAAGAGCATCGCGGTGCTGACGTCGCCCCCGCCCATGCCGCCCGCCGCGCCGAAGTAGCGCTTGACGATGCCCTGGGAGAGCAGCCAGCGGCCCACTTCCTGGAACTTCTCGTCCGTGTACTCGATGGAGGAGCCCACCGGCGCCCGCAGGCGGATCATGAACATGGACTGGTCCTGGGAGGGCACGAACTCCTTGCGGAGCTTCTTGACCACGGAGAGGGAGGCGGCGAATAAGATCAGGCAGAGGAGGACCACCTTCCAGCGGTGGTTCAGGCAGGCCCCCAAGGCGGTGCGGTAGACTCCCGCCAGAGCCCTGAACGCCTTGTCCGAGGCCCGGGTCATGGCGCTCTGACGCTCACCGGAGTCCAGGAACTGGGAGGTCCGCATGGGCGTAAGAGTGAGCGCCTCCAGCAGGGAGAGCATGACGGCCGCCGAGATGACCACGCCGAACTGGAAGAAGTACTTGCCCACGATGCCTTCCATGAACACGACCGGGACGAAGATGGCCAAAATGGCGGCCGTGGCGGCCATCGCGGCGAAAGCGATCTCCCGGGCCCCCTCGGAGGAGGCCCGCACCCGGCCTTTGCCCATCTCCCGGTGGCGCACGATATTCTCGAGCACCATGATCGCATCGTCTACGACGATACCGATGGCGAGGGTCAAGCCGAGCATGGAGAAGCTGTTGAGCGTGAAGCCCAGGAAGTAAGCGACGATGAAGGTGCCAAGGATCGAGGTCGGGATGGCCAGCAGGATGTTCAAGGTGGACGACCAGGAACCCAGAAACAGCCAGCAGACCAGGGAGGTCAGGAGGGCGGAGAGGATCAGGTTGAAGTTCAGCTCGTGCACCGCGTCCTTGATGAAGCGGGTCGTGTCGAAGTTGAGGTTGATGCCCATGCCCTCGGGAAGGGTCTTGCGCACCTCCTCCATGCGGCGGATGACCTCGCGGGCCACCGCCACGGAGTTGGAGCCCCTCTGCTTGCGGATGCCCATGCCCACGGCGCGCTCGCCGTTGGCCCGGGCGATGCGGCGCAGGTCGGCCAAGCCGTCCTCGACGCGGGCGACCTCCTGGAGCTTGATCGGCACGTGGATGGGCTGCCCTCCGCGCTGGGTGATGAGCAGGTGGTTGAACTCCTCGGCTGAAGCGAACTCCCCGAGGGTGCGGACGTTGTGCTCCTTGGCCGGGGTCTCGATGCGGCCCGCGGGGACCTCGGCATGTTCGCGGCGGATGGCGGCGAGCACGTCTTCCGCCGTGATCTGCTTCTCTTCCATCCTCCGGGCGTCGAGCCAGACCCGGAGGTTGCGCTCCACCAGCCCGCCCACGAAGACCTCTCCCACGCCGGGGACCGTCTGGAACTGCTGCTTGATCCGGTCCTGGACGAGGACCATCATCTCCTTGAGCGGACGCGTCCCGGACACGGCGATCCAGAGGATGGGGTTGTCCTCAGGGTTGGACTTGGTGACCACAGGCGGGTCCATGTCGCGGGGCAGGCGCCGCTGGGCCTGGGAGAGCTTGGACTGCACCTCCTGGAGGGCCACGTCGATGTTGCGCGAGAGCTCGAACTCGACGCTGACGCTGGCCTGGCCCTGCCGGGAGGAGCTCGAGATCTCGCGCACGCCCTCCACCGAGGTCATGGCGTCCTCGACGATATCCACGATCTCGGTCTCCATGATCTCGGGAGAAGCCCCCTCCCAGGAGAGCGAGATGGAGAGCACCGGGAAGTCCACGTCCGGCATCAAGCTCACGCCCATGCGCGAGAAGCCGATCCACCCGAAGAACATGAGCCCGAACATGAGCATCCAGGCGAAGACCGGGTTGCGGATGGAGACGTCGGAAAGGCTCACCGCTTCGCCTCGCCGGCCGCCACGTCGAGCCGGATGCGGGAGAGGAGCACGTCGTCGCGGGCCTGCTCCAGGCGCAGGCGGGCCTGCTGGAAGGAGTTGAGGGCCCCCAGCACGTCCAGGTTGGTCACCACGCCGAGCCGGTAGTCCTCGGCCTGGGACCTGGCGTTGGCCTCGGCCGCGGCCACCGCCTTCTCGAGAGCGGCCACGGCGGCCTGCCCCGCCCCGAGGTCGTCGAAGGCGGTGCGGACCTCGAGCTCCGCCTTGCGCAGGGCCAGGGAGAGCGCCTGCTCCGCCTTCCTGCGCCGCTGCTCGGCCTGGCGGGTCTGCGCGGAGATGCGTCCGCCTTCGTAGAGCGGGAGGGAGCCCGTCAGCGAGACGTCCCAGTCCACGTCGTCGAGCGGCGCGAGGCGCTTGAGCCAGTAGTTGCCGCCGAAGGAGACCACGGGCCAGCGCGCGCGCCGGGCGATGTCCACGGAAAGCCCGGCCGCCTCCGAATCCCGCCTGCGCGCCTCCACGTCCGCCCGCCGGCGGGCCGCGTCCAGGAAGCCCTCGAGCGGTCCGGCCGGGGCGAGGGTCAGGGGCTGGGGCGCAAGGGCTTCGGCGAGCCCGGTCAGGAAGCGCAGCTTCTCCTGGGAGTCCAGCTCCCGCCTCTGGGCCATCGTCAGGTCCGCCTCGTAGCCGGCCAGCTGGGCCTCGGCGGCCATCACCTCGCTCTTGCGGGTGCGTCCGATCTTCTGGCGGTCCTTGAGCTCCTTGATGCGGTCGAGAGTGATGCCGACCAGGTTCCTGCGGATCGCCAGCTCGCTCTGCAGGTCGAAGAGGTCGAGGTAGGCGGCCGCGACGTCGAGGTAGAGCGCGTCCTTGGCGCGCTGGAGGTCGAGGTCCGAAGACCTGCCCTGCGCCTGCCCGACCCGCACGGCCAGGATGTCCCTCAGTCCCGTGAAGACGGTCTGGGCCGCCGAGATCCCAGCCTGGGGCTTGTCCCGGCGGTTCGACGCGAGCTTGGAGTCGTCCTGATAGAAGTAGGTCCCGTTGAGCGTGATCTGGGGCTTGACCGCCGACCAGAGCTCGTCTACGCGGGCCCAGGCCTCGGCGGCGCTTTCCGCCTTCTGAGCGAGCTCTTCGCTGCGGGCGAGCGCCAGGGAGTAGGCCTCGGGAAGGCCGAGTGCCCGGGAGGGCGCCTGCGCGAAGCTGAAGGCAGGCAGCAGGAGAAAGAAGAGCTGGAGTGCCATCCTTGCGAAAGCAAAGTCTAGGACTTATGAAAGACCCGCGCAAATTCGCAGCCTCTTCAAGGACTGGCAAGACTGTTGCGGATGATGAAGGTCAGCATGGCCGCGCCCAAGACCCAGACCAGCCGCCTCGGGGATTTGCTGGACATCCTGGAGGAGCACCAGCAGATCGATGAGGCGCTTTTGCGCCACCAGGAGACCCTCCTCGGCCTCGAGTTCACCCACGCTCTCGGAGCCCTGGAGGAGCTGGAGCGGCGGCTCTCCCGCCACATCCGCCGCGAAGAGGAGAGCCTCTTCGGCGTCTACGCCGGGCTCGGCGGCTTCCCCCAGGGCGCCCACCCCGACGTCTTCCGCGAGGAGCACCGGCGCATCGAGCGCTCGCTCAAGGACCTGCTGGCCGGCGCCCGCGGCCTGACGCTCGGCGCCGGGGTGCGCCGCGCCGTCATCCTGCTCTTGGAGCGCGAGACCCGCTTCAAAACCCTGCTCAGCGGCCACGCCCAGCGCGAGGAGCAGCACCTCTACGCGCGCCTCAAGGAGCTCTGGTCGGCGGAGAAGCGCCCTTGAGTCCGGGCCACCCCGGCCGCACCGACTTCTCGAGGACCCCCTTCCTCGCCATCTGGGAGACCACGCGCTCCTGCGCCCTGACCTGCGCCCACTGCCGCGCCTCGGCCATCCTCGGCCGCGACCCCCGCGAGCTGACCACCGCCGAGGGGAAGGGCCTGCTGGGCCAGGCCGCCGCGATGGGGATCCCCATCGTCATCCTGACGGGCGGCGACCCGCTGAACCGGCCGGACCTCTCGGAGCTCGTGCGCCACGGGAAGTCCCTCGGCCTGCGCATGGGCACCATCCCGGCCGCGACCGAGAACATCACGCCGGCGCGCATCCAGGAGCTCAAGGACGCGGGCCTCGACCAGGTGGCCTTCAGCCTTGACGCCCCCGACGCGGCCCTGCACGACGCCCTGCGCGGGATCCCGGGCTCCTATGAGAAGACCCTGCGCGCCGTGGAGCTCGCGCACCAAGCCGGGCTCCCGGTGCAGATCAACACCTGCCTGGCCTCGCAGAACTTCGGCCGCCTGGAGGAGATGGTCGGGCTCGTCAAGGAGCTCGGCCTCGTTTTCTGGGAAGTGTTCTTCCTCGTCCCCATGGGCCGGGGCGCCCAGCTCCAGAGCATCACGGCGGAGCAGTTCGAGCAGGCCTTCGAGCGCTTCCACCGCCTGAACTCCGAGGTGGAGTTCGTCATCAAGCTCACCGAGGCCCCGCACTACCGGCGCTTCGTGATCATGAAGGAGTTGGCGGCCCGGGAGCCGGGCGCCGAGGGCCGAATCCAGCACATCCTGGCGCGCGAGCGGGGCGTCGGCGGCGCCATCGGCCTCTCGCCGAAGGCCGTCAACGCGGGCAAGGGCTTCGTGTTCATCGACCACCTGGGCGACATCTGCCCCTCGGGCTTCCTGCCCCTGCCGGCCGGCAACATCCGCAAGGACGCGCTGGCTTCCGTCTACCGGGACGCCTCCCTCTTCAAGGACCTGCGCGACGCCAGGAAGCTCAAGGGCAAGTGCGGCTGGTGCGAGTTCGCGGAGGTCTGCAGCGGCTCGCGGGCGCGGGCCTACGCGGTGACCGGGGACTACCTGGCCTCCGAGCCCTTCTGCGCTTATGAGCCCCCCAAGCCGGCCTGATATCCAGAGCCTGCCCAAGGCGGAGCTCCACCGGCACATCGAGGGCTGCGTGCGGGCGCCGACCATCCTGCGCATCGCGAAGAAGCACAAGCTCCCCCTCCCGACCTTCGACGAAGCCGAGCTGGACAAGCTCGTGCGCCTTCGTGCGCCGATGAAGTCGCTGGAAGAAGTCCTTCGGATGTTCTCCATCGCTCAGTCGGTGTTCGTCTCCCTGGAGGCCATCGAGGAGCTCGTCTGGGAACTGCTCGAGCGCGCCTATTCGGAGGAGAACATCCGCCTGCTCGAGCTGCGCTACAGCCCGGACTTCATGCTGAAGGGCAAGAACCTGGACTGGCAGGAGGCTTTCGACCGGATCCATTCGACCCTGGAGCGCTTCGAGAAGACGCACGCCTTCTGCGGAGGCCTCATCCTCATCGCCTCGCGCAGCTTCGGCATGGAGTCCGCGCAGAAGACCGCCGAGTTCGCCCTCCGCAACAAGGGCCGCGTCATCGGCTTCGACCTGGCCGACAGCGAGTCGGCGTACCCGCCCTCGCTCTACGCAGGCTTGGCGGCCAGGCTGCGGGAGGCGGGCATCCCGCTGACGGTCCACTCGGGCGAGGAAGCCGGCTGGGAGTCGGTGCTGCAGACGTTGGAGCTCTTAAAGCCCCGCCGGATCGGGCATGGCGTCCGCGCCGTGGAAGACCCTTCGGGCAGGACGCTGGGAAGGATCAAGGCCGAGGGCGTCACCATCGAGACGAACCCCTGGAGCAACTACCTGACGCACTCCGTCCCTTCCCTCGAGACCCACCCCCTTCCCAAGTTCCTCAAGCTGGGCGTGCGGGCCTCCATCGGGGCCGACGACCCCGACCTGCTGGACACCGACCTCAACAAGGAATACGGGCTCGCCGTCGACAGGATGGGGTTGACGATGGACGACCTGAGGCTCGCCAACCGCTGCGCGGTGGAAGGCTCCTTCCTGCCCGAGGACAAACGGCAGGAAGCGGCGAAGCTTATCGGAGAGAAGCCGGAGATTTAAGACGGGCAAGGCCGCCGCGCGCCATTCCGTTGGGGGCGCTGAGCGCTTCGACGTCCGCCTCTACCGCTCCAGCCGCCGAAAGACCGCACTGATCCGCGCCAAGAAAGCCGGGTGCCTGAACGGCTTCATGATGTAGTCGTCCGCGCCGAGGTTGATGGCTTCCTCCTGGTTCTTTTCTTCGGCGTTGCAGGTCAGCATGATGATCGGCAGCCTCAACCCCGGGTCTTTTCGCAGCGCGCGGATGACGCCGTAGCCATCCAAGTTCGGCATCATGAGGTCGACGAGCAGGAGATCCGGAGGACTCTTCGCGATCTGCGCCAAAGCCTCGACCCCGTCACGAGCCTCTTCCACCCGGAAGCCGTGGCTCTCCAACAGGGAGCGGAGCATGGTCCGGGTGGTGCCGTCATCGTCAGCGATGAGGATGCGTCGACCCGCGCTTGGGGGGGGTGCGGGCGCCGCCGGGGCCGCCTTCACCGGCTCGTGTCCGATGACCGAAGGCACGGGGGCCCGGCCTGAGGGCGGGGGCGCGGCCGCGGGCTTCGCTGGAGGCGGAACGGGCGCGTCCAGGGGACAGTGCGGGAGGATCTCCGCGGCGGAGGTGTCCCCTTGAGACAGGTGCCAAAGGGCGTCCTTCATGAGCGAATGCAGCGCTCCGGACCTCAAAGCGAACTGCCGGAGAGCGGCCTCTTCGTCTCCAGCGGTGATCCGTTTGCGCAGCTCCTCGTCGACTTCAAGATATTCGAGGAGCAGCATCCGTCCGGAATAACCGGTCGAATCGCACGCGGCGCAGCCTTTGGCGCGGAAATAGCGGGGCTCATGGCCGCACTCCCGCAGCGCGTCGAGCACGCGCGGATCGGCCTCCGCCGGCGGCACAGGCTCCTTGCACGCCGCGCATAACCGCCTCACGAGCCGCTGAGCCGTGATCGCCCGCAGCCCGGGAGCGATCTTGAAGCGCTTGACCCCCATGTCCACCAGGCGGGTGATGGAGGATGTGGTGTCGTTGGTGTGGAGCGTGGTCAGGACGAAGTGTCCGGTGAGCGCCGCCTGAAAGGCGATGTCGGCGGTCTCGCTGTCGCGGATCTCGCCCACCATGATGATGTCGGGGTCTTGGCGGAGCACCGAGCGCAGGACGGACGAGAAGCTCAGGCCGGACTTCTCCTCGACCTGCACTTGGTTGACGCCTTCCAGCCGGTACTCGATGGGGTCTTCCACGGTGACGATATTGGTGTCGCTGGCCTTCAGGCTGTTGAGGATGGAGCAGAGCGTGGTGGTCTTGCCGGCGCCCGTCGGCCCGGTGAACAGGATGATCCCCTGGGCTGATTTCAGGATGACCTCCAGGCGTCCGACGATGTCCGGCATGATGCCCAGTTTGTCCAGAGAGACGTTGGAGGAGTTCGGGTCCAGGATGCGCAGCACCACCGTTTCCCCATACGTGGTCGGAAGCGTCGAGACCCGGAGCCCGTATTCGACGGCCCCCACGCGCAGCCGCGCCCGGCCATCCTGCGGGCGCCGGTGCTCGGCGATGTTGAGATCGGCCATGATCTTGATGCGCGAGACGACGGAGTCGACGGTGGCGCCGTGCGGGAGGCTGAGGATGTTGCGCAGATTGCCGTCGATGCGGAACCTGAGCGCGGTGGCGTGCTCCTCATGCTCCAAGTGGATGTCCGAAGCGCGCATCTTCACCGCCTGGCACACCAACGCGTCCACCAGCTTGATGATGGGCATGCGCACGATCTCGTCGACCATCTTCTCGCGGTGCGCCACGCCGATGATCTCCACCTTCACCGTCGTGTCCAGCTTCGTCAGGAGATCGTACACCAAGGCATCGGGATCGTAGTATTCCGAGATGAGGGCGGCGATCCGCCGGGGCATGCAGTAGAGCGGGATGGGGACGCGTCCGCTCACCGCCTGAAGATCCTCCAGCGCGTTGAGATCCAGCGGATTGGCCATCGCGACCTCGATCGAGCCGTCTTGGAGGCGGAGCGGGATCAGGGCGTGGCGGTGGCAGATCCTCTCGGGAACGAGCGAGATCGCAAGCTTGTCGATCTTGTCGACGGAATCGTGGATGCCGACATGCTCGGCCTTGGAAACGGCCGCATGCAGGGCCCCTTCCGTCGTGCAGCCGCCTGCGACCAGCGCATCGGCCAGATACTGCTGCCGCTGGAACCGGAATGCCGTGATCTGCCCGTTCGTGATGCCCAGCAGACCGGTGACCTTATGGATGAGCCACTCGTCCTTGAACGCCATGCGCCTCTCCGGACTCGATCTCCCGCCCCATCCGCGCGAAAAGGCAGGGGGGCCCATGGCCCCCCTGCTCCCGGGGTCCCGGGTCCGCGTCCTTGTCGATAGGATACCCGTCCCTCGCCCTCGGCCGCCATGCGGAGTTGTACGCGCGGCGATAGGTAAGGTTCCCGCTGCTCTGGAATCCTACTCTCCCTCCCGAGTAGTACTCCGCATTGCGGGACGAGGCGCTGGAAGGATAGTCTATCGAGATGAACTCAGAGCCAGGCGCTATGGACGGAGAACCCGCAGGCCCGAAGACCTCCGCAGCCGTGGTCTACCCCAAGTCGTTCCGCTATGAAGAGATCATCTTCTCGCTGATGATGGGGATCATCGCCATCTTGAGCCGCGGCAACCCCCTCATCCACTACCCGGACGTGCTCTGGGTCTTCGCGGCCCTTTTCGGGTTCAACCTGGCCTATCACAGCCTCATCAAGCGCTACAACCGGCACCGATACATCCCGCTGGTCTCGATCGCGGTGAACGTCCTCCTCATCACCCTCATCCTGTCCCAGTCAGGCGGCTACGAGTCGTACTTCTGGCCGATGTACCTGCTGCCGATCTTCACCGCCTGCCTTTACCTGGAATTGCGGCACGTGCTCGTGACGCTCACGGCCTCCGCGGCCTTCCTCGCCTATTTCTACATCGTATCGATCTGGGAGATGGCTCCAGGGCAGATCCTCCAATACTTCATCGAGCTGGGAGTGCTGGCGATGTCCGCGGCCTTCACGATGCGGATCGCCTTCAAGGAGCGCTCGTCCCAGACGATCCTCGAGAAGATCCGCTCCGAGGCCTTGCGGAACGCGATCCTCAACAGCGCCAACTTCTCGAGCATCGCCACCGACGAGAAGGGCGTGATCCAGATATTCAACGTCGGCTCCATGCGCATGCTGGGCTATGCGGCCGCCGACGTCGTCGCCAAGCGTACTCCGGCCGACCTCTCCGACCCGCAGGAATTGGCCGCGCGCGCCAAGGCGCTGAGCCTGGAGTTCGCGACCGGGGTCAGGCCGGACTTCGAGGCGCTGGCCTTCAAGGCTTCGCGCGGGATCGAGGACCTCTGCGAATGGACCTATATCCGCAAGGACGGCAGCCGCTTCCCGGCCAACATGTCGGTCACGGCGCTGCGCGACGCCCGAGGCGGGATCATCGGCTATCTGCTGATCGGCACGGACAATACCGAGCACAAGCGCCTGGCTCAGGCGCTGCAGGATCAGAATGCCGAGCTGGAGAGCGCCAAGTCCGCGGCGGAGAAGGCCAACCTCGCCAAATCGGATTTCCTTTCCAGCATGAGCCATGAGCTGCGCTCCCCGCTCAACGCGATCCTCGGCTTCGCTCAGCTGCTGGACACCGAATCTCCGCCGCCGACCCCCCCGCAGAAGGAGAGCATCGACCAGATCCTTCACGCGGGATGGTACCTGCTGGAGCTGATCAACGAGATCCTCGATCTCGCGGCGGTCGATTCCGGGAAACTGACGATCTCGCTGGAGCCGGTGTCGCTCGCCGAAGTCCTGGACGAATGCCAGGCCATGATCGAAGCGGCGGGGAAGAAGCGCGGCATCCGGCTGACCTTCCCCCGGTTCGACGCCCCGTGCTTCCTCCTGGCGGACCGGACCCGGCTCAAGCAGGTCCTCGCCAACCTCCTCTCCAACGCAGTCAAATACAACCGGCCAGGGGGAACGGTCGTCGTTGAATGGTCAGCGAGCGCCCCGGGACACACCCGCGTCAGCGTCAGAGACACCGGCGCGGGGCTGCCTCCGGATCAGCTGGCGCTGCTCTTTCAGCCGTTCAACCGCCTCGGGAAGGAGGGCAGCGCCGAGGAAGGCACGGGGATCGGCCTCATGATGAGCAAGCGGCTGGTCGAGCTGATGGGGGGCGCGATCGGCGTGGAGAGCGCCGTCGGGTCCGGGAGCGCTTTCTGGTTCGAGCTGGGCTCGGCGGCCGCGCCGCCGCCGGCGGCCGAGGCGGCCGAGCCCGCGGCAGAGGCGCAGTCGCGGCTCCGGTCCGGCGCGCCGACGCACACCCTGCTTTACGTGGAGGACAACCCGGCCAATCTGAAGCTGGTCGAGAAGCTCATCGCGCGGCGCTCCGACATGCGCCTGCTGAGCGCAGGGGACGGGAAGCGCGGCATCGAACTTGCCCGCGCCCGCCAGCCGGAAGTGATCCTGATGGACATCCATCTGCCCGGGATGAGCGGCATCGAAGCGCTGAAGATCCTGCGCGAGGATCCGGCGACCGCGCACATCCCGGTGCTGGCCATCAGCGCCAACGCCATCCCGAGCGACATCAAGAAAGGCCTGAAGGCGGGATTCTTCCGATATCTCACCAAGCCGATCAAGGTCGACGAATTGATGGAAGCGCTGGATGCGGTGCTGGAGTCCGCCGAGAGCCGCCGGGTGCCGGTGCGGTGAGGGCCGGCGGATTTCGGGATCCCCGACCTTGAGCTCGGAGATCGTCGTCGTGGAGACGGGCACGTCGGCCTCGAACCGAGCCCGCAGGTCCATCGGGAGATCTACAACCAGGTCTTCATCAACACGACCCCCGTCTTCGACGAGAACCTCCGGCGGACCATGCCCCTCGTCGGCGCGGGCCTCAGCGTCCATCTCACCCCGTGGCTCAGCCTCAACCTGGCGTACAGGCAGATGATCGGGGTGAAGAACGTCGGCCCGATCTTCACCCTGCCCGCGGGCGTGGCGTCCCGCTTCCTCTAAGGCGACCCGTCAGGCGGCCGGGGGCTCCGCCGGGATCACCACGGTCTGCGCGAGCAGGTCGTGCCAGGTCCGCTGGTCCTTCTCCCACTTGGCCCAAAGGTAGCCGATGAGGACGGCGTAGCCCGAGAGGAGGGAGACCAGCGCGCGCGTGAAGGCGTGCTTCCACTCCAGGCGCAGGCCGTTGACCTGGACCACGCGCAGCTTCATGACGTGCTTGCCCGGCGTGGCGGCCCAGAGCCCGAGGAAGAGGGTGTTGTAGAAGAGCCAGAACATGGGGAAGGCGACGCTGCGCCGCCGGGTCTCCTTCCTGACGTGCCACTTCCCGTCGTCCTCGGACAGGTCCGCATCCTCCTCGTCGATGCTGATGCTCTCGCCGTCGACCCGGACCTGGACCTCCTTGCGGGGCCTCTTCGCGTCGCCGCTGACCGCGATCCCGTTCTCGCCGATGTCCACGGTCTTGCCCTCGCCCCGGATGCGCATGCCCTTCTCGGTGAACTCGACCTTTCCCCGAGCATCCACGGACTCCGCCGTCTTGGACTTCAGGGACTTGTGGACGCGGACGCTCCCGGATTCCCGCGTGAACAGCATCCCGACGAGGATGGAGCAGACGATGAAGTCGATGACCAGGGCGAGCGCGCGGCTGGAGATCTTCGGCTTGCGTCCAGCCGACGCGGCCTTCTCCGAGGCTTCGAGCGGCGCCGCTCCCGCGAGCTTGCGGCCGAAGTCCAGGATGCGGCCCTTGGCCTGGGCCGCGGTCTCCACGACGCCCTCCACCGGGCGCTCGCGCTTGACCTTGTAGACGCGCACCTTCTCCGGGATGCCCTTGAGCTGGAGCAGGCCCACCTCGCTGGAGGGGACTTCGGTCTTGTTCATGGAGAGATAGACGGCCTCGGTGAAGAACACCTCGCCGGCCTGGGCGATGCTCTCGATGCGCGCGGTGATGTTGACCGCCTCGCCGTACACGTCGTTCTCGATGAGGTTGACCTCGCCGGAGTTGATGGCCACGCGGATCTCGATGCGGTCGTCCTCGGCCTCGCCCTCGTTGTGCTCCCGGAGCGCGTCCTGGACGGCGATCCCGGCGAGCACCGCGTCGGTGGGGCTCTCGAAGACCATGAGGAAGGCGTCGCCGATGGTCTTGA
>DMEZ01000035.1:0-5680 GCA_003450735.1 Elusimicrobiota bacterium | reverse complement strand
GGGAGGTCTTGTCCGTGAAGCCCTTGATGTCCGTCATGAGGATGGTGAGGTTGCGGGTGAGAGGTCCTGCCATGGGCTCCTCCTGGAAAAGGGAACCTATTGTATCAATTCGGTCCGGCGGCGGACGGGATCTCCTCAGCGTTCCGGCTTCTGCTCGGCCTTCCTCAACAGCTCGAGGATGCGCTTCGTGCCGCCCTCGGCGTCCTTGCCGTCCGTGTAGGCGTCCGTCAGGCCGTCCACCGCGCCGCGCAGGTCCTTCGAGTAGCCCCGCAAAGACATCACCTGGCCGACGCTCGGCGCGCCGGTGAGCAGGAAGCTGCCCAGCCCCACGCCTAGCACGAGCAGCTCCGTGGCCGTGGCCTGGAGCAGTTCCCGGACCGAGTCGAAGTCCGCGTTGAGCTTCAGCGATTCGAGCATCGTCTTCTCGAAGCGCCCGGCCTTGCGGCTGTAGCGCGCGTAGGCCTCCCGGCGCTCCTCCTCGTCGGCGTAGTCCTTCGCGAGGAGTTCGCCCCCCGTCCGGGTCATCTCGGCGCTCTGCCTCGTCGCCTTCTCCTGCACGGCGGCCGCGCGGCGCCCGTAGCGCCAGGACAGCCACGCGAGCGGCGGCAGGGCGGCGGCGATGAGCAGGGCGATCATCGGGCTCGAGTAGAGGACGAAGCCCGAGGCGAGGGCCAGCTGGATGGCCAGGTGCGGGAACCGGATGGGGATGGTGACGTTCTTGATGGCGATGCGCGCGACGTCCTGCGAGAGCCGGGCGGCCAGCTGGGCGGGCTTCTCGTCCTCCGGCTTGACTTGCAGGAGCGCGTCGAAGAGCTTCTCGCGGAAGTCCCGGCGCACCTTGACCCGCAGGCGGCCCGCGGTCAGGGAGTACCAGCGCTGGTTGAGGATCTTCACCACCGTGATGGCGGCCGCGGCGGCGAGCCAGGCCGCGGCGAGCGGGAGGGCGTGGGCGATGGCCGCGTCCACGAGCGCGCCGACGGAGTAGGAGAGGGCGGTGCTCAGGATCGCCTTGAAGATGAGCAGGCCTCGGGCGAGGTTGAGCTGGTTCCGGTAGGGCTTGAGGAGGAAGGCGAGTTCGCGCTGGCCCATCGCCATCTCGCGGACCGTCGCGATGAGCCCTTTGGGCGTGGGAGGTTCGGCGGCGGGGGAGGGCGAGACCCCGCCCGAGGGCTCGAGGCCCGAGACCGCGGGCTCGGCGTCGACGGAGACCTCCGCGGCGGCCTGGGATCTCTTCGCCCCGCCATCGAAGAGGGCAGGCAGGGAATGCACCGCCTCCTGGGGCCTCATGTCCGCCTGGGCTGCGGGAGCGAGTACCTGCGGGGCGGCGGCGAGCAGGGCGGCTGGGACCGCCTCGGCCTTCGCCGAGACCCGCACGGCCGGCCGGACGACCGGAGCGCTCACCGAAGGCAGGACGAGCCCGCTGAGGCTCGGCGCCGCGAGCGAGACGGGTTGGAAGGTCCTACCGGATGGGAGGACGGAGAGTGTCGGGACGAAGATTTGCCCGGAGGCGACGGGCCGGGCCACGGTCTGGGCAAGCGCCTCGTAGGGCCCGAGGCCGGGGCAGGTGAGCAGGAGGACGGCGGCCAGCAGGGCGCGCACGCAGGGAGTATAGCCGAGCCGGAGGCCTGGCGCAGGGCCCGAGAGGGCCCTGGGAGGGGCGATAATGGCCCCAGCGCGGCCTAGGTCCTTGTGAGGAGGATGCGGCGGCCTTTGTCCGGGGGAGCTTCCTGGGCAACCTTGGCTTTCTTGAACAGCTCAATTGAAAGCATGAGATTCAAACGCCTGGAGTATCCCCTGCAGCTGCCCTCCGTACGCACTCGCCTTGAAACCGATCCGGAAATCCTGCGCCGCGAGGTGGCTGCCGCCAAAAACCGCGATGCGGTCGTGGTGTTCATCGACGAGATCCAAAAAGTCCCGCCGATAATGGACGTCCTGCAGTACCTGATCGATGAAAAAAAGATCGTCCTGATCGCGACCGGCTCCTCCGCGCGGAAACTGCGTCATGGGCATGCCAATTGGCTGCCGGGACGCATCCTGGTCGAGCATCTGCATCCTTTGACTTGGTCGGAGAGCGGACTGCTCCGCGAGGGCGGCTGCGACGAGGCGTTATTCGAGGACCGCCTGCTTTACGGCGGCCTGCCGGGCGTGCTCGCCCAAGGCCGCGCGCACCGCGCCGCGGAGCTGAGCTCCTATGCTTCGCTCTATCTCGAGGAGGAGATCCGGCAGGAAGCGGTGGTCCGCAGACTGCCGCCTTTCGCCCGCTTCCTGCAGTTGGCGGCGCTCGAGTCCGGGTCGAGCCCGAACCTGAGCAAGCTCGCAGGCCAGGTGGGAGTCAGCCATACGACCATCCGGGAGTATTATCAGATACTGGAGGACAGCCTCATCGTCCATCGCCTGAGCCCGGCGGGAAAGGGCCGCTCGGCGGTCCTGCACAAGGCGAAGTATTATTTCTTCGACCTCGGCGTGCGCAACGCAGCCGCGGCGATCGGACACGACCGGGGGCTTTTGATCCTGCAGAAAGGGCCCTTGTTCGAGCACCACGTGATGCTCGAAGCCCTGGCCCGGAAGGGCTCGTCCAGATTATCCTACTGGCGGAACAAGAAGGGCCGGGAAGTGGACTTGGTCGTCGAGCGGGATGGAGAGGTGACGGCCGTCGAGATCAAAGCCACCACCGAGCCTCGCGAGTCCGATTTCGCCGGCCTTGCCGCGTTCCGCGCGGAAGAGAGATGCGACCGCGCCTGCCTCGTCTGCCAGGTCGAACGGCCGCAGAAATTCAAGCAGGGCGTCGCTCTGCCTTGGTGGCAGATGGGGTCGCTCTTTTGATCCGCCGTCCGAGGATGCGTACCAACTCGGAGTCGTTCATGATGACAGCGGCGGCCGTTCTCCTCTGCCGCAGTCCCCGTAGCGCCCAAGCGCGAGGGGGACCGCCACCGGGACCATCTCCGTCGAGCACACACGACAAACCAGGGGCTCTACCTCAAAGACCTTGCTCAGGCACGCCGCCCAAGAGCTCACGCATCCTCTGACCCGTTCGCGTGCTTTCGCGACCGCTTTAGAAGTACGGCGAGCGCCCGGCGCCGAAAAGCTGAAGCAGGGCGGCTCCGAGCGGGAACCGTCTTAGGGAAGTCGACTGACAGCTTCAGCTGTCCCAAGATGCGCACCAGCAGGGCATCCGAACGACGCTGAACAGATTAGGGAACTCGCCAGGGGCCGGGTGCCGTCCATCTTCCTGGAGAGCGGCCGCCGGCCGCGGCCCTGGCGACCGGCAGGAGGAACTCGCGAAGGACGGCAACGACTTCGTTGAACTCCCTTGGAGCATGTTCGAGCCGCGCCCTGCGGATGAACGCCGCCCATTGGGTCTTCTTGTCGGGATTGCAGGCGAACTCGTCTGAAAGGCCCGTGGGCTCCGGGATTATCTGCATCTTGCGGTTGGCGAAAGTCCCGACGATGGCGGCGCGCAGGGCTTCGCCGCTGAAATCGAACTGCTTGGCCAGGAGCCAGATGTCGTAATAGTCCTTCAGCCTGCTGTTGAGCATGCCGAGCTGGACCATGGCCTCGAATTTCTCGGCTACGACCGTCTCCCGTGGATAGCATTTCAGCTTCGGCGCGGGCATGTCCAGGATCGTCGGATAGTCGGCCTCCGCCGGACTCGGGGTGACCGTATCGCCGAACCCGCAGTCGATCTGCATCGCGACCCGCGCCTGTCCGACCTTGCCAATGAACCGGATGCGCACGCCCTCGTAATCCGCGTCTTTTTTGATCCGATCGCCCTTCACGCTGGCGGGGAGGAACACGATGCCGTCCGGCACGACCTCGGTATCGCAGACTTCGCGGACCATGGCCTCGAGCTTCTCCACCGCGTTGGGCATGCGGCCCAGCAGGTCGATATCCCTGGTCGCCCGCGAGCGGGGAGCCTTCCACACGACGAACATGAGAGCGCCCTTGAGCACGACCTTGTCGCGATGCCTTGATCCGCTCAGCCGGTAGAGAAACCTCTCCATTGCGAAGTACTGCAGGAGCTCATCGAAGGGACGGCCGGTCTCCCTGGCGCGGTTCAGGAGCCTCTGCCGGACGGAGGCGGACATGTCCTTGAGCTCTTTTTTCACAGCAGGGCCTCCAGGTAAGGCTTCATCACGCCCGAGACGCGGCAGATTCCGGCGTATCGGAGCAGCTCATCCGGCCTAAAGCGCCTCTTCTCCCGAAAGAGTTTGAGCGCTTCCAGCGCGACGTCGAGTCCGATGCGGTTGCGGAAGCGGAAGCAGTCCGCCACGGTCTTTTCCGGGCAGTAGACCTGCAGCCTGGCTCCATCCGCGTCATGCGTCTCGATCCCCGCGCTGAAGGCCGGCTCGGACAGCCAGGTGAAGCGCGCGGGCGGGAAATCCAGACGGGGCTTCTCGGATCCCTTGCGGAGGGCCACATGCACCTCGTGGGGGATCTGGGTCGTGAGCCCGTGGAAGGCCAGGGCGGAGATGAGGCATATCACGCCATGGGGGATCCTGAGCGCTACGATGGCTAGGTCGGGCTTGGAAAGCGGCGGCTGGCTGGCCAGACGATAGAGGCCGCGGCTGATGGGGTCTATGAGCCCGGCCGCCCTCATGCCGTAGAGGTCCCTGGGGTGGATGCCCAGCTTCATGGCCTGGGATGTCCTCAGGAAGCCGCCATGGGCGCGGAAGATGTTTGTTTGTCTCTGATACGGTGCGGGCATAGCCATGGATAGATATACCTATCTCTATGTGTATCTATAGGTTATTCTATCCTGCCCCCGGCGGTTTGTCAAGGGCCTCGCGCTCATCTGACGCGCTTCTACGGCGGCCTCAGCGTCCCTGGCAGTTGATTCTCCAGGCGTCTTGTGATGGAATTTTAAGCCGAGCGGGGTCGTTCCTCGGCTCTTCAGCGCGTACCATAATGGACGTTATCGCAAGCAGCACGGCCCCCGCCAAGCCCGCAGCGAGCTTCCCTGAGAACATGAGGTATACTTTACCATGTCCAGGACGACCCGGAACCGTGCCCGGGCAGAGCCCGACCTACCCCTGGGGTCCGTCGTAGTCCGGGAGTGCGTCGATGCTCTCGTATCGATCGACCCGCGGGTCGATCCCGCAGTCGTCGAACGGGTCCGGCGGAGGCCGTATCGAACTTTCCGAACGACGTAGGTTCGATACGTCCAAACCTACGGCGTTTGGAAGGTTTGGACGGCTTCTCGCGGGTACCGTCTTGGGGAAGTCGACCGGCAGCTTCAGATGTCTCAGGATGCGCACCAGTTCGGAGTCGTTCATGATGACAGCGGCATGCCGTTCTCCTCTGCCGCAGTCCCCGTAGCGCCTAAGCGCGAAGGGGACCGCCACCGGAACCATCTCCGTCGAGCACACGCGGCAAACCAGCGGCTCGACCTCGTCCAAAACATCCAGACGCCGTAGGTTTTGGACGTCCCGAACCTACGGATTCTGGATGTTCGGGACGAAGACCTTGCTCAGGCACGTTGCCCACGAGCTCACGCATCCTCTGACCCGCTCACGTGCTTTCGCGACCGCTTTAACTGCTTTTAAGCGCCTCGCGTGCTTGCGCGCCTCCTCCCTCACCAGCCCCCGGATAGGCGCGTTCGGCCCCAGCGCCCCATAGTAGCGCACGATGTTCCGGTTCGGCGGAGGCGCCAGCAGGGAGAACCTCCGAAGGAACTCCACCG
>DMEZ01000073.1:29247-31676 GCA_003450735.1 Elusimicrobiota bacterium | reverse complement strand
GGTTGAAAGCCGCCTGCTCCACCTCGGCGAAGTAGTTCTCCGGGTTGCGGTTCAGCTCCATCACCCCGACCTCCATCAGCGGGTAATCCCCGTGGAACCAGACCTTGGTCAGGTCGAAGGGGTTGTAGGGCATCTTGGCCGCGTCTTTCTCCGGCAGGATCTGCACGAACAGGGTCCACTTCGGAAAGTCCTTGCGCTCGATGCTCTCGTAGAGGTCGCGCTGGTGGCTGTCGCGGTCCTTCCCGATCAGGACCTCGGCCTCCTGGTCGGCGAGGTTCTTGATGCCCTGCTGTGTGCGCAGGGTGAACTTGACCCAGCATCTTTCGTTCTTGGCGTTGATGAAGCTGAAGGCGTGGCTTCCGAAGCCGTGCATGTGCCGGTAGGAATACGGGATGCCGCGGTCGCTCATGGTGATGGTGACCTGGTGCAGGGCCTCGGGCAGAGAGCTCCAGAAATCCCAGTTGTTGAGCGGGCTGCGCAGGTTGGTGCGCGGGTCGCGCTTGATGGCGTGGTTCAGGTCAGGGAACTTGAGCGGGTCGCGCATGAAGAAGACCGGGGTGTTGTTGCCCACCAAGTCCCAGTTGCCCTCCTCGGTGTAGAACTTCATGGCGAAGCCGCGCAGGTCGCGCTCGGCGTCGGCCCCGCCGCGCTCGGCGGCCACGAGGGAGAAGCGCGCGAACATGTCGGTCTTCTTGCCCACCTTCGAGAAGAGCTTCGCCTTGGTGCAGCGGGTGATGTCGTGGGTCACGGTGAAAGTGCCGTAGGCCCCGGAGCCCTTGGCGTGCATGCGGCGCTCCGGGATCACCTCGCGGTCGAAGTGCGCGAGCTTCTCGAGGTACCACACGTCCTGCAGGAGAGCCGGCCCCCGCTTGCCCGCCGTCATGATGTTCTGGTTGTCCGCCACGGGCGCGCCCGCGTTCGTGGTCAGTTTCTTTTTTTCCATGAGCCCCTCCCTCCGCATCCGCCTCCATCATAGCTTCGCGCCTTCGCGCGCGCCTATCCGGAGTTTTACGCGGCCCCCGCGTAGAAGTCCCACTAGTCGCAAGGCGGACCTCGGAGGTACACTCCCATAGGACCCTTCCCATGAGCGGCATCCCCGTCGTCAACCCCGCGGCCAGGACCCTCGAGGCGTCGAACACCCTCCTTGCGAAAAGCATGATGGTGAAGGGCCTGCACGGCCGCAAGACCCTCTCCGAGGTCCTCGTCGAACGCCGGCTGCTCACGCGCGAGCAGTTCCAGGCGGCCGAGGCGGCCGCCCAAAAAAGCCGCGCGTTCATCCAGCAGGCCGTCATCGACATGAACTTGATCAGCAAGACCCAGCTGCTCCAATGCCTCGCCGACGAGTGGCAGATCCAGGCCGTGGACTTGAGCCAGATGAAGGTCGACGTCGAAACGGTCAAGATCATCCCGGAGGCGGTGGCCAGGCGGCACCTGGTGATCCCCTTCGCCAAAGAGGAGACCGCGCTGTGGGTCGCGATGGCGGACCCCCATGATTTCTTCGTCTCCGAGGACCTGCACCTTCGCACCGACATCGAGATCCGGCCCTATCTCGCCCTGCCCCAGGACGTCCTGGCCGCCCTGGACGCGGCCTACGGCCACGGCGAGGGCATGGCCATGAACCGCCTGATCGCGGAGTTCGCCAAGCCGGACGAGGACCCCGCCGCGGATGGGCTGCAAGTGGTCAGCAACGACGTCAAGACCGATATCGCGGAGATCGACGCCACCGCGCCCGAGGTCGAGAAGATGGTCAACGCGATCATCCTCGGCGCCCTGCAGATGAAGGCCTCCGACATCCACATCACGCCCTTCGAGGACATCCTCGGCAAGAACTCCAAGATCCTGCTGCGCTACCGCGTGGACGGCCGCCTCCTGCCGGGGCCTTTCAGCGTGCCGTGGGCCTACCGCAGCGCGATCGTCGCCAAGATCAAGATCATGACCGACTCGATGAACATCACCGAGCGGCGCGTCCCGCAGTCGGGCCGCATCCAGATCGTGGCGCAGACCAATCCCGTCGAGTTCCGCGTCGAGATGGTGCCGACCGTCTACGGAGAATCCTGCGTCATGCGCATCCTAGACCGCCGGTCGGTGCAGGTCGACATCCACAAGATGGGCTTCATGCCGGACACGCTCGACCAATATCTCTCGCTGCTCAAAGGGATCGGCGGCAAGAAGAATTTCGGGCTCATCCTCGTCTGCGGGCCCACGGGGTCCGGGAAATCGACCACCTTGTACGCCACGATCAACCACATCTCCCGGCCCGACATCAACATCCTGACCGCGGAGAACCCGGTCGAATACAACCTCGACGGCATCGTCCAGGTCTCCGTCAGCCCGGACTTGAAGCTCGGCGGGGATAAGAAGTTCGACTTCGCGCTGGCTCTGCGCTCGTTCTTGCGGCTGGACCCCGACGTCATCATGGTCGGCGAGAT
>DMEZ01000073.1:970-29182 GCA_003450735.1 Elusimicrobiota bacterium | reverse complement strand
GACGTCATCATGGTCGGCGAGATCCGCGACAAGGAGACGGCCCACATCGCCATGGAGGCCGCCATGACGGGCCACCTGGTCCTATCGACCATCCACACGAACGACGCCTCCTCCGTGATCTCGCGGCTGGTCGATATGGGCCTCCCCCCCTTCATGATCGCGAACACCCTCAAGGCGATCCTCTCTCAGCGGTTGTCCCGGCGGCTCTGCCCCGAGTGCAAGCAACCGCACTCCCCGACCCCCGAGGAGATCCAGGCCTTCCAGGCGAACGGCGTCCCGATCCCCGCGGGCGCCTCGATCCACGGCCCTCCCAAAGAGGGCGGCTGCGGCAGATGCCAGGGCCTGGGCTTCATGGGCCGCGCGGGTCTGCACGAATTGCTGCTGATGACGGACACCCTGCGCTCCTTCTGCCTCAAGGAAGTCGCCGCGGACATGGTGCGCAGGGAGGCGGTGAAGGAGGGCATGCGGCTGATCACCCAGGACGGGCTCGAGAAAGTGCTTCAGGGGATCACGACGGTGCGCGAAGTGCTGGGCGGGACGGAGTGAGCATGGCGCCGCCTAATGGGAGCAACGGCGCGACCCGCGTGGAACGCCTGGACGATGCCCACGAGCTTTTCGCGATCGCGGCCAGCCTGAGCTCCACGTCCGACCTGGACTTCCTGCTTCAGAAGATCGGCGCCGCGGCCGAGAAGCTCATCGACAGCGAAGCCAGCTCCATCATGCTGGTCACCGACGACAAGAAGAGTTTGTTCTTCCGGGTCGCGTCCGGGGAGAGCGCCCAGGCGCTGAAGACCATGACGCTGCCCATCGGGACCGGCATCGCGGGCTGGGTCGCGCAGACCGGGAAGCCCGAGGTCGTCAACGACGCGGCGGCCGACCCGCGCTTCGCCGGCAAGTTCGACAAAGCCTCGGGCTTCGTGACGCGCTCGCTGCTGTGCGTGCCCATGACGTACCGCGAGGAGCGGGTCGGAGTCGTCGAGGTGCTCAACAAGCGCTCGGGGGCCTACACCGAGGAGCACGTCCGGCTGCTCTCGAGCCTCGCCAACCTCGCATCGATCGCGATCACCAACGCGAAGATCATCTCCACGCAGAAGAACTTCTTCTCCCATATCCTGGAGATCCTGATCGCGGTCATCGAGACGTCGAAGCCGCGCATGGAGGGCCACCCGGTGCGCGCGGCCAAGCTGGCCTGCGCGATCGGCCGGATGCTGGGCCAAGACGCCCTCGATTACCGCATGACCTACTACGCGGGGATCCTGCATGACCTGGGCTACGTGGCCTTCAAGAATCCGCGCCTTCTCGTCGATCTCGGGGTGATCGGCGCCCGCGAGGAGCTGCACCCCGCGCTCTCGGCGAAGATGCTCGAAGGCATCAAGATGCTCGAAGGGGCGCTCCCGGCCATCCTCCACCACCATGAGGAATACAACGGCATCGGCTTCCCCGGCAAGCTCAAGGGCGAGGCGATCCCCCTGGGCGCGCGCATCCTGGGCTTGATCGAGAGCGTCGAAGAGCTGCGCATGATGGGATTGCGGGGCCCCGAGCTCTACAAGAAGGCGGTCTTGGAGGCGAAGAACGGCTCCGGCTCACGCTTCGATCCGAAGGTGGTGGAGGCCTTCGTGGAGCTGATGGCCGCCCCGGAGTCGGTATGGTAGACGCGCAGGAGCCCTGACCGGGACCGCCGCCTCTACCGAGGGCTCCGCACGGACGCAGGCTGGGCCAGAACGACCCTCTTCAGGATCTCGGAGAGCGCGAACCCGAACAGCACGAAGGCGGTGAAGAGGATGAACCCCGGCTGCAGCGCCGTTTCATTGGTGGCGATGACCTCCACATAGGCCGCCTGGATGTTGAGCCCGGCGAGCTGAGAGCTCAGGATCCCCTTGAAGCCGATGTAGGCGATGAAGATCGCCACGACGGTGACATCCGCCATGGACCATTTGCCGGACTGGAACGCGAAGAACCGGATCCACGGGCTCTCCCGGACCTTCGGGCCGCCCCGCAGGTAGACCTCCATCGAGACCAACTTGGAGAGCGGGAAGAGCACGCTGAAGAGCACGAGCAGAACGCCCACCGCGATCGAGTCGGCCTTCCCGGTGTCCATCAGCACCTGGACCACCTGGAGGATGCTCTTGCTCCGGAAGAACAGGACCTGGTCGTGGAAGCGGACGTGCCCGCCCCACAGCAGGAAGTCCACGCTCTTGATCCGCGCGTCCAGGTCGATCATCGGCAGGGCGAGGCCGACCGCGAGCAGCAGGAGGGCGAAAGCCGCGGACGACGAGAACAGGACTCCGTGCAGCTCGGGCTTCCCGCGCGCGAGCCACCAGGCGAACAAGAACACGAGCGCGCTGTCGAGCATCAAGACGCAGGTGGCGCTGATGTCGGACTCCAGGGCCTGGATCCGGTGGGCCGCGAGGCGGTTGAACTCGCCGCGATCCTCCGTCCGATACCGGGCCAGGACCTCGAGCTGCCGGGCCGTGTCCTCGGGGCTGTCGGAGACCTGCGCCGCGTAGCTGTCGAGCCCGCGTTGAGCGAGCTTTTTGAGCTTCTTCGTCTGACCGGGCTTCTGGAGCCCGTCGAGGATGGCCCGCGTGAACGCGGGGACCTGCCTGCGGATGTCCTCGACGTCGACGAACGTCCTGATCGCCAGCTTCCTGATCTTCCCGGAAAGGGTGCTCTGAGGCTTCCGCAGCATCCGCTCCGCTTCCGAGATCAGCGTGTGGAGGGTCTTGGAGACCTCCTCGCGCAGGACGGCTTCCTGCGCCTTCGACAATCTGAAATCCGCGATCCGGCCGGTCAAAACGACCTGGATGCGCTCTTTCCAGGAATCGACGGAGAGAAGCCCGTATCGGATGCTGTTGACCCGGCTGTAATCTTCCTTGATCCGCTCCCGCTGCTTGGAAAGCCGGTAGATATCCGAGCCGAAGAAGACGTTCACCGCCAGCACGGGAACGACGACCAGGAGCAGCTTCCTTCGATCGGACATCATCGACGCACCTCTTCCTGGCCGGTCCTTCCGTTCAGGGCGACGCACGCTCCGCTTCGACGCTTCGCCGGGTCCGGCGCAGCTGCTCTTGCAGCGGCGCATCCTCCAAGGGGGCCGCCGCTTCAGCGAGCTGCAGCGAGGCTCGAGCTTCGCTGAAGCGCCCTTGCCGGACATGGATGTTGGCCAGGGTGTCGAGGACGTAGGGCTTGAGAGGGCCCTCCTGGCGCAGGGCGTCCTGCGCGAGCGCTTCGGCGTCCGCCAGTCTCCGCGCCTGCGTCAGGTAGACCATGGCCAGGTTGTTGCTGGCCCCGGCATGGTGAGGCGAGGATCTCAGGATGCGCCGGTAGGCGGCTTCGGCTCTCTTGAAATCGCCCTGAGCGAACGAGAGGTTCCCCAAGGCCAGCCAGGCCTTCAGGTCGGCCGGGGCCTTCCGGAGCGCCGCTTCATACTGCCCCCGCGCCTCCTTCGATAGGCCCTGCGCTTCGTAGGAAGCTCCGAGCTTGTCGTGCTCCTCGGCGCTCAACGGATCGTGATGGGCGGTCAAGGTCGGAAGATGAGAGCAGGCGGCCAAGAGACTGGACAGAACGGCGAGCGGCCCCCAGGAAGCTCTCATCTTACGGTGAGCGGCGGCCGGACCAGGAGCGTCCAGCGCTCGGTCTTGTCCCATTGCCTCAGGAATCTCCGATAGGGCATGAAGGCGTTCCGCTTCGCGCCCGTGTGCACGTAGACGCCCTGCTCCGAGTCGTCATAGCCCGTGATGACCACATAGTGGCCGACCGGGATGAAGCGGTATCCCAAGTTGACGAAGGCGACCACGGGATGGCCGTCGTCCAACTCCTTCTTGACCTGCGGCAGGCTCCCACTGGACATCTCCGCGGACATCCCGTGCGCCCGGGCGGCGAGCAGGAGGTCGACCGGCAGGGACCCCTTGAGGTGCGGCAAGTAGATCTCTTCCTTGAGGCGGCTCGGAGCGGTTGGGTCGCCCCAGAAGCTCAGGACGCTCGCCAGGGCCGAGGGACCGCATTGGTTCCCGCGGTTCGGGAAGAAGGGGACATCCAGCAGGACCCGCTTCGCCTCGAAGGGCGAAGGCGCGCTCAGACGGGCCGCTCCGGCGCAGCCGTTGAGCAGGCAGGGCGCTCGTGCGCAGCCGACGAGCAGGCCGACCCCAAGGAGCAGCGAGCGCGGGCCCGGCATGGAAGGATCCTAGGTGCGGCGGACCAGATAGATGATCAGCAGCACGAGCACCACGGCGACCAGGATGCCGATGACCGTCAGATCGCCGCCCGGGTTGAGGGTGTGGATCTGCGTCGCGAGCTGATGGACCTCTTGGTCCGAGAGTTTGCTCAAGCGGGCTTCGACCTGATCCTCCGGCAGCCCCAGCTCCCTAAGCCGCTGGCGGACGACCTTCGACTCCAGAGCGGACTGGATCGTCTTCATGTCCGCCGCCCGGTCCAGCCTGCCGGGATCCGTTCCGCCGGCGATCTCCGCCGGCGCGAGCATCGCCCAGCCGCTCTGCTTCGATGCGCAGACCATCGTGGTCGATAAGATCAGCGTATAGACCATCCATCGCACGCACGTCCTACGGGATCGCAAGCTCATCATCTCTGTCTCCTTTTCATGGAACGTCTATCCATCATACGGCGCGGCTCGACCCTGCGGCAATTCGGAGTTCTACGCGGGAAGCCGCGTAGGATTACGGAGCCATCCCCCTCCGCGGAAACCGGCGTCCGTAATACTACCGACCTGCCTGAGCAGGATTGCGAATGGACGCCGGGCCGGTGATGGCTTACTATTATCTCACGCCGGCTTTGAGGCCGGAGGATGGGGGGGCCGATGGGCGGGATCGCGGGGCTGCTGGTCTTGGTATTGGACATCATCGCCATCATCGATGTCCTGTACAGTCCCATGGGCATGGGCAAAAAAGCATTGTGGGTCCTCCTGATACTCGTTCTGCCCGTCGTCGGCATGGTGCTGTATTTTGTGATCGGCAAGAAGCAATAGCCGGCGCAAGCGCTTCTCGCCGTCAAAGACCGATGCGAAACATGGAGGCCGCTTGAACAAGGGGCTAGCCGCCGCTCTCCTGGCCGCGGGAGTCGTCTTGCTGGTCATCGGGGCCAACGCCTACTACTCGGCGAGCTCCGATATTTCGCGCATCTTCACGGGCGCGCCCACGGATAAGGCTCTTTGGCTGCTGATCGGCGGATTGGTCCCCGGCATAGTCGGGCTGTCGGGTCTTGTCCGCAAGTGAGAAGCGCAGCAGGAAAGGCCTAGGCCCTGGAGAAGCCCCCGCTCGCCAGAGCGGGGGCTTTTCTTTGTTACAATGAGGACGCTCCAGGAGGGACGAATGACCGCTTTAGCCGCCGCTCTGCTCTTCGCCGCGATGCCGCTCCAGGCCGCCGCCCAGGAGGCGCCCAAGACCGAGTCCGAGCCCGTCAAGAAGGTCAAGCCGCTCGAGTACTTCAAGATGTGGCTCAAGGGCCTGGAGGAATCCGCCATGCGCAAGCGCTACCGGCCCATGCGCTCCCAGGCCGTCGCCTCGGTGCGGGGAGAGGACCAGAGCGACGACCCGAATCAGCTTTATTGGAAAGGGAGCCTCGAGCAGAGGTTCGCCCAGCTTGGCAAGAAGCAGCGCGCGCAGCTCCGGGAGGCCGTACAGCTCATCGTGGACGGGGAGCTCGATAAGGGGCAGGCGAAGCTCGAGGCCTTCAAAGCCAAGCACCCCAAGAGCAAGCTCAAGAGCGACATCGACGAAGCCGAAAAGGCTCTTGAGATGCTCCGCAAGGAGCAGGCGCAGCCCTAGGCGGTCTTCTTCCCCAGGCGCTGCTCGATCATCCGCAGGAGCTTGCGCGACTGGACCAGGGTGAGTTTCCCGTCCAGGGAGCCCGGCAGGTCCAGGCCCCCCGGGATCTCCACCATGGGCGCGGCGTGCATCTTGAGCGCTTCCCGCGTCCCGAGCGTCCACTCCGTCCGCGTGCCGGTATCCGGCTCCTTGAGCTCCAGGACGAAGAGCAGGTGGTCCGAGTCGGGATGCGGGGAGACTTTGCCCCCGGGCAGGAGGGACTTCAAGTCCTCCAGCGCCTCGGCCCAGGTGGCGGGGACCCATAGCCGGTCCACCTTGCCGGCGTTGTCCTGCAGGAACTGCCGGAGATAGCCCATCAGCTTCTTGCCGGTGTCGGCCGTCAGGCGCCCCCAGCAGATGGGAACGTCCGCGACGAGGTCGAAGTTCTTGAGCCCCTTCTCGCGCCGCTCGCGCTTGAAAGCGGCCAGCTTCTCGGGGTCCTTCGGGTCGAGCCCCTGCGCGCGCATCTCCTCGAGGAGCCCGCGCGTGCCCTGCTCCAGGGCGTCGAGCAGGGCGGCTTTGAGCTTCGCTTCCTCGGCAGGCAGACCGGAGCGCTGGCCGATGATGCCCACCTCGACCTCGATGCCCGTAGGGCCCTGCGCCTCCGGCTCGGCCGGCTCCTGGGCGGGCTCGGGCGAGAGCTTCCCCTCGCTGAAAAGGCGGAACTCCTCCTCCGTCCAGCCGTAGCGGCTCATGAAGAAGGTGCGCTGGGAAGTCGCGCTCCAGTCGGCCACGGTGAAGCGGGAAGCGCCGAAGCGGGCCTCCAGCGCCCGGATGAACTCCTCCGTCTTGGCGGGGTCGTAGGAGCCCGCGAAGCGTCCCTCCGGCGCGGGCTGGCCCGGGAGGGCCCCATAGTGGACCTCGACGACTCGGTGCCCCCGGTCGTCCCAGACGTAGACCATCGGATACACCGGCTTCCCCTGCGGCTTCAGCTCCGCCTCATCGGGCATCATGCCCCTCCTCTTCGGGCTCATCATACCATTAGCACGGCGCCCCCGCCCTGGGAAGGGCGGGGGCGCCTGCGGTCACGAAGGCCTCAGTTGAATTCGGCGCCTTTCTTCAGGGCCTTGACGTTGAGCTCGAGCATCTCCGGCTTGGCCCGCTTGAAGACCTTGGGCATGGCCTTGGCGATCGCATCGATGGAGAGCGCCCCGGTCTGCTTGACGAAGGCGCCCAAAGCCACCATGTTCGCGATCCGGGCCGTGCCCAGCTCCTGCGCGGCCTTGTTGCAGGGCACGAGGAGGATCTTGATGTCCTTGCGCTTGGGCCGCGACTCCACCAGCGAACTATTGATGATCAGCAGGCCGCCCGGCTTGACCAGCGGCTCGAACTTGGCCAAGGAAGGCTCGTTCATCACGATGACCGTGTCCGGCTGGGCCACGACCGGGGTCGACACGTCGTCGGAGGAGATCACGACCGAGCAGTTCGCCGTGCCGCCGCGCATCTCCGCTCCGTAGGCCGGGAAGAAGGTGACGTGCCTGCCGTCGAGCATGCCCGCGTACGCCAGCAGGACGCCCGAGGAGATGATGCCCTGTCCGCCGAAACCCGAGATGCGGATCCCTTGATACATCATTTCCCCCCTGCGGCCGGAGCGTCGGCGTCCTTGTACACGCCGAGCGGATAGACCGGCAGCATCTTCTCGGCGATGAACTTCGCGTTGTCCTTCGGAGCGATGGCGAGGTTCGTGGGGCACATGGAGAGGACCTCGACCATGGAGAAGCCCTTGCCGTCGATCTGGTTCTGGAAGGCCTTCTTGAGCGCCTTCTTCGTCTTGATGACGTGGGCGGCCGTGTGCACCGAGGTCCGCTCCAGGTAGCGCGCCCCGTCCAACTGGGAGAGGAGCTCGCAGACCCGGATGGGATAGCCGTTGACCTTGACGTCCCGGCCCTTGGGCGAGGTGGTGGAAGGCTGGCCGATGAGCGTGGTCGGGGCCATCTGCCCGCCGGTCATCCCGTAGATGGAGTTGTTGATGAAGACGACCGTGATGTTCTCCGAGCGCGCGGCGGAGTGGACGGTCTCGGCCATCCCGATGGAGGCCAGGTCGCCGTCCCCCTGGTAGGAGAACACGATGCACTCGGGCTTGGAGCGCTTGATGCCCGTCGCGATGGCCGGGCCGCGGCCGTGCGCTCCCTGGATCATATCGCAGGCGAAGTAGTGGTCCGCGAACACCGAGCAGCCGACCGGCGCCACGCCGACCGCGCGCGAGGCGACTTCGAGCTCGTCGAGGCATTCGGCCACCAGGCGGTGGACGATGCCGTGCCCGCAGCCCGGGCAGTAGTGCATCTTGACGTCGAGAAGGCTCTTGGGGCGTCGATTTACCTGCAGCATGCGGCCTCCTTGGAACCGGCCTTGAGGGCCTTGCGGACGGACTCGACGATCTCCTCGCCGGTGGGGAGCACGCCGCCCGGCCGCGCGTGCAGGTGCACCGGCACGCGGCAGTCGATGGCGAGCTTCACGTCGTCGATCATCTGGCCGAGGCTCAGCTCGACGGCGAGCAGGGACTTCACCCTCTTCGCGACGTCCGTGAGCGCCTTCTTCGGGAAGGGCCAGAGGGTGATGGGCCGGAACCAGCCGACCTTGAGCCCTTGCTCCCGCGCGAGCTTCATCGCCGCCAGGGAGGCGCGGGAGGCGATGCCGTAGGACACCAGGACGATCTCGGCGTCATCGAGCATCTTGCCCTCCCAGAGGGCCTCCTTCTCCTCGACCTCCCGGTAGCGCTTGGCGCGGGCGAGGACCATCTTCTCCAGCTCGCCCTCGCGCAGGTCATAGGAGCCCACCATCCGCCGAGGACGCCCCGGGTTGGCGCCGATCGCCCATTCCGGGATCGGGAGCTTCTTCGCGTCCACGGTCTCGAACTTGAACTCCACGGGCTCCATCATCTGGCCGATGGTCCCGTCGGAGAGGATCATGGAGGGGACGCGGTACTTCTCGCCGACCTCGTAGCACTTGAGCGGGAAGTTGCCCATCTCCTCGGCGCTGTTGGGCGCCATGACGAAGGTCCGGTAGTCGCCGTGGCCTCCGCCGCGCACCGACTGGAAGTAGTCTCCCTGGGCGCCGGCGATGTTGCCCAGGCCCGGGCCGCCGCGCACGACGTTGGCGAAGAAGATCGGCAGGTCCGCGCCGGCGCAGTAGGAGATGCCCTCCTGCTTGAGGCTGATGCCGGGGCTGGAGGACGAGGTCATGGAACGGACCCCCGTCGCGGCCGCGCCGAAGAGCATGTTGATGGCGGCGACCTCGGATTCGGCCTGGATGAACGCCCCTCCGACCTCGGGCATGCGCCAGGACATATACTCCGGGACCTCGTTCTGCGGGGTGATCGGATACCCCGCGAAGAAGCGGCAGCCCGCGCGCACCGCGCCTTCGGCCATCGCGTCGTTCCCCTTCATGAGAAGCTTCTCGCCCATGTTGCCTCCGTTCCCTCTCGCCGGCGTTCCGCGGCTCCTACTTCTTGACCGGCTCTTCCTTGTAGACCTCGATGGCCAGGTCGGGGCAGATCTGCGCGCAGAGGGCGCAGCCCGTGCAGGCCTCCGGCTTGCTGAACTTGGCCGGATAGTATCCCGTGACGCTGAAGACGTCGGACATCCCGATGCACTGCTTGGGGCAGGCCGTGACGCAGAGCTCGCAGCCCTTGCAGCGCATCTCGTCGATCTTGATCTCAGGCATGGTGTTCCCTCTTTCATGCGGCACCTGGATAGGCATGCAACACGTCGTCCAAATCGTACAAATTTTACCCTGAGCGTCAATTGGCCTGGGTCAACCATCGAAGTGTTGAATAGCGGACCCCTGTTACCCCAATCCGTGGCGATAAACCGATGTTTTAAGCTTGGCATAGACTGCTCACGGAACCGGGGAACTGGGCTAAAACCACAGAGGATGGAGGAGGCTATGAGTCCCGGTCGAGTTCGGCTAGGGACGGAGAGCGGAGAGTGCTTCCTTCAACGCATCGCTCGTGAACGGCTTAGACAGCACCCTGGAGAATCCGGCGGCTTCGGCCCGCGCGATCGCTCCCGGGTCGCCCGTCATCAGCTTGATGGGAACCAGCGGATCCAACTCGCGCAGCCTCGAGCACAACGCCACGCCGTCGTCGGCGCCAAGGTGGATGTCGCAGAGGACAGCCCCGGGGCGATCGCGCATAAAAGCCTCTACGAGGCCCTTGCCGTCTCCAACGACCGCCGCACGATAGCCCAGCCTTTCCGCCATGCGCGCCAGCACCCTTTGGTTGACGGCCTCGTCGTCGGCGATTAGAATCCGCACACAAGCAGGATAGCAAGGCGGCCGCGCCGTGTCAATGCCACAGGGTTTTACTCATATGACCCTATGGTAACTGTGCATCTCCCGCCGTTTGCTATAGAATCCCTTCTCCGAAATGCCCGACATCTACCATGGAATCGGCTTGCGGGTGCGCGTTGAGCGCACCCGGCTCGGCTGGACGCAGGAAGAACTCGGGGAAAGAGCGGCACTGCACCCCGCCTACATAGGGCAGATCGAGCGCGGGACCAAGAAAATCAGCATAGAGACCCTGCGCAGGTTAGCCAAGGCGCTGTCGGTCCAAATGAGCGATCTTCTCAACGAATCCCCTACGCCGACCCAAGAGGCCTGGGAGACCAAGATCGGGGGGTTGCTGCGCGATAACCACCCCGAAGAGAAAGAACTGCTCTACGACACGCTTCGGCACCTCGCCAAGAGCATTCGTCGCGGCCGCCGAAAATCCAAGCGCTGAACAAGTCCCGCCCGGGCCGAAGGGCCCAGGTTGTTGACATCCCTCCCCTCTTGTGGGATAATGGCTCCAGTCGAAACGGAGGTAGTTCCATGCGCCGAGTCGCCCTGATGATCTGCAGCGCCGCGCTCTTCGCGTTGCTGCTCGCCCCCCAGACGCCCGTCCTCTCCGACGGCGGCTTCCTGCCCGAGAACGACTGGAAGATCCCCGTGGACTCCAAGGATGCGAAGGGCCTCACCCAGGCCCAGTTCAACCAGGTCCTCGACGGCATCGCGGCCGTCTACCGCCCCATCATCCAGGCCCGGGGCGGGGTGATGGAGATCAACCGAAAGTGGGATGACCCGACCGTCAACGCCTCGACCTCGCGCATCGGCAACCGCTACATCTTCAACATGTACGGCGGCCTGGCCCGGCACGCGGCCATCACCCAGGACGGCTTCGCCCTCGTCATGTGCCACGAGCTCGGCCACCAGCTCGGCGGCGTCCCCAAGTACGGCGGCTACAACTCCTGGGCCTCCAACGAGGGCCAGTCCGACTACTTCGCGAACCTCAAGTGCCTGCGCAAGGTGTTCGCCAGCGGGATGAGCCTCTCCTTCACCCGCCCGGCGCTCGACGCCGACCCGCTGGCCGCCAAGGTCTGCGCCAGCCAGTTCAGCGGCTCTGAGCGCGAGGCCTGCGTCCGCGGGGCCATGGCCGGCCTGTCGGTCGGCACCCTCTTCCAGGCCCTGCACGGGGACTCGGTCGCTCCGCGCTTCGACACCCCGGATCCGAAGGTCGTCGCGAGCATGATGGACTCCCACCCGCCCACGCAGTGCCGGGTGGACACCTACTTCCAGGGCTCGATCTGCGCGAAGCCGGCATCCCAGGACGTGAGCGACTCGAGCGTGGACGCGGGCACCTGCACCCGCTCGCAGAACTTCAAGCTCGGCCTGCGGCCGCGCTGCTGGTACAAGCCCCCGGCGAGCGAGCCGGCCTACCCGGCCGCGGACGCGGCCCGCTTCGGCGCCCCGGCTTCCGACTCCGCGGAGGCCCTCGCCAAGAGCGGCGCCTTCCAGAGCCTGAGCCAGGCGGGCCTCTGGCAGGGACTCTAGCCTTCGTCCTCTGAAACAAAGGAAGGCCGGCTCTTCGAGCCGGCCTTCCTCTTTTCCCCGGGCGGGAGGTCAGTACCCGTGCGGCATCACGGGGACGAAGCGCCCCCGGACTTTCTTATACTCGCCGAGATTGTTCCGGATCCAGTCCTCGACCTCTTCGGACTTGAAGCGTCCCGGCTCGGTCTGCACCACGACCCGCCGGATGCCCGCGTTGATGATCATCCGCTTGCAGATGCGGCAGGGTTCGGCCCCCTTGATGACGGTCGAGGAGACCGGCGAGACGCCGACCAGGTAGAGCGTGGCCCCCAGCATGTCGAAGCGCGGCGCGTGGATGATGGCGTTCATCTCCGCGTGGACCGACCGGCACCATTCATAATGCTCCCCTCTGGGGATGTTGAGCTTGATGCGCACGCAGGTGCCCACCTCGACGCAGTTGGCGGTCTTCCTGGGAGCGCCGGCGTAGCCGGTCGAGACGATCTGGTCGTTGTTGACGATGACCGCGCCGTAGTGCCTGCGCAGGCAGGTGCTGCGGCGCGCCGTCTCCTTGGCGATGTTCAGGTAGTACTGCTCCTTGGAAATCCGTTTAACCTTCTTCGAGCTCTTCATGCTGTTTCCCCCCAGTGATGGCAGACAGGACTTCCCTGATGCCGTTGTAGATGGACTCCGTGTCGTAGCCTGGGGCTCCCGGAGCCTTGTAGACCTCCTTCCCGTCCTTGAAGAACAGGAAGACCGGCACGCCCCGGATGCCGTAGCGGCTTCGCAGGTCCGGGTTGGAGTCCACGTCGACCAGCGCGATGCGGTAGCGGCCTCCGGACTCCTCGGCTAGGCGGCGCATGGCCGGCATGGCGGCCCGGCAGATCCCGCAGCTGTTCGAATAGAACATCACGAGAGCGGTGCCCGCGCCGGACGCGAAGGCATCGTAGGAGGAATCCTCGAGCGAGGCGGGAGCTCCGCTCCCGGAAGCCGCCTGCGGCCTCGGGGCTTCGCGGTCCGGCCCGTACATCGACCAGAGCATCGCCCCCGCCAGAAGGGCGACCCCGGCCCAGGCCCAGCCTTCGTAGCGCCGTGCCGCCGCGGGGTCGGAGGGCTTCTTTTCGGCGGGAGCCGGCTGGGAAGAGCCCGCGCGCCACTTCGCGAGGATGAGCCCGCAGCCGGAGCACTCGTCGATGACGGTCCGGTATTCTCGTCCGCAGTTCGGACACTTCATAGAGGCCAGGTCTCGTTGGCGTGGGTCAGCAGGCGGGGCTCGGCCGCGAGCCGCCCCACGAACTCCGCCACCTCAGGGCGCTTCCAGGCGGCCTGGTAGGCCGTCCAGGCTTCGGCCAAGGTCTGCTTCCTCAGGTCGGCGCAGACGAAGGGCAGGGCGTTGAGCAGCTTCACCCGGCCGTCCGGCACGACCAGGAGCATGGCCTGCGGGCTCTTCAGCCGGGCGCTCGCTTCGGCGACGATGTCCCAGGGATAGACCGAGAGGCGGATGGGCGCCCCCAGGCTGCTGGCCCGCGCCGCCAGCCTCTCGGCCGCCCTCGCCCATTCCTCCGGAGAGAGCGCCAGGGGATCCCAGGAGGACGCCGCGCGGCCCAGCCGCATGAGCGGCCCGGTGATGAAGGCCCGAGCGCCCAGGTCCGCCGCAAGACCGTAAGACTGCTCCAATTCAGCGGCATTGACGCGGCAGGGGGCGAAGACGAACTCGACCGGGACGCCGCGCGCGGCGAGCCGCCGGATGGCGGCGCACGCCGCGGAGAAGTCCCCCCCGGGGCGGACTTTCTCGTGAGTCGCGGACGACGCGCCGTCGACCGAGACCTGCACGCACTCCACGCTCAGGCCCCGGATGCGGTCCGCCTCGAGGTCCCCGATGCGAAGGCCGTCCGTCTCGATCTTGATGGCCGTGCCGCCGGCGGAGAGGACCTCGAACACCTCCCAGACGTGGGGGACGGCGAGAGGCTCGCCGCCGCCGAAAGCGGCGTAGGGGATGCCGGTCTTGGCGCAGTCGGCGGCGACCAGGAGGGCCTCTTCCCTAGAAAGCTCGCGGCTCCAGGCCTTGTCCGGCCCGGACTCTTCACAGCAATGAAGGCAGCGGCAGGAACAGCGGTTGGTGAGCTGCCAGGCGAGGAAGAGGGGGGCCCGGTAGTCGCCTACCGAGACCCCCCTCCGATCCGTCACGTGAAGCGGATGTATGGCTGGGCCATCACCTGCTGGGAGACTTCCTCGATGCAGGGTTTCTCCCACACCGGCTTTTCCGTGGCCGACGCATCCGACACGTTGTTCTGCTCGTTCATCTTGTCTCCTGTGCCACCGCCTGCGAGCTACCAGACGATGCGCTATTTATAGCATTTTCTTCCCCGCGGATGAGGCTCGCGGCGTCGAATTTCCTCAAGGACCCTGCGGCCGAAAGGTAGCGCCCCCAGGCCTTCTGGACGGACTGCGTGCGCAGGTCCGCGCAGATGAAGGCGAGGGAGCCCGAGACCTTCACAAGGCCCTCGGGCATGACGAGGAGCGTGGCAGGAGCCTTGCTCAGCTGAGCCTCGAGCGCCTCCTCGATCGAGCGCGGGCGGAACTTGAGCTCGAGCCGGCCCGCCAACTCGGCTTCCCGCCGCTCGAGCATCGCGAAGAAGCGCTCATACTCCTCCGCGGAGGGCGCGAGCCTGTCCCAGAACCGGACGGCCGTGCCCAGGCGCATCAGCATCCCCGTGTTGAAGCGGAACGCCCCGAGCTCGAGCGCCAGGTCGATGAGGGCCTCGGCCTCATGGAGGTTCATGCGGCAGGGGGCGAAGGTGATCTCGAGGGGCAGCCCCGCCTCCTTCGCCGCGCGGCAGGCCCCCAGGGCCTTTTCGAGCGAGCCGTTGGGGCGGAGGCTGCGATAGGCCTCCGGAGTCGCGCCGTCCAGGCTCACCTGCACCGAGCGGATGGGGAGCCGGGAAAGCCTGCGCGCCTCCTCGGAGCCGAAGCGCTGGCCGTTGGTCTCGATCTTGAGCTGAACGCCGCCCGCTCCCAGGAGCTCGGCGACCTCGAAGAAATGGGGAACGACCAGCGGCTCGCCGCCGCAGAGCATGACGTAGGGGACCCCGGCGTCGACGAAGTCGCCGGCCAGGCGCAGGGCTTCCTCCCGGCTGAGTTCGGCCGGGAGTTTCCGGCCGGGGGCGGATTCCGAGCAGCAGTGCAGGCAGGAAAGGTCGCAGTCCCGCGTGAGCTGCCAGGAGACGAAGAGAGGAGCCTTCAGCTGGGAGATGTCCATCAGAGGAACAGCGCCGCGGCGAAGCCTCCCGTCCCGACCAGGTAGGCCAGGACCACGTACCGGACGGCGGGCACGAAGCGGCGCGGCTCCTCGTAGGTCGCGTAGGCGGACCGCGCGCTCAGCCCCAGCAGCGGCAGGGCGGCCAGCGCGAGCAGGGCGAAGGGAGGAAAGAAGCCGGCCAGCGTCCCCAGGACCGGGACGGCCAGCCCGACCCCCGCCAGCGCCAGGTAGAGAGCGACCCCGTTGCGCCGTCCGAGGCGGACGACGAGGTTGCGCTTGCCGACCAGGCGGTCCTGGTGGTAGTCCGGGATCTCGTTGACGACCGCGAGCGCGGCGATCAGGCAGGCGGGGACCATCGACGCGAGCAGGGCGCCCCAGGAGAAGCGCCCGGTCTGGAGGTGCAGGCTGCCGAGGGTCATCCAGGGACCGTAGGAGAGGGCGATCATGGTCTCCCCCAGGCCGCGGTACACCCAGCGGATGGGCGGCCCCACATAGAAGACGGCGGCGAGCCCGCCGAGGCCCATGTAGAGCAGCACGGGCCAGCCGCCTTGGACGGCCAGCGAGAGCCCCACGCCGGCGGCCGCGGCGAAGGCGAAGAGCCCCAGCCAGAGCACCTTGTCGGAGATGGGCGCCTCGTCTTCCGGGTTGAACACCCGGTCCGTCCCCATCCGGGAATCGAAGTACTCGTTGAAGGCCTCGACCCCGGCCACCGCGAAGAAGATGCCCAGGAACCCCAGCCAGAACACGCCGGGCCGGAAGGCCTTCTCGATGCCGTGCGCCCAGGCCGCGCCGAGGAGGTAGGGCAGGAGGCCCGCGTAGAGGAAGAAGCGGTAGCGCACCAGGCTGAAAAGACTCATGAGAGGGAGCACTCCACGCGCTCGTGCAGGCGGCCGACCAGGGACGGGTCGCGCTCGAGCTCGGCGATGAAGCCCCGGACCTCCGGGCTGCGCCAGCCCTCGAGGAAGCTCTTCCAGACCTCGGCGACGCCCTGCCGGCGCAGGTCTCCGCAGAGGAAGGGCAGGGCGTTGATGAGCTTCACCTTCCCGTCCGGCAGGAGGATGAAGAGCGCGGCCGGGTTCTCGACCCGGACCTTGAGCTCCTCCAGGAAGCCCATCTCGTGGCAGCAGACCCGCAGGCGCCCCTGGTACTCGGCCGCCTTGGCGCGCACCTGGGCGAAGAAGGAGGCGTACTGCTCCTCCGTCGGCTCGAGGAGGGCCCGGGAGCGGGCCGCGTTGCCCGCCATGATGGTGCGCCCGGTGTAGAAGCCGATGGCCCCGAGCTCGACGGCCTTGTCGATCGCGAGGCCGGCCTCGTGGACGTTGAAGCGGGTGGGCGAGAAATTGAGCTCGAGCGGGACGCCGGCCGCGCGGAGCAGGCGGGCGGCCTCCAGGACCGTCTCGAAGCGTCCGCGCATCCGCAGGCGCTCGTAGGTCCCAGCGGAGGCGCCGTCCAGGCTCAGCTGGACCGCCTTGACGCCGAGCGATCCGAGGCGCGCGCAGTCCTCGGCCTTGAGCAGGTGCCCGTTGGTCTCGACCTTGACGTGCATGCCCCGCCCGCACGCGGAAGCGACGATGTCCCAGAAGCCCGGATGGAGCAGGGGCTCACCGCCGGAGAAGGAGAGGAAGGGCACCTGCGCCTCGTCGAGGCGGCGCAGGACGTCGAGCGCCTCCTCGCGGCTCAGCTCCCCCGCGAGCGCCTTGCCCGGCCCGGACTCCTCGATGCAGTGCAGGCAGGCAAGGTTGCACTCATTGGTGAGCTGCCAGCCGACGTAGAGGGGAGCCCCTAGGGAGGCGGACATCCCTAGTCTTCTGAGAGGAGTCCTTGCGAGCGAAGGGAATCGATGAACTCGCGGGCTTCCGTCTCGAGCTTTCCGCTGGGGTCCTGATAGCGCGCCTTGAGCCTAGCCACGACCTGCTCGGCGCTGCCGCCGGCGGCGATCTCCTTGACGACCGCCGCGCCGGTGGAGGTGAGGGTGAAGACCTTCTCGGAGCGGGTCTCGAAGAGCACGCCGCCGAACTTCTCTTCCCGGAACTTGACGAACCTGGCGAGCTTCATCAAACGGGCTTCTGATTCTCCTCGACGAACTTGCGGATGTCCTCGATGTGCTCGATCACGAGCTTCGCCTTGCTCACGCCGAACTGGAAGGGGTACTTGTCCTCTTCGTTCCGCTTGAGGACGATCATCTTGTTGCCCTTGTACTCGCCGAACTCCACGATCGCCATACGCTGCCTCCTTGCGTGTCCCGCTAGAAGAGTTTACCATGAAAAACGCCCCCGCGGATGCTCCGCGGGGGCGCTCTCTGCGGCGGGAACGCCTACTGGGCCGTGCCCGGCTCCGGCTGCTCTCCGGAGGTTTCGTCCTCTTCCTCCGCCTGGGCCGGCTCGGCCTTCGGCGCCGGCAGCATCCCGCTCAGGGCGTCGTTGACCGCCTTCTTGTAGCCGGCGAAGCCGTTCTTGATGTCGTCGGCGCTGATCGGGTACTGGATGTCCGGGCTGACCCCGATGTTCTCGATGGGCTGGCCGTTGGCGCGCTGGGCGATCGTCCAGGTGTAGGAGAGCCCCGCGACGCCGACCTGGTTGGCGAACTCCTGGCTCTTCACGCCGCCGCCGGCGCCGGCCGTGCGCACGCCGAAGAGCTTCGCGGCCCCGTTGTCCTGCAGGATGGCCGGGAAGAAATCGCCGCAGGAGAAGTCCAGTTCGTTGATGAGCACCATGATCGGCTTGGTGTAGCGCACCTTGGCGGGCACGATCTCGTCCATGCCGAAGAGGCTGACGAGGTTCGTGAAGCGGCGTCCCGCCTTGAGCTCGCTGAGGATGAAGCGGGCATACTCGACCACCGCTTCCATGCCGGACTTGGCGGGCTTGTAGCCGCCCATCTGTGAACCCATCTCGTCCATGAAGGCCTTCTTCATGCCCTGGCCCTTCGCCTGCTGGATGACGCCGGCCGCCCAGTAGGCGTCGCTCTCATCGATGATCAGGCGGTGCTGAGGCGTGACCAGCGGCTTGCTGGTCAGCATGGAGAGCAGGGCGTACATGTAGAAGAGGCTGCCGCCGGGGTTGTTGACCTGGTCGATGACCAGCCCGTCGGTGATCTTCTGGAACTGCCCGATGATCTGGGCGAAGATCTGAGCGTGCTGCTCCTCGCCCATGTAGTCCGGGATGCGGATGTAGCCGATCTTGCGGCCCTGCTCGTTCTCGTAGACGTAGGCGTAGATGGGCGATTCCTTCGGGATCTCCCAGAGCACCTTGCCGAGCTTCGGGACGAAGCTCTCGCGCGCGCCGATCTGGAACTTGTTGCTCTCGGCCCCCGCGGCCTGCTTCTTGAAGAGCTCGGCGAAGGGGTGGGCCATGCTGGGGATCAGCTTGCGCAGGAGCTCGCGCAGGCCGCTCGTCTTGGGCTGGGCGGGGAGCTCGATCTTGGGCAGGCCCTCGACCCCGTTCTGGGCCTGGACGCCGCCGCGCACCGGCACGTCCCCCGGCACCATCTCGGGCGTGTAGTCCCAGGCCAGCTTGACGTCCTGGAGCGTCCCGTCCGCGGAGCGGATCTTGAGGATCGCCGCGCCCTTCGGGACCGCGACGCCGGTCTGACGGTTGCGGCTGGTCAGGCGCATCTCGGCCAGGCGCGCGTCGGTGGAGGCCACGTTGGGGGTGTTGGTCAGGCCCTTGAGGACCTCGGCGACGGGCTTGCCGTCGAACTCGACCACCTCGTCGCCGATGTGGTAGGGGAAGAGCCGCTCGGGCAGGCGCTGGCGATCGACGTAGGCGATGAAGTACTTGCCCTCGGCCTGCATGATGAAGAGCGGCAGGCGGGCCTTCTCCGTGGAGTAGAACTGGATGCCGACGTGGTAGTCCCGCGTCGAGTTCACGAAGCCGGCCAGCAGGTCCTGGAACTCGCGGGTGGTGATCTTCGGGTTCGAGGCCACGGCGGAGCGGACCTTCTCGTACTCCTTCTTGAAGTCCACCTGGTACTGCGTCTGCTTCCACTCGATGGGCGCGTAGTGCTCGGTGTAGAGCGCGGCCACCCGGTCGAGGGCCTGGATCATCGTCTTCTGCTCGGGGGTGAGGCCGGCGTTGGAGGCCTGGAGCTTGGCGGCCCGGACCTTCTTGACGGAGGCCGCGCCCTTGGCCGCGCGAGGGGCGTCGTAGGAGCCTTCGGAGACGGCCTTCTCGCGCGTCCCCATGAGCAGGCGCATCAGCTTGGCGCCGAGGCCCTGGGCGCTCTCGGCCGGGGCCTGCGCGACGGGGCCGACCTCTTCGACCGCCGCGCCCACCTGCTGGGAGAGCTCGGCGACCGCGGCGGCCTTCGTCTCGGCCTGGGCTTTCGGGGAGACCTGCGGGACCGCAGCCTGAACGGCCGCCTGGACAGACAAGATGGCGGAGGCCTGCACGGGGCTCGCCGCGACGGCCTGGACGTTCGCGACAGGAGCGGCAAGGGCAGGCTTCAGCGCGGCCTGGGAGACGGCAATGACCGAGGCGGTCGGGAGGACAGAGGCGTTGCCAAGGGAGAGAGTCCCGTTGAGGTTGATGGCAGCGGCGCCGCTGACGGAGCCGAGGCCCGCGGGGACGATGGTGATGGGCGCGGCCCGCCCGGGGACGGCTTGAGTGAGGGTCTGGGCGAGGATGGGCGTGCCGGGGCAGGATAATAGGATGAGGGCGGATAGGGATGCCGCGGCGGTCTTCCTGAGCATGATGCGTTCCTCCAAGATGATGTACCTGGAGAGATTCTAACGGTTGGACGCGGCTTTGCGTTGGGCCAAGGGGCCGTCGGTCCCCTCGGTATTGGCCCTAGGCCGAAAGCGGCCTAGGGGCCTATGAAGCGGGAGGTCAGAACAGCTCAGCCGATGTGGTACTCCCCGTAGCGGTCCTTCCAGAGGATGCGGCCGTCGTTCTCCACCTTGAACTCGGCGCAGTCGTCGCCGAGGCGCTGGTCGTTCTTATAGATCCGCCCGTAGCGGTCCACCCAGGCCACGTCGCCGGTGTAGTAGGCCAGCTCGAAGCGGGCGGCGTCGGAGCCCAGGCGCTCGGAGCCCTTGTGGATCTTCCCGCCGCGCTCCATCCAGACGACCTGCCCCGTGAAGGCGTGGATCTTGAACTGGCCGGCGTCCCAGCCCAGGCGCTCCGCGTTGCGGTACATCTCCCCGCTGCGGCTCACCCAGGCCACGTCGCCCGTGACCTGGGACATCTCGTAGCGGGCCATGTCGCGGCCGAGGCGCTCCCCGTCCCGATAGACGGCATTGGAGGTGTCCGACCAGACCACCGTCCCGCGCACGTCGCTCATCTCGAAGCGCTGGGCCCCCGTGCCGAGGCGCTCCCGGTTCTTATAAAGGTAGCCGCTCGAGTCCAGCCAGGCCACGTCGCCCGTGTGCTTGGCGATGACGAACCTCCGGACGGAGTCGCCGAGGCGCTCGGCGTTGCGGTACACGTAGCCGGAGTCGTCCTGCCAGGCCACGTCTCCCGTGCAGGAGGCGCGGTAGTCCCTCGCCCCGCGTCCGAGGCGGACGCCATCCTTGTAGATCTCACGGTCCCGGTTGATGTAGACGAGCGGGCGATTGGCGCAGGGGCGGTACTGGCCCGGGCCGGTCTCGTCCGGGGGCTCCTGGGACAGGACGAGCCGGGGTTTCGGGGTGAAAGCCTTGAGCTCGAGCGAGGCCTTGGCTCCGGCCAGCGCCTTCTCCGCCGACGCGGCCGCGCCTTCAAGGCTCTGCGCCGCGGACGGCACCGCAAAAACGGCCAATGCGACGGCGACGAGTGCGAGTGTTCTCAAGGCCACACCTCCTGATCCCTGCAAGGGGATTATACTCCTGGACGTCAGCGGCGCTATGGGCCCAGCGGGCATCCTGGACCCAGGGCCGAAGTCCTAGGTTGTTGATGCCCTCTAGGCCCATCTCCGGCTAGGCCGCAAGCCGCTTGGCCCGCCCCCAGCTTCAGCGCACACTATCCCTGGATATGCTCGGCCAAGCCCTGCTCCTCTCTTTGGCGCTCACAGGCACTCTCTGCGCCCAGCAGATCGCCCCGGTCAGGGTCGTCCCCGTCGTCCCGGTCACGGTGTCGCCCGTCGCCTCCCTGCGCCTCCAGCTCTCGCCGAACCTCGTGCCCGCCCTTCCCGCGGCCGCTTCCCTGAAGCTCTCCCCCTCCCTCCCCAGCCTCTCCGAGGTCCCGGCCATCCCCGCCGCCGCCGCGCGGCCCGTGCGCCTCATCATCGCGGGCCCCCCGGGCGCCGGCAAGACCACCTACGGGAAGATGATCGCGAAAGACTACGGCGGCGTGCACATCTCCGTCGGAGAGCTCCTCCGGAAGAACGCGCAGGCCGACCCCGCGGCCGCCGCGGCCATGGCCAAGGGCCAGCTCGTCTCCACCGAGCTCGTCCTGCGCCTCGTGGCTGAACGTCTCTCGCAGGCCGACGTGCGCGAGAAGGGCTTCATCCTCGATGGGTTCCCCCGCCGGATGGAGGAGGCCGAAGCGCTCGAGCGCTGGCTCTCGGAGAACGATCTGGCTCTCGACGCGATGGTCGCTCTCGACGTCCCCGACGCGGAGCTCCAGCGGCGCATCGGCGAGCGCGGCCGGGCCGACGACACGCCCGAGGTGTTCCGCGACCGGATGAAGGTCTACCACTCCGAGACCGAGCCCGTCCTGCGCCGCTTCCAGGGAAGGCTCCCCATCCTCTCGCCCGACGTCTCGGGCTCCGACGCCGCCGCCAACTACGAGGAAGTCTCCGCCCTCCTGCAGCGTTTCTACGACGGCAAGACCTCAAAGTAACATCCCTGATACCCCACGTTGCATCCGTGTGAATTGACGCTGGACGAAGCGCCTGTTATGGTCATAGCGTAAGGCATCGTCCAGGGCACAACCGGGGAAACCCGGTGCCGCAAAGCCTCGGGGCTAAAGAGAAGACGGACGGCGGACCCCCTCCAAGCCAGCCGGGCTGCCGAGAACCAAGCCGAGCATCGGCAGCCCGGACTATTATGGAATTGAAAGAAGCAACGAAGGTCTCCAACGCCGCGCTCGTCCTGGCGGCGCTCATCGTCTTCCAGGCGGCCGCCGCGGCGGCCGAACCTTATGAGAAAGCCGCCCGGGACATCTCCCGCGTGGCCAACCGCACCAACAAGCGGCGCCTGGCGGTCCTCCCCTTCGTCCCGGTCTCGGGCGGGGACTCCCAGGGATGCCTGGCCCTCGCCGAGCGCCTCACCGCCCGGCTCGCCGAGCAGGACGGCATCGAGATCGTCGAAAGGACGCTCCTCGAAAAGGTCCTCGAGGAGCAGGGCCTGGGCACCAAAGGGCTCGTCGACGCCCGGCAGGCGCACGAGGTCGGCCGCATCCTGGGCGTCGACTCCATCGTCACCGGGACCTTCATGAGCCTCTCGGACGGACAGCTGGAAGTGAACGCCCGCCTCATCGACGCGGCGAGCGCGCGCATCCTCGGGGTCTCGACCCTCCAGGTGCCGCAGGACTGGCACGACTCCGGCTTCTCGACCTCCTTCGACATGAACGTGCCCCCCCCGGACATCGGGGACTCGGGCCCCGTGCTGACGCTGCGCTCCGGCTTCCGAGACGCCCTCTCCAATCAGGACGGCTGTTCGGGCTGGGAGGAGCGCGTGGACGAGCTGCAGTCGGCCGTGCTCGAACTCAAATCCCGCTACTGGGCGGGGCGCCTGCAGGAGCGGGGCTTCTCGACCAGGAATTTGACCCGGAACCCGGGCTCCGAGATCCGCAGCATGAGTTTGCGCCAGGATTTCTTCCGCCGCGTGCGCGACATCTACGAGGCCGGCTGGCGCGGTTCGCTCACCCCGCAGGAAAGCTCGCTGCTGGAGACCTCCGACCGGGCCGTGTCCGCGCTGATGGAGACCTGCTACCGCTGAGCTTCAGAGCAGGGCGTGCAGCGCCCGGGAATCCTCGAAGAACTCCTGCAGCTTCTCCGCCTCGACGCGCCGGCCGTCGCGATAGGCCACCAGCCAGTCGCCCCCGCCCTCCAGGCACCAGCCGGGATGCAGGCCCAGATGCTGGAGGAGGAAGGGCCGCCATAGCGCCCGGACGGCCGCCTCGTCCTGCCCCCTCAGCAGGTAGTTCCTCGAGAACTCGGGGAAGCCCTCGAAGTCGATGTCCTGATAGCCGAAGAGCCCCCCGATCTTGTGCAGGACGTTCTCCGGCCTCAGCTCGAAGCGGGGCAGGGCGCGGCCCGAGCGCCTGAACGCCGCCAAGGTCTGCCGATGGGTATGGCGGCTCTTGCCGCTCCCCGTCGTATAGTCGTAGTCGAAGAGGTAGGCTTCCTCCGTCTCCGAGAAAAGGCGGCGGAAGACGTTGTAGGTGCGGCGGTTATGGCCCTGGTCGAAGACCTGGAGCCCGTAGAGCCCCCTCTGGGAGGGCTCCCAGACGAGAGGCTCGAGGCCCATCCGGGCCGCGGCTTGGCCCAGCGCTTGCGAGCGCTTGCGCTCGGCCTGGACGGCCCAAGCGGCCGCCGCGGCGCCGAGCGCCAGGAATCCCGCGGCCAGGGCGATGGGCAGGAGCTCGATCATAAGGCTATAATACCAAGTCCATGAAGCCTACGACGCTCTTGGCGCTCCTGCTGGCCGCCGGCGTGGTCGCCGGCGGCTGGTATCTCTCCAGGAAGAAGAACGCAGCCGGCCCCGAGGCGCCCATCCCTTTCGGCAAGGTCAGCTCCTATTCCGCTTCCGACTACTACCGATCGAAGGGGGTTCCCGCCTCGAGCTATGAAGCCTTCTTCGTTCGGGGCTGCCCGCCGAAAGCTCCGACCGACCTCCTGCCTTTGATCGAGGCCGTGGTGGACTTCCGGAACTGCTCCGGTCTTGCGCTGATCCCCAGGAAATAGGGCTTAAGCCGGCTTCGCGGACGCCGTCTCGACCGCGAGCTCGGCGATGCGCTTGCGCTCGGCGATGCTCAGGAAGGCGACCGCCGCCAGGATGAGCCCCAGCGAGGACCAGTCCGCCTTGCTGGGGAACCTCCCGCCGAACACGAAGAAGGAGACGAGGGTCGCCGTCGTCCCGGCCACGAGCGAGGTCAGCCGGTTCACGAGCCCCGCGAAGGTGGCCGTGCGCCCCTTGAACATGAAGATGAAAACCGAGAAGAACGCGACCATCCCATACACGGCGCCGGCGAGGGTCGCCGGAAACCACTTCGCATGGGGCTGGGCGATCGCGTCGTGGAAGAGCTGCACCGGCCGGGCCTCCCAGCCTCCGAAATAGAGGACCGAGGCGGCCAGGACCATGGTCACGCTGGCGGCGATCTGCTCGATGGAGAAGAACCATTTGTTGTCGAGCGGCGCCCCCTTCGGCCGGGTGTTCTTGTAGTAGTTCATGATGTAGATGCGGAACGCGTAGGCCAGGATGTAGGCGGAGAGGACCGAAAGGGCGGCGGCGTTGTGGATGAAGTCGAAATCTTCGCTCTTGGCCAGGAAGATCTGCGTGCAGGCCGCGGCGATCGCGAAGACGACGGCGATGTTCTCCTCGCGGTAGACCGTCTTGCGCAGGATGCCCTGCCGGATCTGGGCCTCATCCACCAGCCGGCTGATCACGATGACGCTCGCGCGCATGATGACCATCGCGACCATGACCGACTTGAGGAACATGTACATGAGCGTGGTCGTGGGGATGACCACGGCGGTGCAGATCCCGGAAGGGATGATGTAGGCGTACTCCACGGGCAGCCTCAACGGCCCCGCCTGCATGAAGCGGTCCGTTTTGGTCTTGTACCAGCCCGCCGCGAAGACCACCAGCAGGCAGATCAGCGAGCCTCCCAGGGTGCTCCAGACCAGGAACTCCATGTCGTTCATGAGGAATTCGGGGCTGGCGGCCTTCCCGGTGAAGCACTTCGTGGCCACGCCGAAGATGACGTAGAAGAAGAAATAGGCGAAACACAACTGGACCAGGCGGCCGGTGCTGCCCTCGGTGGTCTTCCACATGCCGCTTAGGATAGCGTGCTGTACGCCTTTCGTCAAGAGGCCGGAGCGCGGGGCGCCTTCAGAGCCGCCTCCAGCCTGGCCTGGAACTCATCGGGCGTCTTGATGCGCAAGTCGGGGTTCGGCTGGAGGGCGGCCAAGACGAGCGCGTCGACCAGCGGCGGGAGCTCGGGCACCCGCAGGCTCGGAGGCAGGAAGTCCATGTTCATCTTCTGCTCCTGGCTGCCCGGCGGGGGGAAGGGCGTGCGGCCCGTGAGCATCTCGTAGAGGCAGACCCCCAGGGAGTACACGTCCGCCTGCTTGGAAACGACCCCCGCCTGCGTCTCGGGCGCGGAGTAGAGCGGCGTCCCCGCCGTCGTCGCCGTCCGCGCGTACTGCGCGGAGATGAGGACCGGCATGGGGGTGGCGTTGCGCGGGATCTCCCGGACGGGGGCGGAGGGCGGGGCGCTGAGGGAGCGCGCGATGCCGAAGTCCATCAGCTTGACGTGCCCCGCCTCGGTGACCATGATGTTCGCGGGCTTGATGTCCCGGTGCACCAGGCCCTGCTTGTGGGCGTGGGCGAGCGCCTGGCACACGGGGCCGAGGACCTGGGCCGCCCTCTCCAGGGGCAGGGTCTGCGTTTCGGCGAGCATCTGCTGGAGGGTCTTGCCCCTGACGTACTCGAACACCAGGTACAGGGCCCCCTCCGCCTCGAAGACCTCGTAGATCTGCACGATGGCCGGATGATGCACGGCGGCCACCGTCTTGGCCTCCTGGACCATCCGCTCCCGGGCCTGGGGATCGAGCGCCGCATACCGCTCGGCGAGCTTCTTGACCGCCACCGCCCTGTTGAGCGAATGGTCCTTGCCCTCGTAGACGTCGCCCATGCCGCCCCGGCCGATGGTCCGGACAAGCTCGTACTTGCCCTGCAGGCGGCCGTTCTGGGCGGCCTGGGGCTCGGCGGCCCGGGGCATCGGGACTCCCTTCTCGTCCAGGCTGCCGGCCAGGTTGTCCTGCCAAGTCGCGGCCTTCTTCTTCCCCCCCTGGCCGGGCCGGCGGAAGACCAGCCAGAGAAGGCAGCCTCCGAGGAGCAGGAACATCCCCCCCAAAACGCGGATGAGGGTCTTGACGGGGCTGGAGCCGGGCGCGGCCGTGACTACGTCCGCGAGAAGGTACGCGTCGTCCATCCCGGGGTCGTAGAGCTGGCCGCCCTTCTGAGACGCCTCCAGCCTCTCTTGGAACCGCAAATCGAGCTGGGCGGCCACCTTCATGTCCTCGATGGCCCCCTCCCGGTCTCCGTTCATCTCCTTCGCGTAGGCCCGGACGGCGTAGCTGACGGCGTTCCTGGGGTCGAGCTGGATGGCCCGCGTGGAGTCGTTGACGGCGTCGCGGAAGTTCCCGAGCCGGAGCTCGGCCCACGCTTTGCTCCGCCAGGCCCTGGGATCGTTGAAGTCGAGCGAGACGGCCCGCTCCGCGTCGGCCCGGGCCTCCGCGCAGCGGCCCAGACGGCTGTAGGCCTCGGAGCGGACGACGAGCGCCGCGGCGTTGTCCGGGTCGGCCTCCAGGACCCGGGCGGCCTCCTTGGCCGCGTCCACGTAGCCGTGCATCTTGAGCAGGCTCTCGGCCTTGTGGACGGCCGCGGCGTCCTTCTCTTTCGAGCGGGCCGCTTGAGCGGGGCTCTCGCGGGTCAGGGTGACCATGGAATCGTCGGAAGACTGCAGCAGCGGCGTCTCGGGGTTCACGGCCGCCGCCCCGGACGCCCCCGAGACTGGAGCCTGCGGCTCAGCGGAATGCACGGGCAGCGCTGCGAGCGCGGCGATCAGGATGGACGAAGTCCTCATGGCGCGCCTACGCGCCCGCATTCTCGATGTATACGTAGCCGAAGCCCTTCACCGCCTTGATGCGGCGCTCCAGCAGCACCGGCAGGCTCTTGCGCAGGCGGTTCATGAGGATGTCCAGCGCCCGGGAGAGCTCCGGCTTCTTCTTGCCCTCGACGGCCGAGAACAGGATCTCCTTGTGGACCGGCTCGGGACTGCGCTCGAGCAGGATGTGGAAGAGCTCGAAGGTCTTCGGCGTGAGCGTGACGACATGGAGGTCGTGGAAGAACACCTGCCGGTTCTCGAGGTTGAGCGCGACGTCCCCCTTGCGGTAGATGTTCAGGTCGAGCTCCCGGCGGCGGAAGACGGCCCGCAGGGTCGCCAGCAGTTCGGCGGGGTTCTCGGATTTCGTCACGAAGTAGTCGGCCCCGTACTCCAGGCCCATGATCTTGTCCTTGCGGTGCGCCGTGAGCATGACGACAGGCGTCCTCGCGAGGATGGGGATGGAGCGCACGGTCTTGCAGACCTCCAGGCCGTCCATGTCGGGCAGGACGAGATCGAGCAGGATGCAGTCCGGCACGGCTTTGCGGGCCAGCGTGATGGCGTCGGTCCCGTTGGCGGCGCTCAGGATGTCCTGGTAGCCGGCGTTCTTGAGCCAGAGCTTGACGAGCTCGTTCCAGTCTTCGTTGTCGTCGACGATCAGGATCTTCTGCGCGAGCTTGGTCTGGCTATCCATCCAGGAACCCCTGCGCCCGGAGGTCGTCCAGGAACGCGCGGACCTGCCGCTCCAGCGCGCCGTCCGGGTCTCTGAAGCGGGCCTTGAGCCTCGAGACGACCTCGCCCTCGGAGCGGACCCCGGAGGCCAGTTCCCCGGCCACGGCCGCCCCGGCCGCGCTGAGGCGGAAGACCTTCTCGGAGCGGGTATCGAGCAGGAAGGCGCCCCGCGTCTCCGGCCGGAACCGGACGTGGGACGAGAGCCTCAGCGCGCCGGGCCCCGCCTGCAGGCCGCTCTCACGCTCGACGATCCACTCCATCTTGGAGCGGATGAGGCGCCGCAGGGCCTCTGCGTCCTCCTGGAGCGCGTCGGCATCGGCCGCGTCCTTCGCCCGGTATTCTCCGCTGCGCCAGGCGCGCCGAGCGAGGCTCAAGTAGCGGTTCATCAGAACTCCCGCCTGGACATGGCTTCCAGGAAGCGGGCCAGCCCGTCGGCCCCCTCCCGTCCGGGAAGCGCCGAGGCCCGCTGAAGAGCGGAGTCCAGGGCCTCCCGGGCCTTCGCCCGGGCCGCCTCGAAGCAGCCCCCCTCCCGGAGCAGGACGACCGCCTCGGCCGCCGCGGCGCGGTCGCGCGGGACGCGGTTCCAAAACTCCAGGAAGCGCGGCCTCAAGGCCTCGTCTTCGAGCGCCAGGAGGGCGGGCAGGGTGAGCTTGCCGAGCAGGAAGTCCTGCCCGGGCTCCTTGCCCGCCGTGTCCTTGTCCAGGGTGAAATCGTGGACGTCGTCGATGATCTGGAGGACGCGGCCCGCATCCAGCCCGATGAGCGGGGGGTCGTCCTTGCGGTGGGGCAGAGGGCTCTGCTCGGAGAGGACGGCGCCCAGCCACGCGAAGAGCGCCCCCGTCTTGCGCGCCACGATCCCCAGGTAGCCCTCCAC
>DMEZ01000073.1:475-901 GCA_003450735.1 Elusimicrobiota bacterium | reverse complement strand
CATCCCCAGGTAGCCCTCCACGGAGACCTTCACGCTCCCGCGCAGGAACTCCTCTTGGAGTTCGCCCGCCGTCATCTCGCGGGCCGTGTCCACGAGCCTGCGGGCGGCCGACGTGGAGAGGTCGGAGGCTTCATCGAGGCCTTCCGCGAAGGCGAGGTCTCCGAGGAGCACCCCGGCGGTCTGCCCGAAGAGGCCGTTGGGGGTCGGGAGGCCGCGCCGCAAGGCCGCCCCGTCCACGCAGTCGTCGTGGAGCAGGGAGGCGTTGTGGATGAGCTCCACCGCAGTCGCCGCCCGCTCGGAGCAAGCGGGGTCCACGCCGAGCGCCGAGCCCATCAGGAGGGCGTAGCGGGCCCTCAGCATCTTCCCCGGCCTTCCCACGAAGTCCGCCAGATGGTCGCCGACAAGCTCGCCGGCCCGGGCGGCGCG
>DMEZ01000073.1:0-374 GCA_003450735.1 Elusimicrobiota bacterium | reverse complement strand
AGCTCGCCGGCCCGGGCGGCGCGGCGCTCGATGGAGGAGCGAACGCGGGAAAGGGACTCCGAGAGAGGGACCGCGGTCATCATCGCAGGCCCCATCCTATCAAATTCGGTTTATTGCTTTGCTTCTCCCGCGAGATGGTCCATGGCGAGATAGGAGTCGCACATGGAGACCAGGGTCTTCGCCGCCTGCCCCCCCGCTTCGATGAGGGCCTTGAGCGGCTCGGCGCCCGTCCCCCGGATGGCCTTGAGGTTGTTCTCCGCCCAGAGGGCGTTGTCCTTGGCCTCCGAGGTGTTGAACTGCGCGTCCCGGCGGCTGCCGGTGTTCGGATAGGTCGTGAATCTCCCGTTGAGGTCGTCGAGCAGCGCCTGGATCTC